>DAITKX010000164.1:0-1589 GCA_036835995.1 Bacillota bacterium | reverse complement strand
ATTGTCTACTCGTATCATGCATTAGAGCACATTTCAAATTATAATTGTGCATTGAGCGAAATGAAACGGGTTCTTAAATCGGGTGGATTGTTATGTTTAGGAACTCCAAATCGCTCCAGGATATTAGGATATTTCGGTGGAAGTAGTACAATAAAAGAGAAAATACAATGGAATATTTCAGATGTAAAAATGAAATTTTATGGAAAATTTAAGAATGAATTCGGTGCACATGCTGGATATACAGAAAAAGAGCTTGAGGCAATTTTGTTGACACATTTTTCTCATGTTGAAAATATTACGATGAGTTATTATCAATACCTATATGCTAATTACAATTTTGCAATCAAAACGCTAGAAAAATCAGGATTGTATAAGTTTGTCCTCCCTTCGGTATATTTTTTAGGGAGTAAGTAAGTTGGTGAAGAAAAGATACATACTAATTCTTGTAGAAAATCTGCCTTCCCCCTTTGACCGGCGTGTCTGGCAGGAGGCGACAACCCTGCATGATGCTGGATATACGGTTTCCATCATCTGCCCCACGGGCAAAGGGTATGAAAAGCATTACGAGGAAATCGAAGGCGTCCATATCTATCGCTATGATCTGCCCTTGGAAGCTGAGGGCACTAAGGGCTATGCCCTGGAGTACGGCGCTGCTCTGTGGCACACGTTCCGGCTGGCCTGGAAGGTACGCCGGGAGCGCGGTTTCGATGTGATCCACGCCTGCAACCCGCCGGATCTGCTTTTTCTGATCGGCGGATTCTTCAAGGTTTTCTGCCGCACCAAATTCCTGTTCGACCATCACGACATCAATCCGGAGTTGTACGAGGCGAAGTTCGGTCGGCGCGACCTGTTCTGGAAACTCATGGTCTGGCTTGAACGGGCGACGTTCTGGACGGCGGACGTTTCCATCGCCACCAATGAGTCCTACAAGCGCATCGCCATTGAGCGAGGCGGGATGGACCCGCGGAGGGTGTTCGTGGTGCGCAGCGGACCGAAGCTGGACCGTCTCCAGATCATTCCGTCAGTGGAGGCTCTGAAAAGGGGCCGGAAATACCTGGTGGGCTACGTCGGTGTCATGGGTAAGCAGGAGGGGATCGACCTTCTTCTGCAATCGGTGCGCATCCTGGTCAAGGACATGGGGCGCGAGGACATCCACTTTGGCTTGGTGGGCGGGGGGACCTCTTTGGAGGAGATGAAAGCCTTGGCCGCCGAACTCGGCATAGCCGATTACGTGACCTTCACGGGCCGGGTGTCGGATCTGGAAATGCTTGAAACGCTCAATACAGCGGACGTGTGCGTGAATCCGGACGTGGCCAACCCCATGAACGACAAGTCGACCATGAACAAAATCATGGAGTACATGGCCTTGGGCAAGCCAATCGTGCAGTTCGATCTGACCGAAGGGCGCTTTTCCGCGCAGGACGCATCCCTGTATGCGTCCCATAATGACCCGAAAGACATGGCGGAAAAGATTGTGGAATTGCTGGCTGATCCTGGCCTGAGGGAAAAGATGGGAGCTTACGGCCGGGACCGTGTGCTGAACGAGCTTGAATGGAAATATGAGGAGCCTAAGCTGCTTCGGGCGTATG
>DAITKX010000163.1:925-1637 GCA_036835995.1 Bacillota bacterium | reverse complement strand
GCTTTTCATCGGCACTGACGGCCTCGATATAAGCGACAAGGAGAGGCCGGCGCTGGATGTTCTGGACGCCATTCTATCAGGCATTGGCTATCCTACGGGCCGTCTGGAGGACGCCTTGCGGGGCGGGGACCTCGATCTGGTTTATCTTGTTCACGCCTTTCCGTCTTACGGTATTAACGCGGGTTTTTTTGGCGTCATTACTCAGACCACGATGGGCAACATGGAAAAAGTGCAGAACATCATTTTACAGAACCTGCGGCGCATGAGCGAACAACCAGTGTCGCAGCAGGAACTGGAGATGGGCAAGAATATGCTGGCGACTATGCACCACATGGAGATGGAAAGCCTTGGCGCCCAGGCTCAGAACGCCGCCGTGAATGAAGTCCTGGGATTGGGATGGGACTACGACGAGCGCTATCTCGAACAGGTCAAAACGGTAACCGTCGAGGATGTCCAGAATATTGCAAAGAAGCTTTTCGCCCATACTCTGATCGTGCGAACTATACCGGAAAATCCGGTAGAAATTATTACCCCGACCACCCCGGAGAGACATATACATCCCGCAACGCCATAGAGCCGGAAGAATTCCGCGCATTTCTTTCTTCTGAAAGCTTGAGCCCTCCTTTTGGGGAGGGCTCTTTATCTTCGGGATGCCGGGTGAGGGCGCTGTTCGGGAAGATTGTATGTCTATTTGGGAAACTTGAAAGTGATG
>DAITKX010000163.1:644-913 GCA_036835995.1 Bacillota bacterium | reverse complement strand
TTTTCGACCTTGACCTTGAGCTCGATGCTGCTGTCCCGAATACCGACTGCCAGGGGGGTCTTTCCCTTCTCTTCTTCAATGTGGGTGATCTGTTTCATCGTTTCAATGACCTTACCGCCGATTTCAGATCCGGGAGATGCAAGCTCGCAGGTCTTGTACTTGGCAAGGACCTTTACCTGTCCATCCTTTGCTTTGGATATGGAGATCTTTTTGGCGTGACTGTCGATCCCATGTAAGATCGCCAAAGCAATCCATTTTGTGGCCGCCTC
>DAITKX010000163.1:0-634 GCA_036835995.1 Bacillota bacterium | reverse complement strand
ATCGGGCTCATTCTTCAGAAGCGCCATTTCCTTGAGGGGATCAGCAGTTGCGAAGCAATCGCACATCTCTTGCACCTTCAAGTGCAAAGACCGTTTATCTTTCATGGTGTCACTCCTTATGTGAACGGTTTATAGGAAAAAGCCTGTTACCTTGCAACCTTTATCAGGAAAGGGGTTTATACGAACATTAAAGTAATCCTTTTTTACTTTTCATCAAGTTACCCATAGTTTATTTTTGCCGGTCCGGGTTATATACGTGCCAACTTTCCCGTCAAAACGGATAAGGCCGGAAAATACCAGTAAAAATAACTAATAATCATGGGATAGAATATGAACGGTATACAATTAAACTCTTTCTTAACAGCTTTTTTATCGATATATGTATTACAGAGCTTCTTTGTTGTATGGCTGGAAAGCCTAAACCGGAAGCATTTGGAGCAAAAGGGAAATCGCATTCCGGAGGGGTTCGATGGTTTTATCGACCAAGCGAAGCTCAGTAAAATCACCGCATACACCAGGGAACAGAGCCGTATTGGCATAATCGAGCATATTACCTCGGATGTCATCCTGCTCGTCTTGATTCTCTCCGGCTTTCTACCGCACCTGGCTCGTCTGCTGTCCGATGCATGGCATC
>DAITKX010000162.1:0-1656 GCA_036835995.1 Bacillota bacterium | reverse complement strand
TACGGGCACTGTATGGCAGGACAAGACAACCGGAAACCCCGAGTTACAGATTGCGATTGAAAGGAAAAAAATATGGCTGTATTATCAAAAAAGAAAATTGCGGAAGCGGTGGCGCTTCTTGAAGATATGTACCCGGATGTGGGCCCGGAGCTTCATTTCGGCTCTGTGTTCCAGCTTCTTGTCGCGGTGGTGCTGTCGGCCCAGACCACGGATAAAAGCGTGAATCAGGTGACTCAGGTCCTCTTTGAGAAATATCCCGACGCCCGGTCCATCGCCGGTATGGAGGAAGAAGAGCTGCAGCAGATCCTCAAGAGGGTCGGAATGTACCGGACGAAATCCAAAAATGTGCTGAACCTTGCCCGGATCATAGCGGAGGAGTACGGCGGGGAGGTTCCCGGAGATTATGACAAGCTGGTCCAGCTGCCCGGGGTGGGGAGGAAAACCGCAAATGTGGTGCTCTCCAACGGCTTCGGACAGCAGCGGATCGCGGTGGACACCCATGTGTTCCGGGTATCCAACCGGATCGGACTGGTAGAGGAGTCCGACGTCCTGAAGACGGAGCTGGCGCTCATGAAGGTTCTGCCTGAAAACAAATGGTCGCGGATGCATCACGTGCTGATCTGGCACGGCAGAAGGATATGCGACGCGCGGCGTCCCAACTGCGCCGTCTGCGGAGTGAACGGAGTTTGCCTTTACACCGCGGGGAAAAAGCCTGTAAACACAGGGAAACTATAACCGGAGAGGAAACTATGGATGCACTATGGTGAGGAGGCTTGCAGCCGATGAAAGATGCAACTGCGGAGATGATCCGAAGCTACGTCCGGGAATATGAAAACAGAGCCGGAATAACGACCCGCTGGGGAATACCCCTTGTGGGATTCGCAGACGCCTTTCATCCCGATGTGCTAAAATTGAAGGAGACGATTGCGCCGACGCATAAATTGCCGACAGAGGTACTGCCCGCGGCGAAAATCATCATATCATATTTTGTGCCTTTTACGCGGGAACTCGCCTATACCAACCGGATCAGAGACGCCGTAGCCTCGCCGGAGTGGGCGTTGGCTTATGAAGAAACGAACGCGATGTTTCGGAATATGAATGAATTTTTGATGCTGGAATTAAAAAATCTGGGGTATGAGGCGGCGGTGCCGGCGGAAGCCTATACTTTTGATCAGGAGAAGCTGATCAGCGGCTGGTCCCAGAGGCATATCGCAAGAGCTGCGGGTCTGGGTACGTTTGGGATAAACAACATGCTGATCACGGAAGGCGGGTGTTGCGGGAGATACAGCTCCGTCATAACGAATCTTGACCTGGAACCGGATCGACCTTCGACTGAAGAATACTGCATTTTCAAGAGCAGCGGGCGCTGCGGCGCCTGCGTGGCCCGATGCCCCTCCGGCGCACTGACCTTACAGGGATTTGACAGGAATAAATGCTACGAGGTGCTCCGAAAAAACGCAGAGCGGTACAGGGAATTCGGAAGTTCCTATACCGACGAGAGCGGAAATTTGCCCAACAGCGCCGGCAGCGAGGTCTGCGGGAAATGCGCGACAAACGTCCCGTGCTCATTTTATAATAAGGTGTGAATAAAAAAACATGGGGAATATCGTGGTATTCCCCATGTTTTTCGGTTTCAGGGTATTGCTCCTTCCAGAC
>DAITKX010000161.1:0-1752 GCA_036835995.1 Bacillota bacterium | reverse complement strand
TGGTTTCAAAAATGGTACCCGGCGAGATGGGCGAGAGGATAAAAGCGCGGCGAAAATGAACAGGGAATATCCGATTTTTCCTGCTCATTTTTTTTGCCCTATAGGGTAAGAATTGCATTTGAAGGTATAATGTGTTATATTTTTAGTTACACAGCATCGGTTGCCGTAGTATAACATAGGCCTGGGGAGGCAACGATATTAATAATTCGAACGGGTTAAAGGAGGCTTTTCCTATGAAAATAGTTGTGGATGGTATGGGCGGCGATAACGCACCTTTTGAAATCGTGAAGGGCACGGTGGAAGCGTCGGCTTTGACAGAGCACCAGATTATTCTTGTGGGGGACGAGACCAGGATCAACGGCGAACTGGCAAAGTATAAATATAGTAAAGAGAAGATTACGGTGGTCCATGCGAGCCAGGTAATCGAGAGCGAGGACGCCCCGGTGAAGGCGGTCAGGACAAAGCAGGATTCCTCTATGGTAAGGGGAATCACCATGGTGAAAAACGGCGAAGCGGATCTCTTCGTTTCCGCGGGCAATACAGGGGCCATCATGGCCGCCGGCCTTTTTATTTTGGGAAGGATCCAGGGGATCGACAGACCGGCTATTGCAAGCACCTATCCTATTTTAGGCAAGAGCGGCGTATCCCTGCTTGTGGATTCCGGCGCCAACGCGGAATGTAAACCCAACAATCTTCTGGAATTTGCCACCATGGGAAGCATTTACATGGAAAAGGTTTTGAATACAAAGAAACCGACGGTAGGCCTGGTGAACATCGGCACGGAGGAATCGAAGGGGACCACGGTTTTAAAGGCGGCCTTTGAGATGCTCTCCAAAAGCCACCTCAATTTCATCGGAAATGTGGAAGCACGTGACATCCCCAAGGGTGCCTGCGATGTGGTGGTATGCGACGGCTTTGTGGGGAATATCATACTGAAGCTGACGGAAGGGCTGGCTTGGAATATTCTCAAGCTGCTCAAACAGAAATTCACTTCGGGAGCGGTCTCCAAAATGGGAGCCCTGCTTCTGTCCGGCAAGCTGAAGGAGCTGAAATCGGAATTTGATTATTCGGAGTATGGCGGCGCTCCGATCCTTGGTGTCAAAGGCGCTGTCGTAAAGATGCACGGATCCTCAGGGGCAAACGCTGTAAAGAACACCATATTGAAAGGGATCCCCTATGCTGAGAACAACGTCGTTCAGACGATACAGAATTCAGTGCTTGAATTGGAGGAAATAATAATCAGTGAATGAGCTAGATTTTCAAAAAATAATTCAATACGAGTTTCAAGATGTAAATCTGCTGAAAAATGCTTTGACACACAGTTCCTATATCAATGAAGGAAAGCCGCGGGAGACCGGAAACAACGAGCGGCTTGAATTTCTCGGAGACGCGATACTGGACGCGGTAATCAGCGATTATCTCTATTCCCGGCTCGAGCATATGGAAGAAGGCGAGCTTACCAAGCTGCGGGCGGTGATCGTATGCGAGCGGTCCCTTGCGGCCTGCGGAGCCAGGATCTCCATCGGAAGCTATCTGCGGCTGGGCAAAGGAGAAGAGAACAGCGGCGGGAGAAAAAGGGGATCGATCCTCGCGGACGCGACGGAAGCGGTCATAGGAGCGATTTTTCTTGACGGCGGCTGGGATGCGGTCAGCAAATTTGTGATCCGCCTGTTTTCGGATCTGATCGAGGACGCCCTTTGCGGGAAGCTTCATATGGACTATAAGACGGAGATACAGGAAAAGCTCCAATCC
>DAITKX010000160.1:0-1822 GCA_036835995.1 Bacillota bacterium | reverse complement strand
GAAGGCGGGGGCGCGGGTGAACCTGGAGAAGGCGCTCCTGCCCACGACGCGCCTGGGCGGGCACCTGGTCAGCGGCCACGTCGACGGCGTCGGCGAGGTGCTGGACATCGACGGGGATACGGGAGGATACAACCTGCAGTTTGCATTTTCCTCCGGCCATTCCGCTTCCAGGAGCATTTCCGGCAGCGCCCTCCGATAACTTTTTTTTCCTGTTTTTCATATACTGATTATGAAAATCGGCGTCGATTAAAAATCGCGCCTAAATTAGAACAGGAGTAACGTTATGGCTATTAAAATATTCATTGATCAGGGGCATAACCCGGTCAATCCCAATGCGGGGGCGGAAGCGAACGGCGTCAGAGAGCAGGACATCAATTTTGAAGTGGGCATCAGACTGGCAGAACTACTTAATAACAATCCCAATTTTGAAGCGCGGCTGTCAAGGCCTACCGCGGATACACAGCTGGGGAACAGCGTAACAACCAGTCTCCAGGCCAGAGTAGACGGCGCCAATAACTGGCCTGCGGATCTCTTTATCAGCCTCCATTGCAATATCAGCGAAATTACAACGGCCAGCGGCAGCGAGGCATTCGTGTACAGCGCAGGCAGCGCCGCTTACGATGTGGCGACGCGCATCCTGGAAGGCCTTCACAATCAGACCGGACTTCCCAATCGCGGTGTTACGGTTACGACTCACCTCTACGTCCTGAGAAACACGTCGATGCCCGCAGTGCTGGTGGAGATGGGCTATATGAGCAACCCCACAGACCTGGAGCTTCTAACCAACGATCCTCAGAGCTTTGCAAGAGGCATTTATAACGGATTGCTGACTTATTACGGTTTAGCATAAAAGTGACATTTTCAGCCCGGTAAAAACACAGCACTATCAGGTCGCGAATTTTAGGATTCACGGCCTGTTTTTTACTATAGTCCAAATTTTGAGCAGAAAGGCGTGTCTGGATACACTATAAACGAAATTCTGAGCAGAAGATAATTAAAAGTTAATCAAAAAATATTTGACATATTATTTCACATGCGTTAATATTGTATATATCGTATATATACAATATTTTTAATGGAGAAACGCAATGGATATCATCATCAGCAACGCAAGCGGTAAACCCATCTATGAGCAGATCACATCCCAGATAAAAGCCATGATCCTGAACGGAACCCTCAGTGAGGGGGGAGCCCTGCCCTCCATGCGCCTCCTGGCAAAAGAGCTCAGAATCAGCGTGATTACGACAAAGCGCGCATACGAGGATCTGGAGCGGGATGGCTTCATTGAAACGGTGACCGGGCGGGGAAGCTTTGTCGCCGGGAAAAATCTCGAATTTGTGCGGGAAGAACATCTGCGCATGATCGAGGAGAAACTTCAGGGAGCTGTTGGATTGGCGAAAACTGCCGGCATCGGACTGGAAGAAATGACGGAGATCCTAAGTCTGTTATATGACGGCGAGGATGGAATCGAAGATAATGGAGGCACCAGATGAATTACGCAATAGAAATCAGCGGCCTGTCAAAACGGTTTGACGGATTTCAGCTGAAAAATATTGATCTGACCCTGCCCCAGGGAAGCATTATGGGCTTCATCGGGGAAAACGGGGCCGGAAAGACCACAACCATCAAACTGATTCTGAATCAGTTGAAAGCGGATTCCGGAGACATCCGCATCCTGGGATTTGATTATAAGAAGGACGAGAAAAAACTGAAAAATGAGATCGGCGTCGTTTTCGATGAAAGCTATTTCCATGAAAACCTTCAGCCGAAGCACATCTCAAAAATAATGAGGCGCATCTATACCCAGTGGGATGAGCCGCTG
>DAITKX010000159.1:1459-1826 GCA_036835995.1 Bacillota bacterium | reverse complement strand
GTGGTCAGCGCACCTGCTGATTATTTCTCTTCTTGTTCTGATGGTAATCGCCCCATTCGGCAGTTATTTGATCGAGAGGAACGGACATGATCTCGTCGCGCGAGGGCTTGCCTTGATCACCTTTAACTGGATGGGATTTATATTCCTTGTTTTTTGTCTATCTGCTCTAATGTGGGTCTATGAAGCTCTCGCGTGGGGATTGAACACCTTGGCATGTATCGATCCGCCGTCGCTTCACGGAAAACTGCCCGCCCTTGTAATGATCGTACTGGTCTTTGCCTTCAGCTTATACGGATTTTTCGAAGCCCGTAATGTGCGAATTGTGAGTCTGCAGATTGAAACGGATAAGTTGCCGCCACACGTCGGT
>DAITKX010000159.1:0-1449 GCA_036835995.1 Bacillota bacterium | reverse complement strand
AGATATCGGATGTCCACCTGGGTCTGATGAATCGAAAAGAGCGCCTGTCCAATATCATTGGTATGCTGCAATCCGAGAAGCCCGACATCCTGGTGGCTACAGGTGATATTGTAGACGGATCTGTGGATGCAATTCTAGACCTTACGGCTCTTTTTGCGCAAATTCGCCCTCGATATGGAAAATTTGCTATTACAGGCAACCATGAGTATTATGCAGGCCTTGAAGCATCTATTAAATTCCTTCAAAAATCAGGCTTTTCCGTACTGCGCGGCGAGGCGGCGACCTTGAGTTCTCTCATCAATATTGCAGGCGTGGACGATCCGGTTGTAACTAACCCAAAGATTGAAGTCCCGCTTCTCTCCTCTTTAAAGAATGGCTTATTCACGCTGTACCTCAAGCATCGTCCCGTCGTAACGGAAGAGACTATCGGCCTTTTTGATCTACAGCTTTCGGGACACACACATCGCGGGCAGATTTTCCCCTTTAAATTCGTTGTTGCAACGCAATATCCTTTAATGAACGGATACTATGATCTCTGGCATGGACCGAAGCTCTACACGAGCGCCGGTACGGGAACCTGGGGGCCGCAAATACGGATAATGGCTCCCCCGGAGATTACCATTATTGAACTGATCAATAGCCGGAAAGCGCTTACCCGGCAGGACGACCGTTAGAAATTCATCATTTTCTTTTCATAAATAACGACAGGCTCATATCCGAACAGCGCATTCAAGTGATGCAGCAGAGCATGCCCCCCCTCTGCCTGCCATGATTCCTTTACGGCATCGTTCACCCGCCGATAAAACTCCTGTAAATCACCGGTCGCTGAAGGCTCATTTACCTTTGATTCATCTTGGGCAATTTCCGTGATTAATTCAAGCCACATTTGGCTGACGCCCATAATGAAGTACGGCCATGATTTCTGAATCGGGAGCGACCATTTACGGTCGCTTACATCCTCAATGGCAGGTCTGGCTATCTGGTTTGTATCATCATAGTGATCTTCAATTACTCCGGAAACTTTGAGCAACCGTAGGTTTTCATCCGCTTTGAGCGAGCTGAAGACATGGCTCGCTATATCCGGAGTGGAGTAAAAAATAAAGCTGAACTGGTGACCGGTTTGGTCTCTGACCGCCCTACGATGGAATCGCCAAAGTACAATATCATTTTTGTAGCGGCACAGCACAGGCAACACAACCTTATGCGCCAAAAGCAGGTCCATGTGCCACGCCGGAGCCTGGTCTCGGGGCCAATCTACAATGAAACGGGCATGCCACCAGCCTCTTTCGGGCTCAGCCTGCTTTTGTTTCATAGGCTCAAAGTCCTGCGAGCCGATAGTCTTCAGAGGAGCGCAGCTCGCCGTCAGCGCCAATACCACAGCCATGACGAACAGCAACAAAAAATTGGCCCTTACACCAGCCTTTCGGACTTTCAATAGTTCCTCCAGAT
>DAITKX010000158.1:0-1886 GCA_036835995.1 Bacillota bacterium | reverse complement strand
GAATGTCTACGTGATCCTTAGGCTTCTGCCCGGCAATGACGAAATCGACGACATCGGCTCTGACTATGAGATCATTCTTTTGAATATGCAGAATCGCTCTATCCTTTCCCGGACGCCTGTTCCAAACGTATATTACAATTACCGGCAGGGTTGGGAAGGCGACGCGTTCTATCTGTTGTTCGAGCAGGAAGGTATGCGCCGGTACGATCCCACGCCTTCCTGCATCAAGGTAACCGTTGCGCGTGATGGCACGGTAGACATAGACGACTCTGCGCCCAGCAGGCTCACGGTCATGCCCGGCGGCAAAACGGCTGTCCGCACAGCGAACGACGGAAGCCTCTATGCCGTCGATGTAGCCACCGGCGAGGAGGATCTGCTGATCCAGGGCGTTCCCGGCTTAGGGCTCTTGTGGGATGAAGGCTACACTGACGACGAGATTGAGGAGTATTTTCCCTTTTTCGATGAGGACTACCGCGACGCGGTTGCGGCGTATGTGCCTTTCTGGGACGAGCTTCCGGAAAACTGGGAGGAATTGAACGACAGTTCATACCCGTTCGAGTCGACCGTGGGCAGCGACATTTTTTCAATCCGCCAGTTCCATGTGGAAGCACCCCTGGATGAGCATCGCTTCGTATATTGTGTCTCCAGCTGGGAATGGTGCAACGGCTACGGCGTCTATGACCTTCAGACGCGTACAGATCATCGAATCACGGGGCGCGGATATTTCTACGGCGTGGCAGGAGACAAACTCTTCGGCTCGACCTTGATGGCCGATGCCAATACCTATGAAACTTTTCCACTTCTGGAATCGGTGCGAGAGCAGTTCACAGAGATATATAACTTCGACAGTCCAGCCGGCTACGACATTTCACCGGATGGCAGGCTGCTGGCGCTTACGAGCATGAAATCTTGGGACAGCGGTGCCAGCAACGTAACCATTACCGACATCGAGACAGGCAACATCGTCAAGGCTTATGACCTCCTCAACCCATTTGCTACCGTGTCCTCAATAACCTTTTACGACAATGCGCGCTTAATGCTGTTTTTCAGGGCGGAAGATCTCGGCTCTTCGTTCATCTACCTTTTCGACATCGAGAAATGAGCAGGCAAGAAACGCAGATAGTGTAAATACTGCCTTCGACTGTCCGCAAGCCCTGGATTTTGCTATCCTCTTTCAAAAATGCTGTATTACCTTCCGCACCAGGAAAAGCCCAAGAACAAAAAGCATTCATGGGCTTTTCTATGTCTGAAAATCTTGAGCTATCCTTTGTTTTACCCTTTCGCGCAAGCCATCGTCATTTTCTGCGCCGCTTTCTCAATGGGAACAGATTATCAATTCCCAGTCTGATTTCATCATCCTCTTCGTCGCGTTCTTCATCTTGAACATCCTTTAAGACGGGGGTATCGGCGGTAGGTGGAGCGACCTTGTTCGTTTCAGCTTCCCGACATGCGCTTTTCTTCACCAGCAGTTTCTTTGCAATGCTCCGATATTTGGGCTGGCCGTGTCGTATGCGGGAAAACGCCGCATTGTAATGCAACCGATGCTTGAAAGCCCGCCATAGAGAAAAGACGAATAGCAATATGGCCGCGAGACTCAGCAAAGCCAGAGTGTAGGGTCGAAGAAACGCCGGAAACGTCATCATGGGCACTGCCGCCTTCTTTCATAAATCTCCTTGATTTCCTCGGTTTTCGAAGGAAGACAAAGAAAGTTTTTGGATATGGTTGATTATATGGCCTTAATGGTGTAAAATCAAATCATAATTTAACAGGAAATCATAAAATGAATTTATAATTTTTCCGCAAGGAGGAATTTCAGTGATCGATGCAAAGATAAAAACACTTCTCATCCTGAACAGTCTAGTGATTTGACACAGATGACATTTATA
>DAITKX010000157.1:0-2099 GCA_036835995.1 Bacillota bacterium | reverse complement strand
ACAGTATGTGCAGATGTATAACATGCTCGGTGACGTCAGCATCACCGACTGGAACGCTGCCGCGACCAGAGGGGATACGGCGAAGCTCATCTATAGATTTACGCCTAAAAACTAGCAGAGCAAATAATAATATAAAGCTGCTATGAAAAACAAAGCATGAAATGACGATGGAAATTAGGGGGGAATCAAAATGAAAAAAAAATTACTAAAAACAATTGCATTGGCTTTGGCCTTGTCCTTGACCGCAACAACGGCGGTTTTTGCCGCGGTACCGGCGGACGTAAAAGGACAGAGCTATGAAGAGGCGGTTACGGCGCTGGTAGAAAAAGGGATCATCACCGGGGATACCGACGGCTCTTTCCATCCGGATTCCGAGCTGACCAGGGCCCAGGCCTGCATCATCATCGTAAAATCCATGAACGCGCCTGCCGTGGAAGTTACCGGCTCCGCCACACAGTCTGTCCCGGGCAGCGGATTTTCCGACATGAGCGGATACGGCTGGGCGGAAGGCTATATCAGCTACGCGGTAAAAAATGACGTCGTAAAAGGTTATCCGGACGGCACCTTCAAACCGGGAAGCAAGGTCACCATGAACGAACTGGCTACCATGGTGCTCAGAGCGGCAGGCTATTCCGATAAGAATCTTAGCGGGACCTGGCCTTCCAATTACGTCGCTAAAGCCGCGGAGCTTGACCTTTTGAAGAATATCCCGGCTCCGATGCCGGAATTGGCGACAAAATGGATGGCGGCCCAGATGGATTATAACGCGCTGGAAAAGATCGCGGCGGCAAATCCGGAACCTTCGGCTCCTTCCCAGGGGACCGATGAGGACAAAGCGAAAGACGTTCCCGACACCGCAAACATGAAGTTTATGACCGGGACTTTCAACGAGACCATGACGAGCTTTTCGGGGAACGAGATCGCGAAAAACGCAATCCTTTACACCTACGGCAAATCCAAGGATTACAGCAGCACCATGACGTTTTCCGCAAAGGCCGCAGATTACAGACTGGATACCGTCTATAAATTTAAAAACGTGGAGACGCCCGCATTCTACAGGCTGGAAAATAACAAGATCACCGAAATGGTAATACCGACAGACGTCGGATACAGCGGAAGGGCGTACGGAGTCATCAATGAAGTCAGCACTACTGTAAACGGCGACGGAGATTCGGTGACGGCGCTGGAGACTCTGACCGCGACGAGAGAAATCACCTGGCTGTCAAAGAGCGGATTTAAGGATGTTCCCGCCGCCTCAGGCGCAAACGGTTATGAGAAGGGAACGGTGTTTGAAATTCTCGTTTCCAACGGCACGATCAAGCAGGTGACCACAGCTGCCGACAGCGGCAAGAAAAATGGCGATTTTAAGGAATTGTCGGGCAGCGGCTTCGTGAAAGTGAAAAGCTTTGACGACAACGTCATTGAAACCGTCGACGGCGATCTTATCCCGGTCAAAGACAATGCTTCCGTATACGTAATGGACGAAGACAAAGACCCGATCTATTCCACGGGAAGCCTGAGCAGAATCACGGAAGGCATGCAGGTAAGGGCTTACGACGTCCTGGACGATGATGAAGAGACGGCGGATGTCATTGTAGTGATGAAATAAAGCAGTGCTGTATAGTAAGGTATATGCAGCAGCGTAAAGCGTAAATAGAGTAAAATGAAAAAGGAAAAGCCCGGTCAGTCTTGCCGGACTTTTCTAATTGACGCTTTACCTGCCCTGGTCAATCGATACTTTTGCAGCCTGCTGTTCGGCTTGTCTGGTACGGTCATTTCGATTAAGCCCACAGTCAGGAGTGGCTTGATATGCCGATTGAATGAGCGCGAATCGCTGTTCCTTCCGATTGCGGCAAAAATTTCTTTACGCGACAAGGTTTTGCTTTCAAGAATATTCAACACAGCAAGCTGTATGTCGGAGAGTTCGACTTGGTGCTTTTCTTCGTGCCTGACTTGGTGTTTTTCTTGTTGTGCGATAATATCATAAATCGCAAAAAGCGTAAATTCGATAAACACGCCGGAATCGTTGGCTTTCCGTGCATCCTCAATCGCCTGATAATACTGCGGCCTGTTTTGGTACAGCACCGATTCCATCGGTA
>DAITKX010000156.1:0-2184 GCA_036835995.1 Bacillota bacterium | reverse complement strand
AGAGGGCAGTGCAGATTTATGATATCAGAACGCTCAAATACGGCGTTCTTTTCGGTGAGGCGGATTCCCGGGCTTTCAAAGGAAGGATCGGGATGCTCTGTGCAAATCAGCACTCTCATTCCGAAAGCATTTGCGATTTTTGCGGAATTCTTTGCAATTTCTCCAAAGCCGAAAATTCCCATGGTTTTATCCTTTAATTCTACGATCGGATATTCCCGCAGGGCGGAATTCCACCGGCCCGCAGCCACCTCGTCGGAATATGCTTTCAGGTGATCGCACAGGTGAAGCAGCAGAGCGAAGGCGTGCTGCGATACGGGATGGGTGGCGTAAGCCGGACAGTTGCAGACGGTAATTCCCTTTTCCTTCGCATAATTGAAATCAACTCTGTCATAGCCTGTCGCCATGATCCCGATCCATTTCAGTCCGGTACAGCGGTCGAGGACTTCTTTGCCGATCTTCGTGCTGTCGGTGCACACGAACTCGGCGCCGCCGATCCGCTGAGCGGCCATTTCATCCGGCGTCCGGGGATAAGCGGTCACTTCTCCGAATTCATCAAACCAGTTGTTTTCCCAGGTGCCGGGGCTGATCGTGTCGCCGTCCAATATTACGATTTTCATAGCATTCTCCAATACAAAACAAGATGATACCATTCTAATTTTATTTGAAAACAGTATAAATTCCGGAAGCGATCATGTCAACACCATCCGGACCATCCGGCGTCTCCATTTATGACATCAGGGCCAACCGAATCAAGGCCGGCTTGATTTTGGTTCCCTATTCCGGTAAAATAGGAACAGACGTCCGGGGCCAAAGGCGAAGTGCCGGACAGGATATTAGAGGGAGGAAATGAAGTGGCACAGTTATATTATAGATACAGCACGATGAATGCGGGAAAATCCATCG
This sequence comes from Bacillota bacterium, assembly GCA_036835995.1. Classification (GTDB taxonomy): domain Bacteria; phylum Bacillota; class Clostridia; order Peptostreptococcales; family Anaerovoracaceae; genus Anoxybacterium. Next base: position 1,281 of record DAITKX010000156.1, on the reverse strand, counting down.
AACTGATCAAGGTGGCGTACAATTATGAGGAGCGGGGAAAGAGAGTCCTTGTTTTTACCCCCAGCGTTGACGACCGGTTCGGAGTCGGGGTGATCGCGTCGAGGATCGGGGTGACGAGGGAAGCCATTGCGATCAATGATGATACGAACATTTTGGAAGTGTTCATGAAGGAAAGCAAAAAAGGACCCGTCGATTGCGTCCTGGTGGATGAGTGCCAGTTCTTGAAAAAACACCATGTGCAGGAGCTGGTGGAAATTGTGGACAGCTGTGACGTTCCGGTGCTCGCATACGGTCTGAAAAACGACTTTAAAAACGAGCTCTTTGAGGGCTCATATTATTTGCTCGTCTATGCGGACAAGATCGAAGAGATCAAGACGATCTGCTGGTGCGGCAGAAAGGCAACCATGGTTGCGAGGATCGTGGACGGAAAATTTGTTAAAACCGGAGAACAGATTGTCGTAGGCGGGAACGACATGTATATCTCCCTGTGCAGGAAGCATTATAACGATGGGAGGCTGGGACCGGAAGATTCCCATGCGATGATCATAGAATGACCTTTAAGCCTGTTTGATAAGCCTGTTCTAAATTTTTACCCTGGTAACTGGCCCTTCGCCGGAACTCCTTTTGGATTCCGTTGAGGATCGACCGCTTCTCATAACCCCATTCGGGAGCGATGAGAAGGTGTCTGGGAGCGTCCGCCGTGAGCCTGTGAATCGTAATATGCCTGGGAATGATTTCGAGTACATCGACTACAAGATTGATGTACTCTTCCTTTTCCGGGATATGGATCCGCCCGGGATAAAATTCCGCAAGCTTTGTATCCCTCAAAACGTTCATCAGGTGCAGCTTGATCCCGAAGATGTCCTTATCGCAGATATATCTCACCGACTCCATCATGTCCTCGCGGCTTTCTCCGGGCAGGCCAAGGATCAGGTGAACCACTGTTTTGATCTGAAGCTTTGACAGCTCGTCTACGGCCCGTTCAAAGACAGAGAGGGGGTAGCAGCGGTTTATGAGAAGAGCCGTGTCCTCATGGATGGTCTGAAGGCCCAGCTCGACCCAGAGAAAAGTCCTTTGGGAAAGCTCCGACAGAAGTTCCAGAACTTCGGCCGACAGGCAGTCGGGTCTTGTGGCTATGGCAATTCCGATCACGTCGGGATATTCCAGCGCCTGATAGTATTTTTCCCTGAGCTCCTCAACAGGAGCATAGGTATTGGTATGACTCTGGAAATAGGCGATGTATTTTCCGGAAGGCCATTTCTTTGAAAGAAGCCGGATCTG
>DAITKX010000155.1:0-2321 GCA_036835995.1 Bacillota bacterium | reverse complement strand
GAAGGATCAGCTTGTGGCCAATAACGACCAGGTGAACTGGTTCCCGGATTTCGTGGGGGAAAAGCGCTTCGGAAACTGGCTGGAAAACGTCAACGACTGGGCGATTTCCAGAACCAGATACTGGGGAACTCCCATCAACATCTGGAGATGCGAATGCGGCCATCTGGAATCCGTCGGCTCCAGAAAGGAGCTGGTGGAAAAAGCTATCGAGGATATCGATGAGAGCATCGAGCTTCACCGTCCCTATGTGGATGAAGTCCACATCAAATGCCCGGAATGCGGCAAAACCATGTCCAGGATTCCGGAGGTTATGGACTGCTGGTTCGACAGCGGCGCAATGCCCTTTGCCCAGCGCCATTATCCTTTTGAGAATAAGGAGAACTTCGATTCCGAGCTGTTCCCGGCGGATTTCATCTGCGAGGGCATCGATCAGACAAGAGGCTGGTTCTACTCGCTGATCGCGATTTCTACCTTCATCAAGGGGAAATCGCCTTACCGCAACGTTCTCGTCAACGACCTGATCCTCGACAAGGAGGGGAAGAAGATGTCAAAGACAAAGGGCAATACGGTGGACCCGTTCCAGCTCTTTGACAAATACGGCGCCGACGCCACCAGATGGTATCTGCTGTATGTTTCTCCCGCATGGTCGCCGACGAAGTTTGACGAGGACGGCCTCGTTGAAATCGTGAGCAAATTCTTCGGAACGCTGAAGAACGTATATAATTTCTTTGTGCTTTACGCAAACCAGGATGAGATCAACCCCAGAGAGTTCTTTGTGGACTATAAGAACAGACCGGAGCTTGACCGCTGGATCCTGTCGAAGTACAACCGGCTGATCAGGGAGGTCACGGTGGAAATGGACCGCTACGACCACATGAAATCGGTGAGGAAGATCCAGGAATTCGTGTCCGAGGATCTGTCCAACTGGTACATCCGCCGGGCGCGGAGGCGTTTCTGGGGCGAAGAGATGATCGAGGACAAGATGTCGGTGTACGCCACCACCTATGAAATTCTGGTGGGGGTAGCCCAGCTTGCGGCGCCTTTTGCTCCCTTCATCACGGATGAAATCTACACGAAGCTGACAGGAGAAGAATCCGTCCATCTGTCGTTCTATCCGAAAGCAAAGGAAGAGTGCATCGACGAGGCGGTAGAGACCAGAATGGATCTGGTCAGACAGCTTGTAGGCCTGGGCCGCGGAGCCAGGGAAAAGGAAAGAATCAAGGTACGTCAGCCCCTGCATAAGATTCTGGTAGACGGAAAGTATGAGAGCCTCATCGGCGACATGACCGACCTGATCAAGGAAGAGCTGAATGTAAAGGAAGTCGTCTTTGAAAAGCAGCTGGATCAATATATGAATTACAGCCTGAAACCCAACTTCAAGGTCGCAGGCCCCGCTTTGGGCTCTAAGATCAAGGCCTTTGGCGGCGCCCTGGCCAAGACGGACCCGGTGCAGATCGTCGATCAGCTGGAAGCGGCGGGAGAGGCCTGCCTGATCATCGACGGAGAGGAAACCGCCATCGGGAGAGATCTCATAGAGGTGCAGATCTCCGCCAAGGAAGGCTTTACGGTATCCATGGAAAACAACGTGTTTACGATTCTGGATACCACCATCACGCCGGATCTGATCTCGGAAGGCCTCGCCAGAGAGATGGTCTCCAAGGTGCAGCAGATGAGAAAACAGCGCGATTTCGAGATGATGGATCAGATCAGGATCTACTGCAATGCGGACGAAGAGGTCACCGCCGCTCTGACAGAGCACATGGATTACATCATGAAAGAGACCCTGGCCGTGGAGATCAAGGAAATCGGCTCTGAACTGGTGGAATACGATCTGAATGGACATAAGACCGGGATTGATGTAGAAAGAATCTAACAATAAAGATTAGACGGCTGCCAGGTATGCGGCGCCTTCCTTTGTTAACTCGAAGGCGCCGGCAAAGGAGTACCGGCCCGATAAAATATTTGCCCGTACTTGAAATTTTGCACAGAATAAATGAAACGCTGCGATATGCTCAGATTTCTGAGCATATCGCCGGAGAAAAGCAGTGCCGTCAGGCGCCTTTTTTGTTTGTTAAATTCCCAGAAAACGGGATATAATATATAGAAAAGTAAAACGATGGAATTGAAGATTCCTCGTATTTTCTTATGCAGCCTCAAGGGCGGCAGCGGTCAAGTGTGAGTGATGAAAAAATACATAGGGGGATGGAGCTATGGAAAGGCTTTTTACTGAATTTCAAATCAAGGACATGATCCTGAAGAACAGGATTGTGATGCCGCCGATGTGCATGTACTGCGCTCCCGAAAACGGTATGGTCACGAAG
>DAITKX010000154.1:0-2360 GCA_036835995.1 Bacillota bacterium | reverse complement strand
TCAAGTACACGAGAGCCAGAGGCGAGAAGACGATGTATGAACGCCTTGCAAAGGAACTGATGGACGCCGCGAACAGTACGGGCGCGTCCGTAAAGAAAAAAGAAGATACCCACAAGATGGCAGATGCGAACAGAGCGTTTGCACATTACAGATGGTAATTTAATGATAGCTAGTTTAGGTCCGAAAGAAGCAGAAAGGAGGTTTCTAGTATGCCTAGACAATTCCCGCTTGAAAAAACAAGAAATATTGGTATTATGGCACATATAGATGCTGGAAAAACCACAACCACAGAAAGAATCCTGTTTTATACAGGTAAAACACATAAGCTCGGCGAAGTTCATGAAGGGGCAGCCACAATGGACTGGATGGAGCAGGAGCAGGAGAGGGGTATCACTATTACCTCTGCTGCTACTACGGCGCAATGGAAAGACACCAGAATCAACATTATTGACACACCCGGCCACGTTGACTTTACCGTTGAGGTAGAGCGCTCGCTGAGGGTCCTTGACGGGGCCGTCACGGTACTCTGTGCCAAGGGCGGCGTTGAGCCCCAGTCCGAAACCGTTTGGAGACAGGCGGAGAAATACGGCGTTCCGAGAATGATCTTCGTCAATAAGATGGATATCATGGGCGCGGATTTCTTCCGTGTCGTCAATATGGTAAAAGACAGGCTGAAGGCGAATGCCGTTCCGATTCAAATCCCCATCGGTGCTGAAGACAGTTTTGTCGGAATCATTGATTTGGTCATCATGAAGGCCGAAATCTACAAGGACGATCTGGGAAAAGAAATCGAGATCACGGATATTCCCGCCGAGCTTTCGGATCTGGCGGCCGAGTGGAGACATAAACTGGTTGAATCTGTAGCAGAAACTGATGAAGAACTGCTCATGAAATACCTGGAGGGCGAAGAGCTTACCAGGGATGAGATCAAGACCGCCATCAGAAAGATGACAATTGCCGGTAAAATGGTGCCGGTAGTCTGCGGATCCGCCTATAAAAACAAAGGTGTTCAGATCCTGCTGGATGCAGTGGTAGACTATCTGCCGTCGCCTTTGGACATTCCCCCGATCAAGGGGATCATTCCCGACAGGGAAACCGAGGCTGAACGGCCGGCTGACGACAAAGGACCGTTTTCCGCTTTGGCGTTCAAGATCATGGCAGACCCGTTTGTGGGAAAGCTGGCGTTCTTCAGAGTGTATTCCGGTACGCTTAAGTCAGGTTCTTACGTGTATAACTCAACAAAAGATAAAAAGGAAAGAATCGGACGAATCCTTCAGATGCATGCCAACAGAAGGGAGGAGATCGAAGAGGTCTACTCCGGCGACATCGCCGCGGCGGTGGGCTTGAAAGAAACCACCACCGGAGATACGCTCTGTGACGAAAAGCATGCGATCATTCTGGAATCCATGGAATTTCCGGATCCGGTTATTGAAATTGCCATTGAACCCAAGACAAAGGCCGGACAGGAAAAGATGGGAATCGCTTTGGCGAAGCTTGCGGAAGAGGATCCTACTTTCAAAACCTATACCAACGAGGAAACAGGCCAGACGATCATAGCCGGTATGGGCGAACTCCATCTTGAAATCATCGTCGACAGGCTTCTGCGCGAATTCAAGGTAGAGGCAAACGTAGGAAAACCGCAGGTATCCTATAAAGAAACCATTTCCGGCACTGCTGATGTGGATCACAAATACGCCAAGCAGTCCGGCGGACATGGACAGTACGGTCACGTCAAGATCAGAATCTATCCGAGAGAGCCCGGCGCCGGTTACGAATTCAAAAATTCCATCATCGGCGGAGCGATCCCGAAGGAGTTTATCCCGAAGATCGACGACGGAATCCGCGAAGCGATGCAGAACGGTCCTTTGGCCGGATATCAGGTGGTGGACGTCGGCGTAGAGCTTTACGACGGTTCTTATCACGAAGTGGACTCTTCCGAAATGGCCTTCAAGATTGCCGCATCCATGGCATTCCGCGAAGCTGCAAGGAAGGCGAAGCCTGTGCTGCTTGAACCGATCTTCAAAATCGAGGTTACGGTTCCCGAAGAATATATGGGAGACGTGATCGGCGACATCAGTTCAAGGAGAGGCAGGATCGAAGGCACCGACATGCATTCCGGCGCAGTTGCGGTAAGAGGGTTTGTTCCTCTGTCGGAAATGTTCGGATATGCGACGGATCTCCGGTCCAAGACCCAAGGACGAGGCGTTTATGTCATGCAGTTCGACCACTTTGAGAAACTGCCTGACAACTTGCTGGATAAGATTAATAAGTAACGAAACAATAAAAAATTTAATGGAGGATCACGAAAATGGCAAAAGCTAAGTATGAAAGAACAAAGCCCCATGTTAATATCGGGACGA
>DAITKX010000153.1:931-2380 GCA_036835995.1 Bacillota bacterium | reverse complement strand
AAGGTCTATTCCGATATTTTTCAGACCGATGCGGCCCTGGTGCGGCCTATCATCGTAAACGGCACCCATGCGCTGACCCTGACGCTGACGGGGATACTGCGGCCGGGAGACGAATTGATCTATTGCACCGGGAACCCTTATGATACCCTGGAGGAAGTCATCGGGATCCGCGGAGAAGGAAAAGGATCCCTGAAGGATTTTGGTGTGACATATAAGCAGATAGAGTTGAAGCCCGACGGGATCATCGATCTGGAAGCGCTTAAATCAGCTGTTTCTCCGAAAACAAGGATGGTTACCGTTCAGCGTGCCACGGGGTACGGCTGGCGAAAGGCCATCACGATACCGGAAATCGAGGAATGGACCCGATTCGTGAAATCCATTCGCTCCGATATTATCTGCATGGTGGATAACTGCTACGGCGAGTTTCTGGACACGAAGGAGCCTACCGAAGTCGGCGCCGACGTGGTTGCAGGCTCTCTGATCAAAAATCCCGGCGGCGGACTGGCGCTGACCGGCGGCTATATCGCGGGCCGCGCCGATTTGATCGAAAAAATTTCTTATCGAATGACATCGCCCGGAATCGGCGGCGAATGCGGTTTGACCTTCGGGCAGACGAGGACCATGTTCCAGGGGCTGTTTATCGCGCCGAAGACGGTGAACGGGGCGGTCAAGGGAGCGATCCTCTGCGCCAAAGTATTTGAAAATCTCGGATTTGAAGTCTGTCCGAAGCCGGAAGAGTGTAGAAGCGACATCATCGAGGCTGTAAAGCTTGGAAGCCCTGAAGCGGTTATCGCATTCTGTGAAGGGATTCAGGCGGCGGCGCCGGTTGATTCCCACGTGAAGCCCGTGCCATGGGATATGCCGGGATATGAGGATCAGGTGGTCATGGCCGCAGGAGCGTTCGTTCAGGGATCATCCATTGAGCTGAGCGCGGACGCGCCCATCAGAGCGCCTTATATCGTGTATTTTCAAGGCGGGCTGACTTATGAGCATTCCAAGTTCGGCGTGATAAAGGCGCTTCAGACTTTATATGATAAAAAATTGATAAGTATGAGAGAATAGCAGATAATAAATAAAGCGATTTAAACTTCTTTTCGAATGCAGATAATAAATAAACTTTTCAAGTCAGGTGATTACAAATGAGACATGGCAGGGAAAGCCGGAAAAAAAGGATAACAGCGTTTGTTTCCGTTCTGAAGCTGGTGATATTATTAGGCATCGTGATCGGAGTGCCAATCTATGTGTATTTTTCACATCCTGATCTGATCAACCGCTTCAATAGCCTGGAGGAGATCAACAATCTGCTGAAGCAGTACAAGATGGCAAGCATCTTCATCTATATGGGGCTGCAGGTCTTTCAGATCGTTGTTTCCATCATACCGGGGCAGGCGCTTCAATTTGCGGCGGGATACGCGTACCACTTTTGGCTGGGGTTCCTATATTCCATTA
>DAITKX010000153.1:0-921 GCA_036835995.1 Bacillota bacterium | reverse complement strand
GCTCTTGGAACAGTCATCACATTTTATCTGGCCCGATTTCTGGGCAAGGATGCGCTGCATGTGATCTTCGGCGAACAGAGGTTTACAAAGTTTGTGCATACTTTAAACAGTAAGAGATCCTTTATCGTACTGTTTGTGATCTTTCTGATACCTGGAATCCCAAAGGATCTGTTTACTTATGCCGCAGGAGTATCCGAGATCCGCGTCTGCCCATTTCTGATTCTCTCTCTGATCGGCAGAACTCCGGCAATGATGTGCAGCATTCTGATGGGAAGCATGTTTTACAACGGCAGTTATACCGGCCTGATTATCTTAGGCGCAGCTGCAATAATCCTGTTTTTCATCGGGATTCTGAAACGGGATAAACTGGTCAAGTGGATGGATCGCTTCTATACCAGGCTGGCTGGGAAATAAAAAAAAAGCGGATCCGGGAATATCGCTAAAAGCGATATTTTTTTATATAATAAGAAATATCATTTAAAAGTGGGATGACTAGGATGACTAGAAATAAGGATGCTGCCATGCTCAAAATTTGGGGTATGGGGCAGACAAGGTTGCCGGCGTGTGCAAAATTTTCAGTGTGGAGTATGAATTTGCCGCTTAGAGGCCGTTAGAACGGTTAAATCTACGCCCTGCTTGAAAATTTGAGCAAAATGTTACTCCATACTGAGAGATCTGAACAAGGGGCGCGGGAAGGATACTCCCTGCTCGACATTTTGAGCAATGGGACCTCTAAGTGCGTGAGCCCAGCGGATCAGGCAACAGGAAGCTATGGCGCCTAGGCTGCTTGCAGCCGCCGAAGGGAATCATAGGGTTCCCTAGCGGAAGTGGCAACGCCATTTTTTTATGACAAAAAAAGAACAAATGGTTAAATGAAAAACTAATTTCCGGTAGCCAGAAATTACAGCAATATGCATGACT
>DAITKX010000152.1:0-2471 GCA_036835995.1 Bacillota bacterium | reverse complement strand
ATGCGGCGGTCCTGGATGTACTTGGTGATGTAGCGCTTCATCTGCGCTTTAGCATCCGCATCATCTCCGGTAATGAGAGTGCTGTAATGGGCGGAGATATATTCCTGCACATCGGTCAGTACCGAAGTAAAATCTTTTTCCCCGCTCTCAGGAGTAAAAAACAAGTTCTCAGATTTCATATGCAGAACACCTCCTGGCATATTTTTACGACCTCCCTGCGAAACGGGCGGCTGTCCTTGAGAGACAGGTCTGCCAGAAGATTTCCGGCAAGGTACTGATCTTCCAGCTCCCGTGAATACGGCAGGGTAAAAGCCACCGAACCGATGGCCTGCCCTATCTGCTCTCCGGCTTGGTGGGGCTTCAGATTGGACACCACCTTATACTGCTTGTCTGCGTCCCACTTGCTGTCACGGAGAAGCGGGAGCTGGCTGGACAGATAGCTCACCGATTTTAGATCGGCGTTTGCAAGGCGCAGAACGCTGTCGGCTTCCATAATTGTCACCGCCGAAAGGATGTCGTTTGCGATATAGCTGCCGCAGTCGACCACCACAAAAGGAGCGCTCTCCCGAAGTCCGTCCAGCAGTTCTTTTGCCTGAACCTCAGAATACGGCGGGTAGGTATATTCGTTTTCGCCTTTCTTCATGCCGAGCATAGTGAGAAAGCTGTTCCTTTTAAGAGTCACCATGTTATATTTGATCAGTGATTTGGAGATATGGGCGGCGGCAAGAATGCTGCCAAGGGAATGCTCGCCGTCCAGCTCGGAGGACGGGCAGATGCAGGGCAGCATGGGTGCGGTCATATCACAGAGTACCAGCACTGTGTTGTGCTTCCGGTCGGCCAGGCATTTCGCCAGCTTGACTGCCGCAGTGGTTTTTCCGGAACCGGGTGAGCCCCAGACAGCCAGAATGCCACCCTTTGCTTCCGGTTCTACCGGCAGGTTTTCCTCGCCGGTACGGTGTGTGAAGATGCTGCTTTTCTTAAAGTTCAGCATTATTCCACCCCATTCGTACCGGACGCCGGCTGACCGGAAGCTTCATTGCCATCCGTTTTCTGTGACGCATCGGCGGCGGGATAGAGCAAGGCTAACACCTTGTCCTGCGCCTCGGTAAACTTGGCGGCGTTATTGTCGCTGCCGCGATAGACGAGGGACAGATGGAGCTTGCCGTCAGCCTCCAATGTCGCCAGTACTCTGCTCTGTTCCGGGGTAACCAGCAGGGTCACGGTGGAGGGCAGTTCACGGTCTTCCCCGCTGCCTGCTGCGTCTCCTGTGTTGGCATCGTAGCCGGATGATGCGGTCACGCTGATAACCTCCACGTACTTAAGCTCGGACGGTATTACAGTCGCGCCCTGCTTCATATAGTCAGGGGCGATGACCGATACGATATCGCCACTCTGAAGTTTTCCGGACAGCCCGTCCGCAAATTGCTTGATGGTCACCGACATGGCCTGCTTTGTGCCGTCGAGATTATACAGATAGGCGTTTTCAGCGGCGAGGGTTTCGGACAGCTTGGCGTCCAGAATATAATCGCCGACAGCAAGATCGGCCTTAGCGTATTTACCGATTACCGAGTCGGTCTTTCTGATCACGCTGTCAGGCAGGCCGTAACCGCCTACCTCTGCCGTCTGAACCATGGCACCGGTGATCTTCTCGCCGACCTTGATCTCCTTAACAACGCGGACAATGTCCGTTTTCGCGTTGACCGCCCGATTGAACAGCGGTGTCACGCCAAAGCAGATGATGAGCGAAAGCAGTATACAGAGAGCACCCACCATGGTGCGGTTTTTCAATATGCTCATAAAGTCAAACCTCCTAAATTTATAAGGTATGCGGTAAGAAAGCCCGCAGATAAAAAGGGGGCCAGCGGCAGGAGCGTTTCCCTCGCGGCTGGCACGTTGATATGTTTCAGTTTTCGAATACTCATAATGATTAGATGGTACAGCAGTGCCGCCGAAAGTCCAAAAATCAGTCCCGTAATTCCCTGCGGGAAGCCGAGGACAAATCCGGCGGCTCCGGTGAATTTGATATCGCCGCCTCCCATGCCGCCCTCCCTCAGGAGAGCGGAAATTAAAAGCGGCAAACCAATCAGGAGGCCCGCCAGCTTAACCGGCGCGAATGTCAGCAGACCGGTGCAGAGAATCATGGCGTTAAGCTCATCGGGAATAATCCTTTTACGGATATCCCATACCGAAGCCGCTAAAAGCAGAATTAAAAAAATCGCCGCCTGCGCGGGGTCTTTGACCTGCATAATTGACATGGAGGCCTCCTCCTTAATTAAAAAATAAGGGTAAAAAAAAGACGCCTCCTTGTTTCAATCGAAACCAGAAGACATCAGTTCATTATATATCTTTTTTATTGTAAATCTTTTATTTCCTGACCGGACTCACTAAGATCCGGATAGAAATAGGAAACCATTTTCTCGTACTCATCCTGTGCCGACAGGCAGGTATCCACAAGGTACCCCTTTTCCATG
>DAITKX010000151.1:1478-2509 GCA_036835995.1 Bacillota bacterium | reverse complement strand
CGGCTCCTATGCAAAAAACCCCGGGATTTCAGTCGACGCATCCGATAAAAAGCTGAACATCGACTTGGCCTCGCAAAATATCATGATGGCGGACGACGCCACCACGAATTTCGTAAAGACCTATGGGGGAACCGTTTACATTCCCCTGGCGGAAATCGACGGATCGCTCTATTTCCCTTTAAATACAACGGATCAGTTTTTCAAACTCAGATATACCGTTCGGGATGACGCCATCTGGCTCCGCGGCTATGCCACGGATAAGACCGGAGCAAAGACCGACTTGGCCAACATCGATTTCTATGCTCCAAAAAAGATAAAATGGACCGGTGGAAGCGAAAAGCTCTGCCTCGCCTGGGATTATACGGGAGCCGTCCCGCACCCCGCGCCCCAAACTAAATATGGCGGCCTGGACGTCATATCCCCCACCTGGTTCCATCTCATCACGGATGGGGATGGAAGCGTTGAAAACTACGGAGATAAGGTTTATGCGGATTCCGCCCACTCCAGCGGATATATGGTTTGGGCGACTATAACAAATAATATGTCAACCAAAGGTTCCACCGCGTTTACGACGAAAACCTTCAGCGACAGCGAGCTTCTGAACCGCTCTGTCGCCCAATACATCTTCTATTCCTGCCTTTATGACGCAGACGGCATCAATATCGACTACGAGGACGTTTCGGATGGCGACGCGGCAGGCCTCACGGCATTTACCGCGCTGATGAGGAATTACACGGAGCGGCAGGGCCTCGTCCTTTCCATCGACGTCATGATCCCAGCGCCCTGGACCGCGGAATACGACCGCGCGTCCCTTTCCGATTATGTGGACTATCTGGCGGTGATGACCTATGACGAGCATTATGGCGGCAGCCCTGACGCGGGCTCCGTCGCGTCGCTGCCCTGGGTAGAAGAAGCGATAAAGGCGACCTTAAAGGAGGTCCCCCCTTCCAAGCTGTTGTTGGGAGTCCCTCTTTACACGAGGATCTGGACCGTGGATTCCGCCGGCAATGTCGTTTCAAATCCGGCGGCGA
>DAITKX010000151.1:0-1468 GCA_036835995.1 Bacillota bacterium | reverse complement strand
GGCTCAGGTGTCGCTGGCCCAGATGGAGTACATGCTGCCGCGGCTGCGCGGCTGGGGCGAGTCGATGTCGCGGCAGGCCGGCGGCCGCGCCGGCGGCGAAGATGCCGACGGTGCGAAATATCATAGAAGAAAAACAACTCACCCCGGCATGGCTGGATAAAGAAAAGCAGTACTACGCAGAATATCCTGACGGTGAAAACACCGCCAAGATCTGGATAGAGGATTCCCGCTCCATTGCCAACCGCCTGGAGCTGGTATCCAAATACGGGCTGGCAGGCGCCGCCTGCTGGCAGATCAACCAGGGTGAGGCCCAGATTTGGGATGTTTTTTACGGGATGCTAAAGGAAGGCAAATCACTTGGGGATTATGAGAAACCTTATTAAAATCATTGCGTGATTTGCTTATGGATCTGATAGGAGTAGACCGCTGTGATGATGATTGGGATCAGTATTCCTGCCATCAGAATCACAAAGCCGGCTATCTCGCCGGCAAAGATCACGCCGAACAGGGCGGCAAACCCGCCTATGACTACCGCTTTCGCGCCGAACTTGTGAGTCTTTTTCCATACCTCTTCGTTGTCCAGAGTCCAGGAAAAGCGAAAACCCACATAATAGTTGGGCTTCACCCTCCCCATGATGTTTCCCATCACGATAAATAGGACGGAGACGCCTGCGGGGATCCATTTTCCGACGTTGACCGGATACCCCAGGGATACAGCCACGGTCACTCCGAAAATCAGCAGGAAAAGCAGATGCAGCGAGTATCTGATCATCACATAGGAACTGTCAAATTTGCTGTAGTTTTCACGCTTTGGGTCAAACTTCGGCAAAATGATAAACAAAAGGTACAAGGCAACGTTCATCAGCGGCAGAAGGAAGGTGCCCACTGCCTTTGATCCGTAATTGTCGACCTCGCCCCGAATATTCCAATGGATCGGGACCCGATCCGGCATATGAGGGTACAGAATAATCGCCGCGATAAACGGTATTGCCAGAATCACCAGCAACGGCAATTCTCTCTTTAAGTTATATTTCATCGTTGTCACCATCCTCTTTATCAATAAAATTCAGAACAAAACCTAACAGCTCCTGAAATACCGTCGTATTCAGGGAATAGTAAATATTCTGGCCCTGCCGCTCGTCAATCACCAGGTCTGCCTGTTTCAGCAGGTTTAAATGATGGCTGATGCTGGGCTTTGATATATCAAATGATTCCGCGATCTCCCCTGCCGTCAGATCCTTCTCCTTCAGCAAGTTCAGGATTTTCCTCCGGCTCGGATCGGAAAGGGCTTTGAACACGCTGTTTTGATTTGACATCTTTCCACCTCCGCTGAATAGACTTTTTCATTATATATTTAGATAATTATCTAAATATATAATAGCACATTGACTGCATAGATGTAAATAGATTATTGCGCCATAGCTTCCTGTTGCCTGATCCGCTGGGCTCACCGACACTTAGAGGTCCC
>DAITKX010000150.1:0-2534 GCA_036835995.1 Bacillota bacterium | reverse complement strand
CCGGAAGCGTCCTGTTCTGCGGCCTGTTCGGCTGGTTTGTCGTTCCGTGGCTGCTTGTGCACTGCATTGTGATCGGCGTTCTGGGAGGCGTGATTTCTCAGTTCGGCGATTTGACCGCATCGATATTTAAGAGAAAAATGGGTATAAAGGATTATGGAAACCTGATCCCGGGGCATGGAGGGATCATGGACCGGTTTGACAGCGTGCTTTTTACGGCGCCAATGGTGTATTATTACATCATGCTGGTAATAAATTAAAGGAGATTGAATGAAAAAGATAGCGATTCTGGGATCGACTGGTTCTATTGGGACACAGACTCTGGATATCATAGAAAGGAACCCCGACCGGTTCGCGGTGTCGGTGCTGTCCTGCGGAACCAACATCGAGCTTTTGGGAGCCCAGATCGAAAAGCACCGGCCTCCCTTGGCTGTTGTCGCCAACGAGGATGACGCGGTTGAAATGGGGAAACAATATCCCTATACGGAATTCCTCTACGGAATGGAAGGCTTGGTGGTGGCGGCGGCGAAAACGGACTGCGATTTGGTCTTAAATTCCCTCATGGGAATGATGGGACTGATGCCGACTTACTGCGCCATCGAGGCGGGGAAGGATATCGCCCTGGCGAATAAGGAAACTCTGGTTGCCGGCGGACAGGTGATCATGGATGCGGTCAAGGAAAGCGGCGTAAAACTCCTTCCCGTGGACAGCGAACACAGCGCGATCTTTCAGGCTTTGCAGGGAAACGTCAATCAAAAAATCAACAGAATCATTCTGACGGCTTCCGGCGGCCCTTTCCGGGGCTATACCCGGGATCAGCTCAGCGGGGTCACCGTTTCCCAGGCTCTCGCTCACCCGAACTGGAAGATGGGAAGTAAAATCACCATCGATTCCGCCACCATGATGAACAAAGGCCTGGAGGTCATCGAAGCCAGATGGCTCTTTGACGTTTCTCCCGAAACCATCGAAGTGGTCGTCCATCCCCAGAGCATCATCCATTCCATGGTGGAGTACGGCGATCATTCCATTATCGCGCAGCTTGGCGTTCCGGATATGAGGGTGCCCATCAGCTATGCTCTTACCTACCCGGAAAGGATTGAAAATCAAATCCCTGGGGTAAATTTTTTTGAGGCGGGCAAGCTGACCTTTGAAAAGCCCGATATGGATACGTTTCAATGCCTCCGCTTCGCATATGACGCCATAAGAGCCGGAGGAAGCTATCCCGTGGTCTTGAACGCCGCCAATGAGGTGCTGGTCAAGCAGTTCCTTGAGGGCAGGATAAGTTTTATGGATATTCAGAATACTATAGAGAAGGTGCTCAATGAGCATAAACCGAATTATCAGATGAATTTGGAAGAGATTTTGGAAATTGACCAAAATGTCAGGGGGGATCTTGAAATATGATGATCGTGTATGCGATATTGATATTTTGCCTGCTCATCTTCGTGCATGAGCTGGGGCATTTTATAGCGGCGAAGTCCGTAGGAATCAGAGTCAATGAATTTTCGCTGGGCATGGGGCCGCTGCTGTTTCACTTTACGAAGGGCGAGACGGAATATTCGCTGAGGGCGCTTCCCATCGGGGGTTACTGCAAAATGGAAGGCGAGGATGAGGATTCCAGCGACGTCAACGCCTTTAACAACAAATCGTTTCCGGCAAAAGCCCTCGTTGTAGTTGCAGGGTCCGTCATGAACCTGCTTCTTGCCATCGTCGTCCTTACAGGGGTGCTTTACTCCATCGGGATGCCGACCAATATCGTCAAGGAGCTGTCCCCGGACCTGCCTGCCGTAAAGGCGGGCCTGCTGCCGGGGGATCAGATCATTCAGATTGAGAACAAGAAAATCAAGGAATGGGACGATATCACCGATACCATTGGAGCCAGCAAGGGAGACACCGTGAAGGTGGTGGCGGAGCGCGACGGAAAGATCCTCACATTTGAGGTCGGCGTTGCAGCGGACGAAGGACGCCGAGTCATCGGAATTACCCCGGCTTACGAAAAGAGCCCTGGGAAGTCGTTGGTCTACGGCACAAAGAGCACCTTTGAGATGGGGGGAAAGATGGTCGAGATCATCGGCCAGCTCATTACCGGCAAGGTGTCCACCGACAACCTGACGGGCCCGGTGGGGATCGTTTACATGGTTGGAAGCACCGCAAAGATGGGCTTTATCTACGTGGCGCAGTTTACCGCACTGATCAGCCTGAACCTCGCCATCGTCAACATGCTGCCGTTTCCGGCGCTGGACGGAGGCCGCCTGCTGTTCCTGATCATACGGATATTTACAGGGAAGACCATCTCCGATGAGACGGAGGGAAAAATCCATTTTGTCGGGCTGATGCTCCTGTTCGGCCTTATGATCTATATCACGTTTAAGGACGTGGGAAGGTTTATACTATGAGCAGACAGGTTTCGTGCGGCGGCGTGCTCATCGGCGGCGGCGCCCCCATATCCATTCAGTCCATGACCAATACGGATACTCGAAATGTGGCGGAAACGGTCCGGCAGATCGAAAGGCTGACGGATGCGGGCTGTGATATCG
>DAITKX010000149.1:0-2592 GCA_036835995.1 Bacillota bacterium | reverse complement strand
CATCTCGGCGTCAACGGGATCGTCGGCGGCGCTATGATATTTGCCAGCATGTTCTATATGGAGTCGGGAGAAAGCAAATCCGGCGCTCCCGTGATCACGCCGAACATGCCGCCCGGCATTCCGCCGGAGCCATCCGGCACGCATTTTAACCGAATATCAGAAAATATCCCATCACAAGAATTCCAAGAACGATCCGATACCAGCCAAACGCCTTGAAATCGTTGGTTTTGATATATCCCAGCAGGAAACGGATCGCCAGGATCGAAACGATAAACGCCACCGCCATTCCCACCAGCAGAATCGAAAGCTCCATGCCCGTAAAGGCAAATCCGAACTTTACGAGCTTCAGCAGGCTCGCGCCGAACATGACGGGGATAGACAGGAAAAAGGAGTATTCCGCGGAGACGGTGCGGGAAGCGCCCAGGATAATTCCTCCGAGGATCGTGGCTCCTGACCGCGAGGTTCCGGGAATCAGCGACAGCACCTGAAACATCCCGATGAGAAACGCCGTTCGATAGCTCAGGCTGTGGAAATTCTGCACGTTGCTCACTCTTCCCTTATTGCGGTTTTCAATAACGATGAACAGAACCCCGTAGATAAAGAGCGTCAGCGCCACGGTCTGATAGTTGTAAAAATGCGCGTCCAGCCAATCGTCGAACAGGAATCCCAGCACCGCCGCCGGCAGAACGCCGACCACCACCTTGCCCCAGATCGCCCAGGTGTCCCGCTTCTGCTTCTGGGTTTTTTTCGGGGAAAAGGGATTCAATTTATGGAAATAAAGAATCACTACCGCCATGATGGCTCCCAACTGGATCACGACGCGAAACATTTCTTTGAATGCGTCCGACGTGTTGAGCCGGATAAACTCATCCACCAGGATCATATGTCCGGTGCTGCTGATAGGAAGCCATTCCGTAATACCTTCCACAATACCTAAAAAGACTGCTTTTAAAAGTTCAATAATCAAGACATCCCCTCCGTTTTCAGGCTATATTTTTATTTTTCGGGCTAACGAGTCAGTCAAATGACACGTCAGTCAAATGATATGAGCTGGAGACAGTCAACGCTCAACTGGTAGGTGACGTCCTTCCGTTCCACGATGATGGAAACCGCGCTCCTCAGCGGATCATCATCCAGAATGTGGGATATCAGCTCCTTTGTCGGGTTGATGGCAAAAGGATGCCCCACGAGCTTCAGCATGGAAAAACCCCCCGCCGTATCGCCATAGGCATAGCTTTTTGAAAGATCGATCCGGTGCTTTTCCGCCATTTCCGCCACGGCCTTTTTCTTGCTTTTGGAATCCCACATCGGAATGATTTTGCCGCTGTAGGCTCCGTCGCTTCCGATCTCATAAACCGTGCCTTTGTAGTCGTCCATCCCGTACATCGCGGACATTTCGCGCACCAGTTCCACTGGCGAGCCTGAAATCGCGATGACGATATGCCCCTGATCCTTATGCCACTTAATCCTCTCCCGAGAATAAGTGTAAACGCGTTCTCCCTTTTGTTCAATCACTTTTTTCGCAATGTAAGAAATATGAAAGGGATTTGTAAACTTTATCGTTTCGGTATAGATGTCCACCATCTTCTGCAGATAAAGGTCATAATCTCCCAGGCGCTTGTTCCACTGCAGAAAAGCCGGTTCCGCCTCCCGGTTCCATCTGTTGTTGTCGATCAGCTCATATTTGATCATCTTCTTAAACATTTCGCTGATCAGGCCCTCCCGCGAAATAGTGCCGTCAATATCGAAAAATGCCGCGATCCTTTGCATCACGCACCTCCTTCCCAATATACCCGATAACTCCCTGTTATCGTTTATTATAGCATGAAAAAGCCGTATCCATATAGAATTTATACAGATACGGCTCTGAATCTACCGCCTCACAGGATCCGGAAGCTCACCATCCGGATCGTATTTTTCCGATGAATCTCAAACAGCTGGTGCGCATTGATAATCTGCCGCTCGCCGCAGTTTGAGAGAATGATCTCGATATGGCCGGGATCGTTTTCATCTATGGCATACCCCGTGATAGTCACCCAATGCCAATTATCTTCCTTCAGGGCGCTTGCCCGGTGGAATAAAATCAGCAGGGCGACGGGATCGCCGCCGTCGATGCTTTCCCGGACGAAGTCAATGGCTTCTTCCTCGCTGTGAAAACCGTGACAGAATTTCGCCTCCGCTTCAATTCCATGCTCCCTGCAGAATCTGACAAACTGCCTGCCGAATTTCTTAACGTAGGGATATCCGATCATGCCCGGCTTCATATAGGTGTACATTTCTTCCATCGCCCGAATATACTCCGCCTGATCGAACTTTCTGCTGTTTCCGTCGTAGATCACCGCCATTTCAGGATGGTTCGCGGCATAATACGCGGCGAGGTTTGTTCCGCTGGTGCATCCGCATCCCGCTCTTCTCTGCATGTTTTGGGAAAACCATTCCTGGTTTCCTCCGTATCCGACCACAGCATCCTCATGATAAACCGTGGGAAAGCTCAATTCTTTGACTAACATTTCAAAACATCTCTTCTTCATGGTTATAGATATTGGGAATCAATCCGAAGATACCGATCGAGCCGGTAATCGTATTAGGTTG
>DAITKX010000148.1:2505-2757 GCA_036835995.1 Bacillota bacterium | reverse complement strand
CAGCGTGCACAAAAGGTTTTCCCCGGCGGAATTCTCCGTCGTTTATCTGCTCCCTGTGGCGGCGTTTTTCGGAGGTCTTTTTCTCGGCAGCGTCCTCTTTGGCGAAAAAAACGGGACGGCCGCATCCATGGGAATGGCGTTCATCCTGTTATTTGCTGCAATTGTGATCAATATTATTTTCAAAGAGAGATATCATCCCAACTATACCGTTTCGATCATGAAGGTGATCCGGCCTGCGGGACCCAGGCTGTA
>DAITKX010000148.1:0-2495 GCA_036835995.1 Bacillota bacterium | reverse complement strand
CAGATCAGTATTGCGAGGGAAGATAAAAATGATTGGAGGTAGTTTATGAAAGATATTATTTATTTGACGGACGAAAATTATGAAAGCGAAGCCTTGGGATCAGACATTCCCGTGCTCATCGATTTTTATGCCGACTGGTGCGGCCCCTGCAAAATGGTAGGGCCCATCATCGAGGACATCGCGGAAAAATATGCCGGAAAGGCAAAGGTATGCAAAATAAATATCGACGAACAGCGCAAGCTGGCGATTGCCAATAAAGTCATGAGTATTCCTACTTTATTCTTTGTCAAAGATGGGGAAGTCAAAGAGAGAGTAACCGGCGCAATGCCGCAGACTGCCTTGGAGGAAAAGCTGGACGCATTGATTTCACTCTAAATCCGGTTTCCTGGCTCCACTTGATTTATTCCAATCGTGCAAAACCGCGACGGAAGAATTGAGGTTTTATGTTCTCTATTACATTAACAAATATGTCCGCATTAATAACGGGGCTTTTCCTTATCAATATTGTCATCGCGCTTACGATCATATTTCTTGAAAGGAAAAACCCCTCTGCGACTCTGGCCTGGATCATGATCCTGTTTTTGGTTCCTATCGTAGGGATCGTTTTCTATTTCCTGTTTTCACAGAACATTGCGAGGCAAAAAATCTTCCGAATGACCCAATACGAGGAAGCGATCATCAACGCGTCGCTGAAAGAACAGGTCAGTTCCATCAAAAAAGGTGAATTCCGCTTTACCAATCCCGAAGCGAAGAAATGGCAGGACATGATCCGGCTGCATCAGACATACAGCAATTCGTTTTTTACCCAGGACAATAAGATTTCCGTGCTGACCGACGGACGTCACAAATTTGACAGCCTGATCAAGGACATGAGGGAAGCGACGGAGACTATCAACATCATGTACTTTATCATAAAAAACGACAGCATGGGCCGCCTGCTCATCGATACCCTGGCACAGAAGGCACGGGAAGGGGTCGAGGTGCGCCTGTTGATCGACGCGATGGGAAGCCGGCAGATTTCCGCCAAAACGCTGGATCAGTTAAAAGTGGCCGGAGGTCAATACGCGTTTTTCTTCCCCCCGATGTTTAAATATTTAAATATGAAGCTGAACTATAGAAATCACAGAAAGCTGGTGGTCATCGACGGCCGCATCGGTTATCTGGGGGGCTTCAACGTCGGCAACGAATATGTGGGAAAGAAGAAAAAGTTCGGATTCTGGAGGGATACCCATTTAAGGCTGATGGGTTCCTGCGTGCAGGATATGAACGCCCGTTTTATACTGGACTGGCGCTTTGCGTCAAAGGAGAACCTCGTTTTATCACAGGCTTACTATGATATCCCGTCTGAGGCGGCGGGCACCACGGGGATACAGATCGTTTCCTGCGGACCCGACTCTTCCAAGGAGGAGATCAAGCAGGGCTATCTGAAGATGATTTCTTCTGCGAAGAAAAACATCTATATTCAGACCCCGTATTTCGTGCCGGACGCCAGCATTCTGGAGACGCTGAAAACCGCCGTGCTCTCCGGGGTAGACGTCAAGATCATGATTCCATGCATGCCGGACCACATGCTTGTCTACTGGGCGACCTATTCCTATGTGGGGATCCTTTTGAATCTCGGCGCAAAGATCTACATATACGACGAGGGATTTTTACACGCGAAGACGATCTGCGTAGACGGGGAGGTCGCCTCCATCGGCTCCGCAAACTTTGATATCAGAAGCTTTCGGCTGAACTTTGAAGCCAACGCGTTCATCTACGACGCGGCAGAGGTGTATAAGCTGGAAGCGATCTTCGAAACGGACATCATGAAGTCTCACGAGCTGACGCCGCATCTTTACCGCAGCCGGCCGCTGATGGTCAAGTTCAAGGAATCCATCTCACGGCTGGTGTCGGATCTGCTGTAAAAGGAGCCGTTTCACGGCTCCTTTATAGGTTTCCATGTGCAGTCATCCATTTGACCACGGACTAAACCCCCTTCGGGGGCGAGGCCCAAAAGCCCGATATATGTAAAAATTCCCTTTGACTATTTGTTTTAAAACTAACGATAAAAAAACTTGATTAATATAGAAAATTTCTATATAATGGATTCATTATGTAGAAAGGGGACGAATAATGTATTCTAATAACATGGATAAGACCGATCCTGAAATCAGCGCCGTTATAAGAAGAGAAATGGCGAGACAGGAACACAAGATCGAGCTGATCGCGTCGGAAAATTTTACAAGCAGTGCGGTTATGGAGGCATGCGGCAGTGCTTTAACAAATAAATATGCGGAAGGTTACCCCGGGCATCGTTATTACGGCGGGTGCGAGTACGTGGACGAAGCGGAAAATTTGGCAATCGAACGGGCGAAGAACCTATTCCATGCGGAGTATGCAAACGTTCAGCCCCATTCCGGAGCAAGCGCAAACCTGGCGGTATATTTTTCACTGCTGGAGCCGGGAGATACGCTCCTGGGTTTGGACCTGTCCAATGGAGGACATCTGACTCA
>DAITKX010000147.1:0-2779 GCA_036835995.1 Bacillota bacterium | reverse complement strand
CGCCGCCGCCCTCATCCGAAGGCGAAAATAATTTCGCGTCCGCTACCTTCCCGAAAATCGCCAGGCCGGGAGTGCATAAGATGACAAAAACAATAAAAGCGATGAGAAAAGTTCTCAGAAAATACTGCAGCGGATCTTTTTTAACCTTAGTGTTTCCGTTTTTTATCTCTGTTCCCATTATTACTCCAATTTCCTCTCTTTTATCCCCTGTTATTCTGATTTGAATTATTTTATTTTATACTTTTTCAAAAAGAAAATAAATAGGGAATTCGCATTCCCTATATTAATTTTTCATTACATTTTTTGCCGAAAAGCCTTGATAGGCTTGACGGCTGCTCATTTTGTGTCTTCTGTGTCCGATTCGTCCGGGTTGAGATTGTATATCTGCGTCAGCAGTTCTTCAATGCCCGCTTCGTCGGGAAACCAGTAGGACAGGTTGTTCTTCGTTCCCGCTTTTCCCGGAATCGTGACGGTCTGCAGATCTTCTCCGTCCAAGCCGACTCCTTTTGCGGCAAGCTTTGCCGCCATGCCCAGGGGCAGGTCGGAATCCACGTTGGTCAAGGCGGTCTTTACCACCTTCGGAAGGCTGATGCCGAGAGCCTGACGGAACGCTGATTTCACGAATTCCTGCTGGGCTTTGATCCTGCCGATATCGCCTTCGGGATAGCCCGGATAGCCCGGGGAACCCTTACGGAACCTCAGGAATTTCACCGCCGTATCGCCGTCCAGCACCTGATACCCTTCGGGAATATCGATCTTCAGCGGAGGCTTGTCGTAGGGATCGTTATAGTGCATGTGGAACGTGATGTTCATGGGAACTCCGCCCATGGACTCCACGACCTTCCTCACCATATCGTAATCGATGACGACATAATAATTGATGGGCATGCCCATGAGGGTGTCGCTGACCGCTTCAGCGGTGCCCACGGCTTTTTTGACGTTATAGATGGAATTGATCTTCATTTCCGCCGGGCTGTGGGCGTCTTTTCTCGGATAATATGTATCCCTTGGAACAGAGATGATGTCGACATGCTGGGCGTCCAGATCGTAACTGCCGAGCATGAGGGTGTCGGTCATTCCTTTATTGACGCCGATCATGAGAATATTCACGCGGTGCTTATCCTTAAACGCCTCAAAGAACGGGCTGTCCGGGTCCACCAGGCGCGGCATGTCCTCCATCAGGTTTTCCGTCCCGCTGAAAACCCTTGTGTCTCCTACACGATTTAGTCCCCATTCAATGGGGACTAATACTATCGTAAATATTAAAAATCCTGCTAAAAATGTTTTTAAAAATGTTTTCATAAGTAGATGTACGTCGGAATTCTTAGTTGTATTTGTAGAATCCTTCTCCTGTCTTTCTACCCAGCTTCCCGGCTCTTACCATCTTCTTGAGAAGCGGATGAGGTCTGTATTTGTCGTCGCCGTATTCGGCATGCAATGTTTCCATGATCGCAAGACAAACGTCAAGTCCAATCAGATCTCCGAGAGCCAAAGGTCCCATCGGGTGATTTGCGCCAAGCATCATCGCCTGGTCTATATCTTCAGCCTTGGCAACGCCGTCGGCCAGAATGCCGATCCCCTCATTGATCATGGGAACCAAAATCCTGTTTACAACGAATCCAGGAGCTTCGTTGACTTCCACCGCAGTCTTGCCCAGCTTATTTGTGAGCTCCAGAATGGTGTCTCTCGTTTCGTCGGAAGTAGCGAGTCCCTTGATGATCTCAACCAGCTTCATCATCGGCACCGGATTGAAGAAATGCATTCCGATGATCTTGTCGGCTCTCCCCGTCGCGGCCGCGATTTCGGTGATGGAAAGCGAGGAGGTATTGGTCGCAATGATGGTCTCCGGCTTGCAAAGCTGATCCAGCTCGGCAAACAGCGCTTTTTTAGATTCCATGTCCTCGGTGGCAGCTTCGATGATCAGGTCCGCGTCGGCGACAATACCGATGTCCGTAGAGCCTTTGATCCTTGCCATGACGGCATCCTTATCGGCAGCCGTAATTTTTTCCTTTGCAACCAGCCTGTCAAGGTTCTTGTTGACCGTTGCGATTCCCTTTTCAACGGAACTTTCCCTCCTGGCGCGAAGGACGACCTCATAACCGCTCTGGGCAAGTACCTGGATAATTCCGGCGCCCATCGTTCCAGTTCCTAATACTCCTACCTTTTTCATTTCTACTCCTCCATTAATCTTTTTAAACAATCTATCAGACAACGCTCTGAACAAATATTAAGGCTAATATACCTAATATAGCTTATCTCTTTTTCAACTATTATTTCAAACCGTCCACAGGAAAGGCCCTTACCCCAACTTCCTATTTCGCCTGCAGAACTTTCCGCATTTCCGATTTATAGCTTTCCACTCCCGGCTGGTCAAAGGGATCTACTCCGTTGAGATAGCCGCTGAGAGCGCAGGCCGTCTCGAAGAAATAGACCATCTGCCCGAAGCAATGGGGCGACAGCTCGAGAATATCCAGCTTGACGATGGGGACTCCCGTGGCTTCATGGGCCGCGATGACGCCTTCCACAGCCGCCTGGTTGATATCGTTCATGCTCCTGCCGGCAAGCAGCTCTCCGGCGCTCTCCGGCACGGTCAGGTCTTCCGGCGGATTTATCACGTTCAGGACCGTCTCAAAGAAGATCTGGCTGCCATCCTGAAGGAACTGGCCCATGGAATGAAGGCCGGCGATGGTGAGGCCGACAGCACCTGCGGCGCCGACGACACGGACGAGGTCTCGGCCATGGCGGGCGAGCGAGACGAGGCCGATGACGACGAAGAAGC
>DAITKX010000146.1:0-2817 GCA_036835995.1 Bacillota bacterium | reverse complement strand
GCTCTCCAGAAGCAGCTTTTTATAATAGCTGTTGCCGACCTGATACCGTATCTTGTCAGGCCTCACTCGATCATTCCGTCAACATGAACCCATTCGCCGTTCCGGTATTGATAGTCGTCCGTTACCGTCGCCGTGGCATTGGGAAGGGTGATAAAGACTATCTCTGTGGTTTCAAGGAGCGCCGTGGAAGAATCCTTACTGCCTTTAGAAATTCCATCCGTCACGATTTCCATCCTAGTCATGATTTTGTTCGCAGCATCCTGTCCCCAGGTCTGAAAGCCCTCTACGTCGTATTCCGACATGGGCGCCAGGTAAACAGCGCTCTGTTCAGCCGTTTTCGATTTCGGGATATCCTTAAAATACAGGCCGACGGCAGGATAGTCCTTGGGATATTTGCTTGCGTCATAGCCATAAGCGTACCCTTTCGATCCCAGGACATTATTTGCGATCTCCTCCTGGGTCAGTATCCTCATCTGTAAACGCTCCATAAGTGGTTTCAAATCCACCTCCTCAAATCCTTTCCCGTCCCAGGAGTACATCTCCCAATATCCCGAACCGAAGGGCATGCCGCGGTAATTGACGCTGACCAGAAGCATGATGGAATGCTCATCCTCCAGATTGGCGGCCTGAAGGCCGTATTCCGGGCCCGAATCCACCCCTTTGAGGATTTCCTTCCGAACCTGTTTTCCGTCCTTCCCCTGATACGTCAGATAGCTGGGTTCGTCTCCGGCCGCCACCGAAAGGGTAAATCCGGTTTCGCTGACCCCGTCGTGATCCAGGTCAAAGTTCAGACCAATATTCGCAGGAGCAGAATAATCTCTCGCCTTATAAATCGAAGCGGGATCGATCTTCAACTGATATTGCCCGATGTCGAACTGGCATGCGGAAAGAGCCGCCGTGGCGAATAAGATCACAAGGAACAGAGGGACGCCCTTTTTCTTCATCCGCTCATCGAAGATATTCCGAAGCCGGTTCTTCATCATGCTCTTTCCGCCGTGAAATCCTGTGGAAACCGGCGCGTCCAGGCGGCCGTTCCCCTCCATCAGCCCAAGAATCTGTTCGCTGTACCGCTTTCTGAGGCTCATATCCGCGCCCTTTAAAACCTCTTCATCACAGGATATTTCAATATCCCGACTCGCCTCTCTGACCATTATATAAATAAGAGGATTAAACCAGTGCAAGGCGTTTGCCAGGATAAGGAGCAGCTTGAACCAAAGATCGTTCCTTCTGAAATGGATCAGCTCGTGCTTCAATATCACTTCGAGATCTTCTCTTTGATACTCTTCGTGGGGAAGCAGCAGCGTCGGATGAAAAAGGCCCAGGATCATTGGGCTTGAAACTTTTCTGCACACCCTGACCCGAATATCCCTGTCGATCATCATTTCAGACTTTAACCGGAAGAATATCTTCTCGATTTCCGGGTCCGACAGGATTTGGTACCACCGCCTTGTGGCCCGGCGGAAGGAAAGATACAGAATCAGCTGCCGGAGCAGGAAAACCGCAGCTCCTGCCAGATAGATCCGCATCACCAGCCAGCCCACCGTCGGGCTGCTCGACGCTGTCCCCTGGATTGGCGCGGGGTTTTCAGCATCCGCGCTTTGATCCGAAGCGCCGCCGACGGCATCAGTCGGTGCGCCCGGTTCATTCAGTTCCACCGGCAATTGTCCGGCAGCCCCGTGAGCAATGATACTGTCATTGAGATTGAGTTCCACCGGCGGGGCCGTTACCCCGAAATCAATAGGAATCACCAGCCGGACCGCAAGAATCAGCCATACGAAATAGCGCCACTTTACCGAATATCTCTCGTTGAGGTAGAAACTCAGTAAGAGCAGCACGGCAATGATAGCAGAAACGGTGATGGAGATTCCCACCAGATTAAAAAATAGCGACTTCATATATTAACCCCCTTGAGATTTACCCTTTTAATCAATCGTTTTTATCGTTTCGCCCTTTCGCCAGTTCGTCGATATAACTTTTCAGCTCCTCCGCATCCTCTCTCCGAAGCGCTTTCCCGTCATACAGGGCCGCTACGAAGTTTTTAAGAGAGCTTTTATGAAGTCTTTCCAGAAAGGATATGCTCTCTGCTTCGATATAATCCTTTTCCGCGATCAGCGGGCTGTAGATGTTGATCCTTCCCTGTTTATGGACCTCCAGAAAACCCCTTTCCACAAGCCTCGCAAGAAAATTCAGCACAGTGGTCGCGGCCCAGTTCTTTTCTCCCTGAAGTTTTTCCATCAGATAAGCGGATGAAACCGGCTCTTTTGCGTCCCAGATGATCATCATGAGCTCCAGTTCGCTGTCCGGCAGCCTTTTCAGCTTATTTCCCGTATCCATGAGCGCCTTCCTTTCCAGTTTTATAGAGACAGTTTTATAAATGCATTTGATTCTGCCACTAATAAATTAAATACCCTCTCGTTTGTTCTACAATTGTAGAACAGTTTTATTTTACAATTGTAGAATAAGTTTGTCAATAGGTTTGGGCCCCAATTGTAGAATAAGTTTGTCGATAGATCTAGGCTCCAAAGGTTCCTGCAGGCATAAAAAAAGTGGCTGACGCCACTTTTTTATATAATTAGGAAATATCATTTAAAAGTGGGATGACTGGGATGGCTAGGGAATAAGGATGACTAGGAGAAATAAGGATGTCGCCATGCTCAAAATTTGGGGTATGGGGCAGGCAAGGGCGTCGGCGTGTGCAAAATTTTCAGTATGGAGTATGAATTTGCCGCTTGGAGGCCGTTAGAACGGTTAAATCTACGCCTTGCTTGAAAATTTGAGCAAAATGTTACTCCATACTGAGAAATCTGAACAAGGGGA
>DAITKX010000145.1:0-3198 GCA_036835995.1 Bacillota bacterium | reverse complement strand
TGCTGACCGTTGGGAAGATGTTGTCGATGTACATTTTAGCGATGTCTTCACTCTTTGCCTCAATCATTTTCACCGGCCCGCCGTGTATGAAGCTGATCATAATAAGGCCGGATACAGCCCAGAATAAAACGGTTAAAAGTGCGGTCTTTCCGCCGCCGGTCCGTTTCCTGCCATTGTATCCTCCGTATCTTCTTCTCATTGATCCAACTCCTCATCAACATCAGCAATACTAAGAGTATATGCCCGGATGAAGCGTTATATTAATTCCATTTGAAATTATATCTGAAAAGTCTTTGATAACCTGGTCAATTTCCGTCGAGGTTACGATCATGGGGATCCCCTTTTCATCCAGGTATTCCTCAACCCCGGCGGGATCCTTCAGAAATCCGATAAGATTGTCCAGGATCAGCGTCTTGGAGTCGATGACCGTCGGAACGCCTATTGCCACCACTCTTGTGCCAAGGGTCTTTTCCGTCAGCTGCTTCCGCATGTTTCCAGTCCCCGCTCCCGGAGATATCCCGGTATCGCTGATCTGGATCGTCGTGCTGATCCTGTCCACATTTCTCGCCGCCAGGGAATCAACCGCAATGATGACCTCCGGCTGCGCTATCTTTGCAGCGCTCTTGATCAAATCCGCGGTTTCCATGCCCGTTGAACCCATCACTCCGGGAATAAAGCCGCTGACACAGGATATATCGCCTTCATCCTCCAGATCTTCATCCATCATGAAATAATGTCTGGTCACCTTCACCTTTGAAACGGTATAGGGGCCCAGGGAGTCCGGAGTCACCTTGTCGTTTCCCAGCCCGATGATCAGCACCTTCATCTTATTATGGACTTTTATCAGCCTTTTCAATTCGTTTGAAAGTGCCATCGCCGCCGTTTCCTTGACCTCTTCCGGCCCATCCACAGCGTCATCGACTTCGATGGTAATGTAATTTCCAGGCGGCTTTTGAAGAACCTGACTTCCATGCTCGTCCGTTATTTTGATTCTTGTGATCCCCACGATATCCCGAAAGGTCTCCGTCTCAACCTCAACGCCTGAAATCTCAATTCCCTCTCCTTCGTGCTCCGAGTCGTACATTTCTTTATTTTCAATGGCCAAATCCGTTCTAAAACTCAATTTTTTCGTCCTCGCTTTCGAAATTCACTCTTTTTTGTTCAAATTCTATTTTTTCCTTGCAATTTTTTTTCTATTCATATATACTTCAAATTGCGATATTTTGCGAAAGTGGGGTGAAATAATGGCAAATATCAAATCAGCAAAAAAGAGAATCAATGTTATCGCAAAAAAGACAGCTGCCAACAGAAGAGTTAAGTCTCATCTGAAAGCGATCGTTAAAAACTTCGATGGCGCAATCGCCGCCGCAGATTTTGACACAGCAAAGGAAAAGCTGGCTTTGGCTGAAAAGAAACTCATGCAGGCTGCCTCTAAGGGAACGATCCATAAGAACGCAGCTTCCAGAAAAGTTTCCAGGATGACGAACAGATTCAATAAAGCAAAAGCAGAATAATCTCACCCGTCCCCACAGTGCATAAGTTAAATGCACAAAAGAAATATTACAAGCATTAATCGTGCCGAAGCCGGCCGTGTCTCCCGGTTTGCGGCATGATTTATTTTTTTGCAATTTTTCAGTTGCGCACCTATCCACATTTTTGAAAAAAATGTTTGGAAGGTGCCATACGGAAATTCCCCGGCTTTAGCCGGATGGAATTTTTCCGTTCGCGCCTAGCCCCTTTTGCACCTGGCCCGCTCACACCTGTTCCAACAGCTTTAATACGGACAGCACCTCAAACCGGATGCCGACACCGATGCACTTCTCATCCACCTCAAAACCGCCGGAGTGGATTCCCTCGTTCTCCCTGCCCTTATAGCCGCTTCCCAGGAAGAAGAACGCCCCCGGCACCTTCTCCAGAAAAAACGCAAAATCCTCAACTCCCATGGTCGGCTCCTTCAGCTCGATAACTTTTTCGCAGTCGGCCGCACCTTTCAACGTTTCCACCACCAGATTGTCATTGATCAGAACCGGATATCCTTTTTTAAATCTGACCTCCGCTTTCGCCCCGTAGGCCTTCGCCGTCCATTGAGCCATTTCTTTCAGCCGGTTTCTCAGGTGCTCCCTGCTGCAGTGGTCCAGCGCCCGTATTGTACCTTCCAGGACCACGCTATCCGCGATCAGATTCACGGCCGTTCCTCCGTGGATGCTGCCCACGGTGATGACGGCGGGATTCAAAGGGCTGATGTTTCTTGAGACAATGCTCTGGATCCCTGTAACGATCTGTGAGGCGGCGGCG
The DNA here is from genome assembly GCA_036835995.1 of Bacillota bacterium. Classification (GTDB taxonomy): domain Bacteria; phylum Bacillota; class Clostridia; order Peptostreptococcales; family Anaerovoracaceae; genus Anoxybacterium. The sequence continues at coordinate 903 of DAITKX010000145.1, read as the reverse complement.
ACGGAATCGATCCCGAGCTCGGGGTTAGCCCCGTGGCTGTGCTTTCCCTTTACAGTGATCTTAAACATATCGGAGGAAGCGTGGACCTTGCCATATTTAATCCCGATAGCGCCGGCAGGCAGGTCCGGTTTGACGTGAAGCCCGAAAATAAAATCGGTCTTTGGTTCGAGACAGCCCTTTTCAATCATTCTTTTTGCGCCTCCGGTAGTCTCCTCCGCAGGCTGACATTTCCATTAATCTCATTTTTAATTTTGCTTAAAACCCTTGCGGCTCCCAGCAATACAGCCGTATGGACGTCATGTCCGCACGCATGCATGATTCCCTTTCTCTCCGACGCAAAGGGGATAGCCACAGTCTCAATGACCGGCAGCGCATCCATATCCGCCCGTATGGCGACGGTCTTTTTCCCCTGGTTTTTCTTCAAACTCCCCACGACACCCGTGGAGAGCATCCTCTCGGTCCCGATCTCAAGCCTCTCCAGCTCCGACAGGATCCTTTCCGACGTCTTGTACTCCTCATTCCCCAGCTCCGGCCATCGGTGAAGGTCATGCCTCAGCGCCACGGCCCACTTCTCCGCTTCTTTTATCAACTCATCCAATTCCAAGAGATTAACCAAACTAAAATCCCTCCCTGCGGTATAAATTGGAAAACTGTATTAATATAATATTATTGATATCTCGGAATTAGCAGTAGAAATTTATAAATCTGAGATTTATGAACGACGACGTCAGTCGGGAACAAGTCGATTTGAATATGAGGAGGTACCTGCAGAATGGCCCCGATGATAAAGCCAAAACACCTGAAGCCGGGAGATCGGATCGCGCTGATCGCCCCGTCTTCGCCCGTAGATGAAGATAAACTGCTTCCGGCGATGGAGTCAGTTCGTTTTTTAGGGTTGATCCC
>DAITKX010000144.1:0-3398 GCA_036835995.1 Bacillota bacterium | reverse complement strand
TGAATTCCATGGATTTTGCTTTTCCAAACTGGAATTCACTTTTTCAATTGACCATTTCAATGAAATTTGTTGCGATTTCGGTTCGGTGCCGGATTGCGGGCACAGCTTCCTCAAGTGGTCGCGGTTTTGACACTTTCCATAATATTGTGTTCGATTCATCTCGACATGTTTAGACTGTCAAACAAACTAGGTCCACAAGCAGTGTTTGACAGGAGCTAAACATGTTGCTCGATTTCATCGGAAAGTGATACAAAACTGCTCCAACACTTGCATCAGCCATGCCTGCAATCCGGCGCCGCCTGGGAATCGCAACTGCCATTTCTCTGTAAAGGCGAAACACATGCATATTTCCCATATCTTCAGGAAGAATATTTACCGACAGAATATATTTTAACGGGAAGATCTCTGTCAATCAGAGGTTGGTGAAATTTCCGTATGACAAAAGGAGAAAAAAATGGAGCATAATTCAAGCATCGGATGTTCCGTAACGGAATGTAGGTTCCACTGCAAGCAGGATGATTACTGCACACTGGAAAAGATTCAGGTAGTGAAGAATTCCGGAATGGCACAGAAGGTCGAGCACACGGACTGCGGAAGCTTTAAGCTGAGCTGACCCCATAAGCACGGTCAAAAAAATTGCACCCCGAAAAGGTGCAATTTTTTTTATTTTTCATATTATATATGGACTGTGCAATACGGTCAAAAACCTGCAGGAGGAAGTAATTATGCAGCAATATGTGGTAAAACCAAACGACACATTATATTTGATCGCGCATGAATTCAATGTGCCTCTGGCACAATTGATCAAGGCCAACCCTCAGATCTCCAATCCGGATATGATCTTTGAGGGACAAACCATCACCATTCCCGACTTACCGGCAGTTCCTAATCAGATAGGCGTCCTTCAGTCAAATGCCGTTAATATCATAAATGACATCTTTCATCTGGACTGGGAAAGCGCGGATAACGGGATCAATACGCTTAGAACCGCCATGAACAGCGTGGTGACAGCACTGCAGCAGGCCCAGGTTCCCAACAATACCATTTTCGACCTGAATGCCGCGATCAGGGCGTTGGAGCAGAATGCGACCCAGAGAAGGACTTATCCGGCGATTTCTCAGGCCAACCGCGTTACCCAGCTCATTGCCGACGTCCTTGACTATTTCAATGTGGTGTTTCCGCCGGATGTGCTCAGGCTTGCTTATTTCGCGCGGCAGGCCATCGTGAATGTCGATCAGAACGATTGGGCGGAAGCAGAACAGAATTACAGGCGGGCTTTGGAGGTATGGCAAAGGCTGAGGCCGCAGCTCGTCGATAATTATGTTACGGACGTTGCCAACGTCGATCAGACTTTGGGCGATCTGCGCGATTCCATAAGCAGGCGGGATTATCTGACCGCCATCAACAGCGCGAACCGGATATTGGAGCTCAACAACATCATTATGGCGGATTTTGAGCAATTGTACACATAAATAATCATTTATGGGAGGATAGCAACGGGCCTGCGGGACAGAATAGTTCCGCAGGCTTTTTTATATAAAACCACTCGCTATCAAGGCCGAAAGATGGTAAAATCAAATGGAAACCTTAGAATAAGGCGGAATTGACGGGCCGAAGGGCCGGATTTAACTACCAGGAAAAGGGGAAATGAAGATGAGAAAGAAAAAATTTTTAACGATTTTGCTGTGCGCCGTTCTGGCACTTGGCATGATTGGGTTTACAGGCTGCGGAAACAATTCGGACAAGTCAGGGGACGGAGACGGCGGAAACGCGGAACAGACCTATCGGGTCACGCTGTTCTTTGCCAATGAAAAATATATTGCCACCGGGGATGAATCTTTGGAGAAATTTGTTGTAAATGAACAGGAGCTGACCGCCAAGCCCGGCAGCGCCTATAAGGACGCGCTGGAGCTGCTGAGAACCGCTCCCGATGAGAGCTGCAGCACGGTGATCGGCGATCAGGTCAAGTTCAACGACGTTTATCTGGACGGCGATACGGCTGTCGTAGATTTGGCGGGCGGCCTTCAGGGAGGTTCTCTGGACGAGTCCTTCCTGATCGGTCAGATCGTGGATACTCTGGTCAACTCCTTTAACGAGGTAAAGCAGGTGCAGTTTCTGGTAGACGGACAGAAGGTCGAAACCCTCATGGGGCACATTGACGCCGGAGTTCCCTTTGCGAAAGACGTATTTGCCCAGTGACGACGATGCCGGAATACGAATTGGTGCGCTCAGCCCGAAAAACGCTGGCGCTTTACGTCAGGCGGGACGGCAGGGTCGAAGTGAGAGCACCCCTTAGAACAAGCAAGGCCTATATCGACGATTTTGTCCGGAAAAAGCAGGACTGGATCGAAAACACTCAGGCGAAACAGGCCGCAAGGCAGGAAGCCCAAAGGATCATCCGGCTGACTCCGAAGGAAGAGCTCCAATACAGAAAGCAGGCGAAGGAATGCCTTCAGCAGAAATGCGGACAGTTCGCGCTGCTTATGGGACTCTGCCCCGGGGAGGTCAGGATCAACGGCGCGAAAACGCGGTGGGGTTCCTGCAACAGAAAGGGAGACATCAACTTTACATACCGGTTGCTGTTTGCGCCGGAGAAGCTCATCGACTACGTGGTGGTTCATGAACTGGCCCATCTGAAAGAGATGAACCACTCCGACCGCTTCTGGGCTATCGTAGAAGCGGCGCTGCCGGATTACCGGGAGAGAAGAAAAAGACTGAGGGAATTTGAGCGCCAGGTTGAAGTGGTCGTGATCCCTGAGTGAGGGAAAGCCGAATGGACAGAGATTTCCGGATGCGGGAAAGCCAATTGACAGTGAGTCCCGAATGGGAAAAGTGATATACGGAGGTTAACTATGGAACAGTATGAAATCAGAGACATCGGACTTGCGCCTGCCGGCAGGCAGAAAATAGAATGGGTCAGAAATAACATGCCGATTTTGAACGGCCTGGAAGCCCAGCTTTCAGCGGAGAAACCCTTTCAGGGGGTGAAGATCTCCCTGTCGGTTCATCTGGAGGCGAAAACGGCGTATCTCTGCGAAGTTCTGGCGGCAGGAGGCGCAGATATGGCCGTCACAGGAAGCAACATCCTCTCGACTCAGGACGATGTGGCGGCGGCTTTGGCGGCTACGGGCATGAAGGTTTACGCCTACCATGGCGCTACGGAAGAGGAATATAGCAGGCATATTGAAATGACCCTGTCACATAAGCCCAACATCATCATCGACGACGGTGGTGATCTGGTGGGCCTGATCCACAGCAAACGGCCCGATCTGGGAGCAGAGACCTGGGGCGGCTGCGAAGAGACCACCACCGGCGTCATCCGGCTGAAATCCATGGAGCGGGAGGGAATTCTTAAATTCCCAATGGTAGCGGTAAACGACGCCCAGTGCAAGCACCTG
>DAITKX010000143.1:0-3489 GCA_036835995.1 Bacillota bacterium | reverse complement strand
GTGGACGGCGCTTGCAGGCGTATCGGGCAGGGAGGTGCTGCCGGAGAAGAGAGTCGAAGCGAGAAGCAAAGATCTGGCGGACTTTGCGCAGAGCTGCGGCCTAGAACTTCAGACGGGGATTTCCAAGCTCAATGATGAGATGATCAAAAAAGCGCTTGCCGCGCCCTCGGAAGGCAACTGGAAGGACGCTTACAAGGGCGCGTCCCAGGATATCTTCTTTACCGCGAAGCTCGACAAAGCGGAAGGTTTTATCAAAAAGATGCACGAAGCTGCAAACGACCTTGGGTATCCGGTGAACGATATCGGAATATATATTCAGCCGCAGCATATGGGTTCCTCTTATCACTGCGAGTTCACTCTTCCATATGATCCCGCCTGCAGCAGGGAACGGGAGCTGGTAAGGAAACTCTATGAAAAAGCGAGCATTGAGATGCTGAAGCTGGACGCGTACTATTCCAGACCGTATGGAATGTGGGCGAAACTGCAGCTCAATAAGGACGCGCAGTCCTATACCGCGCTCAAGAAAATCAAAAATATCTTCGATCCGAACGGAATCATGAATCCCGGAAAGATTTCACTGTAAGACCAGAAAGGAGAAATGAAAATGGCATTACAAGACTATAGGCCGATGATGGAGCGCTGCAGCAACTGCCTCGGATGCAAGTGGATCCCATTTGATAAAATAAAGAATCAGCGGTTTGCGGAAAATTGCCCCAGCAGTAAGTTTTTCAATTTCAATACATATTCAGCAAGGGGGCGCTTCCAGTTAGGCCAGGTGCTGCTGGATGAAAAGTCGGATTATACCGAACAGGCGGTGGAAGCCATCTATAACTGCACCTCCTGCGGGCTTTGCGACGTTTCCTGCAAAATCACCAGATATAATCTGGAACCGCTGGAGCATAACATCGCCCTGAAGGAAAGCGCGACGGAAAAGGGAAAGGCCTATCCAGTGCAGAACGAGATCGCCAAACAGTTGAAGGCTGAAAAAACGATGATACTCGGGGCAAAGAAAGCCGGCCGCCTCGACTGGTGCAAGGATCTGAAGCTGAAGGACCTGATGAAGGAAACTGCGGAATACGCCTTCTTTCCGGGCTGCAAGTTCAGTTACGACGCCGCGCTGCAGGAGAGTGCCGTCAATGCGGTAAAATTGCTGCAGTCCGCGGGAGTGGACCTCGGCATCATGGGCGAAGCCGACATGTGCTGCGCCGGACGGGCCCAGCAGATGGGATTTGAAAAGGATTTTGAAAAACAGGCGAAAGCAAACATCAAGGCATTTGAAAAAGCCAAGGTCAAGACCATCGTGACCCCATGCTCCGACTGCTATTACACGTTTAAGAGGCTGTACGCGAGGCTCGGCATGGAGATCGAAGTGCTTCATACGGTAGAGCTCATCGCGCGCCTGATCGAAGAAGGCAAGCTGGAATTCAAAAAAGAGGTTCCCATGACCGTCACGTATCACGACCCATGCCATCTTGGAAGGCTGGGCGAGCCTTATGTCCCCTGGGAAGGGAAGGAGAAGAAAATTCTGAAAGCGGTTCACACCTGGGAGCCCAGGCGTCCGAGGTACAACGGGATCCAAGGGATTTACGACGCTCCGAGAAAGATATTGGAGAGCATACCGGGAATCAAGCTTGTTGAGATGGACCGGATCAGAGAATACTCCTGGTGCTGCGGCGCGGGAGGCGTGTGCAACGAAATCAACCCTGAGTTTTCAGATTGGACAGCGAATGAAAGGGTTACAGAAGCAAACACCACAGGAGCCGACGCCCTCGTAACGGCATGTCCGTGGTGTGAAAGCAATCTGGGTAAGGCAACCGACGAAAACGGAAACCCGATCAACGTTTATGATATCATTGATCTGGTCATCCAGGCAGTGTAAAGGAGGAATCGTGATGGCATTATCAAAGGAAATTTATCAGGCCCTTGAGAGCATTGTCGGAAAACGGAATATCTCTCAGGACCCGGCGGTAACGCAGACATACCGCTGCATTACTTCACAGTCTTCCGCCCATTATGGCCCTTACGACCATTGGACTCCCTGTCCCCAGGCGGTGCTGCTGCCCGGAAGCACGGAAGAAGTACAGCAGATCATCAAAATCTGCAACAAATACGATATCCATTTCAAAGCCGCGTCCACCTTCTGGGCGTCAATGGGCTTTATCAGCAGTGATAACTCCATCCAGATCGATATGAAGCGGATGGCGAAGATAGAAATTGATCCGAAGAATATGATCGCGGTGGTGGAGCCTTACGCCATCGGCGCCGTAGTCCAGGCAGAGGCCATGAAACACGGATTGAACGTCAATATGGCGGGAGTAGGCTGCAGCAGTTCCACGCTGGCGGGAACCTCCGGATGGGTAGGCTTCGGACCGAGCTCCCTGTTCATGGGGAACGCGTCTGAGAACATGCTGGGCGCCGAATGGGTGCTGCCTGACGGGGAGATCATCAGGACCGGCTCATTGGGGGCGGGCGCCGGATGGTTCTGCGGGGAAGGCCCGGGACCGAGCGTGCGCGCGATTTTCAGAGGCTGGCAGGGCACTACCGGAACTATGGGAGTATGTACCAGGGTCGCCGTAAGGCTCCATCCCTGGGTGGGCCCCAAGTTTCTTCCCACCAGGGGAGACGCTCCCGCCTACAAGCTGGACGGGGTGGAGAACATCAAATGCTATACGCTGTGCTTCCCCGATTGGGATGCCTATGCGAAGTGTTTCCAGCTCCTTCACGAAGCGGATATCGTCTATCTGGGACACCGACAGTTCAACATGTTCGGAAGGGATATCAAGACGGCGATGATCAAGATCCTCACCGATCCCGAAAAGCAGTTCTGCGATATTCCGGAACTGATGGCGGACCCGAAGCTCAAGGCGATAAACGACGATATGAAGATCGATTTCCAGGTCATCCTCGATGGATTTTCTCCGGCGGACCTTGAATACAAGGAAGCTGCTCTGGATGAGATCCTGAAAATGACGGGAGGCTGGAAATCCGAGTTCATGAATGACAGGGACATCAACGATTGGGTGAAGCTGTACCTGCTCCGCCTTGGACACAAGAATCTGAACTATACACTCTGCGTGTCCTATGAAGGAAACTTCGGCATGTCTCCCAACGTGTTCGTAACAGCGCCATTGATGGAGGAGGCCTCTGCCCTCAAAGACCGCATTACCAAGGCCAGCAGCGGCATAGCCGATACCGGGGGAGACTCGGATATGGGAAGCATCTCTGTGGTCGGAGGCGGCGGCATGACGGGCTGGGAATTCTTCGTCTTCTTTGACGCCTATGATAAAAAGTCCATCACCGAGGCGAGAGAGCTCATCGATGAGACTCAGAAATGGATGTTTGAAAAGGGACTTGGCGTCGATATGGGACGCTGGAACGCTGACGCGAGAAGGCCTGACGCTTATGACTATACACAGGAGGAGCACGACGAAATGTTCAAGAAGCTTCCCCAGCCCCTTGTTCCCGAATATCAGTGGAAGGTAAGAGAGA
>DAITKX010000142.1:333-3724 GCA_036835995.1 Bacillota bacterium | reverse complement strand
AATTATCAAAAAGATGTTGTATTTGATTTTTTGTTATGCTATCATTTGGCTAATCAGTAAAATCCATAATATATAGTATGTTGGGAGGCATAAACATGGCGAATTTATTCTTTATTCCCCAGTATATAGTGTCTGGTGAAAACGCTCTGAAAATGAGCATGGAGTATTTGAAATCCTTTGGCCAAAAAGCGCTTATCGTTACCGACGATGTCATGGTGAAGCTTAATAACGTTAAAAAATTGACAGATGCTCTTGATGAGATTCAAGTTTCGTATGTAATATATTCCGGTATTAATTGCGAACCTACTCACACTATGATAGATGAAGGCGTTGAAATTTACAAAAGAGAAGGCTGTGATTTTTTGATCGGCATCGGCGGGGGAAGCCCTATCGATTCCATGAAGGCCATCGGAGCCGTAGTGGCGAACGGTGGAAGCATCACCGAATATATGGGAAAGAAGATCGAGCATGAACTTCCGCCGACCTGCGCAATTCCGACGACGGCAGGCACAGGATCGGAGGCCACAAAAGTATCCATCATTACCAACACCGATACGGGCGTGAAAATGCTCCTGAGCGATCCGAAGCTGATGGCCGATATCGCGGTTGTCGACCCGGTCTTTACCCTGACGGTACCGCCGGGAGTAACTGCGGCTACGGGAGTCGACGCCCTGACCCATGCGATCGAGGCCTATACGTCTTTGAAGGCTTTCTCCATGAGCGACCTTTATGCGGTGTCCGCCGTAAAGAGGATATTTGATAACATTTATGAAGTCTATACCAACGGCTCCAATGTGGAAGCCAGAAGGGAAATGGCAATCGCGGCGCTGGAAGCCGGCATTGCCTTCAGCAACGCTTCGGTAACCATCGTTCACGGCATGAGCCGTCCCATCGGCGCGTTGTTCCATGTACCCCACGGACTGTCAAACGCGATGCTTCTGGACGTATGTCTTGACTATCTGAAACCGGGCGCGGTGGCGCGGCTGAATCAGCTTGCGAAGACCATCGGCGTTTATCGCCCCGGCATGACGCCCGATGAAGGAGCGGAGGCTTTCGTGGTTGCGACCAGAGCTCTGCTTCGGACGCTGAGCATCAAGACTCCGGAAGAGTTCGGCATCGACAAGGAAGAGTTCTTCCGGCAGATCCCGAAGATGACAGAGGATGCCATTGCCAGCGGAAGCCCCGGAAATACGAGGCGCACGCCGAACAAGGACGACATCGCAGAACTTTACAAAAAACTCTGGGCATAAAAAAAGAACCGTATTTCAACGGTTGAAGAAGAGGCGAAAGCCTCTTCTTTTTATATATGTTTTACTTTTCTTAACTCAATTTTGCTTTCGTTTCCCATTTGGGTTCCGGCCCCCGGAGATAGGAGATAAAAGCGGCGATCAGGCTGATGATGAAAGAAATGGTGAACACCAGCCTCAGCCCTGAAATAAAGCCGTTGACAGCGATTCCCTGAGATCCGACCTGAGAGTGGGTAAACAGCTTCTGCATGGCGTTCGGATCGATGCTGGATGATATGACGGCCATGGCAAATGCGAGGCTGATTACATTTCCGGCGTTGTTCATCATGGTTCTCACTCCGGCGGCAATTCCGCGGCGTTCGACGGGAACGGCCCCCATGATGGCGCTGGTGTTGGGTGAGAAGAACATTCCTGAGCCGAAGCCCGATATGAACATCCAGACTCCCAGTTCAAAGATGGATGTATTGGCGGAGATCCTTATCATTCCGATCATTCCCAAAGCGGAAATGAGCAGACCGATAGAGCTCAGGGACCGGGCTCCTATTTTATCGGAAAGCCATCCGCTGATGGGCGCGCTGATCATCATGGAGACGGCGAAAGGCGTCAGCAGGATTCCGGCTACCATGGGATCGATGGATTTGATTCCCTCATAATAAAATATGAGCAGGAACATGACGGCGCCGCGGGCAATGCCGTTGAGCAGATTGCTGCTGAAGGCGAAGGCGAGCACCCTGGACTTGAAGAGCTCCAGATCCAGCATCGGCTGATCGACTTTATTTTCAATATAAATGAAGAAAGCCAGGCAGATTGCGGCGGCGGCCAATAAGCCAATCACATGGGGATCGCCCCAGCCCGCGATACTTCCGATGGTCAATGCCAGCAGAAGCGCCGTCATTCCCAGGGTAAACGTCAGCGTTCCGCCCCAGTCAAATCTTTGCTTTTCCGGGAGCACATCCAACTCTTTCAGTTGGAGGATGGACCAGATCGTTCCGATGATCCCGATGGGAATATTGATGTAGAAGATATATCTCCAGCCGAACTTTAAGATGAATCCGCCAAGGATCGGTCCGATGACGGATGCGACGCTGACGATCATTCCGTTGATGCCCATAGCTTTGCCAAGTTCGTTTTTCGGAAAGGCGTCCGCCACGATGGGGGTGCTGTTGGCCACCAGCAGAACTCCTCCCAGAGACTGGATAAAGCGGTAAATAAGCAGCTGTATTCCGGTATGAGAGAATCCGCATAAAATCGATCCAACGGTAAACACTAAGAAGCCGGCGATAAACATTTTCTTTCTGCCAATCATGTCGGCGACCCTTCCGATGGAAGGGACAAGGATTGTCAGCGAAAGCATATAGATCATGATCGTCCACATGATGACGCTCATGCTGGCGTTCAAATCCTTCATGATGACAGGCAAAGCGATGGTCAGCGTACTGCCGCTCAACACAGAAAAAAGGGCCCCCAGCGTAGTGCATGAAAGCGCAATCCACTTATATTCAATTTTTTTCATATCCAATTCTCCTATTCCATTTTCCCTATCGGTTGATTTAATTCAAAGGCCTTCATTGCCATTTTATTCAATAAACGCTTCATTTTTTGTTTCTCTTCCTCCGAAAGATCCGCCGTAAGACCGTCTTCCCACTGCCGGGCGGCCTCTTCCAGCACCGGCATGATGTCGATCCCTGTTTGGGTCAGATAAACTTTATATGCCCGCTTATCTTCATCGTCGATCCTTCTCTCGATGTAGCCTTCATCTTCGAGCTTTTTCAACGACTTGGCGATGCTGCCTTTATCGATTTTCAAATAGCATGCCAGGTCCTCCTGCCGGATCCCGCCGTTTTTGAACAGGGTAAACAGGATCATATTTTGTCCGCGTCCGATGTGATAGGGCTCCAGCTTCCGGTTCATATAGTTCTGACCGTATCGGAAAATAATCGAAATATATTTTCCAACGGTGAAGTTTTCACTGATAAGATTCATTCTGCTCCGTCTCCTTAACATTCTGTCCGGCGCTTCAGCGCCGTTGACAGAATTTATGCTGGAAAATCACGAATCTCGGATTCGTAGATTTTCGTCGTATTAACTTTGTCCGGCGCTTCAGCGCCGTTGACAGAATTTATGCTGGAAAATCACGAATCTCG
>DAITKX010000142.1:0-233 GCA_036835995.1 Bacillota bacterium | reverse complement strand
GATTCGTAGATTTTCGTCGTACTAACATTCTGTCCGGCGCTTCAGCGCCGCAAGTATATTTTTATTTAAATTAGTTGCCGCTGCAACTATTGCTCCATAAAAAAAGTGGCTTATGCCACGGCTCGATAAAATCCCTATATTTATTATATAAAAAGATAGTTGCACGTGCAACTATCTTCAGACTGCTGACAAACGCGGCGAAGATTTTCGCCGCGTTTTCAAATGTCCAGTTA
>DAITKX010000141.1:0-3784 GCA_036835995.1 Bacillota bacterium | reverse complement strand
ATATATCCGGCCATACCGGACACAGAGCTTCTCATGAACGTGATCCATGCGGCGAAGGACTGCGGCGTTCCTCATCATATCGGGAAGGCGAGAAGTCACGACAGCTTTTATATCGACAGAGAGGAGGAGATAAGCAGATATTGGGCCCAAAGGCGGGTCATGGGTTCCGATATGGAAACTGCGGCGCTGTTTACCATTGGAGCTCTGCGGGGCGTTAAAACAGCTTCAATTTTAAACACCGTCGTGGAATATGAAGGGGACCTGAGAAATGAAATCAATCATTATGTAGACGGGGAAGCTTCCGTGAAGCAGGGTGAAAGAAATGAAATACTGGTCGCCCTGGAAGCATTTTTGGAAGCGGAAAAAGAAAAGAGATAGGAGTGTTAAATCATGAAAAGAAAATTATGGTCTTTGCAGTTTAATACGGCGACGCTTGTGCTGATACCGGCGGCTGTCGGCATCAACTATCTGGGCAAATTGTTCGCAGGATTGCTGAAACTCCCGCTTTGGCTGGATTCCATCGGCACCTGTATCTCCGCGGTTCTCGCCGGCCCCATCATAGGGGGAATTTGCGGCGCGATCAACAACATTATTTACGGTCTTACGATGGACCCGATTTCAACGGTCTATGCTTTAACAAATCTGGCTATCGGCATCGCGGTAGGTATTCTTGTCTATAAAGGGTTTATGAAAAATATAAAAGGCGCAATTATCACAGGTATTATCGTCGGCGTTGTCGCCGTTATCATTTCCACCCCGCTGAACATCATCTTTTGGGGAGGAACGACGGGCAATATCTGGGGAGACGCGTTATATGCATGGTGCGCTTCTCAGGGCATGCCGGTATGGATCTCGTCGGGGCTGGATGAACTGGTGGTAGACGTACCGGATAAACTGGTGGTCATCCTTATCGTATTTGCGATCATGAAGGGGCTTCCGAAGAATCTGGTCAATCTGTTCGGCAATGCGGAAGTGGAAAGCCTGGATGAAGTAAAGGACTTGGATGAAGGAAAGAACCTGGATGAATGAAAACGATAAGCTTATACATTGACAAGGGATCAAAACTCAACAGGACGGCTCCTGAAAGCAAGATCTTATACATCGTTACGGCAATCTCCGTGCCTGCCCTTCTGGGTATCCGGTGGGCAGGCGTCGGATTTATCCTGCTGAGCGCCATTTTATTGCTGTCGGGGAAGGTGTTGAAAAGGACGCTCCCGCTGCTGGGGGTGTCCGGCTTTGTGCTGTTTACCGTTCTGATCATCCAGGGACTGTTCTGGCATGGGAATACAGTGCCCCTCATTTCTTTCGGTCCGGTGGTGTTCTACCGGGAGGGGATGAATTACGCCCTTGGCATTCTCATCAACATCATCAACATCCTGATGAGCTTCTGCGTCCTGATCCTTACGACGAAACCTTCAGACATGGCGGAGAATTTCGTGAGGAGGGGTTTTTCGCCCAGGTTCGGCTATGTGTTCATTTCCATCTTTCAGATCATTCCGCAGATGACGGAGACCATGAGCACCATCACCGACGCTCAGAGAAGCAGGGGAATGGAAACGGAAGGCAAGCTCACGGTCAGGATCAAAGCTTTTATCCCGCTGATCGTACCGGTCATCATGAATTCTCTGATCAATACGAAAGAAAGGGCGCTGGCGCTGGAAGTCAGAGGCTTCAATAACAAGAAGAAGAAAACTTTTTTAAACGACGAAGTGAAAACGGCTGCGGACAAGTATATCCAGATTGCTCTGCTTATCGTTATGATCGCAGCCGTCGTGTGGAGGGTAAAGCTATGGCTGGGATAATCGTCGAACATTTGAAATACAAATACCCCGGCACCGAGAAGCTGGCCCTCAACGATATTTCCTTCACGGTGGAGCCGGGGGAATTCATCGGGATCATCGGAAGGAACGAAGCGGGAAAGAGCAGCCTTTGCCAGGCCATCGGCGGACTGATCCCCAATTTCTATAAGGGCGCTTATGGCGGAAAGGTCTTCATTGACGGCCTTGAAGTCAAAAACGTCCCCGTTGATGAACTGTGTGAGACGGTGGGCATCGTGTTCCAGAATCCCTTCAATCAGGTGACGGGCTCCAAGGCTACGGTGTATGAAGAAATCGCCTTTGGACTGGAAAACATGGGGGTTCCGAAAGAAGAGATGATCGAGCGCATTGACGAAGCGATGGAGCTGCTGGATATCGCAAGGTACCGGGACCGCTATCCCTTTGATCTGTCCGGAGGGCAGATGCAGAGGATGGCGATTGCCGGCATTATTGCAATGAAACCTCAGGTCATCCTTCTCGACGAGCCGACTTCCCAGCTGGATCCCCAGGGACGGGACGAGGTGTTCCAGGCGGTCCAGAAGCTGGCCCAACAGGGAATTACCATTATGCTTGTGGAGCATAACATGGAGAAGATTGCCCGGTACAGCGACCGGGTCGCATTGCTGGACGACGGAAAACTGATCTCTATCGATACGCCCCAGCGGATCTTTTCCAGAGACGACCTTGAAAAATACGGGGTGGAGGCTCCTGTTTACACTCAGATCTGCAGAAAGCTGGGCTGGAAAAACGGGAGCACCGGATGCTATCCCGTGACGCTGGAAGAAGTGAAGGATCTTCTGGGGAAAGGGGCGGCGGACCATGGAAATAATATACCGAAAGGGGGAAATGAAGGGGTATGAGTCTGATTCAAATGAAGGACCTGCATTTCTCCTACACGGAAGGGGAGGAAGTCTTAAAGGGGTTGAACTTTGAACTCGATGAGCGTTCTGCAGCCATTATCGGACAGAACGGAGCCGGAAAAACGACCCTGTCGAAGCTGCTGAAAGGGCTGCTTCGGCCTACTCAAGGCGAGATCCTGCTGAACGGAAGGAATACCGGCGGGATGACGGTGGCTGCGCTGGCAAAGCACATCGGCATGGTGTTTCAGAATCCCAATGACCAGATATTTAAATACGAGGTTCTGGATGAAGTGATGTTCGGTCCGCTCCAGATCGGTATGGATCAGGAGACCGCTGGTCGGAACGCGGCGGAGGCGCTGGAGCTGACCGGCCTTACCGGAATGGAGCATGTCAATCCTTATGACCTGGGGCTTTCCTTCAGAAAGCTGGTAGCCATCGCTTCCATCATTTCCATGGGTACGGAGACGATCATTTTCGACGAGCCTACCATCGCTCAGGATTACGCGGGAAAGGAACGGATCCGTCAGATCATCGGAAGGCTCCGAAGCCAGGGAAAGACGGTGATCACCATTACCCATGATATGAATTTTGTGGCGGACGTAGCCGAAAGGGCCGTCGTATTGTCCGGAGGGCGGATCTTATATGACGGAGATACAAAATCAGTTTTTATGCAAAAAGAAGTATTGGAAGAGGCTTACCTGGAACAGCCCGACGTAATGAAACTGTGCGGTGAACTGGGATATCGGGAGAGCTTTCTCAGCATCGATGAGTTCGTCGAGGCAAAACGCAAGTGATTGAAAAATCGAAGGCCAATCCAAATAAGCATTGTGCATAGGCCTCGCCGCATCCGGCGGGGTTTTTCATGTGCTATCCAGCGGGGCTTTTAAAGTGGAAAAAATTTCACGGATGGGTTATAATGATTACAATGATTAAAAGGGGGGCAGGAGGAATTTTCCATGAAGAGGAAAAGACTGTTTTTTATCAATCTGATTATGGCTTTATTGATGATCGTTTTACTGTCGGTCAATGCGGGTTCCGACCTTTCCGGCTTTGACCCGCGCAGTTTTGACCGTCCCGGGACTCATGTGGTGTCCGGCGATCATTATG
>DAITKX010000140.1:0-3838 GCA_036835995.1 Bacillota bacterium | reverse complement strand
AACTGGGAGGATACGGTAGCCCTTTCCTTCCTGTCCTTTGAGGATAATTTCTATGAGCTTCTGCCCTATGAAGAGATCTCCGAAGAGGAGTACCGCAAAAGGGCGGCTGCTATGAATTCGTTCATTCCTTCCCTGATATCAAAATATGAAAAGGAAGAGACGGAGTACGATATCGGCGACGAAGGCTGTGAAAGCGGGGTCTGCCCGATCCGGTAGCATATGAAAGGTGGTGCAGGCAATGGAAACCAAAGATGCGCTTCTAGGTCAACCGAGGAAAGGGGACCGGCTGTATGAGAAGATGGACGCCGAGCTCATTTTCCACACCGGAAATCACTTTCCGCCGCTCGGTATCGTTGCATCAGAGAGCGCGCGTGAATTAGGCGGAAAAATCAACGGTCATCTAACTTCGTGGGCGCAGGGCGGCGTGGAGTACCGTGAAAGTTTTTTGATTGAAAACGAATGTCCGCGCTTCGCGTCCGGCGACGGCAAGGGCATTATCGGACAATCGGTGCGCGGCCTGGATCTTTATTTTCTCGTTGATATAGGCAACTATAGCAGGACCTACCGCATGTTCGGCCGGGACAACGGCATGAGTCCCGACGACCATTTTCAGGACCTGAAGCGGCTGATACAGGCTGTCGGCGGCAAGGCGGAGCGTGTCACGGTCATCATGCCGCTCTTGTACGGCGGACGGCAGCATAAGCGCAATCACCGCGAAAGTCTCGACTGCGCTGTCGCCCTCCAGGAGCTGTCGGCCATGGGGGTTCGCGGCGTAATCACGTTCGACGCGCATGATCCGCAGGTGCAAAATGCCGTGCCGCTGATGGGACTCGATAACGTCATGCCGTACTATCAGGTACTCAAAACACTGCTGCGCGAATATCCGGACGTTGATCTCAAGAATTTTATGCTCGTAAGCCCCGACGAGGGTGCGATGCAGAGAAATATGTATTACTCGTCTGTCCTCGCCGCACCGCTGGGGATGCACTACAAGCGGCGTGACTACTCACGAATCGAGAACGGGCGGAATCCGATCGTCGCGCTCGAATACCTCGGGGAGGACGTCTCCGGGAAAACAATCCTTATAGTTGACGACATGATCTCGTCGGGCGATTCCGCCATAAGTATTGCGTACGACTTGAGAAAGCGCGGCGCGGAGAGAATATTCATCGCGGCGACTTACGCACTCTTTACAGAGGGTTTTGTGCATTTTGACGCAGCGTATGAAGAAGGCGCAATCGCCGGTGTGCTCGGCACAAACCTAACGTATCGTCCGCCGGAACTCCTTCGGCGCGAGTGGTTCCGGGAGGTGGATTGCGCTAAGTATATTGCTTACATAATCGCCGCGCTGAACCACTCTATCAGTTTCGGAGAGCTGCTGGATCCGCAAAGGAAAATTTCCGCACTTCTGAATAGGCACCATCAAATCCGTTGAGTTAATAATGTTTATTATGCGCCGAATTCCCGTATCAGTGATTTGAATGCTTCGAAAGCGGGTTTCGGCGAATAGTCGTCCCTCATTATGCCGTATTGGTGAAAAAGATCATCCTTGGAACTGTCCGCATCCCGCAGCCCGAACAATTCATAGTGGGAGATATTGAGCTCATTGCGCAGTCCGTAAACGGTCTGTATCACTGTTTCCAAGACCTTTGCCTGCTGCCCGTAAGAGCGTTCCAGCCCGATGATCGGATTTCTCCCGGTGGGCCAGCCGTTTTCGGCAACTCTGATCGGTACAGAATCGGAAATGCCGGCCGTTTTCAGGGACTTTTTGCGCAGATCGCGGAGCGTACGCTCAACGGCGGCGGGAATTTCAGCAAGAGAGAGGGGCCTATCCTCAAATACGTCAACATAAAAATTATGACCGACAAAATCCACCGAATTGATAAATTCGCTTCCGCCGGACTTTCCCAGGTTCTCCCAGAACATGGGGACGGAAGCTGCGCTTTCCGGCACCGAGCCAAACCCGATGAAAAGCGGCAGGCTGCGCTTCCGAGCCTCTTTTTTCGCCGCGATGACGCCTTCCGTAAGAGCCGGAAGAATATACGGCTTGGATCCTTCCATAAAAGACAGGTTAGGTTCGTTGGTGATCTGGAGGGAGGACAGCCGGGAGCCGTATCTGTCGATTACTTTTCGGATAAAATTGAGCCAGAGATCAAGCTCCATCGACTGGTCCGTTCCGGTCCAATCCCCGCATCCGATGGTCAGATCTCCCAACAGGCCGGAGTCCGAATAGAGTTCCGCATTGACCAGCATCTTCGACTCCCATTCCTTCGTGTATATGAGGTAAAGACGGGGATATAATTTTTTGTGCCCCCGGAGCTCCCGAAGGGCCTTTTGGATATTTTCATAGTCATCTTCCGGTCCTGTTGCCAGACCGAAAGGGGTTCCCGCCACGCTCAGCGGATAAATTCCGAATGTCAATCCTGATGAAACCATTTTGCTCGCCTCCTCTATACAATTAATGCCCAACTGTCAAAAAATCAGACACTGATATGGAATTGATTATTTAAAAAATACCTCGGCAGAGGTATTTTTTTCTTGTGAGAATGTACCGCAAGATCACCGGATATCAATATTTTATGATGATTTTCTGTCCTCGGCAAATCTCGACATGGCTTGCCACGCGGTACCTGAGACAACGAGCTCCAAGGCGTGTATTTCCTTCTCAGGAGATCGCTTCATACCGGTTTTTACCCAATCCTCAAGGAGAGAAGCGAAGGATATGCTGTAAAAATGGACCAGATACTGAAAATCTTCCTCTTCGCATTCCATTCCTTTCATATTCTCCTTCAGAAATCGGGTGCAGATGCTGTAAGCGTCCTTGTAATAAAAACGCCTCAGCGCCTCGCGGCCGACAGAATTCAGTATGTTTAAGGAAAGAGGCTCATTTTTTTGTATGTAGTGCAGCAGATAGACACCGGCGTCCTGCCAGGTGAGAAAATGACCGTGATCTCTGATATTATAAATGACGTCGTGGTCGATGGTCCATTCGAGGAGCTCATAGATGTCCTGAAAATGATAGTAGAAGGTCTGGCGGTTTAAACCGCAGTTTTCGGACACTTCCCGCACGCTGATCTTGTTCAGCGGCTTTGCGTACAGACATGCCTTCAGCGATTCTGCCAGCGCTTTTTTGGTTATGTCGGGTTTGCCGGAGTATAACATTTCCGCCTCCTTGAAAATGAAAATCGATATTTTTCATTAAAAATATTATGACGCAGTCAAAGTCATTTTACAAGAAAAAACAGGAAAGGAAAAATGCTATCAGTATGGAAAAAGTGATTAAGCTCGAAAAAGACCGCGCTTCGAAGACAAAAATTGTTCTGATCTCGGCTCTTGCCCTTGCCCTCATCGGAAGCGGGATCGCTTACGGAGCCGCCCGGGAGGAAGCAAAACAAAAGGATCTTATCCTGCAGGGCAATCTGAAGATGGAGGAAACGACGCTGAACTCCAAGCTGGCCGGAACGGTCGGCGAAGTATGCGTGGAAGAGGGAGATTCGGTGAAGACGGGAGATGTGCTCATCAGGCTTGACGCAGAAACGGTCCAGGCGAAACTGCGGCAGGCGGAAGGGGCAAAAGCGGCGGCGGAAGCTCAGGCGGAGAAGGCTGCGGCGGGGACGAGGAGCCAGGATCTGGCCAAGGCAAAAGCAGCCTTTGATTATGCGCAGGTGACCTATGACCGGATGAAATCGCTGCTGGATCAGGGAGCCGTCGCCCAGGCGGTCTTCGATCAGGCGGAGGCGCAGTATACCGCGGCGAAGGAGCAGTACGACATGGCGCTGGAAGGAGCGAGAGCGGAGGATAAGGCTGCCGCCGACGCACTCGTACAGCAGGCCGGCGG
>DAITKX010000139.1:0-4112 GCA_036835995.1 Bacillota bacterium | reverse complement strand
ACCATCATCGCCCTGGGAGCCGGAGGGATATCCAAGGCGTATTATCCCGCGGAAAACAGGCTGGAGCGGATACCGAACGTATCAAACTACCAGATTTATATTGAGCGGCTCTCCGAGATGCTCCAGAGAAAAAAAGATCATTTGTTTTATGACGGCCCATCCGTCAGCCGTTAAAAGAGTTGAATAACAGATATAATAAATAGTAACAGGAGGCAAGTATGCTGACAAACGCGCCAAAAGGCACAAAGGACATCCTTCCCAATCAGGTTTATAAATGGCAGTACGTGGAAAACCGGTTCCGGGAAGCGTGCGAAAGATATGTATTCAAGGAAATCAGGACGCCGGTCTTTGAACATACGGAGCTCTTCGCAAGGGGAGTGGGCGACACGACGGATATCGTGGAAAAGCAGATGTATACCTTTGAGGATTACGGGAAAAGGAGCATTACGCTGAAACCGGAAGGGACATCTCCGGTGGTCAGGGCTTTTGTTGAGCATAAGCTCTACGCTGAAGTGCAGCCCTCCAAGTTTTACTACATCATCCCCTGCTTCCGTTACGAAAAGCCCCAGTCAGGACGGCTGCGGGAATTCCATCAGATGGGGATCGAGATCTTCGGAACGGACAATATGATGGCGGACGCGGAGGTCATCGGCTTTGCGGCGGATTTTCTGAGCTCACTCGGCATCGACGACCTGGAGCTGCGGATCAACAGCATTGGATGTCCGGAGTGCAGGGCCATCTACCGCAACGCTCTGAGAGAATTTCTGAAGGACAAATACGACGATCTTTGCGATACCTGCAAGGGGCGTTATGACAGAAACCCCATGCGGATACTGGACTGCAAATCACCAGCCTGTCAGGAGCTTGTGAAGGGCGCTCCCGTCATGCTGGATTATCTGTGCGACGACTGCAGGACCGCTTTTTCCGACGTGCAAAAGAATCTGAGCGCTATAGGGATCGAATACATCGTAGACCCCGGCATCGTCAGAGGGTTGGATTACTATACGAAGACAGCCTTTGAATTCATATCCAACCGGATCGGGGCACAGGGAACCGTCTGCGGAGGAGGGCGCTACGATCATCTCATCGAACTGATCGGAGGTCCGCCCATTCCCGGAGTCGGCTTCGGTCTCGGGATCGAAAGGCTGCTTCTGCTCATGGAAGCGACGGGGAAGGAGATCGCAGAGCCGGAAAATCTGGACGTTTTCATCGCTGTCATGGGAGAACGGGCGAAGCTCTTCGGACTGAAGCTTTTGCGGGACCTGAGGCAGCAGGGCGTCAAGGCTGAAATGGACAGCCTGGGAAGGAATATAAAGGGCCAGTTCAAATACGCGGACCGGCTGGAGGCGAAATATACCATCGTTGTCGGCGACAATGAACTGGATCAGAACATGGTTTCCATCAAAAATATGGGGACTTCGGAACAAAAGCAAGTACCGCTGCAGGATATATTGAAAGAAATCATCGGATAGGAGTAGAACGGAATGGAAAACGTCATGAAGCGGACCCATATGTGTGGGGTCTTAACGGAAAAAAATATTAACGAAAGAGTCGTTCTCAACGGCTGGATCCAAAAGAGGAGAAATCTCGGCGGCCTGATTTTCTGTGATCTGAGAGATAAGACAGGAATCGTCCAGGTCGTATTTAACGATACCATACCCGAAGAGCTTTTCAAACGGGCGGACAGCCTGAGAAGCGAGTATGTGGTGGGAATCAAGGGGACCGTGAAGGAAAGGCAGGCAAAGAACAAGGATCTGCCCACAGGCGACATCGAGGTCTTTGCGGACGAATTGATGATCTATTCCGAGGCGGATACTCCGCCGATCTATATCAAGGACGACGATGAGGTGGCGGAAAACCTCAGGCTGAAATACCGCTATCTGGATCTGAGAAAGGGAAAGATGCAGAAAAACATGGCGTTTCGCCATCAGATCGTGAAGGTGACCAGAGAGTATTTTGACAGCGAGGGTTTCACAGAGGTGGAGACTCCCATCCTCTGCAAGCCGACGCCGGAAGGAGCCAGAGACTACCTGGTGCCCAGCAGAGTCAACCAGGGGCAATTCTATGCGCTTCCCCAGTCTCCCCAGCTCTTCAAGCAGCTTCTGATGGTCAGCGGAACAGACCGCTATTATCAGATCGCCAAGTGCTTCCGGGATGAGGATCTGAGAGCCGACCGCCAGCCGGAATTCACTCAGATCGATCTGGAGATGTCCTTTGTGGACGTGGACGACGTCATCGACGTTCAGGAGCGCTATCTGAAAAAGCTCTTTAAAGAGGTCATGAATACGGAAATACAGCTCCCGCTGCCCCGGTACTGCTATAAGGAAGCAATGGAGCGCTTCGGGAGCGATAAACCGGATACCCGCTTTGGATTCGAACTGAAATCTCTCAACGAGACGGTCAGGGACAGCGAGTTTCAGGTGTTTGCCAACGCATTGGCCGCCAGAGGCGATGTGAGAGGGATCAACATCGAAGGCGCCGCGGAGAAGTTCAGCAGAAAAGATATCGACAAGATGCAGGACGCCATCAAGCATTTCGGAGCCAAGGGGCTTGTCTGGATCAAGATCGGAGAAACGGAAACGACCTCTTCCGTCAGCAAATTCTTCACTCCTGAAAAGATGAAGGAGATCACCGATGTTTTCGGAGGAAAAGCGGGAGACCTGATCTTGATCGTCGCCGACAAGGCCAAGGTAGTATTCGACAGCCTGGGCTTCCTGCGCAGGGATATCGCCGGAAAGCTGGGGCTTCTTGACGACAAACAGTTCAATCTATTGTGGGTGGTGAACTTTCCGCTCTTTGAATACGACGATGAGACGGGGGAATATTCTGCGATGCACCATCCCTTTACCTCTCCGAAGCCCGAGGACATTCCCAAGCTTGATACGGCTCCCGGCGAGGTGAGAGCAAGAGCCTACGATATTGTCTTAAACGGCGTCGAGCTCGGCGGCGGAAGCATCAGAATCCATGACAGCAAGCTGCAAAAAAAGATGTTTGAGGTCCTGGGATTATCTGAGGAAACCGTCAAGAATAAATTCGGCTTCCTCCTGGAAGCGTTCCGGTATGGGACTCCGCCCCACGGCGGCCTGGCATATGGCCTGGACCGCCTGGTGATGCTCCTTGCCGGAGAGCACAGCATCCGCGAGGTCATGGCGTTCCCCAAGAACCAGGCCGCTGTGGATATGGTCAGCGAAGCGCCTTCCGCCGCAACGGAGGAACAGCTTGCGGAGCTTGGGATCCGCGTCGTTCCCGAATCGGATCGGTAAATGGTGCACGCAGGCAAAGACGGGAGATAACACGATAGCATGAAAAAGATAGGAATCATCGGAGGAACCTTTGATCCGGTCCATTACGGTCATTTGATCCTGGCGGAGCAGGCAAGAGCCGAGGCTTCCCTGGATCAGGTGATCTTTATGCCGGCAATGGTGCAGCCGTTTAAACTGCATGACAAGATCGCCGACGGGGAGGACCGGTACGCGATGCTTCAGGAAGCCGTGGCGGGGAATCCTTATTTTTCGGTATCCAGAAAAGAGCTCGATTCTCCGGAAATCTCCTTCACCATCAACACGCTGAAGAGCTGCAAAACCGAATTTGGAGAGGACGCGGAGCTCTTTTTCATCATCGGTACCGACGCTTTTTTGAACCTTGAAAAGTGGTATGAGGCGGAAAATCTGATCGAGGGGTTTTCCTTTGTGGTAGGCATGAGACCGGGATATAAGGAGCAGGAACTGCGGGTCCTGGTGGACCGGCTCAGGGAGGAGTATCGCGCGCGAATCGTTGAAATCAACAATTCGGAGGTTGAGATCTCCTCCAGCGATATCAAGAAGCGCATCCGGGAAGGGAAGAGCATCAAATATCTGCTGCCGGAAGGCGTGGAGGAGTATATCTACAGGAACGGGCTTTATCAGGCTTGATAAAACAGGACAAAAATGGTATTATAAATTAATATGCAATGTGCGGAAAAGAAAAAGATAACTGAGTATATCGAAAGGAATATGACGGAAAAACGGCGGATCCATACCTATGCGGTTGCGGAAGAGGCGAAGAAGCTTGCGCAGCGGTACGGAGAGGATGTGGAGAAAGCCGAACTTGCCGCTCTTTTTCATGATGTCTTT
>DAITKX010000138.1:0-4460 GCA_036835995.1 Bacillota bacterium | reverse complement strand
GGAACCCGACACGCCGCGGACCATCACAACGTTGCCCTTGTAATCGTGCTGCTTTGCCAGATAATCGCCCATCTGATAATAAAAGCTGCCGAAGTCGAAGTCCATGCAGTAAGCGTTTTCATCCTCAACAGTGGAGTCGAACGCGATAACCGGAATTCCGGCCTGGATCGCCTTGTCAAGGACGCTGTTCAGGGCTGTGGCGGAGGCCGCGTTAATGCAGATCGCGTCAACGCCTTCAAGGAGAAAGGTTATATCAAAGACTACCTGATCTGGGCGTTTACGGAACCGTCGCCGTTCTGGATCAGGTAGTCTTTGATATAACCTTTCTCTTTGGCTTCCTTCGCAACCGTGGTGAAAGAATCCACCATCTGTTTACGCCAGGTATTGCCATAATAAGAGTTGGACAGACCGATTACCCAATCCCCTGTCGGGATCGTGTCTTCGCTGACCGCGTCGGATTTGTTTCCCTCTGTGGAGGGCTCTTCTGTTGATGATTTGGCGCCGCACCCCGCCAACAGACCTATCACCATTGTCAGGGCAAGAACCAGCGCGAGCAATTTTTTCTTCATTTTTTATTTCTCCTCTCATATATTCGATCCGGGACATTCGAGCACTTGCTTGAGATAAGCGACACTCTCCTCTACCCAGCGATCTTCCTTTTGAAGAGTCTCCGCCGGATTGGCCTCAGGCTCCATCCAAAGCTCCAGAATGGAGCTGAAGTCGCCGCGCGCTTCTTTGCGCAGCCGATCCACCATTTGCGGAATATCCAGAAAGCCCTGACCGGCAGGGGTTCCTGTAACCAATAATCCCATACTGTTTTTAACCCGATCGATTTTAAAGTCCTTTACATGAAAGTTAACCGTATGCTTTGCCAGAACGTCCATTACCTGGGATGTATTTTCTTCACAGGCAAAGGAATTGACCGTATCGAGCGCAACTCCTACATAAGGGCTTCCCGATGCCTCAACAATATCTGCGAACACATGAGCTTTAAACCGGTCGTGATTCTCAATCCCGAGTATAATTTTGCTGTCGGCCAGCTGCGGCAACACCAGAGAGATCAGATGCACGATCTCATCGAATTCCGGCTGATGCCATGCCGTATCGATCACCACCCGGAGAATTTTGGCCCCCAGGGTTTGGGCGATTCCGATATAACTGCTGAGGTGTTCTGTCTCAATGCCCCGGGTCCCTACCTCAAGCTTCACCGACCGATGTCCGGCATAAGCGGCCAAATCAGCAAGTTCAACGGGGGACAGCTTATCCAATGGGCAGTTATCCGCAATCTGCAGAACATGAAGCCCCAGCGCCGCCGTTTTGTCCACCAGGCCGAAGGCATCCAAAGGTTTTTCCGGCTCAAAGCCCGGATACCCTACCGCATAGGGATAGGAATAAGAGCTCAATCCAAGTTTTGTATTGTTCATGCTTTCAATTCTCACTTGCTGATCTCGTGGGTGATCTCGTAAACGCTCTTATCCACCGCTTCACGGTTCATGATCTTGTCGAGCCAACCAGGCTGATAAATGACGTCCATGGCATTTTTCAGCGCAAGGTTCGCGCCGTCCGAGAACGGGAAGCCCGCATAATCGAAGAGCACTCCAAACTGCACTTTCAGATGACCCATCACAAAGGCCATGACCGCATCTCTCGGCACGCCCTGCTCCACGCAGGCGTCCACGGCCATGCGCATTCCTTTGACCAGCGGCGCCGTGATGGATTCCACCAGCGCGGGCTCCAGCATGATCATCTGGTCGATGGTGACGCGGTATGTATCCCTGATCGGCCGAAACATCTTGCGCGCAAAGGCTTCGTTTTCCGCATAGTCGGCGTCATCCCCCTGGTGCACTGCACAGACCAGATCCATCTTGGCGGCGCCAATGCCTCCGAACCAATCCTTCTGGGCCGCAAGGCTCAGGTTTTCTTCAAAGGCAAAAAGCGGCGGATGGCAGGGGTGTACGACGAAATACTTAAGATCCTCCCTTATCATCATGACCTTGCCATAGTGAGCGGCGGGGTCCAGACCGATTACGGTCGCACCGCTTTTCAACATCGGAATGGTCCCTTTCGACACTTTCTGAATCAGAATATCGGGAACTGCGAAAATCACCGTGTCCGCCGTTTTCAACGCTTCGTAGCTGTCCGTCGCGGAAACTCCAAAGCTCTCCTTCAGGCGTGTCCTGCCGGCCTCGCTGATTTCCACATAGGAAATATCAATATCGTTTTCGTCTTTAATGTTTGCTGTGATACGGTTGCCCATTTTGCCCCCTGCTCCCAGAAGGACTACTTGTTTTTTCATTTTATTTACATCTCCCTTAAGTTAAATTTTTGCAATGAAAATGGCGTAGGATTTTAATCGAATCCCTGCTTTCAGACTATATGTATTTCCGTAAAGATCCCGGTCGCTGACCAGGCTTTTCCGTGCCAGCGCGGCGACATTGTCTTCGTCGATGATGATCCCTTTTGCGGAATCAGTCGCATCCGATAATGATATGGCAATTTCTTCTTCTTTGGTATTTGACAGTATCAGACGGGTCTCGCCGCTGTTTTTGAGGATCAGCGCCGTCACATGTTCCGTGATGACAGCCGTTATATCAAAGTCCTTCAGGCCGCGAAGCGCGTAAAACGCATAATAGAGCGGATACAGCATATCGGGGGCTGACGGGAAGCGGTAATCCCGCCGGGGGTTGGTATCCTCCATAATCCCCTTGCAGCCGGTAAGTTCAAAATAGGTGACAACCGCCGCGCCATCTTTGAGGCAGGCAGCCAGGGAACGCAGAAACCACGACGCGGCGAACAGCGATATCTGCCGCGGTTCAACATCCCAATGCATTTCTCTCTTTTTTAGAATTATCTTTCCGGTCGTGTCCGGATTCCACCGCATCTTTAATGTAATGGGGGAAACCCAGACAGGAAGGCCCGGATAAAGCTTTGCGCAGCTCAAAAGATTGGCCGTCTGCCCCTCCGTGGTGGTCATGATGGACATGTTATCAAAGGCGTGAACCTGAGGATTGTTGGAATAGTTCACAAAATCCATCAGGCTGGCCGGCAGGCGCTCTCGGTTGATCTGTGTGAAGAAGGCGTCCGTGCCGGAACCCACCGGAATGGAATACCGGGACAGCGCCTGACGCGCTGCGGAAAGCTTCTCTTCCGATATGACCTTGACATCCTGCTCAAATACCGCGATACCCAAAATATCCGACTGATGCGAATCCAAAAACTCAGCCAGTTCGCTCAGTTCACTTTTGAAGCTGCCGCTGAAAAACGCGGCGATATACAGCTTGACTCCCAACTCGCGGGCCTGAGCCGCGATGTTCTCAGCCGGCGCGGAGGAGCCATCGAAGCGATATTCATAGCGAAGGTGTGAAAGCTCCAATGCCTTGACACGCTCCATTTGAAGATCGGTCAGCGGTCCGGAGACGCAGCTGCCCAGTGAGAATGTGCTTCCATGAATAACCTCCCCTTTCGATAAGGAGACGGTTTCTTCATGAGAAGAGCTTACGCCTGCCGTTTGTTCGGCGTCAGCCTCCACGGTTATTATGACCGCCTGATGAAAGCGCTCGCCCTTTTTAACGGGTGCGGGGAACGGCAGTCTCAGCGGCGTACAGTATGTTTTGAACGACGCGTCGGTCCAGTTGCGCTGGTCCTCCATTTCAAACACATCGCCTTCAAAGGCCACCTTGACGGCCATGCCTTCAAAAGGAAAATGCGCAATGGATTTAATATCTATGAATGGCTGATTCGGAGCGATTTCTTCAGGGAAAACGCCTCTTTCCGCCGGACTTTCAAGATGTTCCACTTCACATTCAACGCCGCCGCAGGCCGCCGGATGCAGCACGCAGAAGCCGATGCGGTTCCTCATAAAATCCGAGTCTGCCAAACCGTCGAAAGAGAAAGCAACAGATTGACCGCGTCCGGTGATATGGCCTTCCCACATAAACCGTATCTCGTCCTTCTCATGCAATGCAGTGAAGGAAATATCGAATTCTCCCGCAGCTTCTTCGGCCGCAAAGTTCTCTATGCGGTAGGGAATGGTGCCCCAGTTACAATCCCGAAGGGCAAAATAGACTTCGTCAATGACCCTTTTCCCACCGACGGAAATGTTGGCGATCCGCCCGGAGATATAATCCAGCGTCAAAGATCCTGTCTGGAAACGACGCGGGGCCTGCTGAACGGAATCTGTTCCGATCCATTCATTTTTTGCAATTTCACTGATGTCCATATGACGTTTATCACTCCAAACCAATAGTATGATTATTTTGAGTTTATTAAATACCTGAGCCTCAGTCAGCTAGATTGTATATTTGCGGACAAGCTCCTTCAGATATCTTGCCGTTACCCGCGCGCACTCGTCGGCATTCTCAGCGCGCACCAGCCCCTCGGACAGGTACCCGTCGTAACCGATGGCGTGCAGCAGCTGAATCAGCGCCGGAAAGTCTATTTCACCGTGGGAAAAACCGGCG
>DAITKX010000137.1:0-4780 GCA_036835995.1 Bacillota bacterium | reverse complement strand
CGCGGGGGTACGGATGCCCTTTCCTTTCCTCCTCTTGATGGCGGCGGAATGCGCGCTGTATTTCATCCTGTCGAGGTTCAGCAGAAAATGCCGGGAGCTGGAGCTGCTGGTCTTCTTTCTGTGCGGCCTGGATCTGCTCGTGGTGGCGGCCGCCGCCCCCGGTCAGATGATGAAGCAGCTGACGGCAATGGTCCTGGGAATGATCGTCTACCTGGCGATCCAGTACATCGTCAAGGATGTGGGGAGAGGCCGCAAGCTGAAATATTTCCTCGTAGTCTGCAGCGCCATACTGATTTTGTTGAACCTCACCGTGGGGGAAGCCCGTTTCGGCGCGAGAAACTGGATCAATCTGGGATTTATCACCTTTCAGCCGATGGAATTCGTCAAGGTCGCATTTGTCCTTGCCGGGACGGCTACTTTGGATAAATTGCTCACAGCCCGGAACCTGACGGCCTTCATCGGATTTTCCGGCGCGTGTATCGGCGCTCTCATTCTGATGAGGGATTTGGGCACCTCGGTCATATTTTTTGTAACATTTTTGGTAGTCGCTTTTATGCGGTCCGGCGACATCCGGACCATTGCTTTCATAAGCGCCGGAGCGGTTTTAGGCGCGTTTGCGGTGGTTTCGTTTTTACCCTATATCGCTTCCCGGTTCGAGGCCTGGAGGCATGTGTGGGAATTTGCCGATTCTACCGGGTATCAGCAGACCCGGACGCTGATCGCCTCCGCCAGCGGCGGACTTCTGGGCGTCGGGGGAGGCAACGGCTATCTGGTCAAGGTCGCCGCGTCGGATACGGACCTGGTGTTTGGAATCCTCTGTGAGGAATGGGGGCTCATTGTGGCCCTCGTCGCGGTTCTGACAATCATCTTTTTGGCGTTTTTCGTTCTCTACCTCATGAAGGGCTGTAAATCCTCATTCTACGCGATTTCAGCCTGCGGGGCGGTTTCGGTTTTCCTGATCCAGGAGGCGCTGAACATTTTCGGGTCCCTGGACATCCTGCCCCTTACGGGGGTCACGCTGCCCTTCGTATCCAACGGGGGCTCGTCCATGGTGGTCTGCTGGGCATTGCTGGCGTTTATCAAATCTGCCGACGAAAGGGTTCGGACGGACGGTCAGAAGGGTGAGCCGGAGCCTTATGTACCCCAGGATCCAAATGATTTTTCCGTGTTTGACGAGCTGGCGGAAGAGGAGGGTAATTGATTGAAACTGTTGACAAGACGCGCTTTCGGGGTTCTGGTCCTGACGCTCCTTCTGGTCTTCGGCCTGGTATTTTTTGCCGTGGAATATGCAGCCGACGCTTCTTCCTGGGCGCTGCATGCTACGAATAAACACCTCTATGCCGACGGTAAGCTGAAGATTGCGGGGAAGATCTACGACAGGAACGGAGCGGTTCTTCTCCAGACGTCGGACGGGGTTCAAAAATACAATGAAAATAAGGCGGTAAGACAGGCCGTTATGCATGCCGTGGGGGACTCATACGGCAATATTGCTACGGGACTTCAAGTGGTGTACGGCGACTGGCTTTCCGGTTGGGATCCGGTCAACGGGGCCTACCGGTTCAATGACAGCGTCTACAGTGTCAACAGCGATATGAAGCTCACTCTGGACTCCCAGCTCTGCACCGTGGCCTACAATGCAATGAACGGCAGGAAGGGGGCCGTCGGAGTGTACAACTATAAGACAGGGGAGATCCTCTGCATGGTCAGCACTCCGACCTTCGATCCCGCGAACCCGCCGGATGTGGCGGCAAATCCCAACAAATACGAGGGCGTTTACATCAACCGGCTGCTTTCCACGGCCTATACGCCGGGGTCGGTATTCAAGCTGGTGACGGCCGCCGCGGCCATCGACGAGCTGCCGAATATCAATGAAAGAGTTTTTCACTGCGACGGGAAGAAAGTGATCGGCGGGATTACGGTGACCTGCCCGTCGCCTCACGGAGACGTGACCTTTGATGAAGCTCTTGCCGTATCCTGCAATATCACCTTTGCGGAAATATCCCAGGAACTGGGCGGGAATACGCTGCAGAAGTACGCGGATAAGGCCGGATTTAATTCCAGCCTGAAGGTAAGCGGCATCAGGACCGCCACCGGAAAGACGAATATCGCGGACGCCGAAGGCGGCGACCTCGCCTGGGCCGGAATCGGACAGTACAGCGACACAGCCAACCCCCTGAACTTCATGTCTTATGTGGGCGCCATCGCAAACGACGGCGTTCGAATCACGCCAAAGCTGGTCGCAAGCAAGGGCCTTGCGCCGGGACTGTTTGACGGTACGCAAAAGAAACAGGTTTTATCACCGGCAACAGCAGAAAGGCTCAAAGCAATGATGCGCAATAACGTAATAAAGAATTACGGTGAAAATAATTTTAAGGGCCTGGAGCTCTGCGCAAAATCAGGCACCGCCGAAGTGGGCCAGGGGAAGGAGCCCCATTCCTGGTTTGTGGGCTTCCTGGACCGGGAGGATTATCCGCTGGCTTTTGTTGTAGTAATCGAAAACGGCGGGTCGGGCAGCAAGGCCGCCGGTTCGGTGGCGGCGAAGGTCTTGAAGGCGGCGGTGAAATGAAGGGCAAACTATCAGATAAAGTCCGTTCCGGCCTTCCGGCGCTGTATCATCGAAACTTCAGGCTATTCTGGTTCGGTCAGTGCATCTCGCTGATCGGGACATGGATGCAGAGCATCGGGCAGGCGTGGCTGGTTCTGGAATTGACCCATTCGGCTTTGAAGCTGAGCATCGTTACGGCGATGCAGTTTCTGCCGGTGATGATCTTTTCCCTTTACGCGGGCACTCTGATCGACCGGTTTCCGAAGCGCAAGACGCTGATCTGCACTCAGTCCTGTCTTGGGGTTTTGGCAACGATTCTGGCGACCATTACTTTTTTTCACGTTGTACAATATTGGCATATTCTGATCCTCGCCCTGCTTCTGGGCACTGTGAACACCATCGATACGCCGACAAGGCAATCCTTTGTCATTGAGTTGGTCGGCAAAGAGGATCTGCCCAATGCCATCGCTTTAAACTCCAGCGTTTTTAATTTAGGCAGGATCGTGGGGCCCGCCATCGCGGGTCTTTTGATCGGATTGATCGGGATCGCCCCCTGCTTTTATCTGAACGCGGCCAGCTTTATCGCCGTGATCGCGAACCTGTGGATGATCCGCGTGCCGGCTAAGGTATTTCGGAAGCAGGAGCGGATTTCTCTGAAATGTATCTGGCTGGATGTACGCGAAGGCCTGAGCTATATCAATGAGAAAGAAATCATCAAACAGCCGCTGATCCTTCTCGCTTTCATCAGCACCTTTGTCATGAATTTCAATATTCTGATTCCGGTGTTTGCCCGTCAGGAGTTAAACCAGAACGCCACGGGATACGGACTGCTGATGACCAGCATGGGGATCGGTTCGTTTCTGGGATCCCTGACTTTGGTCGCAAGGAACAGGCGAATTCCAATCCTGAGATATCTCGCCGGAGGAGCTTTCGCGATGTCTGGGTTTTTGGTGATTCTGGCGTTTGAAAGGAATATCCGCCTTTCCGGCATCACCCTGTTGATCATCGGATTCAGCACCATAATACATACCAATCTGGTCAATACGACAGTCCAGCTCCATTCCTCAGATGAAATGCGGTGCCGGGTCATGAGCGTTTTTTCGCTGGTATTCGGCGGGGTGACGCCCATTGGAGCCCTGTACGCAGGACAGACAACAGAGCTGATAGGAGCCCAGGGATGCATGGTCATCAGCGGCGCCATCGGGTTCCTCGCGGCAGGTTATTTTGTGTTTGCGATACGGAGGAAGCGCGGGGCCGCAAGGAGATAGCCGGTGACAGCGGGGAAATAAGGATTTACATATGACAGGCGGAATGAAGATTTACATAAGGAGAAAAGACATAATGAAAGACTCGAAAAATCAGGCTGTTTTGTACATGATGCTATGCGCGGTTCTTTGGAGTACGGCGGGGATTCTGATTAAATTCCTGCCATGGAATCCGTTGGTAATCGCCGGATTCCGGAGCTTGATCTCCG
Organism: Bacillota bacterium; assembly: GCA_036835995.1. Lineage (GTDB taxonomy): Bacteria > Bacillota > Clostridia > Peptostreptococcales > Anaerovoracaceae > Anoxybacterium. Next base: position 761 of record DAITKX010000137.1, on the reverse strand, counting down.
CCGGCATCTATCTTTTATATATGAGATATGAAAAGGCTAAGTTTAAGTGGAACAGAGATTCCGTAACGGGTGGACTGGCTCTGATGGGGACCTTCATTTTTTTTGTCGCGGCGAATAAGTTTACCACCTCGGCCAATGCCATCGTGCTTCAGTATTCTGCGCCGATTTTTATCCTGATCCTGTCTGCGGTGGTCTATCGTCAGAAGTTTCGGATGGGAGACGTCCTGACGGTTGCGGTCACGTCGGCAGGCATTTCGCTGTTTTTCCTGGACAAGCTTTCCGGCGGCTATCTGATGGGCAACCTGTTCGGACTGGCCGCGGGGGTATCCTTTGCGTCCATGTTTGTCGTGACGGGACATGCGGATGATGATTCCCGCGCCAGCGGTATCCTGCTGGGCCATGTCTTTACGGCCATCGTGGGGATTCCCTTCGCATTCTTTTCACCCACCCCTGTTACGCTTTCCACGGTCGCCGTCATCGTCGCCATGGGCGTCTTCCAGTTGGGAATCCCATACATTTTATACGGCATCGCCGTGCGGCGGTGCTCCCCTCTTGCATGCTCTCTGATCAGCGTCATCGAACCCCTTCTCAATCCGCTCTGGGTATTCCTGTTTAACGGAGAAGCTCCGGGGTTTTTTGCCCTGATCGGCGGAGTGGTCGTAATCAGCGCGGTAGCCGCCTGGTCGGTCTGGAGCGGGAAGAAGGAAAGGGAGGCGGCTCAAAAAAGCTAAGTTTAGGCCACTGTATCGATAGATTGTTGA
>DAITKX010000136.1:0-4899 GCA_036835995.1 Bacillota bacterium | reverse complement strand
TTCGCCCAGGATTTCAGATAGGCGCTCATGGCTCTTTCGTGGCCGGACTCTCTCGGTATCTGGGAAATTTGGCTGAATTCATTTAAAATCGCCGTCTGCATTGCGGCGTTATCTTCTTCATTATTTGTTTTGCCGTTACAACCGGTTAGGGTAATGACGCTCATGCAGAGTATCAATATAACGGCGGTCAATCGTTTCATAAATATTGCTTTGAACAATATAATAACATATAATTGTATCAGAATACAATTGTTCGTCGGAATTGGGAAAATATTAACGGGAAGGACATACCATGGAGAAAGAATTGGAAATGCCTGTTTACCTGTTTCATCAGGGGACCGCGGCGAAAGCTTACGAGCTGATGGGCGCCCATCCGGAGGTTCAAAACGGAAAGGATGGGTATATTTTCCGCGTATGGGCTCCTAACGCGCGGAAAGTCGCCGTCATAGGGGATTTTAACCGCTGGGATCCTGTCGGTTTTCCAATGGAACGGCTCACGGACAAAGGGATCTGGCAGGCTTTCATCCCAGGGGTCAAGGAATATACCGCGTATAAATACAGGATTGAGGACCCTCACGGGGATCTGCATACGAAGGCGGACCCCTATGGCTTTCACATGGAAACCAGGCCGGGAACCGCGTCGAAAACCTGCAGCCTCGCCGGGTATTCCTGGAGAGACGCCCAATGGCTCAAAGGCCGTGATGAAAATCCGCCGTATTCCGCACCGATGAACATCTATGAGGTCCACTTGGGCTCCTGGAGGAAGTATCGGGACGGAAATTATTTTGACTATAATAAGCTGGCGGAGGAACTGATCCCTTATGTCGTTGAAATGGGATATACCCATCTGGAGCTGATGCCCGTCTCCGAGTATCCTTTCGACGGGTCCTGGGGCTATCAGATAACGGGCTACTTTGCACCCACTTCCCGGTACGGAACTCCAGAGGGCTTTATGTCCTTTGTAGACGCCTGCCACCAGGCCGGGATCGCAGTGATCCTCGACTGGGTTCCGGGTCATTTCCCCAAGGATGAAAACGGCCTCTACCGGTTTGACGGCGGCAGCTGTTATGAATACGGCGACCCTTTGAAGAACGAGCACAAGGAATGGGGAACCATGGTATTTGACTGGGGCAGAAACGAAGTCAGAAGCTTTTTGATTTCAAACGCCATGTTCTGGATGGACAAATACCACATCGACGGCCTAAGGGTCGACGCGGTGGCCTCCATGCTCTATCTGGATTACGGAAGAAAAGACGGCCAGTGGAGGCCCAATGCCAAGGGAGGCAGGGAAAACCTCGAGGCCGTTTCCTTTCTGCAGGACCTGAATAAGACGGTTTTCAGCTCCTATCCCAACGCGCTGATGATCGCGGAGGAATCCACGGCGTGGCCCATGGTCACAAAACCGGTCCACGTCGGAGGCCTCGGCTTCAATTTCAAATGGAATATGGGATGGATGAACGATACGCTGCATTATATGAAGACAGACCCGCTGTTCCGGAAGGGCTCCCACAAGGATCTGACCTTTCCCCTGACCTATTTCGGCTCGGAAAACTTCATCTTACCTCTTTCGCATGACGAGTCCGTCCACGGAAAGGGATCTCTGTTGAATAAGATGCCGGGGGAATATGGAGATAAATTTGCAAATCTCAGGACATATCTGTCCTATATGACGGCCCACCCCGGGAAAAAGCTGCTCTTCATGGGAGGAGAGCTGGCCCAGTTTTCCGAGTGGGATTATAAAAAGGAACTGGATTGGAACCTTCTGGAGTATGAAATGCACAGGAAATTCCAGGATTTCGTCCGGGATATGAACCATTTTTACAAAGAGTCCTCCGAGCTCTGGGAACAGGATGACGGCTGGGAAGGCTTTCAATGGATCCGTCCCGACGATTCCCCAAACAACGTGCTGACATTCCGGAGGATCAATAAAAAGGGCGGGGAGCTGATCGTCGCCTGCAATTTTTCACCCGTTGCCCGGGAGAATTACCGGATCGGCGTCCCAACCCCCGGCCCCTACAGGATGGTGTTCCACTCCGGACTTGTAAAATACGGCGGAACATGTGAGGGGGCGACAGGGGAAATTTCCGCCGATCCCGTCAATGAAAACGGGTATGAGTATTCCTTAAAGGCAGATCTGCCAGGTCTGTCAACGATCTTTTGGAGGTGATTGAAAATGTCCTACAAGAAGAAAAAGGAAATGATTGCAATGCTGCTGGCGGGAGGACAGGGAAGCCGTCTGGGTATTCTGACCAACCACGTGGCCAAGCCGGCGGTGCCCTTCGGGGGAAAGTACAGGATCATCGATTTTACCTTGTCAAACTGCGTCAATTCCGGCATCGATACCATCGGCGTCCTCACCCAGTACCGGCCGCTGGAACTCAACGCCTATATCGGCAGCGGACAGCCCTGGGATCTGGACAGACTCTTCGGCGGCGTCACCATCCTGCCTCCGTATATGAAATCAAATGCCGGGGAATGGTATAAGGGGACGGCCAACGCCATCTACCAGAACATAGAGTTCATAGAGATGAGCCATCCAACCTACGTGCTGATCCTTTCCGGGGACCATATCTACAAGATGAACTACCAGATGATGCTGGACTATCACATCGAAAAGCACGCCGACTGCACCATAGCGGTGCTGAACGTCCCTGTGGAGGAGGCAAGCCGGTTCGGCGTCATGAACACGGATCAAAATCTGAAAATATACGAATTTGAGGAAAAACCTCCTGAGCCGAAGAGTACGCTGGCATCCATGGGGGTATATATCTTCAACTGGGAAAAGCTGAAGAGCTATCTCATCGCCGACGAGGCGGATAAAGAGTCCGAAAACGACTTCGGAAAAAATATTATACCTAAGATGCTCGAAGCAGGGGAAAACTTATTCGCCTACGAGTATAAGGGCTACTGGAAGGACGTGGGCACCGTCGAGTCCCTTTGGGAAGCCAACATGGATCTTCTGGACCCCAACGTTCCCATCGAGCTCAACGATCCGCCGTGGAAGATCTATTCCAGAAACGGAATCCTTCCTCCGCAGTATATCGGGGAGAATGCAAAATTGAATAACTCCACGGTCTCGGAAGGCTGTTACATAGACGGTGAAGTGGAAAACAGCATCATATTTCCCAGAGTCACCATAAAAGAGGGGGCGGTGGTCCGAAATTCCATCCTGATGCCCGGCGTTACGGTAGAGAGCGATTCCACGGTTGAATATACCATCATCGCGCCGGATACGGCCATCGGCTCCAACGTGTATCTGGGAGACCTGGCTCTGCCGGTGGAGGCGGGAAAACATCCGGAGATCACGGTGATCGGAGAGAATATCACCATCGCTGACGGAACTGTGATACCGGCAGGGGCCATGATCGGGGAAAGCGTCCTATCGGCGGACGGCCAAAATATTGAATCAAAGGAGGAGAAATAGCATGAACGCATTGGGTGTTGTCTTTTCCTATTCAGAATACGAGAATCTCAGAGAGCTGACAAAGATCCGTACCCTGGCGTCGGTGCCCTTCGGCGGAAAGTACAGGATCATCGACTTCATTCTGTCAAACTATGTCAACTCGGGTATCTACGATATTTCCATCATCACAAAGAACAATTTCCATTCCCTCATCGACCATCTCAGCGCGGGAAAGGACTGGGACCTGACGAGAAAAATCGGCGGTCTCAGGATTCTTTCGCCGTTTTCGACGCCGGGAGCGTCGGACAATGCGGGGAATTATCTCGGAACCATCGACGCCCTGTATAAAAGCATGCATTCCATCCGTCGCTCCAGGGCGGATTATGTGATCATTACCGGCAGCAACATCGTCTGCTCCATCGACTACGACGAAATTTTGAAGAGCCATATCGAGCGGAATGCGGATATTACGGCGGTTTATGCCAATCCATCGGGGAGCCATATCCCCGGCGCGCCCATGTTCCGCATGAACGAATGGGAACGGATCTATGAACTGGCATTCCAGGGCGACGACAACGCCGGTCAGGAGCTTCCCGCGAGCATGGGGATATTCGTCATGAGAAAATCCCTGCTGGAGTCGCTGGTTGCCGACGCCATGGCGTTCGGCCGCTATGATTTCTACAGGGATATCATTCAGAGGCTCTGCGGAAGCCTGAACATCCTCGGGTATGAGCATAAAAACATCTTCTTTGAGATCAGCACCGTTTCCGGATATATGAAGGAAAATATGCGGCTGCTCTCCGCGGACGCCAGGAATAAGCTCTTTGAAAAGCCGGTATACACAAAGGTAAAGGACAGCGTTCCGGCCCAGTATTGCACCGGCAGCCGGGTTTCCAATTCCATCATATCCGACGGATGCACCGTGGAGGGGACCGTGGTGAACTCCATCCTTTCCAGGGGCGTCGTCATCGGGAAAGGCGCTGTGGTCAAAAACAGCGTCATCCTGCAGAATACGGAGATCATGCGAAACGTGATACTGAACAACGTGATCCTGGATAAAGACGTGATCGTCCGTGAAAATCGCCAGCTGGTAGGGCACGAAACCTATCCTGTGGTGATCGAAAAGAAAAGCATCGTTTAGGCAGGTGAAATAATTGAACATACTTTTTATCAGCACGGAGGCCGAGCCCTTTGCAAAGACAGGGGGCCTCGGCGACGTCATCGGTTCGCTGCCCAGGGAGCTCGTCAAGCTGGGCGCCGACGCACGGGTCATGCTTCCGCTATATAAGAGCGTTCCTTCAAAATACAGGGATGAGATGAAATTCGTGAAGAGCTTTAATTTATCCCTTTCCTGGAGGACTCAATACTGCGGCATTTTCCAGCTGGATTATGAAGGCGTAACCTTTTATTTCCTGGACAACGAGCAGTATTTCGGGCGGGACGCATATTATGGTTATTACGACGACGGAGAGCGTTTTGCCTATTTTTCAAAAGCG
>DAITKX010000135.1:0-5013 GCA_036835995.1 Bacillota bacterium | reverse complement strand
ATCCTGGCCTCTTCCAAAGACGTCGAGCCTTCTGTCGCCCCAGGAAACCGCCGCGGGTTCCGAGGTGATGGTGCCTCCCAGGCTCTCCCAGTTGCTCCATCTTCCGTTCCAGTTCCGGTATAGCAGCTGGCTTCGCTGACCCCGGGCAAAGACATCCAGACGGTTCGCTCCTGTGGTAGCCGCCGCCGGACCGGAAGCGATCTGGCCGCCGCCAATGTCTTCCCATTGGCTCCACTTGCTGCCGTCCCACCACTTGTGCCAGAGAGAATTGTTTGTACCTCTTCCGAAGACGTCGATTCGGCCGAATCCCCAGGAAGTCGCTGCGGGGGCTGATGTCAGGGCTCCGCCGAGATCCTCCCAGTCGCTCCATCTATTGCCGTCCCACCATTTATGCCAGAGGGAATTGTTTGTGCCCCTGCCGAAGACGTCAAGGCGGTTTTGGTCCCAGGAAGCGGCCGCGGGAGCTGAGGTCAGAGTGCCTCCAAGATCCTCCCAGTCGCTCCATCTGCTGCCGTTCCACCATTTGTGCCAGAGGGCCTGATTCGTTCCGACCCCGAAGACATCGATCCGGTCGGGTCCCCAGGAGACCGCCGCGGGAGCTGAAGTCAGAGTGCCTCCAAGATCCTCCCAGCCGCTCCACCTGCTGCCGTCCCACCATTTATGCCAGAGCGCGTTGTTTGTGCCCCTGACAAAGACGTCAAGGCGGTTTTCATCCCAGGAAGCCACCGTGGGAGCCGAGGTCAGGGTCCCGCCAAGATCCTCCCAGCTGCTCCATCCCCGGCTGGGAGAGGGGTTAGGGCCGGGCGAAGGACCGGGATCCGGGGAACGTCCGTCCATATTATTTAACGTAGTCCGGATGGTATCAGTGAACATATTGTCGATGAGGTCGGCAGGGACGCCATATCCTCTCAGGGTATTGTATAGCAATACGTTGTCTTTTTTCAGACTTCTGAGAATCTGCGCCGTTTTTTCCTCGACGGACCCCGTGTAATTCGACGCGTTTCTCAAAACATAAGTAACGATGCTGATGAACAGCCACTGGGTGATCGTCCTGGGAACTCCATAGCCCTGAAGCTGATCGTAATAGCGGGAAAGATCCCTGTTGACCACCGCCATGATCCGGGCGATGTCCTGCGGCGTCTGGCTTATCATAACTCCAGGGTAATCATATAATGGTTCCATTTTCAATAACCTTCCTTTAAAAAAATTTATTTATATCAAAATTTGCGCTTTTTTATTCGAAACTGTTTAATGATGGGGTTTTTCACTTTTTCATTATATGCGTGGATGTATAAAATTGGGAGCAAAGGAAAATCAATACCCTTGAAATACCGCATGATTTTATTAGATAATAGAATGGATAAAAACTGTTCAGACGTTATAGGGTACAAGCATGGGGGGAAGGCTTTAGAAAATGAAAAGATTAATCGGATTAACGTTTATCACATTGCTCATGGTGGTGTTGGGCGCCACGGCGTCCTTCGCAGGTTCCAGCGCCATAAGGATCATCCTTGACGGTGCGGAGATCGCGACGGATTCGCCTCCGGTGATCGAAAACGGACGCACATTGGCTCCCGTAAGGGCGGTATTTGAGGGGATGGGAGGAACCGTCACCTGGAATCAGGAATCCAAAGAGGTTACCCTCGTAAAGGATGATATGACCGTAAAGCTTAAAATCGGTTCTAAAAGCGCTTACATAAACGGCACGGAAAATATACTGGATGTTCCGGCCAGGATCATCAAAAACCGAACCATGATACCGGTCCGGTTTGTTTCAGAAGCCCTGGGCTGCGAGGTGTCATGGGATGCGAAGAACAGGATCGTAGGCATCGTTTCTCCGTCGAAAGAGACGACGGATAATCCGCCGGCAATCGATAATCCGCCGGTGATAGAAGATCCGGCGGTGATCACCGGCATAGAGCTTTCTGATCAGGGCGACAGGGTCATTGTCAGCGCAGACCGGGAAATCAGCGACTATACGAGCAGTAAAATGACAAACCCCAGCAGGTTTGTATTCGATATCAAAAATGCGAAGCTGGATATGGAGGCCGGTGCGGTCGCAGCGGAGGACAACCCCTATTTTAAAAATATCCGGTATTCTCAATATGCGGAGAATACCGTCAGGATCGTAGCGGATCTGAATACTTTCGCTTCGGGGGCCGTGAGCAGGTCCGGGGACCCGCGGACGATTGCCTTGACCTTCGAAATGAACGAGCCTGTGCTTCCGGGTAAGCTAGTCAAATCCGACGGCGAGATCAGTCAGGAAGATCAGGCGATCCTTGACCAGTACGGCCTGTCTGCGGTAACGGAGAAAGCGCGGCAAAAATTGGTTGTGATCGATCCGGGCCACGGCGGTACGGACCCCGGCTCCATGGGATATGAAAACGGAGTTTTGGTTCTGAACGAAAAAGACGTCAACCTCGATATCGGTTTAAGAGTTCAGAAAATGCTGGAAGCCGCGGGCGCCAGCTATTATATGATCAGGACCGGCGATATCACGGTTCCCCTCTATGACAGGCAGGACACCGCAAACCAATTGGACGCGTCCCTTTACGTTTCGCTCCATAACAACTCTTACAGCACAGCCACTCCTAACGGTACGGAGGTCCATTACCACGGTAACGACGATCCGGCGGTAGACGGGATATCCGCCAAGGCTCTGGCGGAGAACCTGCAGCGTACTCTCGTTTCAAACCTCGGGCTGACGGACAGAGGCATCAAGGCGAGTCCGGAGCTGGCCGTGCTGAGGCGGACCAACATGCCGGCCGTCATCATTGAAGGCGCCTATCTTTCAAATCCCAGCGACCGGAGCTACATGAAGACGGACGAATTCAGGGAAAAATATGCAAAGTCGGTGGCAAAATGCATCATCGATGCGCTCAATAACAGCGTGGAATAAACGGAACACCCTTTTGAGTCTAAACATATACTATTCTGGAACTGGAGGAGATTTTCATGTGCGGAATAGTAGGATGGACGGACTTTACAAAGGATTTATCGAATGAAACGGACATATTGAAGGCGATGGCGGACCGGGTCGCCAAAAGAGGCCCCGACGCGTCGGGCTACTGGCTTTCCCGGGAAGCCGCTCTCGGCCATCGCCGGCTGGTCGTCGTCGATCCGGAAGGCGGAAAACAGCCTATGATCCGGAAGGCCGGCGGCGATACCTACGCCCTGGTCTATAACGGCGAACTATATAACACGGAAGACATTCGAAGGGAACTGGTTCTGAAGGGCTACTCCTTTGAAGGGTGGTCCGACACGGAGGTATTGCTGACCTCCTACATCGAGTGGGGAGAGGCGTGCCTTCAAAGGCTCAACGGGATCTATGCCTTCGCCATCTGGGATGAAAAAAGGAAACAATTATTCCTGGCGAGGGACCGGATCGGGGTGAAGCCTTTATTTTATTGCCAAAAGGGCAGCTCTTTCCTCTTTGGATCTGAAATAAAGGCGTTGCTGGCGCATCCGATGATTTTCCCGAGGATAACCCGGGAAGGACTGGCGGAAATCTTCGCCTTAGGTCCGGCCAGGACGCCGGGGATCGGCGTTTTTTCGGGGATTTCCGAGCTGAAGCCGGGACACTGGATGAAAGTGGACCGAGACGGGCTCGCGATAAGGCAATACTGGGCTTTGAACAGCCATTCCCACGAGGATGATTTTGAACATACGGCGGCCAGGGTTCGCGAGCTGGTCTACGATTCCATCGAACGGCAGCTGGTATCCGACGTTCCCCTGTGCGCGCTGCTTTCCGGAGGGCTCGATTCCAGCGCCATCACGGCCGTCGCTTCGGAAGTGTACAAAAGGGATGGGAAAGAGCCCATCAGAACCTTTTCCATAGACTACGTAGGAAACGATAAATATTTTCAGGCCAACGAGTTTCAGCCCAACCCTGACGCGCCGTGGGCAGAGGAAGTATCGAAATATCTGGGCACCCGGCATTCATCCTGTCTGATCGACACCCCGGAGCTGGCGGAGGCGAACTTTCCCGCCGTCCTTGCCAGAGACCTGCCGGGAATGACGGATGTGGACTCCTCTTTGCTGCTGTTCAGCCGGTGGATCAAGGAGCGGGCGACGGTAGGCCTTTCAGGGGAGTGTGCTGACGAGGTTTTCGGAGGATATCCGTGGTTTTACAGAAAAAGCGAAGGAGACGACAGGACTTTCCCGTGGTCACGACGCCTGCAGGAACGGCTGAGGCTGTACTCTCCCGAACTGTTAGATGCGATAAGACCGGAGCACTACGTGGAGGACCGGTATCTGGAAGCCCTCGGCGAGGTTCCGCGCTATGAAGGCGACCGGGGGTCAGAGGCCAGAAAGAGGGAACTGTTCTATCTGAACCTGACCCGCTGGATGCCGACTCTTCTGGACAGGAAGGACCGGATGAGCATGGCATGCGGATTGGAGCTGCGGGTTCCGTTCTGCGATCACCGGCTTGTTGAGTACGTGTGGAATATTCCGTGGGAAATGAAATATTATAAAAATAGGGAAAAGGGCCTTTTGCGGCACGCCCTTGCCGGGATGCTGCCGGAAGACGTGCTGTGGAGAAAAAAGAGCCCCTATCCCAAGACCCATAACCCGTCCTATGTGGAAGCGATGCGCGATATGACGCTGGCTTTGCTTGACAGAGACGATTCGCCGCTGTTTCCGTTCATTGACAAGGAAGCGGTGAGGCGGCTGGCGCTGACCATCACCAGGGAGACCGATATCCCATGGTTCGGCCAGCTCATGAACGCGCCGCAGCTCCTGGCCTATCTCCTGCAAATCGACTTCTGGATGCGGGAGTATAAAGTGGTTATAGAGTAATTCAATCTGGAGATTGTAAGCCCGCCGGAAAATGGCGGGCTTTTCTTATCTAATAGGAGCGTGTCCAGCAAAGCTGGTCACTTACAAGTCGGTGAAAGTCCGACCTGCGTAATCGCCAAGGAGCGCAGTAGATATATAACTATGTAATGGTGAGAACCGTTGCATGAAGCGTTATGAAAATGTGCCGAAAGTGGTGCTATCAAATATGCAGAC
>DAITKX010000134.1:0-5129 GCA_036835995.1 Bacillota bacterium | reverse complement strand
TCCTTCGGGGATAAGGATGAATTGATATCCATCCTGCATAAGCTTCGTGAGGACGGCGTGGACGCGGGCTCCTGGGCTTCGGACTCAATGATATTGAAATCGCTTACATATCGGAAGACGGACAGCAGTTTGAGGGGAAAACCGTTCGTCAGATCGCCCGTGAGCGGAAGGAACGGGAACTGGACACCTATCTATACCTTTGTGAAAAGAGCGGCTTCAAAGGCCGGGTAAACATGGGCCCTTACAGCACCCCTGAAATCATCAGAGACCTTTCCAAAGACGATCACTGCCTCTACATGACCGATGCGTGGGCGACTGCGGACCGGTTTTCGTTAAAAAACAGAGGATATCTCAGAGACGGGTACTCTGCCGATATCACCGTATTTCACGAAGGGGAGCTGAAAAGCGCGACGCCGGACCAGCAGAAATCCTTTGGAATTAAAAAAGTGTTTATCAATGGCAACCTGGTCCTGGAGGATGGGAATGTGGATGTGACCTTGTTGAAAAATGCCGGCCGCGCGGTAAGAAACAACGCGGAAGCAGAGGGCTGAAAATGATGATGGAAGAGAGAGATAAAACAGATGCCGGTATGGAAGAGCAGAATGAAACAGATGCCGGTAAAAGGGAAGTCAACCTGAAAAAGGAAATGGCCCGGGGCGTTAAATTCGGATTGTTCTCCGTCTCGGCAGGAATCATAGAGATCCTGTCTTTTTCCCTGTTCCATGAGCTGACAGACTGGCCCTACTGGCCTTGTTATCTGCTGGCGCTGATCCTGTCCGTGCTGTGGAACTTTACGCTGAACCGACGGTATACGTTTCAATCCGCGAACAATGTTCCCATAGCCATGCTGAAGGTTTTCGGCTTTTATTGCGTGTTTACTCCCGTCTCGACAGCGCTGGGCAGCTATCTCGCGGATACACTCCTGTGGAACGATTATTTGGTCACGATGCTGATCATGCTTTCAAATTTTGTCTCTGAGTTTTTGTACGACCGGTTTTTCGTGTTCCGAAAATCTCTGGATACCAATCGCCTGGCCCAGAGAAAAAATGAAGAAGCTTCCCGCCGATAAGAAAGTGGAAAATAAATAGATTATAAGATGGAACAATAAAAGAAGGATGGCCGGGGCCATCCTTCCGCTTATAGAGACTGTTTATAGACTGTTAAATTCGGCGATGCTGCCGCATTACGCGAGGTCGAACCGGTCCGCGTTCATCACCTTGTTCCAGGCCGCCACGAAATCATGGATAAACTTCTCCTGGGAATCGCTGCAGGCATAGACCTCCGCGATGGCCCGAAGCTGGGAATCGGAGCCGAAGATGAGATCCACCTGCGTGCCGGTCCACTTGAGCTCGCCTGTCGTTCGGTCGCGTCCCTCGAACACATCCCCGTTTTCCGAGGTTGGCTTCCACGCCGTTCTCATGTCGAGAAGGTTCACGAAGAAGTCGTTTGTGAGGGTTTCAGGCCGCTGGGTGAAGACGCCATGGGGGGACTGGCCGTAATTGGCGTTCAGAACGCGCATGCCGCCGAGGAGAACCGTCATTTCAGGGGCGGTCAATGTTAGAAGCTGCGCCCGGTCAATGAGCATTTCACCCGCGGAAGCGGAATACTTTCCCTTGAGATAGTTGCGGAATCCGTCCGCTCTTGGCTCGAGGACCGCAAAGGAGTATACGTCGGTCTGTTCCTGGGAGGCGTCTGTCCGCCCCGGCATAAACGGAACATCGATGGGATGACCCGCATTCTCCGCCGCCTGTTCGATCCCCGCGCACCCGCCCAGGACGATGAGATCGGCGAGGGATACCTTCTTATTGCCCTGCTGGGAGCTGTTGAACTCTGTTTGAATCTTTTCAAGGATATGAAGCACCGCCTCCAGCTGATCCGGCTGGTTGACCTCCCAATTCTTCTGGGGCGTCAGGCGGATGCGGGCCCCGTTCGCTCCGCCCCGTTTATCGGAGCCGCGGAACGTGGAAGCAGACGCCCAGGCGGTAGAGACGAGCTGGGGTATGGAAAGCGATGAAGCCTTGATCTTATTTTTCAAATCCGCAATATCCTTTTCGCCGATCAGATCATAATCTGCCGCCGGAATCGGATCCTGCCAGATCAGATCTTCCGCCGGAACTTCAGGGCCGAGGTAGCGGGAGCGGGGTCCCATATCCCGATGGGTCAGCTTGAACCATGCACGGGCAAAAGCATCCTCGAACTCCTCTGGATTTTGCTGGTAGCGGCGGGCAATAGGCTCAAAGTTGGGATCATATCGCAGTGAAAGATCCGCGGTAGTCATCATCGGACGATGCTTTTTCGTCGGATCGTGCGCGTCTACCACCATGTCTTCTTCCGCGACGTCCTTAGCCAGCCACTGATTGGCTCCGGCGGGGCTTTTGACCAGCTCCCAGTCGTATTTGAACAGCGTGTTGAGGTAACCCATATCCCATGTTGTGGGATTGGCCTTCCAGGCGCCCTCGATTCCGCTGCCGATGGTATCGCCGCCTTTCCCGCTTTTAAAGGTGCTTTTCCAGCCGAGACCCTGTTGCTCGATGGGGGCCGCTTCGGGCTCTGGACCTACATGGGTTGCGGGACCGGCACCGTGGCATTTCCCGAAGGTGTGTCCGCCGGCGATGAGGGCGACGGTTTCTTCATCGTTCATGGCCATCCTGGCGAAGGTATCCCGGACGTCCTTGCCGGAAGCTATCGGATCGGGATTGCCGTTAGGGCCTTCCGGATTGACATAGATCAACCCCATCTGCACTGCCGCCAGGGGGTTTTCGAGATCCCGGTCCCCGGAGTAGCGCTTGTCGCCGAGCCATTCGGTTTCAGAGCCCCAGTAAATATCCTCCTCCGGTTCCCAGACGTCCTCGCGGCCGCCGGCAAAGCCGAAGGTTTTTAAACCCATGGATTCAAGCGCACAGTTGCCGGCGAGGATCATGAGATCCGCCCAGGAAATTTTTCTGCCGTATTTCTGCTTGATGGGCCAGAGCAGGCGGCGTGCCTTGTCGAGGTTCACGTTGTCGGGCCAGCTGTTTAGCGGAGCCAGCCGCTGAGATCCGCTGCCCGCGCCGCCGCGGCCGTCGTTTACACGGTATGTACCGGCGCTGTGCCAGGCCATCCTGATGAAGAAGGGGCCGTAATGTCCGTAATCGGCCGGCCACCAATCCTGAGAATCGGTCATCAGGGCATAGAGATCTTTTTTCACAGCCTCCAGGTCAAGGGTCTTGAACTCTTCGGCATAGTTGAAACCGGGATCCATCGGATCGCATAAGCTTGAGTTCTGGTGAAGGATTCTGAGATTCAGTTGATTCGGCCACCAGTCTCGATTGGAAGTACCTTTGCCGGTAAAATCTTTTGCTGTCCTGCCCGTTACAGGACACTTCATTTCATCCATAAAAACCTCCTTCATTGTAATATTCTGTCCGACGCTTAAGCCCGTCGACAGAATTTATGCTGGAAAATCACGAATCTTTGATTCGTGGATTTTCGTCGTATAACTTCCAAGCTGTTACTAATATCTGAATTTAATATATACCCAAATAATGGAGAGAACAACGCCGAACGATTAAAATCTTTCTGATCATTTTTTAAAATGTTACTATTCACAGCTTAGGACGGGTTACGGTCACAGCTTCTTCAAGTGGTCGCGGTTTTGGCACTTTCTTTGTTACTGTGTCAGATTCATTTCGCCATGTTTAGACTGTCAAACAAACCAAGTCCGCAGACAGTGTTTGACAGAGGCTAAACATGTTGCTCGATTTCATCGGAAAGTGGTGCAAAACCGCTCCAACACTTGCCTCAGCTGTGTCCGCAACCCGTCTCCGATTGGCAGTGAATAGTAACATAGAAATATTGAAGAATGATTTGGAAAAAAGGAAGCAATGTGGTAAAATAACTGACATAATCATAAATAGGGGTGAAAAAATGGAAAAATCAAAGGTATATTTTGCGGATTTTCGTACGGTGGCCTTCGGAGACGGATTGCCCACCAAGCTGAAAAAGCTGATAAAAGAGGCCGGGATCGGCCAGATCGATATGGATGGAAAATTTGTAGCCATCAAGATGCATTTCGGAGAGCTGGGAAATGTCAGCTTCCTTCGTCCGAATTATGCGAAAGCCGTGGTGGACGTAGTGAAGGAGATGGGTGGCAAACCTTATCTCACCGACTGCAACACCATGTATCCCGGCAAACGGAAAAACGCTCTGGAGCATCTGGAGTGCGCGTGGGAAAACGGTTTTTCACCGCTGTCCACAGGCTGCCCTATCCTGATCGGAGATGGATTGAGGGGTACCGACGATATCGCGGTACCCGTAGCTGGGGGCGAGTATGTCAAGGAGGCAAAGATCGGGCGGGCCGTCATGGATGCGGACGTGTTCATCAGCTTGACTCATTTCAAGGGTCATGAACTCACGGGTTTTGGCGGTACGATCAAGAATATCGGCATGGGCTGCGGCTCCCGGGCCGGAAAGAAGGAACAGCACAGCAGCGGCAAGGCGCATATCAGCGCAAAGCGGTGCCGGGGCTGTCTCAAATGTCAGAAGGAATGCGCCAACGACGCTTTGGAGTTTGACGACGTCAGCAAAAAGATGGCGGTCAACGAGGAAAATTGCGTCGGTTGCGGACACTGCCTGGGCGCGTGCAACTTCGACGCAATCGGGTTCCAGAACGACGCCGCGAACACGATGCTGAACCGCCGCATGGCGGAATATGCCAAGGCGGTGGTAGACGGCCGCCCCACTTTCCACGTTTCACTGGTGATGGATGTGTCTCCCAACTGCGATTGCCACGGAGAAAACGACGCGCCCATTCTGCCGGACCTGGGCATGTTTGCTTCCTTTGACCCCCTGGCTCTGGATCAAGCCTGCGCGGACGCCTGCCTGAAGTCCGACCCTCTTCCCGGAAGCCAGCTTGCCGACAATCTGGCGAAGCACGATTGTCACGACCACCACGATCATTTTACCAACTCTACCCCCGAGTCCGAATGGCGCAGTTGTCTGGAACACGCGGAGAAGATCGGCCTGGGCTCCCGGGATTATGAACTGATCCCAATAGACTGGCCTAAAGCCTAAATAATAAAAGAAAAGCGGAAATGGGGCTGTCGCACTAAAATAAAAATTAGTGTGCAGCTCCTTTTTAATATCTAAAA
>DAITKX010000133.1:0-5772 GCA_036835995.1 Bacillota bacterium | reverse complement strand
GCGTCAAGCTTGGAAAGGTCGGTGAAAAGCTCATTGCCACACCTCTGAATCGGGGCGCGGGGGTCAATATGTCATTGGTAAAGGCTGACGGGATCCTGGTGATCCCCAAGAACAGCGAGGGCTATGAAGCGGGGGAGGAAGCCCCTGTGGAGCTGGTGAACGACATGGAGGTCATTGAAAACACCATTGTTTCCATCGGAAGCCACGATCTGATCATGGACTATATCGGCAGCATTCTCACCCGGAAGGGTCATACCCTGTCCTCGGCGCATGTGGGAAGCATGGGCGGTATCATGTCCCTCAAAAGGAGAGAGGCCCATATCGCTCCGATCCATCTCCTTGACGAGGAAACGGGAGAATATAACAAATCGTATATCGAAAAATATCTGAAGAAGGAGAATGTTGCCCTGATCAAAGGAGTAAAGAGGGAGCAGGGCCTTATGGTAGCCAAGGGAAATCCGAAGCAGATTCATAGCGTGGAGGACCTGAAGCGGAGCGACGTTACCTTCGTCAACCGCCAAAAGGGCTCCGGCACCAGGATTCTGACCGATTATCTGCTGAAGAAAAGCGGGATCGACGGAAGCGAAATCCGGGGATATGAACGGGACATGACTACCCATATGGCGGTGGCGGCTGCGGTGGACAGCGGTTCGGCGGATGTGGGCGCAGGTGTCGCTTCCGCGGCAAAGGCCATGGGGCTGGATTTCATCTCCATCGGCTTTGAAGAATACGATTTTGCCATACCTGAAAAGTATCTGGAAACCGACGGTATTGTAAGCTTTCTGGAGGTTTTGAGGAGCGCTGAATTTGAACAGATCCTGAAAGAACTGGGGGGATACGGTCGATAAAAAGCAAAATAGTACAAAAAGTCGGCATATCAGTGATTCTTTCCGGAAGCATTTTGGTTGACACGGGTTTTGCCCGTTGTTAAACTAAAAATAAGTGTAAATAGTCAAAAAAATCAATTTTCTCCGAGCCCTTGAGTGGAAAGGAGAAGGCGATGAAGTAGAACAGTAGTTTGCCTGTCCTTTTTTAAGGGGACAGGTTTTTTATTACGCAGGAAATATCGTTTCAGGATAAGATATTTTTTTATTATGTAAGAAAGAACTAACGATCAAATCAAAACAAAGAGGCAAATCTTTGAGGGAGGTTTCTATGAAACAACTGAAAAAAATGACACTAAACATCAACGGTGCGGACCGGATGTTCATCTGCGACCCGGAAAAGGACAGTCTGGCCGAAGTGATCAGACGCCTGGGACTAACGGGGACGAAGGTGGGCTGCGGTACCGGCGTATGCGGATCATGTTCTGTCATCCTGAACGGCAAGGTGATCCGATCCTGCACAAAGAAGATCAAGACCGTGGAGGAGTACAGCAGGGTGCTGACCATCGAAGGCATCGGAGCGCCCACACGGCTTCATCCGCTGCAGGTGGCCTTCATGCACAGGGGAGCGGTGCAGTGCGGGTTCTGTTCGCCGGGATTTATCGTATCGGCCTATGGGCTGCTTTCTGAGAATCCCGATCCTGCAAGGGAAGAGGTCCGGGATTGGTTCCAGAAGCACAGAAACATCTGCCGGTGCACCGGCTACAAGCAGATCGTCGACGCGGTCATGGCCGCGGCGAAGGTGATGCGGGGAGAATGCGAGCTGGAAGACATCATGTTCAAAGAGCCTGAGGATAAGGAATACTACGGGCTTCCCCTGGTTCGCCCGGCGGCCCTTGCAAAGGTATGCGGCGTATGCGACTACGGTGACGATATCGAGCTGAAGATGCCCTCAAGCGTGCTTCACGTCGTGATGGCCCAGCCCAAGGTTGCCCACCACGCAAAGATCCTTAGGATCAATACGGAAGAGGCGGAGAAGATGCCCGGCGTCTACAGGGTCATCACCCATAAGGACGTCAAGGGGTCCAACCGGCTGAACTTCTTCCAGTTTTCACCCAGATGCCTTGCCACGGAGCAGACCCATATCCTCCTTGCGGAAGAGAAGATCTTCAACTATGGGGATATCGTAGCCCTGGTAGCAGCGGATACCAAGGAGCACGCCAGAGCGGCAGCGGCAAAGGTCACCGTGGATTTCGAACAGCTTCCCGAATACCTGAACTATCTGGAAGCGGCCATGCCCGACGCCATGCGCATCCATGAGGACCATCCGAACATCTGGGCGGTGCAGCCCACCGTCAAGGGCGCGGGCCACGATACCCCTGAGCTCTTTGAGGAGGCACCCTATGTGGTGGAAGGAAGCTTCTACTCCACGAGAGAGCCCCATATGCCCATCGAAGGCGACACGGTCCAGGCCTACTGGGGAGACGACGGCATGCTGACCGTGCACTGCAAGGCCATGTGCATCTACGCCAATATCGGCGATATCGCCGAAGCCACCGGCGTTCCCGCTGAAAATGTGAGAGTCATCGAAAACCCCACGGGAGCGACCTTCGGATGGGGCACCGCGGGAGCCACCTATGCCCTGGCTGCCATCGCCTGCCTTGCCTGCGACGACATGCCCATCGCGTTTTCCATGACATACTCCGAATTCATGGCATATTCCGGAAAGCGGGCTCCGTCCCACACCAACGCAAGGCTTGCCTGCGATAAGGACGGAAAGATCATTGCCGCCGAATGGGACTGCGGCCTGGACCACGGCGCATACAACGAGCTGGGGGACGACCTGACCCAGAGGCCCGCAAGATTCATGTTCTTCCCATACAATGTGCCCAATGTCCTGGCCCTCACCAGAGTCGCCTGCACCAACCACGCCTACGGCTGCGCCTACAGGGGATACGGTTCCCCCCAGGCCTATACCGCCTCGGAGGCCCTGATGGATATGATGGCGGAAAAGATGGGGATCGACCCCTTCGAGCTGAGATGGAGGAACATCGCCCGTCCCGGGGACCTGAACGTCAACAGCTTCCCCTTTGTGGACTACCCCATGGAGAGGATCATGGAGGTCATGAAGCCCATCTATGAGAAGGCCGTGGCGAGGGCGAAAGCCGAGGACACCCCGGAAAAGAGGAGGGGCGTCGGCATCGCATGGGGCGGATACAACGTGACGGAAGGCACCGCCGATCAGTGCACCGTTGCCATCGAGCTCCGGGAGGACGGAAAGTTTGTGAAATATGACACCTGGCAGGATCAGGGACAGGGCGGAGACGTGGGCTCCCTCGTATGCACCCTGGAAGCCTTAAAGCCATTGGGTGTGACCATAGACGATATCGTGCTGATCCAGAACGACAGCAAGTACTGCCCCGATTCCGGGTCTACGGCTTCCTCAAGACAGCACTACATGAACAGCAAGACCTCCAAGACGGCGGCGGACCAGCTCATGAACGCCATGAGAAAGCCCGACGGAACCTACAGGACCTATGCGGAGATGGCTGCGGAAGGGATTCCGACAAAATATGAAGTCCAGTACCTGAACCCAAGCGATCCGGACCTATGCGACCTGGATCCCAATACCGGCGTCGGAAATCCGACTCCCGACTACACCTACGGAATGTTCCTGGCTGAAGTCGAAGTCGACACGAAGACAGGAAAGACCACGGTGATCGGCTATACCTGCGTGGACGACGTGGGCGTGGTGGGGAATATCGACGCGGTGAACGGACAGGCCTACGGCGGGCTCTCCCACTGCATCGGCTTTGCCCTTACCGAGAACTACGACGACGTAAAGAAGCACAACAACCCGCTGGGCGCAGGGATACCCGCCATCAAGGATATCCCCGACGACTTCAACATCGTCCACGTGGTAACCCCGAGAAAGAAGAATCCATTCGGTTCCTCGGGCGCGTCGGAAGCGTTCCAGTCCGCCGGACACATGGCTGTCATCAACGCCATCAAAAACGCCTGCGGCGTCAGGATCTACGAGCTGCCTGCATCCCCTGAAAAGGTAAAGGCAGGACTTGAGAAGATCGCCAAAGGCGAGACGACTGAGCCGCCAAAGAAATATTTCCTCGGCTCCGACTTCTACGAAGAGATGGAATACATCAAGAACAATCCGCTGTAGAAGAGAAAGCTAAAACGTGATAAACTAAATACAAGTCGGTCTGTGATGTTTAGGTCGCAGGCCGAACTTGTTATTTAAGCAATTTTTGGGCCGCAGGCGAACTTATTTGCGCTTGCGTTTGCGCTCGCGACAATTTGAGTGACTTTTATGGAACAGTATTTGAAAAACTTTAAAAACTGCCTGCAGAAGGAGATTCCGTTCTGCGCCGCAGAGTGTCCCTTTCATATCGACATTCCCGACTTCATCGAAAAAATGAAGCGGGGAGGGTTCAAGGCCGCGTTTAAAACCTATCGGAATGCG
This sequence comes from Bacillota bacterium, assembly GCA_036835995.1. GTDB lineage: Bacteria > Bacillota > Clostridia > Peptostreptococcales > Anaerovoracaceae > Anoxybacterium. The sequence continues at coordinate 1,470 of DAITKX010000133.1, read as the reverse complement.
GTGGGCTTTCCTGTGATCGCTTCCAATCTATGCCCGGAGCCTTGTAAAAGCGTCTGCCCCAGGAGGGAAACCGACAGCGCCATTGAACTGCTGATGCTGGAGCAGGCCTGCGTCTCGTTCGCAGGAGACAAAAGCCCGACGGATTATAACCTTCCCATGAAAAAGAAGAAAATCGCGATCATCGGCGCCGGAATCAGCGGGCTTTCCTGCGCCTTGCGGCTCTGCATGAAAAAATATGAAGTTGAGATATTTGAGGGATCCGGCCGGATCGGCGGAGCCCTTTGGGACCTCATGGATCCGGATATCTTTTTAAAGGATATTGAAGAGCAGTTTCAGCATGAAAAATATACTTTGCATTTAAATACGCCGGTGCGCTCCACCGGTGAGCTGGAGGGTCTCGGATTCGACGCGGTTTACGCTGCCACTGGGGAAGAGGGAGAGGATTTCGGCCTTATTCCCGCCTCTGATGGTAACGCTCCCAGTGACAGTGATGCTGTTTCCAGTGACGGTGGCGCTGGCCGGAACCAAAAATACTGCGCCCTTTATGGAAACGCCGGCTGGTTTGCCGGCGGCGGGCTCATCGGGGACGAGCCTGTTTACGCCATGGCAAACGGCCTGCACATGGGAACGGTTATCGACAACTTTTTAAAAACAGGGAACCTGCTTTATCCGGACAACCGGCAGGAGACGAAGCTGTGTCTCGATCCGGCAAAGCTCAAATACCGGGAGCCTGTCACACCGGCGGATGGAACGGCTTTCGATGAAGCGGAAGCAAAGCGGGAAGCGGCGCGCTGCATCGAGTGCCAGTGCGATTTCTGCCGCACCTATTGCGACCTGACGGACTTTTACAACAAATGGCCCCTGAGGATCCGGGACGAGATCATGGCGACCACCCTGCCCGGTTCCGCCGACGTAAAGGCGACTCCCGCCAAGCGGCTTTTGAGCACGTGCAATCAATGCGGGCTTTGCCTGGAAACCTGCCCGGAGGACATCGATATCGGAGGGCTGATCCTGGCGGGACGAAAGAGCATGCACAGGCAGAAAAAGGCGCCTTGGGTATTCCATGATTTCTGGCTGCGGGATATGGACTTTGCCAACGGGGAGAAGGCTTGCATTTCAAAGGCTCCCGCAAAAGCCGGGACCGGCGCGGAACTGGCTCCCGGCACGGAAGCGGCTCCAAGTATGAAACCGGCCTCGGGATCTGCCTGCTCATACGCGTTTTTCCCCGGCTGCCAGCTGGGGGCAAGCGATCCGGAGCTTGTGAAGAGGGCTTACGGATATTTGCTGGGCAAACGACCGGATACAGGGCTCCTGCTGCGCTGTTGCGGCGCCCCTGCCGAATGGTCGGGAGATGAAGAGAAGTTTAACGGTGAGGTGGAAACGGTCTATAAATTATGGAGGGAGCTCGGAAAACCGACCCTGATCCTGGCCTGCCCCACCTGTGAAAAGAAATTCAAAACCTATATGGCC
>DAITKX010000132.1:1495-5843 GCA_036835995.1 Bacillota bacterium | reverse complement strand
TTATCCTCCGGATTCTGACTCGTGACCCGCTGGTTTCCCCTCACCTTGGAAAGGGCCTGCAGAAATCCGTCCTTCGTAATGTTGTGCTTCCTGAATATCCGGGAGGACGGCGTATTCTTTTCATCCAGCAGCGCCAGATATATGTGCTCCACGCTGACATACTCATCCTTGAAGTCCAACGCGATCTTTTCCGCGTTGATCAACAGCTGGTTCAGCCGCCTTGTGGTATACATGTTGTCGTTTCCGCCCTGAACCTTGGGAAGCTTCTCCATCTCCGACTGGAGCTCGCCGACGATTTCTCCCGTGCTGACGCCCATGAAGCTGACCAGCTTTGGAATCAAGCCGTCCTGCTGCATCATCAGCGCCAGATGCAGATGTTCTCCGTCCAGTTGCTGGTGACCTTCCTGAACTCCTATATTCTGACAGTCCATCACCGCGGACTGAGCATTTTGTGTAAACTTTTCAAAATTCATAGAATCACCCCTTTGTCATTTTCTATATATTTTATTATATACCACTTCTAAAAATAAATAAACAAAAAAATTAGCACTCTCATTGTAAGAGTGCTAATCCGTATTTTTTTAGTTCTTTGTCAAATGCTTCTCCATCTTTCTCAATTCCATCTTTTTCAATTCTTCGGCAAACACCCCTTCAGCCGATACCTTCTGCTAAAAGAAAATGCCCAAAATGCCGTTGTAAACGAACTGCACCGCCGGGGTCAGCACCTTTCCCGTAACGTTGAATACGATCAGCAAAAGCAGGATCAGGAAGCCGTTGTTATAAACCTTGTAAAACCATTCCTTTTCGTGCAAATTGAATATCTCCGTTATGATGCCGAAGCCGTCCAAAGGCGGAACCGGCAGTAAATTGAAGATCATCAGCACGATATTGATGGAAATGATGGCAAAGAGCATATCCAGAATGACGCTGCCCGGAGTGGTGCTCAGGAATTCGGACTGATACACGACCAGCAGCCGCAGGATCCCGGCAAAGGCGATGGCAAGAGCGAGGTTCATCGTTACCCCCGCCAGATCGACGATGAGACTGTCCCTTCTCCTGTGTTTGAAGTTCCTGTCGTCCACCATGACGGGTTTTCCCCATCCGAAGCCGATGAAGATCAGCGCAAGCAGTCCGAAGGGATCGATGTGGGCGGCGGGGCTGATGGTGACTCTGCCCTGGGATCTCGGGGTTCCGTCTCCCAGCCGGTCCGCGGCAAAGGCGTGGGCGAACTCATGGAAGGAAAGCCCGATGAGGATCGCGGGAAGAGTGATCAATATGTTCATGACCCAGCCCATGGGATCGGCATGCCTGTCTAAAAACGACTCCGCCGCGATCAGAACGATCAGCAGCAGCGCCAGCGGATTATTTCTAAAAAACCTTAACACTTATCCTCCTTATTTCAAACGCCTGGGAAAGGCGTAGGATCAATGCGATAACACAATATATTATATCCCGCCATTCAGCTTTTTGGCGTGGATATAGTTGATAAACTGCCTTGCGACTCTTCCGGAACGACCCTTCTGTCTGACGTCCCATTTAAGGGCTTCCTCTTCCAGGACAGCTTCGTCTATCTCCAGATGCTCCCGGACGGCAATTCCCTTTACGATGTTCAGAAAAGCGGCTTTATCCGGCGCGCTGAAATTGATGGACAGCCCGAAGCGGTCCGCCAAAGAAAGCCTTTCCTGCATCCCGTCGTTGCTGTGGACCTCGCCGCTGTCCCCCCTGTCCTTCCAGACTTCTTTTATGATATTCCGTCTGTTGGAAGTGACGTAAATCAATACGTTGGGAGGCTGGGCCTCGATTCCTCCGTCGATGACGGATTTAAAATGTTTATACCCGATTTCCGTGTTTTCAAAAGAGAGATCGTCGATGAAGATGATGAATTTGCAGCCGCGGCCGGCGACTGATTCAATGATTTTATACAGCTGATCCACGTTGTTTTTGTTCAGGGATATGAGCTTCAGCTTGCTGTCCTTGAATTGGTTCAGCAGCGCTTTCACTGAGGATGATTTCCCGGTTCCCCGGTCGCCGTAGAGCAGAACGTTGTTGGCGGGATATCCCTTCAGAAAGAATTCCGTGTTTTCAATGAGAACTTCCTTTTGTCTTTCATATCCGATGATCTGATCAAAGGTGATCTTATCATAGTGTGTGACGCCAACCAGGGATTCATCCCAGATAAATGCCTGATAACGCTCAAAAACACCGCAGCCGTAATCCTGGTAATAACCCCCAAGCATCTCCGCCGTCTGACGGTTTGTTTCAGCTTCCAACGCCAGCCTCACCTTATCCCGGTATCCTGCAGGTGCTTTCGACCCCTCTTCCTGAGTCATGGAACAGACCGACACGCCATCGTCATGAAAAAGAGAACCGATGCGGTCCCACTCCAGGAAATACAGTTTTTTCAGCTCCTCTGCCTCCCTCGCCGCAATCGTCCGGAGATTTTCAACCAGCTTGCCCTTTTCACTCATGATGCTGAACCGGTTTTCGCTTTCAGCGATGAGCCTGCAGATGTAATTTTGCCAGTAGGTGCCTCTGATATCCAGATGATCCGTGGCTTCCAGCAGCTTTCGCTGGATCAGATAGTAATCCGCTTCCATATAGGAAATATATTCATGGTAATTAAATTCGTTGTAGATTTTTACCGCAGCGCTGACGATTTCATCCTGCCTTATATTATCATATAAAATAAGGCTTTCTAAGTTGATCTTACTCAAGCCTTTCTCCTTTCAGCACCAAACCCGCCTCAAATGCCGGATCTTGTCCCTAATTTTAATATTCTATCACATATTCTCAGGATTTTAAATAATATGGTAGTAAAATTTGAACGAGAGGTGATTTATTAATTATGCTTCAAAATAATTGCATGCGCCCTAAATTTCCGCAAACTCCAAGCCTCCCAACAGAATATGTATGCGTCGAGGTGTATACGGTAAAGACCGGCGATACGCTATATTCCATTTCGCAAAAATACGGAGTGGCCGTAAGTATGCTTATGGAAGCCAATCGGATACTTAACCCGTACAATCTGAGAGCCGGTCAGAAAATCTGCATCCCCGGAAAGCGGTCAGATTGTCGGGAACCATCCCAGGATAGAAATGATTGGGATTACGTAAAGCCTTGTCCGGAAACAAGCCCGTGGGAGGCGGAAGATTGTCCGAAATGGGAACAACCTACATGCCCGAATTGGGAGATGCCTACATGCCCGAGTTGGGAGAAACCTGAATGCCCGAGTTGGGAGATGCCTGAAAAGACTGAGCCCGCGCCATGCCCGGCTCCTGAACCATGCCCGCCGTGTCCGGCTCCAACACCATGCCCGCCGTGTCCGGCTCCAACACCGTGTCCGCCGTGTCCGGCTCCAATACCGTGTCCGGCTCCGACACCGTGCCCGCCGTGTCCGGCTCCTGCGCCTGTTCCAAGACCGGCTCCAGTTCCGACTCCAAAACCGACCCCGGCGCCCGTCCCAAGGCCGACCCCTGCGCCGACCCCAAAACCCGCTCCGGCTCCGACTCCAAAGCCCGCTCCCAAACCTGCTCCAAGACCCACCCCAGCACCAACTCCAAGACCCACTCCTACTCCAACACCAGCCCCAGCGCCGACTCCAAGACCCATCCCAACACCAGCTCCAACACCAACCCCGGCTCCGGCTCCAAGACCCGCCCCAGCACCGACTCCAACACCAACCCCGGCTCCGGCTCCCACACCAACTCCGACTCCGGTGCCTCCAAAACCCGCACCCACGCCGACGCCGGCTCCAGTCTGCGATGGACTGACTCATACCATAAGAGCGGGAGATACCCTTTACTTACTTGCAAAGTTCCATAACGTACGCTTAGAAGATATCCTGACTGTCAATCCGGGTATCAATCCATACAATCTTCAGATCGGACAAAAGATATGCATTCCGGCCCATACCAACAGGCCCAAGGTCAGCCCCGGCGTCTGCAACGGGACCATCCATACCGTAAAACCCGGAGACACTTTATACATGCTGGCAAAACAATACAAGGTAACATTGGATGACATCATAAACGCAAACCCACAGGTTGACTGTTACATGCTGCAGGTTGGAATGAGGATCTGTATTCCGACAGGAAGCAAGCAGAACACGTCGCCCAACTTAACGCCGAAACAGAACCTCCCGACGTTACCGACACTGCCGACGCTGCCGACGATACCAACCATGCCCTCGATGCCGTCCATGCCATCGATGCCGTCCATACCTACGATACCGATTCCATCGATGCCTTCAATGCCGGAACAGCCTCCGACCCAACAGCCCGGCGGCACTCCTCAGGAAACTCCGACATGTACGGGAATTTTGCATACCGTCCGGGCCGGCGACACGCCT
>DAITKX010000132.1:0-1466 GCA_036835995.1 Bacillota bacterium | reverse complement strand
AATCCGGATCTGGATCCCTACCAATTAAAGATCGGCATGCAGCTGTGCATTCCTATTCAAAATACCGGCGAAGATACCGGAAGTACCCTGGAAACAAGCATGACTCCCACCGCTCCATGGGAAGCCATGAACCACGGAGGAGCCAGCGGCAGAGTATATGCTACGCAGCGCGGCGATACCCTTACCAGAATTCTGGATCGCTATGAGATCACTTTTGCAGCGCTCCAAAGCAGCAACCCCGCCGTAGATTTCACCGGGCCGCTGGAAGGCATGCACCTTTCCATTCCTCCCTATGATCCCTACCGGACCTGTCCGATGTCAGGAGCTTACGTCGTAAAAAGCGGAGATACTCTGGATTCCATCAGCAGAAAGCTCCTGGTAATCACAGACAGCCTGATGATGGCGAATCCTACGTTGACCATAGAGGATTTCTCAATTCCGGGAACCAAGGTCTGTATCCCCAGCTGACAAAAGCTTCTGCCGACTAAATAAAAAAACAGCCAGAACATCATGAATCATGATACTCTGGCTTTATTTTTATCCTCACCGGTTTCGCATTTACATGCCTGATTTTACAGGTTCTAGGAGTTACAGGCTCCGAATCCTCTTATTGCGGATCGTACTGATACAGGGGATACGCCTCGCACAGTTCCTGAACGATTTTCTTCGCCCTTTCCGCAGAAGCCTGGTCCTCCGGATGATCCAGGACGAGGGCGATCGCCTCAACCATTTTCACGATCTCCGCCTCCTTAAAGCCCCGGGTCGTCATCGCCGGAGTCCCGAGCCGGATTCCACTGGTGACGTTGGGACCGTTGGGATCGTTTGGAATCGTATTCTTGTTTGTCGTGATGTTGGCCTCGTCCAAAAGCCGTTCCGCATCTTTGCCGGTAATATTCTTGTTGGTCAGATTCAGCAGCACCAGATGGTTGTCGGTGCCTCCCGAGACCAGCCGGAAATCCCTTGCCAAAAGCTCTTCCGCCATCTTCTTCGCATTCAGCAGTACTTGCTTTTGATGTGCGACAAACTCCGGCGTGGAGGCTTCTTTGAAGCACACCGCTTTTCCTGCGATAATATGCATGAGAGGTCCGCCCTGCATTCCGGGGAAAATTCCTTTGTTTATCTTTTTGCCAAACTCCTCTTTGGCAAAGATAGCTCCGCCTCTGGGCCCTCTGAGGGTTTTATGGGTGGTGGTGGTAACCACATGGGCATGCTCCACGGGGTTCGGATGGAAACCCGCCGCCACCAGGCCTGCGAAATGCGCCATGTCCACCATCAGCAAAGCGCCCACTTCGTCTGCGATCTCTCTGAATTTATCCGCTTCAATGATGCGGGGGTATGCGCTTGCCCCCGCCACGATCATCTTCGGCTTATGCTCATGGGCTAATTTTCTTACCTGGTCGAAGTCGATTCTCTCTGTCTCCAGATCCACTTTATAGGGGACAAAATTAAAATATTTGCCCGACATA
>DAITKX010000131.1:5528-5956 GCA_036835995.1 Bacillota bacterium | reverse complement strand
GTCAACGGCGCTGAAGCGCCGGACAGAATGTTAAATTGCGAATTTGAGCAAAGGAGCTTACCCTCATCATGCATCTTGGCAATTATTATCTTGCCCTCATCAAAGGCCTTGTAACCCCTTTTTTCAGCGAGGACAGCTTTCTGGGCAGTCTGCTCGTCGGCCAATACGGCATTCTGACCATGACGCCCGCCTATCTGTTCGGGCTGCTGCTCCCCCTGGTGGCGGGATTTTATTTTTTACAGCATATTCTGGACGAATCCAACCTTTTTCCGAGGATCGCAAGGTTTTTAAACAAGCCCTTTCAACTGCTGGGCCTGAACGGGAACGCTCTCATCCCTATCATACTGGGCTTCGGCTGTGTAACCGTCGCCCTGGTATCCACCACGATCCTTGGCACAAAGCGGGAGCGCCTCATCGCCTCCGTCCTT
>DAITKX010000131.1:643-5513 GCA_036835995.1 Bacillota bacterium | reverse complement strand
CATGCTCCGCTCAGGTAGCGATCATCTTTTCCTTTTCGTTTCTTCTCGGCATCAAGTACTTCCTTCTCTATCTATTTGTAATCATCTTTATTTTTTGCGCTCTTGGAATTCTGATGAACCTGCTTCTTCCCGGCGTCCTGCAGCCCGTGGTGCTGCCGTCTCCTCCCCTTCGCTTTCCAGATCTGAAAGAGATCATAAAAAAAACCGCGAAAGAGGCGGTAGATTTTTTGCGGGACACGGTCCCTGCTTTTCTCTGGGGGGGAATCGCCATCGCAGTCCTGGATTATTACAACGGGTTTATGAAGCTGCGGGAATGGTTTGCGCCCATCACTACCGGGCTTTTGAGAATTCCTGAAAACGCCTCGAACCTCTTCGTCATGAGCATCATCAAAAGAGACCTGGGCGCCGCGGGCTTTTATTCCATGGTGACCAACGGCAGCTTTACGCAAAAGGAGATTCTGATCACCCTCATCGTGCTCACCCTCTTTGTTCCCTGCTTTGCCTCTCAGATGATCCTGTTCAAGCAGGGAAAGGCCCTCACCGCGATCCTTATCTGGATCGGAAGCTTTCTCCTCGCCTTTTCGGTGGGGGGACTCGTCAGCGCTCTGCTCTATTGATCCGCCCTCTTCAATATCCCGCTCTCGCTGTCCCGTATATAGCTGACGCAATCCGCGTTCAGTATTGACTTATAATCCCCGTTTGCCGATTCCTTTGACATGGAAACCGCGGTGATATGGTTGTTTTTAATATAGGCAAGGATCTGATCTGCGGAGTTGCCCCCCACGTCGATATTCAAAACCGTGGGGTACAGGCCGGAATATTCCACCATTCCCGGAGCCTCCGCCACAAGCTGATCCTTGATGCTGCCGTCACAGTCTCCCATATACCTCATAAAGTAGTCCTCGCTGCGCTCCGCCTGGACGTAGACCGTCACGTCGGGATGGTCTTTCAGCCAGGCGGCCAGATCCAGATAATCCATGGAAGTCAGGCCGTTTCTCATGGTCAGGTCGTTGAATTCATCCAGCGTGACCGTACTGCTTTGATCCGTGTCGAAATACCTGCCGAGCTCCTGCCACGAACTGAGCAGAACCGGCTCCTTGTCCTCTGTCCAGCAGACGCCTAGCTCTATATCGCGGTAACCCGCGTCGTAAGAAGCGTTCAGCGCCTCCAGGGAGTTTGTACCGATGAGCGACTTGTCAGGCGCTCCCGCCGTTGCGATCTCGTCCGGATATCTTATCTCCGAAAGGCCGGTGCTTGAGAACGCGCTCGCCGCATCCTGGTTCTCCTCATAGATTTTCCTTAGAACGTCGTTTTTCAATATATAGTCGGAAGCGTTAACGATCCCCATAGACCTGATATACCCGTCATAGCAGTCTTTGACGGGTATCGGCTCCCCTGTCTTTGTATTCCATGCCCTGCCGTTTTCAAAGACTCCGTCTCTCGACATCTCATAAGCGATGCCATCCTGGAAGAAGGAGCCTTTTGTCATATAGGTCTGCTCCGCCACAAATCCCGAGTCGATGGTCAGCAGATTGTGCCCCAGATAGATCGTATCCAAAGAGTCAAATCCCATCAGATAGGCGATGGTCGGCAGAAAGTCCATCTGTCCGCCTACGGTGCTCACCGTCTGATGAATATTCTGATCCGCGCCCGGCACAGCGATGATGAGCGGGATGTTCATCATGGTGTCGAAATCGTATTCCTTGCCCAAAAATCTGGAGGCTGATTTCTGAATTTCCTCATCGGTTTTAACCAGGCCTGCGTGGTCCCCGTAGAGCGCGATGATGGAATTATCGTATAGTCCTGCGTCCTTCAGTTCCTGAATCAGCTGACCGATGGAGTAGTCCGTATAAGCGGCGCTCACCAGATAATTGCCGAATATGGTATCCTGATCCTCCGGAAGCAGATCGATAAACTGATACTTTTCCAGCATCTTAAAGGGATGATGGTTTGACAGCGTGATGATAAAGCTGTAAAACGGCTGCTTCATCTCTTGCAGGAATGGAACCGTCTGCTTGAAGAACTCGGAATCCGTGAGCCCCCAGCCCATCCATTCCGTCATATTGTACTGGCCCTTATCCCTGCCTACTATGCCCCCGTAAAAGGTGTCAAATCCCTCCGCCGGATACATATCTTCACGGCTCCAGAACTCTCTGTCCTCGTAGGCATGATAGACCGCGGTCTCGTAGCCCTGTTCTTTGAGGAGCTTCGGCAAGCCTTTGAAATAATTGCCGTTGTATAGTTTATAGGTATAGCTCGCCAGGGTGCCGTAGATGGAGTTGTTCGTCGCGAATTCGGCGTCGGAGGTGTTTCCGCTGCCGATCTGCTGGTAATAATGGTCAAAATAGATCGTATTCCCCTCGATAAGCCTGTTCAGATTCGGCGTGATCTCCTGTCCGTTATAGGTCTTATTAATAACCATATTCTGGAAGGATTCCAGCTGGATCACGATGAGGTTTTTTCCTTTTGCCGCTCCGAACAGCGGACCGTCTTTTTCTATTTTATAGCTGTCGGTAACGGCGGACATATATTCGGAGCCTTCGCTCATGCTGTTTCCAGTCAGCTTGTTCACAATATCCTTGATGTGATAGCTGTAGACTTCCTGATTGGATAAAGAGGTGATGAGATGGCTGCTCGAGAAATTAAAGACCAGGATGCAGATGATCAGCAGCGCAGTCACCGGCTGCTTGTGCCGGGATACCCATTCGGTGATGATGACGGCAATGGACCGGTTCTTCGGATTTGCGGCAAGCTCGTCGGCCGACCGGCTCTCGGGATTTGCGGCAAGCTCGTCGGCCAGCGGGCTCTCGGGATTTGCGGCGAGCTCCTCGGCCAGCCAATCGTCGGGAATTTCCGGCGATTGGCCGGACAATTCCACCGCGGCGTCCGGAACATCATCAGACTCCTTCATTTTCCTCTGCTTGAGCCGCCCTGCCGTCAATGCGGCCAGGATCAGCAGCGCGTCGGCCACCATCAGAAAGAACCAGGGCTTTATGACCTCTTTGATGCTCCCTGTAATGTTCCCCACAACACCGGCGGCTCCGATCATGCCGACGGAGAGATAGCGGTTGAAAAAGCTGCTGTATGTAACGTCGCAAAACATCAAAACGGTAAGCAATAGATAGATGATTCCTGGAATCCATTTATTTTTAAAGGATGCGAAAAACAGGTACGTCAATAAATCCGTAACAAGCCATATCAAAAAAAAGTTTGCGGTGAACCCCATCAGTTTATAGAAGAGCAGAAACTTCAGGGGCACCGCAAACGACGCCACCCAAGCCAGAATCCCGTATTCGATCCTCAATTCCGCCCATTTCCCCGTCACAAAAGCGATCATACGGTTCAGCGTTGGTTTTATTGATTTTTCAAACATCTCAGCACTCCTGTCCAAAATTCATACGACGATATTATAGTACATTTTCCCCTTTCAGACAAGAATCTGCGGCGTAATTTCATCAAAACGTCACATTTTGAATCTCGCCAGATTCTCCCGGAACACCTGAACCAGCTCGTCCGTTTCATCGATAAAATAGGACCTGGCCACATTCCCCTGCGCATCCCAGTCGCAGCCGTCCCACCAGACCGCCACCTTGATCCGGTCATAGTTTCCAATATTCCGAAACATGTTCGCGACCCAGGCTTCTTTGCTGCCTCCCGTGCTTGCGGAGGAAAATTCGGTGATCATGAGAGGTTTTTCGTAAACTTCGGCATATTTCTTATACAATGAATCGTACATCTGGTCAAATTCCATCCATTTTTCGCTCTCGTAATACGTTCCCGTGTTGTAGCTCGTCATGCCGATCACATCCACATACTCGTCTCCCGGATAATAGCAAAGCTCGTCGTTCCACTTATAATCAGGAAACGACTTGCCATTGGGATTCCAGACCCAGATCACGTTATCCGCGCCGGCGTCCTGGAAAATCTTATAGACATAGCGGTAAAAGTCCTGGAAAATATCCGGATCCCGGGAGGTGTGATAAGAGGAATAGATGCACCAGTCTCCGTTCATTTCGTTGCCCGGCCGGAAGAGTATGGGCTCTCCGTAATCCGCTACTTCCCTGGCATAGTTCTTTAAATAGGTGTCGTATTTTCCGTCAAGGATATCGTAGACCATATTCCCCTCTCCCTGGGCCTGCACCACCGGCTGCAGCGTTAGCTCCAGGGTGCGCCCTTCTTTTTTTGCGTTTGCCAGCGCGTCGGCCAAGCGGGGATGGGTTTCCTCGCCTTCCAGAATTCCTGTGTAATATAAAAGGATCGGAAAGGTAAAGTCAAGCTTGGCTTCGATTTTTTTCAGCTCGGTGAAATCAAGGGGCGCGTCCGTTTCAAAGATTCCCCAGTGAAGCCTCGCATCGTCTCCGAAATACTGCTCGTAGAATCCGGCTGTTTTTGCGTCCCAGCTCTTGTTTTCCACCTTCTGGATCTTCCGGACATAAGGCTTCGCCGTCTCCTCCGTGAGCTTCAGGCTTTTCACCACATTCAGATAGCTTTTGTTTTCAAAGCTTTGGCTGCTTTTGAACAGGAATGTGATCACTTCGTCTCCAGACAGAACGACGTCTGCCACCGCATAGTGGCATTTGTCGTTCTCCACATTTTCCAGCGCCTTTCTGGACCACTGAAGATAGGAAACCCTGCGGCCGTCCACCGTAAGCTTTCCTGACTGCTCTTTATGATGATCGATATCGTTTTTGATGAATTGATTGGAATAATTGATATAGCCCGGGATTCCGGACCCTTCCGTCCTGCTGAGCTTCTGGCGGTAGATTTCGATCTTGAGGGTATCGCTCTCGAGAATCGCTCTGACATTGGAAAACTGCATGTCCGCTCTCATGCCGGCGGGAATTTCGATGCTGTAGCCGTCAACTTTATT
>DAITKX010000131.1:0-599 GCA_036835995.1 Bacillota bacterium | reverse complement strand
CCCGCTGTTTCATCTGTTCCGCAAGCAGCTTCTTCAGGTTCTGCTCCTGCTCCTCCCGAAGCCGCTTCTGCTCTTCTTTAAGCTGCTTTTGCTCGGAAGCTTCCACCGCCTCCTGTTCCTGCGCCCTCATTAATTTTTCCTTTGCAGCCGCATCCTTTGCAGCCGATATTTTCTGCAGATTCAGATCTGTCGAAATGACTGTGAAAACCATCGCGATCACGATCAAAGCGCTGAATAGCCTTGCCAAAGTGCCTTTCATCGACTCTTGCTCCTTCTCTTCTACATAACATAACAGCTCTAATGGCACTTTACCATTAAAGCATAGAAAACAATACCTGTATAGTATATAATGGGTAAAAAGTGAGAGATTATGATAAAAGTCAGATAATATTTTTGAAGGAGCCATGGGTATTTATGAAGAAAAGGATTTTTTCAGGAGTCGTTATATTTTTCTTGCTCATTTTAGGAATCAACGGCGCCCTCCGCATCCTGCCGCCCGCTTTCGAAGATGACTCTTACCGGCTGTTCTTCAACAACACGGAGTTGGACCAGCGGGGTTACTTCATTGACGGGACGCCTTACCTGCCGGTTTCACTGAT
>DAITKX010000130.1:3551-5965 GCA_036835995.1 Bacillota bacterium | reverse complement strand
GTCATCATACGCAGATACCAGCTTCATATTTTCTCCTGAAATGTCCAGATCCACATAGTGGATGCCGAGAAACCGATCCTTGTATTTTCCGATCTTCACTTCAAGCAATTGCCTCAATCCCCCTGAAATGACGACCACCGGTATTCCAACGGCCTCCATTTCGTCGAGGAATTCCTCAAAGCCGTCTCTAATCTGTACCTTGTGAATGTATTCCATCATTTCGGGAAAACGGCTGGATGGAGTATTATCAAACACAAGATGCAGCGCCTGGCTCAAGGTTAAGCTGCCCTGTATCATTTCATGGAATTTTTTATCGTATTCTTCCTTTGAAACGAAGAGCCGCATGGAACCGTCCAAAGTATCCTCCGTCGTTATGGTTCCGTCAAAATCTACAAATAATATTTTATCGTACATAGAAACCGCCTATACTAGTTCATCAGGTCGAAGTTCTTCATGACGTCGGGATTCAGATGCTCGATCATTCTTGCGAGTTCTTTGTGGGTCTTCGCATATTCTACGAGATCGACTCCCTGAACTGCCGCGTCAATAGCCTGACGCATTGATTTCGCTCCCGCTTCACTGCCATCCGGATGACCGTGTACTGCTCCGCCTGCCGCCAGGATGACGTCGGTTCCTACGGTATCGATGCAGTTTCTCACAACCAGCTGTGTGGTTCCGCCCGATGCCGCGTACATCATCGGCTTGATGTTCCACCACGGCTGTGTGAAGAACTTGAAGCTGCGATAGAAAATCTTGTTTGCAACCGGGAATTTTCCCCATGGATGGCCGTTGATCTGGAAGTCTCCGCCGGCCAGCCTTACCAGCTTGCCGATCAGAAGCTGCGCGGCGATACCGGTATAGGTTGAACCGCAGTATGCGCCCGCAAAGTCTACATGAGCGAGGATCGGAACTTTGATCTGGGGATCCTCCGCAAGCATCTGCAGAGCGCCGAAGCCTGCGGTATAAGTATTCAGCATCAGGCAGTTCGTTCCGTATTCGATGGCCTTGTATGCGTTTTCCTTGATCTTGTCGATTCTGTCGGTGATATTTACAGCATACAAGCTATGTTCTCCCGTTTCCTCAAACATCTGCTTTTCCTTCGCCATAAATTTGCGGACTCTTTCCTCCAACGGGCAATGGGATTCGTTGGCAGGCATCAGCTCGTCGTCCTTGATGATGTCAACGCCGCCCTTGGTAGCCTTGTAGAACAGGTCTGCGCCTTCGTCGGGGTTCCAGCCGATATTCGGTTTGATCATCGCGTTCAGCAGAGGTCTTTCAGGAACGTTCAGGATGTCTCTCAGACCCTGAACGCCGAATTTCGGTCCCTGGAACTGCTCGATGTACTTTTTCGGGAACGCGCAGTCGATGAATTTGATCATTCCCGATGCGGAAATGTTGCCGAATACGGTGGTTAACAGCATCGGAATGCTGGTTCCGAAGTTCGTGATCGGGTATGCGATCTGGATGATGTAAATCGGAGGTTCATCCGACATGTAGTCAGACGCCGTGTCGGGCACTTCATAGATGGAAACCACCTTGGCTCCGAATTTTCTCTTCTTGTCGTCCGAATCTGCGGCGACCTTGATCCATGTTCCGGTCGTCAGCGATGGCCAGGGCCATCTTTTCAATGTCTCTGGTCTTTACCTTCGCCTGGTATGTGGCGATGATGTAATCCTCTGAAAAGGCCACTTCCGGAAAAGCGTGCATTAAATTCTCGTCGCTTAATTTTCTAATCATTTTTACTCCTCCTGTTATCTTTCAATATTTTTGAAAATATCTTCGAATGCATTCAATGTGGTTGCAATCGTTTCATCATTATCCGCCATGCTCGTATAGATCCTGCTTCCTGCCAGGGTGATGACGCCGTTTGCCGTCAAAGCCGCGCCGAACTCTTCGATGCAATGCTGCCTGGCCGGAATCTTCTGCATGAGTTCGGGATCCGTTACCGACAAGTACATCACTCCCGATATCTCAAAGTGGACGATGGAGCCGATGTTCCATGCGACAAAGGGAAGGTCATACTGGTCGATGAGCTTGTTCAGACCCGCGCATAATTTGTCGCCGTTTTCTCCCGCCTTTTTCGCCGCATCCTTTTCGACGATCTCCTTGATTGCGTAATATCCCGCAGCACAGCTCAAGGGGTTTGCGCTCAAGGTTCCGCCGACGTATGCTTTCGGTTTTCCGGGGCTTACTCCCGCCGCTACGCAGGACATGATGTCGGCGCTTCCGCCGACGCCGCCGGCCATGGGATAGCCTCCGGATACGATCTTGCCGAATACGGTGATGTCAGGTTTTACGTTGAAGTATCCCTGGGCTCCGCCCGGACCCATACGGAACGCCGTCACCACTTCGTCGAAGATCAGCAACGCGTTGAACTCATCGCAGAGAGCCCTGACCTTTGCGTTGAAATCCTC
>DAITKX010000130.1:0-3541 GCA_036835995.1 Bacillota bacterium | reverse complement strand
TCCGTTACGAGTCTGGTTCCGCTTTCCGGACCGATGGGCTCCACGATCACTGCCGCGGTTCCGCCGTCTTTTTCGTTTTCCTCAAGAATTTTTCTAAGTGAATCGATATCTCCCGGATAAAATTCCTTCGTATTTGCCGACGCTTCCTTTGGAATGCCGTGTGCTTCGAAGGTTTTAGTCCCAGGAATGTGAAGGCTGTACACCAGCTGATCGCTGAATCCGTGATATCCGCCGCCCATCTTCACGATCTTCTGCTTTCCGGTAAATGTCCTTGCGATACGGATTGCGATCATGTCCGCTTCCGTGCCGCTGGCCAGACTCCGGTACATCTCTACCCAGGGCATATTTTCATGGATTTCCCGGGCGAGCTTCATCTCATACTCGTGAAACAGGCCGGTGCACGGGCTGGATTCCCTGATGACCTCTATGGCCCTCTCCTGAACCGGAAGATAGTTGCTTCCGAGCAAGGTCGGGCCTCCGGCCTGGAGGTAATCCACGTAGCGGTTCCCGTCGACATCGTAGAGGTATGGCCCCTCCGCTTTGGCAACCGCCAGGGGGAATGGGTAGTTAAACGCAAGATTGTGCTGCACTCCTCCCGGGATGTACTTCTTCGCCTCATCGATCATTTCTTTGGATTTTCGGCATTTTGTCTCGAAATAGTTCAAGTAGTTTTTCATGGCGTCGGGCTTGATCTTTAAGATCTTGCTGTTGACCAAATGATCCATTTTCTCATTGATCTTCGCTACATCCGGCCATGCAGATACGGAATATCCATTCCTCATAATTTTGCCTCCTTTTATTTGACTCTCGGACCTTGGGCCCGCTCCTTGGATTTTGGACTCTGGGTCCTCTGTTTGTGTTTCAGGCCCTGGGCCATTGTCCGCTTTTTATTTTGTATTCTTTACCGCTTCCAGCTTTGTCTCCTTGGCCAGGATCATCAGAATGATATAGATTACCGTTATCGCGGCCAAAACTGCCATCAATAATCTATGGTTGCTCTGCATCAGAGCGGCTCCGCCAAGGAAAATCACCCCGGCGACATTTCCGGAAAACATCAGCAGTCCTTCCGACGTCCCTTCCGACGTGGGATATGCCGATTCCGCCGCGAATGTCAGAATGAGAGGCGCTCCGCCTACAACAAAGAATCCGTAAAGAACCGCCGCCGCCACCATCAGGGGGAAGTGCTCCGCGATGATGAAGGCTGCAAATCCAATTCCGCCGATGATGTTTACAATGATCATATAAGGCTTTCTTCTATGAAGCTTATCCTTGTCGGAAATCATGCCGATCACAAAGCTTCCGACGGTGGCGACCCCAAGGATCAGGACGCCGATCACGCCTACCTGGGTCGCGTCGATGCTATTGCCGCTCAAGTCCTTTAAAATCGGCTCGATCAAAGTAAAAAACGTATTGAAGATGCCGAACGTGCAGAAGAAGATAAACAAGCTGAACCTGAAATTCCTTTTTTTCCACGCGCCTTTCAGCCCTTCTCCGAAATCTGACCGGAATGCCTCCTCTGCCGAACAGGGCGGGTGTTCCGGCCTATCCTTTACGAATATCAGGAACATCAGCGCTATGATAGCGCCGGCTACGCCGTACACCATGAGCATCCCTTTTATGCTCACCCCCTGGCCGAGAATGACCGGGGTCAGAAGCAATCCGACGCACATGCCGATATAGCTTGACAGCAGCCCCACGCTGTTGGCTGTCGCCCGTTCCGATTCCGGGAACCATCTCCCTGCCACCAGTCCCGGCGAATTCAGAAGAAACGGCTGCGCGATTGCAAACCCAATGGTAGCGACAACCACCATCGTATAGCTGTCTCCGAAAAATCCTCTGAAGAGCCCGCTGATTCCCATCAGCACGACTCCAAAGCCGACAGCCTTTTTAAATCCGAATTTTTCAAATGCGGCGAGGGATGGTATCGAGAGTATGATCATGCCCGCCATAAATATGATGGACAAAAGGCTGATTGCATTCTCGCCGCTGAGTTTATCTGTAAAACCATAATACCGGTAGGCGTCGGTCGTGATTGAGAAATATGTCGTCCACATCAACTGTATCGCTGCTGTAGATAACCCGTAGACAGCCAGTACGACCCATCGATACCCATATACTTGACATTTATCTTCGTTCAAGGGGATCACCTTCCTTTGGCAGATTCGCTATTTTTTATTCACTTTTTTATAGAATTCTTTCAGTTCGCTATAGGACTGCTTGAAGTTTTCAAATCCTTTCTCGTATAATCCAGCATTTCCGGGATTCGGTTCATAGACCTGGGATATTCTCGCCCATTGCTTGGCATCCTCAAAGGAATGATAGATCCCAAGGCCGAGAGCCGCTAAAAATGCTCCGCCGATGGCCCCCGCTACCTGCGTATCCTTAACGACCTCTATTTTTCTGTTGAAAATATCCGCGAAAATCTGCATCCAGGTGTGGCTCTTGGTACCGCCGCCCAGGATCCTCACCGCGGGGGTTTTTTGCCCTAGATCATGCTCCAGGCTGTCGTAACACCACTTCAGGTTATACGCGATGCCTTCCATGACCGCACGCAGCATATGGTTCTTGGTATGCATCATTCCAATGTTCAGGAAGCCGCCTCTCACGTACACATCCTGGACCGGGCTTCTCTCTCCGCTGATCCATGGATTGAATACCAGTCCGTCGCTTCCCGGCGCGATCTGTTCCACAAGGTGATCCAGAAAAGCATAAATGTTCGGAATCAGTTTGCTGTCTTTTTCAGCCGCAAAGAAGTTGTCAATAAACCAATTATATGTAGCGCAACAGGTTTCCGTGGAATAGACCCACAGCTGCATATCCGGATCGGCGGACATGATACAGCCGCCTCCGTTGGAAAGGGTTGCGCATTTATTGGTCCCCACGGCGGCCCATCCCGAAGTCCCGAGATAGATATGGGCTTCTTCGGAGCCCGACATTCCGGAGCCTATGGTGGTGCCCTGCATGTCGCAGGTTCCGCCGAATACCGCCGTATCCCTCGTAAGTCCGAGCTCTTCAGCCGCCATATCGGTCAGGTTACCGACCTTTTCAAAGGATTTTACGATTCGGGGGAACTGCTCCGGATCAAATCCCGAAGTCCCGATCAGATCCGCGATAATAGAGCCTGATTCCCTGTCATATCCGAGGAAAGAAGCGCTGGATATGTCATAGACCATCTCGCCGGTCGCCCGATACGTCAGGTATCCGTTGCAGTCGAGGAAACATTTCATTTTTTCAAACACCTTTGGCTCGTGCTTCATCAGCCATCTGACCTTCGGCAGGGAATCCATGCCGGAAAACACAGTGCCCATAAGAGATTCGCAGACTTCCTGGCCGCCGATCATCTCAACGATCTCGCTCGCCTCTTCATCCGCCCGGCTGTCCAGCCAGCTGATGGCAGGCCTCAGAATTTTCCCGTCCTGCCCCATTGGGATCACGTTCAATGCCTGTGTACAGAATACCATGCCCTTTATTTCAGCAGGGATAACGTCGCAGCTCGACAGGATATTTCTCGTCGCCTTTATGACCGCAGCCCACCAATCCG
>DAITKX010000129.1:0-6519 GCA_036835995.1 Bacillota bacterium | reverse complement strand
AGTCCGATACGAAGATCGCGGCCACAGGAGCCAGGATGATGCCGTAGTTATTCAGCCATGTAAATACATACGCGGCTCCGGAACCGTAGATCCACCAAGGCTGGAAGACGAAGCAGGCGATAATGCAGGCGATGACTACGCCCTTCTTGTAGGAAATCCTCCTTGGGCTCAGATTGCTGAATCCGTTTGCAGGGGCGACGACGTTGGCGGCGACACAGGTTGTGATAGTTGCGACGATTACGCCCAATGAGCATACAAAGATGATGAAAGGATTGCTTACATGATAGAATACGTTGGTTGGGTCAAACATGGCTTCCCCAAGGGTGAGCTTTGTAGCCTGCGCGAAATACGCGCCGACGAAAGCCAGAATAAACATCGGAAGGGGCATGCCGTAGAGCTGTCCTCTGAACTGGACTTTCTGAGACTTTGCATATCTCGAGAAGTCAGGAATGTTCAATGCCATGGTAGCCCAGAATGCGATATTACCTGTCAGGCAGGCGGCAAACACATAGAACATGCCGCCGTTGCTGTCTAGCGCGGTCCAGTCGTTGCCCGCGGACATGACGTCGAAAACTCCGTAACCCGCGCTGACAACCTGAGCTGCCGACCAGATGAATAAGAGGATGATAACGACGATCAGAATCGGAGAACCAATGTTTTGTACCCACTTGATGTTCTCAAATCCGTTGTAGGCAACCCAGAGCACAAAGATCATGAACAGGAAAAATCCGATCAGCTGGCCCACTACTACCGCGGGATTTCCCGGCAGACCTACCGTAATGTCGGCATTTCTGAAAAATGGGATCGCGATGCCCAGCAGAGCGGCGGCGGCGCCTCCGCCTACCCAAGCCTGAACCGAGGTCCAGCCGCAGGCTACAAGGCCCCTCAAAATAGCCGGAACATGGGCTCCGACTGAGCCGAATGTCAGTCTTGCAAAGACCGGAAAGGGGATTCCGTATTTTGTTCCGGCGTGAGAGTTCAGCTGCATCGGAATCAGGATGATTAAGTTACCTAAAATTACGTTCAATACCGCAAGCCAGGGTGACAAGCCGAGGGCAATGGCAGCAGAGGCAAGGGAAAGACTGGGGATGCAGATACACATGCCGATCCACAAAGCCGTGATATTATACGTGGTCCACGTTCTTTGTGCGATAGAAGTTGGCTGCAAATCTTCGTTGTAGTACTTGGAAGAAGTCAGTTCGGTACGAGCGGCATCCGTCAGCTCATACAAACCGTCGCGTTCTTTTTGAGTGTACGTTGACATTAAAACACCTCCATAAAAAAATCAACTGTAAAATTATTACTAGTCCATTATACACCAGATAGGAGTAAATGTAACTAGTTTTTTTTCGAATTTTATAATTATTTTTTAACCTTCCAAATCTTCTGAAAAATGTTGAAAAACCACGGATTCCGCGAGTTGATCCCGCGGGGTGGTCCGTGGCTTTTCGGAATGTCGGGACAGGGTATTAAAAGCCTTGCAATGCAGGGCTAAAGCTTTAGTCCATTCAGAAGCAGACCGAAGAAATCCTCTCTGTATTCTTCCACTTTTTTCGCAGGAAGGAATTCGTTCAGACCGTCGGGAGAGAAATCGATGCTGACGTAAAGATTGATGGCTCCCATGAGGAATACGGCGGCCAGCGCGGGTTCCGTATCCCGGAATTCCCCTTTACGGATCCCCTCCTCGACGATGTCCTTCAGAATGGTAAAGTTCTTCCTTATCAGCAGGCGAATCCCCTCGATCAGGTCCGGATTGCGGAAAGCGTCCGACTTCATCACCAGATCGGTAAAGAAGTTCTTGTTGAACGTATATTGGGAGATGTTCGCCAATTCGATGTCGAGGTATTCCTTGACCTTCTGAACGCAGGAAATCTCCTTGGACAACAGCTCCGAAAGACATTCGAAGCCGGCAACCACCCTCGTGCGGAACAGCTCGAGAAATATGGCGTCCTTGCTTTCGAAATACTCGTATACGGTTCCTTTCCCGATGCCTGCCGCGTCGGCGATGTCGATGATCTTGGCGTCCAGATAGCCTTTTTCGAGAAACAGGGTATAGGCGGCGTCCAGAATCATTTCGCGCTTTGATTTATTCCCCCTTGTCATTGCGCTTCCTCCTGTAAAAGACTGTTCTTCCGCGCTTTCTTTTCCGCTTTTTTAGCGGCTCTCTTCAAATGCCTGTCATCCAGGATGGTATAGAGCACCGGGACGATGACCAGCGTGATCAACGTGGAGAACAGCAGGCCGCCGATAACCGTGATTCCCATGGGAGCCTGCAGCTCGCCGCCGGAACCGACTCCCAGAGATAAGGGCAGCAGTCCCAGACAGGCCACGAGCATGGTCATCATGATGGGACGGATACGGAATCTTCCGGCGCTTATGATCGCTTCCTCACGGGATGGGTAAATTTCCTTGTTCTTGTTGATAAAGTCGATCAGCAGGATCGAATTGTTTACTACGATACCGCTCAGCATGATAAGTCCCAGGAAGGCGACCATGGACAGGGGAGTCCCTGTCAGGAACAGCGCCATAAACGCTCCGGTCAGCGCAAAGGGAATCGCCATCATGATAATGATCGGCTGGAGCAGCGATTCGAACTGAGAGGCCAGGATCATGTAAATCAAAAGCAGGGAAAGCAGCAATGCATATCCGAGGCTTGTAAAGGATTCCGCCATCTCCTGCTGTTCGCCGCCGGTCTCAATGGTGTAGCCGGCAGGCAGCTGGTACTTATCCAGGGCCTTATCGATATCCTTCGTTATGGATTGCAGGTCGCGTCCCGAGATGTTGGATGAGATCGTGACGGTCCGCACCTGGTCCTGTCTGGTGATCTGGGAAGGCGAATTGTCAAAGGCGAAGTCGGCGATTTCACCTACGGTGACCTTCTGCCCTGTGGGCGCGGCGATGACGATCTGTTTCAGGTTCTCCACCGATTGCTTGTAATCATCGCTGAGGGAGAGAATGATATCCGTCTCGTCTCCATTGGTTTTCAACGTGGTCGCTTTGGCTCCGTCCAGAGCTGCGTTCAGAGTATTCGCGAGCTGATAGGAGGTAATGCCGTACTGGGCGGCGCTGTTCCGCTGAAGCATGACGCGAAGCTCCGGATTTCCCTCTGTCATGTCGGTAGTGACGTTAACGGTTCCCTTTACGCCCCTGATGATTTCCTCAATATCTCCCGACACCTTTTTCAGCGTCGTGAGATCGTCGCCTTTCAGCACGAGGGATACCGGGCTGGATCCCATGGAAAAGCTCATGGAAGAGGATTCGGCCAAAGTCAGCTTCGCGCCGAGGATACTCTTCTGCAGGTCTTTTGTCGCCTTGTTGACGATCTCCGTCGTGTTGCGCTTTCTGTCCTGCTTATCCACGAGCTTTACCGTAACGGTAGAGGTATTGGCCGAGCTGATGCTGTACATGTTGGCGTTGCCGATGGCTACGGAGCAGACGTCCAGCTCCGGTATATTGTCGACGACATATTTTTCGATCTGGCTGATGGTCTTGTCGGTCTCGTCAAGGGAGGTGCCGTAAGGCATTTCCGCCGTTATGGTGAAGCTTCCCTCGTCGCTTTTCGGCAGCAGTTCTCCGCCGACAAACGCTACGAGAACGGAAGATGCCACCAGGAGGGCAAGGGCCGCGATCACGATCTTCTTTCTATGATGCAGGGAATATTTGAGGAGCTTCAGATATTCTTCCGTAAGGTATGCCATGCCTTTGGTAAAACCGTTCATGAATTTCAGCTCATACCTGCGGCGTCCAACCCTGACATGGGTTCCCATGTCTTTGGTGTTCATAAGCCTTGAACAGAGCATCGGAACCACGGTGAGAGCAACCAGCAGGGAACAGAGGAGCGCAAAGCTGATAGTAAAGGAAAATTCCTTAAACATGGTGGCCGCGATCCCTTCCACGAATACGATTGGCAGAAATACGGCGATCTTGGTCAAGGTGGCGGCAACTACCGGCATGGTGACTTCCTTCGTTCCGACGATGGAAGCTTCCATCGCGCCTATTCCTTCGTCACGCCGCCGGAAGACATTTTCCATGACGACGATGGAGTCGTCCACCAGCAGGCCGATTGCGATGGCAAGGCCGCTGAGGGAGAGCACGTTCATGGTCAGCCCTGTAAAATACATGAGAATAAACGTCGCGATGATGGATGTCGGTATGGAAATGGCGATGATCATCGTTGACGCTACGTTTCTGAGAAACAGGAAGCAGATGAAGATCGCGATAATGCAGCTCAAAATCGCGGTTTCCGCCACGTTGGTGATGGATTTCATTATGTAATCCGCCTGATCATATGAAAAGGTGAATTTCAGCTCGGGATGATCCGCTTTCAGATCCTCGATGGCCTGGTTGACCTGCCTGGACACCACTACCGTGTTTGCGGTAGACTGCTTGGTGATGCTGATTCCGATGGAGGGGACTTCGTTGACCCGGCCGATGGAGGTCTGTTCTTTGGTTGTTTCATCGACAGTAGCCAGGTCCTGAAGATAGACCACCTCTCTGGTGGGCAGGACAAAGGGCACGTGCTTGATGTCATCCAGGCTCTGGAATTCGCCTATGGTGCGGACGATCAGCTTCTGAGAGCCTTTATTGACCTCTCCGCTGGGAAGGCTGATGTTCTCCGCGGCGAGCATTTGACTGATATCGTTTAAGGTCAGCCCATAGCCCGCAAGCCTCTCCTGGTCGAATTTCACGCTGATTTCCTTTTCCGTTCCGCCGAAGCTTGACGCCGCCGCGACGCCTTCGCTTCTCTCGAGCTTGGGCAGGACTTCATCATCCACCAGGTCGTTCAGCTCCTGAAGGGACATATCGCCCGAGACGTAAAGCTGGGAAACCGGCATCATGGTCGGATCCATGGTGAGGAACATCGGTTCCGAAGCTTTGTCCGGCAGATAGTCGGATATCAAAGCTACCTTTTCGCGCATGTTCAGGGATGCGAAATTCATATCCGTGCCGCTTGCGAACTCGCAGAGCACGATGGAGCTGCCTTCCATGGAGTAGGAGTAGATCGCTTTAATGTTTTCTACCGTTGCAATCTGCTGTTCCACCGGCTTTGTGACCATGCTTTCAATTTCGGTGGGAGCCGCGTTGGGATACTGGATCATGACCATCGCGTAGGGCAGCTCCATCTTCGGATAAAGGTCGATGGGCAGCCGGGAGAAGGATACCGCTCCCAGCACAACGATGATCAGCATGATCATGATGGTGGAGACGGGACGCGTTATCGAAGTCTTAGAAAAATTCATACCGTCACCCCTAATCTATAATTTGAAACTCTGAGTTTTCATTCAGATAGTGCTGTCCTTCGATCACGACGGTGTCGCCGGCTTTGACGCCGCTTTTGATCTCGGCAAGGGTGCCGTTGTCCAATCCGACCACAACCTCCCTGAATACGACTTTAGTGCCGCCTTCAATGGTCGCCACTTCCGTCTTGCCCGATTTGATCAGCACGGCGGTGGAGGGCAGGGCGATCACTCCGTCCACTTTGTCCGATGTGATGAGGACTTCCGCGAACATGCCAGGCTTTACGGCGGCGGTCTCGTTATCCAAAGTCACCTTCATGGGGTAGGTCAGAGAACCCGTCGCAGGGGCGGGCGACAAAGCGGTGACGGTTCCGGTAAACGGCGTGTCGGAAACAGAGGAAACGACTACGCCGACCTTGTCGCCGACCTTGATCTTATTGATGATGGATTCGGAAATGCTGGTGTCGATTTCCAGCTTGTCGATATTGGCGATAGTTGCGGCGGGAGCGCTGGGAGAGGCTACTCCTCCCACGGCCACATTGACCGATGTGACGTAACCGTCGATGGGGGAGATGACGACATAATTGCTCATTCCGTCGCTGGCCGCAGTATATGTTTCCTTCGCTATGGTGTAGGCGGTCTTGGCCTGTTCGTACTGCTGCTGGGAAACGGCCCCTTCTTTATATAAAGTCTCTATGCGGCTCAGATTGGTCTGAGCGTCGTTATAGGACGCTTTCGCCTGATTATAGGAGGTGGCGATCTGAGTTTTGTCAAGCTCGAACAATACGGTGCCCTTTGAAACCTTTTGCCCCAGCTCCACGTTTACCGCGGTTACTTCACCCATGGCCTTCGGGACGATGGTCACTTCCTCGACGGGTTCGAGACGGCCGGTAAGAGGCGAAGTGTTTTCAAGGGTCGTAATAGCGGCGGTAGTGACCCTGATGTTGACTACGTCGCTGCTGACGGCGGTTTTGTCTTCCAGACGGCCTGACACGATCCGGTAAGCGCCGATGGCAAGGAACAGAATGACTACGACCAGAATGATTCTGTTTCTTTTGCTAAAACCTTTAGATTTGTCGGATTTCTTCTCACTCATTTTGATTCCCCTTCAAAGTATGTAATTATGATAAATAGTAGTTACCGGATTTCTGACCCGTCGGTCGGAAATCTATTTATTATATTATATAATCAGGGAAATCATGTCAATAAAAATCCGACCCGTGAGTCAAAAAAAATTCCATTTAACCCGGAAGAACAAGGGTATATAATAAAAATATAACGA
>DAITKX010000128.1:0-6621 GCA_036835995.1 Bacillota bacterium | reverse complement strand
AAAGAGACGTTACCGTCAGCGAAGCGCTGTCTCTTTCCCGTCTGGAAAAGCTCAACGGCGACCAGTACCGCTATGATTTTTCCGACAGCCTGGACTATGAGATCGATGAATATTCCATCTCCTTCGACGCCAAGCTGGATGAAGAGTATGATGAGATCATTGAAGAGGACGAGAACCTCTATGAGGACGGTCTCATCGACAAGGAGTTCCCTGTCATCGACGGGGAGTTCGCGGACGAAGAGGAAGAATATTAAGGAGTAAATTGGGAAGATGGACAAGCAGTATCTGATAAAATCCGCGGAGGACTTTATCGAACATTCTCCGGGCAATCATATCTCGGAAGAGATCGCCATCACAAAAAACGTCGTTGGTCTGAAGCTCTTTGAGGCTCCGATCTTTGCATTCGGCGCGGCGGATGACGAATATTTTGCCTCGCTGAAAAAACCTGAGGCCGTCGGCGGGCATTTCATGCTTCCAAAGGAATGGCTGCCCGGTGCAAAAACTGTGATCTCCTTTTTCCTGCCCTTCACCGAAGAAGTCCGCAGGGGTAACGCGAGAGATATGACATGGCCTTCAGACGAATGGCTCCACGCGCGCATTGAAGGCCAAAATCTGCTCAATGAGCTGAGCCTGCACTTAAAATCCCTGCTGACGGACGCCGGATACGCCAGCGTCGTACCTCCCCGGGATGAAAGGTTCTGGTCCAATACCAGCGGGTCCGGCCATAAAGAGACGTTTACGTCCAACTGGTCCGAACGCCATGTGGCCTTCGCATGCGGCCTGGGGACCTTCGGGCTTTCCAGAGGGCTTATTACAAGAAAAGGGATCGCCGGAAGATTCGGCAGTATCGTTACAGAGCTTTCCCTGACCCCCGACAGGCGGCCTTATCATGATATCTATGAATATTGCTCCATGTGCGGCAGATGCGCAAAGAATTGTCCGGTAGGCGCGATCTCCAAAGAGACCGGAAAGGATCACAAGCCTTGCTCCGACTTTGTGGACGAAACCGAGCGAAAGAATTATCCCCGCTATGGCTGCGGGAAATGCCAGGTCCGGGTCCCCTGCGAATTTAAAATACCCGGATAATCCAGTAAATAATTACGGGCCGCCTCAAACTATTTTCATTTGAGACGGCCCTACTCGTTTTACTGGATTTTCAGGTATTTTTTCACGTATTCCACGTCGGACGGCGTATCGATGTATTTCGTCCCGCGCTTCTGGCGGGTTTCCCTTCCCTTTCCCGTGATCAGAACCACCGTGTTGTCGTCGGCGTTGCTGATGGCTTCTCTGATCGCCTCTTCCCGGTCCGGTATGATGGCGTAGCTGCAAGCCTGTTTTTCCACGTGCTGGGCGATCTCTTCGCAGATCTTCAGCACCGGCTCCTCTCCGGCGTCCTCCTCTGTAATGTAGACCTGATCGGAGTATTTCCCTGCGATCTCTCCCAGCTCCTGCCTCCGCCTCTGGGCTTTTTTGCCCGGACACCCAAAGACGATGGTGATCTTTTTGTTGGGATATTCCTTCATCGTTGACTGGAACAATGTTTCAAAGCTCATCTTGTTATGAGCGTAGTCCACGATGACCTGGACATTTCTGCCCTTGCCCGTGTAGACCTCCATCCTGCCGCTGACCCTGGCCTTTTTCAAGCCTGCGGCCACATAGGACATGGGAATCCCCAGGCTCTGGGAAATAGCGATGGCGGCCAGAGCGTTCTGCACGTTGAAAAGCCCCGCCATGGTGATCTTGAAATCCTTCACGAAATCCTTTGTTCTCACGGTAAAGCTTATGGTCTTGCCCGATTTGACGATGTCATAGCCGTAGACGTCCGCCCTTTCATCAAGTCCGAAGGTGACGACGTTGGGGCATGCCTTGGAGGCTTCCATGATCCTGTCGATTTCATCGCTGTTGATATTGACGCAGGCTGTCCTGCACTGGCTGAAAATCTTCAGCTTTGATTCCAGGTAATCCTCAAAGCTGCTGTGCTCCACCTCGCTGATATGGTCCTCTCCGATGTTCAGAAAGCAGGCCACTTCAAAGATAACGCCAAAGGTCCTGTCATATTTCAAGGCCTGACTGGACACCTCCATGCTGAGATATTCGATGCCGCTTTCCACCGCATTGCTGAAATGCCTGTGAAGCTCCATGGCTTCGGGAGTGGTCAGGTGGGATTCCTCGTTGATCACTCCGTCGTAGTTGTCGATCCCCGAAATGATAGCGGAGAGCGGCTTTTTCTTTTCCCTCAGATACTCGTCCAATATGAATTTCATAAAATAGGCCGTGGTGGACTTTCCCTTCGTTCCGGTGATGCCGACGATTTTCAGGTCCTTCCATATCTGGTTGTAGTAGTAGCCGGCGATCAGCGCCATGGTCCGCCGAATGTCGCTGACGATGATATAGGGGATGTCCTTTTCCATGTCACCCAGGCTGTATTTCTTTTCGCTGATGTAACAGACGGCTCCTTTTGCCAGGGCCGATTTCAGATAATCGACGGAAAAGTGGCTGCCCTTGCAGACAAACAGCGTATCCGTGCGGATATCCATGGAGTTGAAAGAAATATATCGGATCGGGCAATCCCCGCTCCCCGTTCCGATATGATATTCGCTGACAAGATTATGATCCTTCAGCAGGCCGGCATATCCGTCCAGGCTGTGAAGCGTTTTATCCATCGTGCTTTGCTCCTGTTCCTTTGATTTTTCCGCCACAGGCCAGAATCGACTTCTCTGTCAACACGCCCATAGCGTCTATGTAAAATTCCGGCAAGTGATACATCTCTTTAAAGCAGGACAGCTCTGTGCAGGCAAGGATCGCCGCCCGGCAGTCCTGCCGGTCAATTTCGTCCCGTACCGTCAGAAAATCGTTAAAATCAATCGGGCCGCCGTTTTTCACCCCGTCGTAAATGATCTTCATAACCAGCTTTTGTGATTCCGGGGACGGTATGACCGGAGTGATCCCCTCTTTTTCCAGAGCTTTTTGATACAGCTCCGTCTTTATGGTTCCGTCGGTAGCCAGTATCGCGACCCTCAGGCCGGGTTCGCGAAAGGTGCCTGCGATATGCGCCGCCGTCTCTTTCACCATGTTGATGATCCGAATCCCGACGCTTTCCTGAAGCCTGTCAAAGAGGACGTGAGAGGTATTGCAGGGAATCGCGATGACTCCCGCCCCGTTTTCTTCCAGCATCCTCGCATCCGCCAGGAGCAGTTCAAACAGTTCATCGGTACGGCCCTCCATGATCTCCCGCGTGCGGTCCGGCATGGTGGCATGATTGAGTATGATCATGTTGAGATGCTCCTGGTCGCAGCCCGCATCCGTCTCTTCGATGATCATCCTGTAAAACAGCTGGGTCGCCAGAGGCCCCATGCCTCCCAGCACGCCCAGAACTTTTCTGGTGTCATTCCACATCGATTTCATCTCCATCTATTTTTGCTTCCCAAGATATTTCCAGAATTTGTAATAATGTCCGAGTTGGGATTTATACAGCCGGAGCATTCTCTTAAATCCTCTGTCCTTCTGATAGAGCAGTGAATTTGTAATTTTATGGCTGCCGATCAGGGACTTCATTTCCCTGCGGTACTCCTCGGGTTTGATGTAGCGAAAGGCGACTCCTTTCGGGATCATCATCCAGAGAGATTTCTCCGTTACGACGGAGAGCTCCATGGGCTTTTGATAGATGCAATCCTCCACGAGGTATTTTGCGATATTCTGTCCCGCGCCGGTGACATAATAGTTGCTTCTCCCCTGCCTTGTATTGATCTCGAACACCTTGAATTTTCCATCCCGCTGGTCGTACTTGATGTCGAAGTTCGAGAATCCGACAAAATGCAGTTTCTCCAGCAGAGTTTTAAACTTCTCCGCCAGCTCTTCGTTGTGTTCGGTGATGATCACCGCATGGTTTCCAAGGCCGTGAGGCGTATGTTCCTCCAGCAGCACATGGCCCAGGGCCATTAGCTTTACCTGCCCGTCGCGGTCGGAATAATTGGTAAGCACCCTCATATAGGTATCGTCGCCGGGAATGAAATCCTGGATGACGATGGAATCGTCGTAACCTGCGCCGTAGATATCGCCAAGGATCTCATGAAGCTCCTTTCTGTCTTTGGCTTTGTACACCTTTTTTTGAGTCGGAAAGGGGTGCCTCCAGTATTCGATGCCGTTGGAAGGCTTGACGATATAAGGCGCTTCAAAGGGAAGCTCAAAATCCTCCCCCATATCCTTTCCATGGACGAAGGTGGCCGGATAATCGATGCCCTCCTCGCCGCACATCTGATAAAACTTTTCCTTGTGGATCAGGCGGTTCATCAGGTCGATATCGATATACGGGGCGACTACGTTCTCCGGCAGGTTGTCCCGGTTCTTGCTGAGGAGCTGCACATAGCTGTCTCCGCAGCCCACGGCCAATATGGTCTCGTCCCTGTTTGCTTCGGCAAAACTCTTTAATACGGCCAGGAAGGTATCCTCCTCCTCCAATTTCGCATTTGCGGTGTAATTCAGGATCCTGCTGTCCGTACAGGGGCCTGTGTTGTATTTCCCGAATGCCCGGGACTTTATATCATATTGCTCGTGAAAGGCACGCGCAACACTGTAAACGTTGATGTCTCCTCCGAAGAGAAGAGGTATGAAATTCTGACTCATCCGGTGCTCCTTTTTCGGTTTATTTTAGACTGATTCGTAAATTATTATAATACGTTTCCATTCTTTTATCAATAATCACCGAATGGTTTCCTCCTGCATATCATAATAGGTAGAGATGAAATGAAAGGAAGATGTGAATGGCGGGAACCGCAAGACATATATTTACGGGAACAAACACACCGGATGGCTTTTTCTCATATAATCAATACCTGCTCGACCACGGCGCGGCCGATAAAATCATATGTATAAAAGGCGGGCCCCGGTCCGGGAAATCGGCTTTTATGAAGAAAATCGGAGAATCCATGCTGGAGGACGGCTGCGATGTGGATTTCATGCACTGCGCAGATCATCACTGCTCCCTGGACGGAATTCTCCTGCGCGGTAAAAAGACCGCGATGATCGACGGGATGTCCCCTCCCTTTTCCGTGGATCCCGGCGCAGTGGATTCCGTCATCCATCTCGGAGACTACTGGAATGAATCGGGGGTCGAAAACAACCGCGACGCTTTTGAAGGCGCGGGAGATAAGATCAAAGACATGCTGGGCTTAGCATACAACTATTTCGCCGCGGCGGCGAAGATGTACGATAATCTGAGCGGCATTTATGAATCTGCGATCCTCTACGAAAAGCTCTATCGGATCACGGCGGAAATCATCGGAAGCGAATTCGCCCATCGCGAGCTCAGTTCAAAGGAAGGCGAGGTCGGAAAATACTTCGCCAGCGCTATCACCGCCGCCGGTTTTGAAAATTACATAGATACCCTGGCGGAGAACTGCCAAAGGGTTTATCTGATCCAGGCCCCGGTGGGCCTCGGCAGCGAAAGGCTGCTGAATCTGTTCATGGACGGAGCGCTCTGCCGCGGTTTCCGGGCGGAAGGATATTATTGCCCGATGAAACCGGCGGAAAAGCTCGAACACCTTCTCATCCCCGAACTGAGGCTGGCTTTCATCACATCCAATCAGTACCACGCCATCGACCGGTCCGCCGTGAAGGCGGATGTGACCTCTATCGATCTTTCAGACATGATCCGCTATGATCGCGTCATGAGGCAGAAAGGAATCCTTGCAGACAGCAAAAAGAAAATGGACGAATTGCTTGAAAAGGGGGTCGGCTGCCTTAGACTTGCAAAGGAAGAACAGGACGAAATGGAGAAATTTTATGTGCCCACCATGGACTTTTTAAAAATCGACGCGCTAAGGCAGGAAACCGCCCGGAAGTTCAGTCAGCGGTAGGCGGTTCGATGTCCTTTTCAGTACGTTGTTCGATATTCTGTTCAATGCGTTGTTCGATATTCTGTTCGATGCTCTTTACAGACCTCAGGCTCCCGTTGGCAATGTCGTAAAACGCGATCACAGACGTCTCCACATAGGGCGTAAGCCACAGAAATCCGATTCCCAACGTAAAGAGGCAAAGAATCCCCCAGCCGATGAACGACAGGTTCAGACAGAAGTATTTCCATTTATTTCCCCGCATCATCCTCTTGCTTTCATTGAGCGCTTCCATGATCCCCATATTCGGATTGTCCGCCAGGATATAAAAGCACATGCTGTACCGAAGCGCGGCTATGATGCCCGGCACGATGAGAAGCAGGCACCATAAGAAAATAAAGATGGACATCACTATGTATAATCCCAGCAACTTTCCAAACCGTTCAAAGCCATAAAGGACTTCGCCGGGATTTGTTTCTCTTCTCCTGAAAATGGATATCGCAAACATGGCATAGCCAAGGGTCACCGGTCCTGTGATCAAAATAGAATAAAGAGTTGCGACGCCCGACTGGTGAGTTATATCGTTTCCGAAAATCATGTCTAATATAATGACAGGAACCGCTGTGATCACCATATACAGCAAGGTTCCCAGAACGGCCAGCTTCCATTTCCCCGCAAGGGCGTCCCTCCCCAGCGCTCTCAAGTTCTGGCTGCTTTCCGTAACGATTATGTTTGAATCCATGTTGATTTCTCTCCTTCTTTGTTATTAGCATAAGGTCATATTTATTTA
>DAITKX010000127.1:5842-6903 GCA_036835995.1 Bacillota bacterium | reverse complement strand
ATTGATCTGGGAAATTCCGGTGGCCTGTTCATTGGAAGCCTTTGCGATGCTCTCCGCAATGCTTGCGGTCCTTTCGATTCCATCTACGATCTGCTTCAGAGCCTGGGCGGTTTCATCCGCAATCCTGGTACCGTCCTGGACCTTGCTCACCGATCCCTCGATGAGGGCCGTGGTCTCTCTGGCCGCTTCCGCGCTGCGCGCCGCAAGGGTTCTGACCTCCTCAGCCACGACAGCGAAGCCTTTTCCGTGCTGGCCGGCTCTGGCCGCTTCCACCGCCGCATTTAATGCCAGAATATTGGTCTGGAAAGCGATATCGTCGATTACTCTGATGATCTTGGAGATATTTGCGGAAGAATCGTTTATTTCAATCATGGAATTCAACATTTCCTGCATTCGGCCGTTGCCTTTTTCCGCGTTGTCTCTCGCTTCATCCGCCAGCTTACTCGCTTCTCCCGCGTTTACGGCGTTCTTTTTGGTCTGATCCGCAATTTCCGCGATAGAGGCAGTCAGCTCCTGAATAGCGCCCGCCTGCTCGGTGGCCCCCTGCGACAAAGCCTGGCTTCCGTCGGAGACTTGAATGGAGCTTGACGCCACCTGTTCCGCCGCCTCGTTGATATCCCTCATGGTGCGGCTCAAGGATGTATTGATGCTGTTCAGCGAATTCTTGATTTCAATAAAGTCGCCTCTATAATCAGCGGTAATGGAGTGATCCAGATTTCCGTTTCCGATTTCCGCAAGGCTAGTCGAAATCTCACTCACATAGCTGAGAAGGTTTTCAAGGGTCTGATTCAGCGCTTTCTTTATCTCCGCGTGATCTCCTTTGTAGTCGCCCTCTACCTTTACGTGAAGATTTCCGGCGCTCATTTCCTTCAATACAGATAAAGATTCCTGAATCGGCTCTATCACGGCGTCCAGGGTTCTGTTGATGCCCCCGATTACATTGCTGTATTCTCCCTTGAATTTGCCCTCGTCCCCTCTGTCCGACAGCCTTCCTTCCACCGCTGCTCCGGACAGGGAACCGGTCTCCTCAACCAGGAGCTGAATGGTTTCTATCATGGTGA
>DAITKX010000127.1:0-5832 GCA_036835995.1 Bacillota bacterium | reverse complement strand
CAGCGAGGGCGTGAGTTCATCCTCTTCGCTTCTTTTTCCTTCCGCCTTTAACGCTTCAAGGTCCTCAAGGCTTCCCTCGGCTACATGGTTTACTACCTGGATGACGTCAGATACCTTGTCGCATACCGCGTTGATGGATTTGGATATCTCGTCGTAAATGCCGAGGTAGTTTCCCTCCATGCGAAGGCTGTAATTGTTTCTGCTCATGTTCCCCAGGATTTCACGTCCCTGAACCAAAGCGGAAAGGCCTTCTATACAGTTGTTGATGCTTTCCTTGATTTCATTGAAATCCCCCGCGTATTCCTCTGTGATGGGCTGGGGAATTTCGCCTTGGCCGATCTTCTTTATGTATTCCGACGCCTTGCTCAGAGGTCCCACTACGGCGCTTAGAGTTTCATTCAGGCCCCAGATGATCTTGCTGAAATCTCCGCCGTGCCTCGATACGTCGGCTCTCTTGCCCAGCTCTCCGGCGACAGCGGCGTCGGAAAGCATCACAGAATCCTCGATCAGCGCGTTGATGGCTTCGATACAGGTATTCAGGCTATTTTTGATCTGATTGAAATCCCCCTGGTATTCCTGTGTGATCCGGGGCGGTATTTTACCTCTGCTGATCTGTTCCAGACAGGCCGCCGATACCTTCAAAGGATCGATGACCGCATCCAGAGTCTGATTGATCCCTTCGATGAGCTCCTTATATCCGCCTTCAAAGAGGTCTGCGCTGCCCCGCTCATCCAGCTGGCCTTCCACCGCGGCTCTGGTCAGGCGCCTGGTTTCTTCCGTCAGCTTTCTCAGGGTTTTAATCATAGAGACCATGCTGACAGCCAGGAGATCATTTTCGGAGTGAGGCGTGATTTCAACGGAGAGATCCCCCGTTGCGATGCGTTCCGCAACAAGGGCCTCATGCTTAATGTTTTCAATCATCTTTTCAAATGACTTTGTCAATTCTCCGATCTCATCCTTAGAACCGGCAATGTTTGAGACATCGACATTCACTTCTCCCACCGAAAGCCGGTCAACAGCCGATGCCAATGTCCTCAAAGGCTTGACAATGCGCTTTGACAGCAGGACGATCAGGGCGGCTATCAAGGCCACCGCAAAGATAAAGATTATGAAAATCGTGGCCCGGGACTCCCTGTAAGCGCTGGTAAATTCTTTGTCCGGCATAGAGGTTGCCACCATCCATCCCGTATCGCCGATGGAGGATAGATAGCCGTGGCAGTCCACTCCTTCGTTGGAGAAACGGATTTTTCCAAAGTCTTTTTCCCGGAATGCCTTCCTGAGGTTTTCTGAAACATCGATCTTTTCAGCACTTTGGTTTTTAAAGCTGTCGTTGGGATGGTACACTACCTGATCGCCCTTGCTTACAAGGATATAAGATCCTGTTTTCCCGAGCTTGCGCGCCTTGATCATCTGATAGAGCTGATCGGTGTTCACATCAATCCCCACGACACCGATGAGGTTCTTGGTATCTCCGTCATAAATAGGCGCCATCAGGCTGACAATGATAGCGTCGGAAACCGCCGCCTTGTACGGTTCCGATAAAATGATGCGCTGCTCATCCTGCATCTGCTTGTACCAGGCCTGATCCGAAAGGCTCCACCCATCCGCCTGCACGGCCTTTCCATCCGCCTGTACCAGCACCAGCGTATCGGTATCAACGTCCACGATCCATGATGTCAGAATGTTTTCCGGATCGGTTTTCTGGACATTTACCAGTGTTTTTTCCGCACTGGGAAAGTCCGGCATAGCCATCAAATTTGATCCGGGAACAGTTTCCCTGATCAGGTTTTCAAACTGAGTGTTGGCCGCCATCTGTTCTGCTGTCTCCATGTAGTTTGCAAAGACTCCGCCTATTTCATCCGCGGCGGCCTGGGATTTCGCGGAAAGCTCTTTCTCCGTCAGGTCGGTCACAGAGTGATTGACTGTGTTTAGAATGATACCTCCCGCGGCGCAGTAAATGATCGCGATGGGAATGCCGATCAAAAGCAGAATTTTTGTTACAAGACTTTTCGTATAAATTTTCATGAATGCCCTCCTCGCAAAGTTAAAGTACTTTATCGCAGGCTTTCGCTCCGCAACAAAGTACTAGTAGATATATATCGTGTCAAACCTGAAAAAGTTTAGAATTTCGATGAAAACATTAATAAAAGGTCAATTAATTCAATAAAAAACAGGTGATATCGATCACTAATCGATATCACCTGTTTTGCTTTTTGGTTTTATTCGGCGTTTGCGCCGCAGCACTTTTTATATTTCTTTCCGCTTCCGCAGGGACATGGATCGTTTCGGCCCGGCATCTTCTCTTTGACGACGGTCTTTGATTTCCTGTGGGCTTTTGTGATCTCCTGTCTCTGCTCCTCCGTCAGGACGCCGTCCCATTGGGGCAGGGTGTAGAGGTGGTCGGCCTTGGCCTCCAGCATATTGAAATAAAGCTTTTCAAAATCGATATCCAGCTTGATTTCCGATTCTTCATCAAAGCTTTTAAAATCCTGCTCTTTTTTCAGGCTGGTATTGACGCCGTCGAGAAAACCCATAAAGATGACCGGGTCTGCCTCATATTTTTCGGCGAGTTCCTTGAAGGTTCCTGTTACCTCTTTGCCCGGCTGCTCCAGAATGCTGCCGTAGATCCGTTTCTCCGCCGAGCTGTACTTTTCCCAGAAGGCTTCAAAGGTCTCGTCTGTCTGATTATCGATCAATTCCTGCCATTGCTCATATAACGTCATTGAATATTTCCTCCGATCTGAATTTGTTACATTACTCTTATGATACTTTTGACCCCGCTGGCGAATTTCGCGGCACTGATCTTTTCCAGGGCTTCATCCAGCCTTGCTCTCGTGACTTCATGGAGAATGAACACGAGGGGAACTTCCCGGCTTTCGTTCAGATCCTTGGAAAGCTGAAGCACCGAGTCGATGCCGATCCCATAAGCGCCAAATGTGGTGGAAATGCTGCCCAGCACGCCGGGAACATCCTTGACTGTCAGATTCACGTAATATTTGTTCTGGCCTTCTCCGACATAACGCAGCGTTTTGACTGCCTTTGATCCGGTATCCTGATCAAAGGCGGCGCCCTTTGCGATGGCCCTGGAAATCTCGATCACATCGCCCATTACAGCGCTTCCCGTAGGCAGGGGGCCTGCGCCTTTTCCATAAAACATAAGGTCATCCACGGCGTTTCCGGTGACAAAGATCGCGTTAAACTCGTTGCTCACCGACGCGAGGGGGTGGTTCTTTGAGACAAAGGCGGGCTGCACATTGCATTCCAGCTGATTTGCCACTCTTCTGGCGGTTGCGAGAAGCTTGATCTTGTATCCGAACTGATCCGCCAGCCTGATATCGTTCTTCGATATTTTCGTGATGCCCGTGGTCGGTATTTCGTTGGGCGCTACACGGCTTCCGAATACGAGGGAAATCAGGATGGAGAGCTTGTTCGCCACATCGATGCCCTCCACGTCCGCGGTGGGGTCCGCTTCGGCAAAACCCTTCTGCTGCGCTTCCTTCAGAACGTCCTCATAATTCAGGCCGTATTCTGTCATCTGGGTAAGGATGTAGTTCGTCGTGCCGTTGACAATGCCGAGGATCTCATCGAACTCGTTGGCTGCCAGAGCCGTGGTAAGGGCGTTCAGGATCGGAATTCCTCCGCCTACGCTTGCCTCATACCGGAACATGACATGGTTCCGTTTTGCCGCGTCTAAAAGAGCGTCAAAGTTTGCCGCTACCGCCGCCTTGTTGGCCGTCACCACATGCTTTCCGTTTTCCAGCGCCTTCAGCATAAAGCTGCTGGCGGGCTCTATG
This sequence comes from Bacillota bacterium, assembly GCA_036835995.1. Lineage (GTDB taxonomy): Bacteria > Bacillota > Clostridia > Peptostreptococcales > Anaerovoracaceae > Anoxybacterium. The sequence continues at coordinate 2,038 of DAITKX010000127.1, read as the reverse complement.
CCGCCGAGCAATTCAATCACGATATCGATGGAGGGATCGAGAAAAATATCGTCCGGATTCTGGGTGAACTGCTCAGGCGCGACGGTAATATCCCGTTTGCGGGTCACATCTTTTTCCAGTATTTTCGTTATCTCTATGGATAAACCCGTGTTTGATTCAATTTGCTTTCGGTTCATCTCAAGGGTCTTGTAAGTGCCTGTCCCGATATTGCCAAGTCCGAGAAGCCCGACTTTGATCTTCTTCATAACAACCTCCTATTTCCACGCAATGATTGCTTTGCGAGCATGATATATTCAACGCTTTCCTGGGGTGAAACAGCCCAGGTTTCCAGAGCATTGCGTTAATTATAATATATATTTGTAAAATTGTCTTTAAAAAATCACAAAAATTTATTATGATGGTATAGAAGTTGCTTTAAGGTCTTCAACGAGATCTGAAGGTTTATCCTTGCCGGAGAATATCCGGTAAAAGAGGATAGCATACTATTATATATTGTACGATTTTTTATATGACAAGCGCGTAGAGGCAGGAGGTAAAGAAATTGACCCTACATATTGTTCTGGTAGAGCCTGAAATACCGCCAAATACCGGCAATATCGCACGATCCTGCGCGGCCACCGGAGCGAAGCTTCATCTTGTAAAACCTCTGGGTTTTTCCATAGACGACAGGACGCTGAAAAGGGCCGGGCTCGATTATTGGCCATATGTTGATCTGGAAGTCCATGAAAGTTTGGCGGAGTTCCTTAAAGAATACAAGGACATGCCCATGTATCTGGCAACTACCAAGGGAATAAGAAATTATACGGACGTTTCCTATGAAGAGAACGCCATGCTGATTTTCGGCAGGGAAACGGCTGGACTTCCGCGTGATTTTATTGAGCAGCACAAGGATAGAACGATCCGGATACCCATGAGTAAGGATACCAGGCTGCGGTCGCTGAACCTTTCAAATTCCGTCAGTATTGTTCTCTTTGAGGCGCTCAGACAGCAGGGCTTTCCCGACCTGGAATAACACGCTCCGAATGAGCAATAGTATGAGCAACAGTATGATAAAATTAATTGGTAAATATTTATTAAATTCAACAAAAACATTGGCACAAGATGATATAGTTATGGTATAATGATGAAGAGATTTGAGAAAACCCCTTCATCATAATGAGGTACATTATGAGACTCGGGTATGACTTGACAATCGAACAATCTCAGAAGCTGGTAATGACGCCGGAGCTCATCCAGGCGATCCAGATCCTTCAATTCAACACGCAGGAACTGGAAACCTATGTGGAAGAGCAACTGCTCACCAATCCCATCCTGGAAGTGCAGCCCTCCGCGGCCGCGGAAGGCGAGGAAGAGAAGGGGGCTGAGGAGCTTCGGGCAAAAAATGAGGACTTTCCGCAGACGCAGGAGGAGTTCAGCTCCGATTTTGAGGCGAAAGCCAACAGCGAGTTTGACTGGGCCGAGCATTTCAAGGAAAGAGAATATGACGACATCAGCTACAGGCAGTGGGAGTATAACGCGGAGAAGAGCGAATACACCTATGAGCAATTTGCGTCTTCCGATGTTACCCTGACGGAAAACCTGATGTTTCAGCTCCAGTTTGCGCCCATCAAGCACAACTGCCGGAATATCGGGAGATATATCATCGAATCCCTTGACGAGAACGGGTATATGACGTTAAGCGTGGAAGATATCGCAAGGGAACTGGGCGTCGGCGAGGATAAGGTGCAGACCGTTCTCGAAGCGATCCAGGGCTTTGATCCCGCCGGCGTAGGGGCGAGAAATCTGAAGGAATGTCTTTTGATCCAGCTCCGGCATCAGGGAAATCACGACCCCCTCATCACGGAAGTGATAAACAATCATCTCGAGGACATCGCCGGCAACCGGCTCAACTATATCGCAAAGGCACTGAACGTGACCGTGAAGGAGATTCAGGCGGCAAGCGACGTCATCAAGGGGCTCGAACCAAAGCCGGGGAGGCAGTTCAGCTCCTCCAGCGAAACGAGATACATCGTTCCCGACGTTACAGTGGAAAAGGTAG
>DAITKX010000126.1:4657-6954 GCA_036835995.1 Bacillota bacterium | reverse complement strand
TCGAAGGCTCCATCAGCAAGGTGCAGGCCGGCACGAAGATAGCCAATGAGACGGCATCCGCCCTGACGGAGATCGTGGAGGGAATTGAAAAGTCGGCAAGCCTCGTGGAAACCATCGCGGAGGCTTCCAACGAACAGGCCACCGGGATCGCCCAGATCAACAAGGGGATCGAACAGGTCGCCCAGGTGGTCCAGAACAATTCCGCAACTGCCGAGGAAAGCGCCGCCGCAAGCGAGGAACTTTCCGGTCAGGCGGAGCTGCTGAAGGAGAGGATGAGCCGATTCCGGCTTAATCAGGAGGTTAAGGCATTGCAGTGGTATGACGGCAGCGTAAAAGAACTGCCGGACTTCGGAGAAACGGAAGCGGAAACGGATACAATGCAATAAAAAATATAAAGCGAGGCTTAATTCTTACGGATTAAACCTCGTTTTCTTTTCGGGCCGGTTCATCAGATGGCTCGAGCATCTCTTGGAGCATAATTATTTTATGGAACTAGTTTTATGATTTGACTTAAGAAATCATAAAATCAGCCGATAACTGTTAAGTCATCATGGATAAATCGATGCGTTGAGGAAGAAAGGTGGGTTAGATGATACAGGGAGAATTGACAGGCGAAATGGAACCGGTTACAAATTTTGACGTCTTAAAGTTAAAATTGATGGATTTAAGCGATAGCACGTGTGTTATTCGCGATGTTATTCAGGAATACAATTCCTTGATCGATCAGGTGTTTGAAAAGATAAAATCGGTACAGGGCATTGCGAATAAGACCAATTTGCTGGCCATAAACGCATCGATCGAAACGATCCACGCGTCGGATCTGCTGGCCAGCTTTGAGGAGATCGTCTCTAAAAATCTGATCATGCAGGCAAAGCTCATCGCTCAGGTCCTGGAATATGATCCCGACTTCTTCTACCAGGACGGCGCAAAGTTTGCGAAAGAATGCGGCATCGAGGAGTTTTTCATAACGGATGATCAGGGTATCATCCAGTTTTCGAACATGACTTCATGGAAAAGTTCTTCTCTGAATTCCGCCGATATACTGCGGATACTGAAAAATCCGGAGCTGGAGATCGTATTGCCGGCGACGAGCAGCGGATTGGATGGCGAGCAGCATAAGATCGTAGGCATTTCCAGAACGGATCAGGGGGGTATCATTCAAATCGGAGCGCATTTCACAAAACCGAAGGGGCAGCTTGCTATCAACGGCTTTGGAGTTGTGGCGCTGGAAGCGAAACGCCTGGCGGACGTTTCCAAAGGGATTTCATCGAGAATCACCGTCCAGACCGACGAGCTGGGAGACAGGATCAAGGGCCTGCGCAAAGCCTTTCAAGAGCTCATGGACAGCATAGACGCAAGCTGTAAAGCGGCGGACCGGTTGGCGGAGGCCTCCGGGGATTCCGAAAAGGGAACCGTGGCGGCGGCTGTTGAGGATATGGCCGGGAAGCTTGACTCCTTTGGAACCAGCTTATGGGATTTCAGGAGATATTTTAAGGATATTCTTGCCCCTTTGACTGAACTGATCAACATCGCGCGGCAGACCAACCTGTTGGGCGTCCGGGCGGCCATCGAGGCAGCCCACTCCACCAATGACAAACAGGATTTTGATAATCTGCTGAACCGCCACATGACGACGGAAGCAAAGCTCACCTCCATCCTCCTTGAGAGAAGGCCTGATATTACCTGTGATGATATGGCCGCCCTGGCGGAATACACCGGCATCGATGAATTCTGGATCCCTGACGGAGACGCTGTGGTTGAACTGACAAACGTTCCGGGCGGAAAGGGCTTTCAATTCCTGAACGAAGGCCAGACAGCGCCCTATATGAGGATCCTGTCCAATCCGGACCTGGTCGTGTCCGCTCCCCCGGAAGTGCGCGCCTTGGACGGCAAGGTATTTAAGTATGTCGGAGTCGGGAGAAGGGGAAAGCCCGGCCTGGTGCAGATCGGAAAGGTATCCAAGCTGTACGGGGAAAGCACGGCGGAAGGCTTTTCCGTCGTCGCAAAGCAGATCAAAAATCTCGCGGAGCAGTCGCGAGACATCACCAGCGAGATCGAAACAGTGGTGGAGGGTATGGATTTCAAGGCGGAGAAAGCTATTGACCGCATGAAGACGGTGAAGAGATATCGCCAGGAAGCTCTTAAAGAGATGGATAAGATAATATAAATGAAAGGCCGCATCGCTATGCGGCCTTAGCCTTATTATTGGCAGCTTCATCTCAATTTGCGGTGGTCCTTTTTTCGCTAGACGATCCGCAGCGTCCAGTCTTCGATGTTCCAGACATCTGTGATCCAGT
>DAITKX010000126.1:0-4602 GCA_036835995.1 Bacillota bacterium | reverse complement strand
AATTCCGGTTCGTGACAGACCAGCAAAATCGTGCCCTTGAATTCTATGAGGGCCTTTTTTAATTCCGCCTTTGCCTCCACATCCAGGTGGTTTGTGGGCTCATCCAAAACCAGCCAGTTCGCCTCCCGCTGCATCAGCTTGCAGAGCCGCACTTTGGCGTTTTCGCCTCCGCTCAGCACCTTCATCTGGCTGGTGATATGCTCGTTGGTCAGGCCGCATTTCGATAGGGCGGCGCGGACCTCGGCGTTAGTATAAGAAGGGAATTCCTTCCACAGGGATTCCAGGGCGGTTTCCGAGCTGTCACGGTCCGCTTCCTGCTCAAAGTATCCGGGGTGAAGGAAATCACCCGGCTCCAGACCGCAGGATACGGGCTTGATCTCTCCTAGAATGGTCCTTAGCAAGGTGGTCTTTCCGAGGCCGTTGGTACCGATGACGGCAATTTTCTGTCCCCGCTCCAGGGTGAAGCTTACCGGCCTCGTCAAGGGTTCGCCGTATCCCAGGACCAGGTCCTTTCCCTTCACGATAAACCGGCTGGGAGTCCTCGCTTCTCTGAATTCGAAATAGGGCTTCGGCTTTTCCTTCGGCCGTTCCAGTACCTCCATTTTATCCAGCATCTTCTGACGGCTGTTTGCCATTCCCCTCGTAGCCACCCTGGCTTTATTTCTGGCGATGAAATCCTCCATCCGTTCGATTTCCTGCTGCTGCTTTTCATATGCCTTTAATTCCTGATTCTTCTTCACTTCGTGCATTTGCAGGAATTTTTCATAATCGCCGGTGTAGCGGGTGAGTGTCCCGTCATCCACGTGATAGATCACATTGACGACGGAATTGAGGAATTCCATGTCGTGGGACACGAGAATAAAGCTGTTCTCGTAATCCAACAGATATTTTTTCAGCCATGCGATATGCTCCGCATCCAGATAGTTGGTGGGCTCGTCCAGAATCAGAATGGAAGGGTCCTGGAGCAGAAGCTTCGTCAAAAGCACCTTGGTGCGCTGGCCGCCGCTCAAATCCGCCACATCCTTATCCAGGCCGATGGAAGCAAGACCCAGCCCGTTGGCAATTTCTTCGATCTTGGCGTCAAGGGTATAAAAACCGCTGTGCTCCAGGATATGCTGGAGCTCGCCGGCGTCCTCCAGCATTTCTTCGACGTTGGCGCCCTCGGCGGCCATGGCGTCATAAAGGGCCAGCATCTCAGCCTCCAGGTCAAACATATGCTGAAAGGCCTCCCGCAGGGCGTCCCTGATGGTCATTCCTTTTTTGAGGGAGGAATGCTGGTCCAGGTAGCCCACCGTTACGCGCTTGGACCATTCGACCCTGCCTTCGTCAGGGGCCAACTGGCCGGTTATGATATTCAAAAAAGTGGACTTTCCTTCCCCGTTTGCGCCGATGAGCCCGATGTGCTCGCCCTTCAGCAGCCGGAAGGAAGCGTCCTCCAATATTCTCCTGCCCCCAAAACCATGGGTGACATTTTCTACAGTCAATAAACTCATTTTTCTTCTCCCGTGAATGCAAATACCTCATTATTTTATCGGTTAAAGGGCTCTCTGTCAACAATAACAGGGATAGACCTTGACTTTGGCGAGAACCTGCCATATTCTATTAAAGTACGGTCAAAGATCGGTCAAAGTGCGGTTATGTTAAGGCGCCGCAGCTAGGCTTAAGTACTATTTTAAGCTATATAAGGCGCTTGGCAAGGAGGAAAGAGTTTGTTTTTAATATTTGCAAAGATTTTAAGCGTATTCGGCATTTCGCTGTTTGGATATATCGGTAATAAATTAAAATGGTTTCCGGAGGAATCGACGAAGTATTTTTCCCTGCTTCTGGTCAACATTACAAGTCCGTGCCTCGTTATCTATTCCATGAGCCAGGAAGAGCTTACCAAAGAGACTCTGTCTTCTGTCGTGCAGACCGCGGGATTTATGCTTCTGGCGCTGATTATAACTACGGTCATTTCCATTCTGTGCCTTAAGATCATGAGAGCGCCTATGGCAGACAGAGGCGTATACCGATTCCTTCTGGTCCTTACCAATTGTGGCTTTATGGGGTTTCCACTCTCTCTTGCCGTTTTTGGAAAAAAGGGTTTGTTTCTCATGATCATCGCCAACGCGGTCTTCACATTTTATGCTTATTCAGTCGGAGTCATCATGCTCGTCTCCGGTTCGAAGAGCGGCCTTACAGTTAAAACCGCGGCAAAATCGCTGGTTTCCATTCCTGTCGTCACCAGCATTATCGGCATATTGATCTTTATATTCGGCATCTCATTGCCGTCCCTCCTGACGAACTTTCTCGAGATGGTAGGGAATATTACCGTTCCGCTTTCCATGATCATCATCGGGATCCAGCTCGCGGAAAGCAAGGCCATGGAGATCCTCACCAACAGGCATCTCTTTGAAATCATCATTCTAAAACTGATCGCCATACCTGCGGCCCTTTTCGGAATATTCCTTTTGATTCCCGTGAATCCATTTGTCCTTTGTCTCGTGGTGTTCGCCATGTCCATGCCTTCCGCCGCAATCTCGCCTGTACTTTCGGAGCTTCACGGCGTCAATGCAAGGCTGGCCGCTCAGGGAGTCTTTATCACCACTCTGTTTTCTCTAATCAGCATCCCGGTCACCGCCCTCCTGCTCAATCTGTTTCTGGGGGCGTAAGCGGACCGCAGCCTCGACCGCCCGTAGAAGCTGCGACTGCTCAGAATATCGAGTATAGAGTAAAATCTTGCTCATAATATCAGAACCTTGCAAGAGTAAATTCCGTTTCCATTCAAAACCGGAATTTACTTTTTCAATTAACGGGGAAAGAAAATAATAAAAAATGATTGACATATATTTACATATATAGTATTATTATACTACAAAACATGCGGCGCGAGGAACCACAGTGACGGTCAGAAGGGGTGTTTTGAATAGAATTAGGAAAGGAAGAAAAACAAATGGCAGGAAAAGAACGGGACAAAGACAGGGAAATTACATTTGAATTGGAGGAACATGTCGGGATTATCGGAATCTCGCCCACCGGCTGGAAAAAAGAACTCAACATGGTCGCGTGGAATGGAAACCCGGCCAAGTTCGATCTCCGGGAGTGGGATGAAGATCATTCCCACATGAGCAGGGGAATCACCATGAACAAGGATGAAGTCAAATCCCTGACGGAAATCCTGAATGGACTGCAATTGCAGTAAAAACATAATTCCTGCACATCACAACCGATGAAAAACGCAGGCGCCCAAATCTCCCCTTGATCTGCATATGATCTAAAAAATTATATGCAGATTTTTCGCGGTGTTCCCGCTTCACAAAGAGTAAACTTATGGGTTATAATGATTCCAATAATTAATATGCGGCAAAGCCGCAAAAAGGGCGTTGCCGTATGTAGAATCAATATATTTTACTCGACTTTTGCTCGACGACGCTCGCAAAATATAATGGAACAAACTGAGAAACTGGGAGGAAACACTATGACAAAGCTGAAAATAACCGCGGGCGGTTACGAATTTACCGGAAAACTGGAAGAAGAATTGGCGCCTAAAACCTGTGAAGTGTTTAAAAAGCTGCTGCCCCTTGAAAATAAACTGATCCATGTGCGCTGGAGCGGGCAGGGGATGTGGATTCCTTACGGTGATTTGAGATTGGGGCTGGACTATGAGAATCACACCAGTCACCCGGCAAAGGGCGAATTCCTGCTCTATCCGGGAGGGGTCAGCGAGATGGAAATCATCGTGGCATACGGGAGATGCCTGTTCTCAAGCCAGGTGGGTCAATTGGCCGGAAATCATTTTCTAACTATCACAGAAGGCCTGGAGGACTTGGAAAAGCTGGGAGAAAAAGTCCTGTGGGAGGGCGCCCAGCCCATCCGCATCGAATATCTTTAATGAAAATGGATTGACTGAGGCCAGCGATCCAGGCCGGCGCCGGACCTGAAATGGGTCAAAAAATGCACCGTGGCATGTGTGTTCCCAACGGAAACCGTGAAACCTATTCCCGTTTTCATGCGAAGCATTTAAAGACGGCGGTTTCCAAGAGAACACACTGCCAGGTGCGTACTTTTAATTGACTTATTTTAATAGTTCTATCGCCTTCTCCGGATCGCTGACCTTCATGATCAGCCGCGCCGTCCCTCCGTTGGAATAGCCGTACATATAGGACAGGTTGATCCCCGCCCTGGTCAGGAGCTGGAGATTTTTATGGAGCTCGCCTGGAACGTCAGGAGACTCGACGCAGATGACGTCGGAAATTTTTACATTGAAATCTTCTGATTTCAGGGCTTCCGAGGCCTTGCCGATATCGTCGACGATCATTCTCAGGACGCCGTATTCCGCGGTTTCGGCGATGCTCAAAGCGGAAATATTGATGTTATGCTTATAAAGAATGTCTGTTACTTCCTCCAGCCTTCCCAGTTCGTTCTGGAGAAAAACGGATAATTGTTTAATCACCATAAAGAACACCTCTCTCTTATTAATCCATCTCAATTTGCCTCGCAAATGATTGGCAACTGCAAATCCTAATCTTGGATTTTACGCTTGTCGATGACCCTCTGCGCCTTTCCTTCACTGCGCTTGATGGTTTTATGTTCCACTAAGCTGATTATAACACTAACGCCCAG
>DAITKX010000125.1:0-7037 GCA_036835995.1 Bacillota bacterium | reverse complement strand
TGCATTCCAAGAAATTTGTAGAAAGAAAAAAATCCGGATAAAAAATTTCTCCGTTGGCAGAAATTTTCTTTGTTCAGTGGGAATTTTTCATTGGCACTTCCTTTTCCTTTACTTCATCAAGGACGTCGGAATACGCAAATTCGGAAGTCTGTACCGGCTTGGACGAATTCGCTGTATTTGGGGGCTTCGATGCGGGGATCTTTGCCAGATCCTGAAATTTCGCGGCAAGCTGCCTGACAGCGGCTTCCGTATCCGCTCTGTTTTTTGTCGTATCATAATTCATCAAGACCACCTCCTGGCTTATCATAAATTCATTTTGCCCTAAACGGATAAAAGAGATACGCATAAAACAAAAGACAGTTGAATCAACTGCCTCCTGTTCGTGTTATTCAGTTGCCATCTATAATCAGACCCTGCTGAATTTTTGTGAGCCGGCAGTTATTTCCCTTCAGCCACTTACATCCAGCAGTTTGATTATCCCGCGGTTATTCTCACTTGTCGCGATTATTTTACGCATAATTTTTGAATTTATCCAAAATTATTTCATACATAGCAGGATCATTCGTGGTCAGACTAATGACAGGAGGTGAAATCGATGGTCGAAAGCAATGTTGATTTAGGAAATGTAAAGTCCAGGGATCTTGGAAATTTGATTTCCAAGGAGCTCGTTGAGCTGGGAAAGGAAGAGGTCAAGCGCAATTCGCCCAACGGCAGCGTGGATTACGGCGATTTGCCGTCCAGAGCTCTTCCGGAGCTTGGCAAAAAAGTCGTTGAAAATAAGATAAGACAGGGAGAGATCACTTAGAAAAGCTTTTAAAGAGAGAGTGATCTCTCTTTTTATATAATGGTTCAGCACATCGCCCAATTCAGGAAAGAATTGCAAAAAAATTTGCGTTTTGCTATTGAATTTAATAGCTGAAACTCCTTCGATTTCAATAGTTTGTTCAAATTTGAGCGGTTCCACACCAGGGGTATTGATTTTCGCATTTGCTAGGTATAATGAATTGACAGAATTCTTTGTAAAAGCAAAGGCTTTTCAAAAGTATCATTTATTGTAATTTTCTGAAGGATCGGAGGTGGTACCGAAACCGATTGAAAAGGAACATTTTTTATCGAAAACGCCCTTGCTTTGGGCAAACGTCAAAAGCATTGAAATTGCCTTCATGCTGTGACGTAAGCAGTTGACCTTCGGTGGGCTGCTTCAGTGTAAATCTATTTATTTAAGGTAAGGAGAGAATTATTATGGGTACAGAAAAAGTTAGCGAAGACTCTAAACTGAACCGTGGTATAAGATCCAGGCAGCTTAGTATGATAGCTATCGGCGGAGCCATTGGAACAGGTTTGTTCTTTGCAAGTGGCAGTGCGATTTCGAGTTCCGGCCCGGGAGGTGCTTTAGTCGCTTATGCGCTAATGGGTATTATTGTGTTTTTTATGATGACATCTCTTGGAGAAATGGCAACGCAGCTTCCGTTAGTAGGTTCTTTTGAAGCTTATGCCAACAGATTCATCGATCCGGCTTTTGGATTTGCAGTGGGCTGGAACTACTGGTTCTCATGGTCGATCACCGTTGCGGCGGAATTCGTAGCAGCCGGCCTGATCTTTAAGTTCTGGGTTCCGGACGTTCCCGTAACTTTGGTTGCGATATGCTCGTTCGTACTGCTGATGGCCTTGAACCTTATTTCCACAAAGTCCTATGCAGAGGCCGAATACTGGTTTGCGGGAATTAAAGTAATTGCGGTTATCATTTTCCTGATCGTCGGTATTCTCGCAATCTTCGGCATCATGGGCAACCATACGACGGGATTCCAGAACTGGGTTTTGGATAATGGCCCCGGACAGAAAGCTCCTTTCGTAGGCGGCTTTGCCGCAATGATGAGCGTATTCGTCGTAGCAGGCTTCTCATTCCAGGGAACTGAGATCGTCGGCCTTGCCGCAGCTGAATCGGCTGACCCGGCTAAGATGGTTCCGAAAGCGATCAACACAGTATTCTGGAGGATATTGCTCTTCTACATAGGCGCTATTTTCGTAATCGGTACTCTGATTCCGTTTACCGAACCGGATCTGCTGAATGGAAGCCCGGAAAACGTAGCGGCGTCTCCATTTGTTCTGGTATTCAAAAATGTAGGATTTGCGTCTGCTGCTTCGGTTTTGAACGCGGTTATTCTTACTTCTGTACTGTCCTGCGGTAACTCAGGTCTGTACACCTCATCCAGAATGCTCCATGCAATGTCCTTGCGCGGGAATGCCCCCAAGTTCTTCTCCAAGACAAACGACAGAGGCGTTCCTTATCGCGCTGTATGGGCAACCGGCTGTATCGCAGCCCTTTCCTTCTTTGCTTCTTTCGTTGGCGAAGGAAAAGTATATTCTCTACAATGCGTCTGCTCTCAGCGGATTCTTTATCTGGCTCGGAATTTCCATCTGCCACTACAGATTTAGAAAAGCGTGGGTTGCTCAGGGTCATTCCGTTTCAGAACTGAAATACAAAGGAAAGTTCTACCCGGTCGCTCCCATCGTTGCGATGATTGGTATTTCCATCATCCTGCTCTTCTCCAACATGTGGGTATTTGAAGATTTCACCTGGTTTGACTTTATTTCAAACTATCTGCTGATTCCGGTCTTCCCGGCATTGGTAATCGGCTATAAGATCAAGAAAAAGTCGAAGCTTGTTCCTTTGATGGAATGCGATTTCACTCTTCCTGAGGAAACCAGAGAAGAACAGTTCAAGAAAGGCGTATAAGAATCAGCGTAAAGCGTTTGATTTTGGCCTGAAAAACAAAATAAAAGTACATTTTGCGAAGGACAGATTTTTCTGTCCTTCGTTTCATATAACATTCTGTCCGGCGCTTTAGCGATGTTGACAGAATTTATGCTGGAAAATCATGAATCTTTGATTCATAGATTTTCTGCGTAATAAATCTTGATTTGTTCCATATTAATATGGTAGACTAAAGCTAGTGACAAGACATATAACTATACATATGTTAATACAAGAAAAACCAATAGCGCAATGAATTGTCATAATTCGAGAAAGCCAGCAAATGGAAGAAGGAGAGATTTAAATGTATCATATCGCTAATCGTATTGACCGTCTGCCGTCGACGCCCATGTTAAAGAAAATACTGTTTCTTACGGGAATCGGATGGATGTTTGACGCCATGGACCAGGGAATGGTCTCCGGCGTTATGGCCGCCATCGGCACAGACTGGGGATTGTCCACGGGACAGATCGGCGTGCTGGGCAGCGCGGGAATGTTGGGCATGATCTTAGGCGCGGCTCTGTCGGGTATGGCCGCGGATAAATGGGGAAGAAGGACCGTCGTGATGTGGACGTTGGTGATCTATGGCATTTCCAGCGGGCTGGCGGGTCTTTCCGTGAATTATCCGATGCTGCTTGTGATGAGGTTCCTGACGGGCTTTGGGCTCGGTGGGGAATTGCCGGCGGCTTCGACTCTGATCAGCGAGTTCTCGCCGAAGAAGATACGCGGGCGCAACGTGATCATCCTGGAAAGCTTTTGGGCCTGGGGATGGATCCTTGCGGCGCTGGTGGCCTATTTGATGATCCCGGTTTACGGCTGGCGCGCGGCATTCCTGATCGGAGCGGTTCCCGCCTTGTTTGCCGCGTATTTGAGAAAAGCGGTCCCCGAATCCCCGCGATACCTGGAGACTTCGGGAAAAGGAAGCGAAGCGGACCGCCTGGTCCGGATTATGGAAAAAGAGGCCGGCTTTGAAGAATATTCTCCAGAGGAGCATTCTTTGGACTTGCATAACTCCCCGAATCCCGAAGAGGAAAAATCTCAGAAGCACGTTAAGGACAGCGGTATGCGCTTATCCCTGGGAGAGCTTTGGTCAAAGAAATATGCCCGAAGCACTTTTGTGCTTTGGGTCATCTGGATCGGCATCAATTTCGGCTATTACGGCTTTGTGCTATGGACGCCGACCATCTTGATGGCTCAGGGCTTTGCCATGGTGAAAAGCTTTGAATTTACATTGATCATGTGCTTTGCGCAACTGCCCGGATATTTTAGCGCCGGATGGCTGATTGAAAGGATCGGAAGAAAATGGGTGCTTACGATCTACTTTGCCGGTACCGCACTTGCGGCATGGCTGTTCGGACATGCCGCGTCGGTGTCACAGGTCCTGGCTTATGGATGCCTGCTCTATTTCTTCAGTCTTGGGGCCTGGGGCTGCGTATACGCATATACGCCGGAGGTATATCCTACCGCCGCCAGAGGAAGCGGCACGGGATGGGCCGCCGCTTTCGGAAGAGTAGGCGCCTTTGCGGCTCCGCTGATCGTAGCGGCTATTTGCAACGCTTACGGTATGGATACCGGGTATGGATATGTTTTCGTACTGCTCACCGGGGTATTTGCCGTGGTGGCGCTTGTGGTAGCGCTGTTTGGCAAGGAGACCATGGGAAAATCCCTGGAGGAGATCAGCGAATAAAAGCATTTATCGGAATTCCCGACCGAACCTGACCGAATAAGAACCCCTGGAAACGATCTGCTTCCAGGGGTTCTTATAGTCGGAGGACCGATAACAGGTCAAGTTAAGAAATTATTTCGCAATTATTTCAGAAATGCTTCAGAGGCGGATTTTTACAGGAACTTTATGGCAGGGCCCTCCGTCAAATAGATAAAAATTATATAAAACGGAATGAACGAAACAGAAAGGGGATTTTGCAATGAGGAAAAAGCCATTCCTTTACGTCGCTTTGATCCTGATCATGCTGTTGTCCGGGACGGTTCTGGCGCTGGCGTCAGGCGGAAACGAAGCGGATACGAAAGCATCCGCCGCCGGAGATGTATACCTTTATACGGGGAGTCCGCTGATCTTATCCAACGGAGAGGTTGAAATGCTGGATTCGACCAATCCGGACCTGGTTGCTCTCGTCATACAGTCAAAGACGCTGCTTCCTTTAAAAGCGATTTCGGAATACTTCGGCGCAGAGGTGTCTTACGACTCGGCGAAAAAGACAGCCGTCATCGGATACGGCGGGAAGGAATATCTCTTTCCTGTCGGCAGCAAAAAATATATCGTAAAAGACGGTTTGCAGAGAAAAGAATTCGATATGGACGCTCAGTCCTTGATCGTGGACGGGCGCACTATGGTGCCGCTCCGGGTGATCTGCGAGGATGTGCTGGGAAAGAAGGTATCCTATTTTAACCGCGTGATCGCCGTGTCTGACCGGGAAATAAAACTGAATTCGTCGCCCGGACTTATGGAGGATGTCACGGCTAAAATCGGCGAAGCCGTGAAGGCAAGGACGATGCAGGAGCTCGCAAAAGCTCTGACCGTGCAGGCGACAGGTATCAAGGATCCGGAGATCTACTATACCATATCGGAGAATGCCGCATCTGCCGGGGATCAGGGTCTGATCCCCGTATCCAAGGCGGCGTCAAGCGCAAAAGACGATTCTTATTCACAGACCAACGTTCAGGTCGAGGGCATCGATGAGGCGGATATCGTAAAGACAGACGGAAAATACATTTACATCGCGGGAAATAACGCGGTACGAATCGTCGGAGCCAATAAAGGCAAGCTGAGCGACGACACCGTGATCCGGCTTTCGGCTGATAAAACGGTGAACGAGATCTACGTGGACGGCGACAGGCTGGTTTTGCTCGGAACGAGATCCGAAAATAACCGCGTCGTAATCAATGACAATGTGAGGATGGAAACGGGCCTTAAGGATATCGGGATCATGCCCCCTTACATTCCGTCGAAAACCTACAGCTTCGCGGACGTCTATGATATTTCCGATCCATTGAAGCCCACTTATCTGAAAGGTCATGAGATGGAGGGCCGCTATCTTTCAAGCAGAAAGAACGGGGAGATCGTCTATCTGGTAACCAATACCTATCCTTCCGGCGGGCCTGTCCTGCCGTTGATGCGGGACACGGTCGAGGGCAGCCAGGAATTCAGCATGAAGCTTGATGATGTGATGATCATGCCGAGACATCCAAGCCCTGGGTATCTGATCGTTTCCGCAATCAATATCAAGAATCACGAAAGGACGGAGGTAGAGGCGATCACCGCCTACGGCGCGACGATGTACATGAACGATTCGTCTCTGTACCTGGCTTTCAACAATTGGGGCGATAATACTTCCATCGTGAAGTTCGAGCTGGCAGGGATGAAGGTGGGATACGCAGGCTCAGGGGAAGTCCCCGGATATCTGTTGAATCAATTCTCCATGGACGAATACGACGGAAATCTGAGGGTCGCCACCACCGTCTCGTCCAACAGCAGCAGCGGTCTTTACATCCTCGATCACGCTCTCAATGTTGTGGGTTCTGTGGAAGGGCTGGCAAAGGGCGAGTCCATCTATTCCGTCAGGTTTATGGGAGACAAGGGCTATATCGTGACATTCAGGACCATTGACCCGCTGTTCGTGTTCGACCTTTCCGATCCGAAAAAGCCTGTCCTGACCGGCGAACTGGAAGTTCCCGGCTTCAGCAATTACCTTCATCCCGTCGGCGACGGCCTGATTCTGGGAATCGGGCAGGATACCTACGATATTTACCGCAAGGATAACAGCGGGAAGGATGTCGTGGTGGGAACCCGGCAGGGAGGACTGAAATTTTCGCTCTTCGACGTATCCGATATGGGTAAGCCCAAGGAGATTTCAAAGCTCGTGGTCGGCGGCTCCGGGAGCAGTTCAGACGCGCTCTACGACCATAAAGCCATCATGGTCGATCCCTCCAATGAGAACGTAGCTTTGGATGCGTATCTGGCATACGACGATCAAAAAGGAGGTTTTCAAAACGGGGCGGTCATCGTGAACTACAGCGGAAAGAAGCTTGTGCTGAAAGGGATTTTGGATTCCGATCCCTCCGGAATTTATGGAAGCTACATTCCGTATGGAAGACGGGTTCTGTATATCGGAGATGAGCTTTATTACGTGCAGGACGGGCGGATTACATCCTATGATTATGACAGCCTGAAGCAGATCGATACGCTGACGCTTCATTAGAAAGCTCTGGCTGGTGTCGTTTTTCGCATAGTTCTTTTGCCATGGGAGATAATAAGCCTGACGAA
>DAITKX010000124.1:7055-7279 GCA_036835995.1 Bacillota bacterium | reverse complement strand
GCGCTGTATTTCAGCGTTGTTCTGTCTACTGTTTTCAGTTTCGGAAAACCAAAGATAACTGCTATGAAAAAGGCGATGAGGAACCGCAACGCGTTTAAAGCAAAGGGTCCGACCTCGGTAAGGCTGATGTCGATAAGCCAATAGGACACGCCCCAGAAAAGTGTCACGAGCAGCAGCATCAGATCAGCTTTTATTTGTTTTGTCATTTTATATCTCCGCTATGA
>DAITKX010000124.1:0-6991 GCA_036835995.1 Bacillota bacterium | reverse complement strand
GTTTTCTGCAGGACTCTCCGCAGATGGGGAACAGTATACCGCTCTCCAAAGGCCGCCGCTTTTTTTATTCTGAATTCGTGGATATCCAGAATGTCCTTCATTTCCCCGAAGGACTTCCCTTCTTCCCTCATTTCCTTTACCGACAGGATGATCTCAAAATGGGAGCAGAGCAAAGCCAGCAGCTTGAATACCTGCTCCCCGGAGACCAGCAGGTTGTGGAGCATCTGGTACGCCTCCTCCTTCCGGCCCCGGCCCAGGGAGTCGATCATGGCGAAGACGTCGGTATCCATATTTCCGGAGACGGTGTTTTTCACGGCTTCCATTCCGATTTCAGCGCCTTCATTGTACGCCACGGCTTTCTTGATATCGTTCTCCAGATTGTATAAGGTATAGTCCGTATCCTTATCGTAATATCCGGAAGCCGCAATCAGTTCGGCCACCACCGACGGTCTGGCGGTTTTCCCCGCCTCCCTGAATCTCTTTTCGATGTATGATTTCAAGGACTTTTCATCCAGCTCGGAAAATTCGTAAACGCTCCCTGATTCGGAGATGCTTTTGAAAATCTTTTTCCTCTTGTCCGCCCCTCCGGAAGTGATGATCAGCATACAGTTCTCCGGAACATGTTTCAGATAATCCGCAAGCTGCTTTTCCTCTTCCTCGTCGAAGCCCTTGGTTTTCACACCTTCGATGAGCTTGAAATCGGAGATCAGGACGACCCGCCTCTCGGAGAGAAACGGCAGGGTTTCACAGTCGTTTCTGATCTGGCCGAAGGTGACGGCCGTACCGTCAAGCCTGGAAAAATCCAGATCCCGGCAGGCTTCGTTCACATACCTGCGCACCAGGGCGTCCACAGCCCAGTGGACCAGAAACTCTTCCCTCCCAAAAAGGAGCAGCAGGTTTTTGACACTGTTGCTCTTCATGTCCTTATCTATTCTTTTAAAAGCGTGCTCTTCCGCAGAAGAACGTCTGTATGCCATATTTTTCCCTCTTTGCTCCATAGATTTTCGTCGCATGTAAACAGGATCGCGCCGTTTAAATCATTTCTATAGATAATTATACCTTTTTTTGAGCATTTTTCAATGGTCGTCGGGTGAGGATGTCCAAAATTATTTTTTCCCACCTGAAACACGGCAATTTCCGGGTTCACCTCTTGAAGGAACAAATCGCCGGTGGAGTATCTGCTTCCGTGATGCCCGACCTTCAGGATATCGACATCCAGTATTTCCGGATTATCCCGATAGAGGGCCATGATTTCCTCTTCCCCCTCCATACCGATATCCCCCGTCATTAGAACAGTAATCCCTTTATAGTAAACCTTCATAAAAAGACAGCTTCGGTTTTCATCCGCTTCATCCGACAGGAGCGCCTGATACTCTTCCTCCGTCTTTTTCTCCGGATAAAGCACGTCGATCCAGATATCCTTTTCAACAGGGATGCGATCGCCTGCGGACAGATACAGTACATCCCCCTTTTCCAGTCCGGTCTCCTCAACGAGTTCCTGCTCCCGAAGGACATTTCCCGCATAGGTTCCAAGCTTTTTCACCTCCATGTTCCGCGCAAGGCCGACGATGCCCTGATAATGATCGGTATGAAGATGGGTGGCGATAGCCAGATCGACGGATTTCACCCCATTTTTCAATAAATAGGGCAGGAGAACCTTTTTCCCCACATCGTAATTCACGCTGCCGCCTCCGTCGATGAGGATGTTTTTTCCTCCCGGAGTCCTGATATGAAGGCAATCTCCCTGCCCCACGTCTACAAACACGAGGTTCGCATCGCTGTAATCCGTATCCGCCGCCGCGGAGGCCCCGAGGGACAGGACCAGAATCAGGCAGCAAAAGGCAGCCATCGCCTTCTTCCGTTTCCGCTGGTAGAGGATTCTGAAAAACTCTGAGGAGAGGAAAAAGAAAAACCCGTAGAATATCAGCAGAGAGAGGGTCGATGGGCCGGAGCATGGCGTCGATGAGAAGCTCTGCGGCCTGGGCGCCTACGCCGAACAAAACGCCGCCCCCCGGAAACACTCCCTGGAGAAATGACGCCGGGATCAGACAGATGCCCAGAGGAATCGCAATGCCTGAAATTACAATTACCGGAGTATTTATAAAAAAGGATACGGCGGAAAAGTAATTGAAGAGATAGGCCGTGATGGGCTCCATCCCAAGCTGTATTATGAGAAGCGGCGAGAAAAGCCTGAGCCCTTCCGTCAGCAGGGCGCTCCTTCCCCGCTCTTCCATCAGCGCAATCCTCCGGTTCACCCAGGGAAGCAGAGCCGCCAGGCAGAACACCGCCATGTAGGAAAGCTGAAAACCGGCGTTAAAGAGATAGAACGGATTGACCAGGAGCATTCCCAGAGCGCTGGCGGCCGTGCACGAAAGAAAGTCATACCGACGGTACGCCACCTTGGAAAACATGTGAATCAGGATCATGACGACGGCCCGAACCACAGAGGGGGAAAACTCCGAAAGCGCCGCATCAGGGCGCTGAGCAGATAGACCCCTCTGGTCTTCCGGCTTCCGAAAAGACGGCTGAGATAGAGGTAAACAATGCCTACATGGATCCCCGACACGCTCAGGATATGGGCGATCCCGTTCTTCTGAAAGGCCTCATACACGTCATCCCCGATAAAGCTTCGGTCGCCGAACAGCATGCCCACCATGAGACCATATGCGTCGGGGCTCATCTCTTTTGAGAGACGGTCCATAAAACCGTATTTCAAGCGGGCCAGCGAGGAAAAAAACAGGGATTCGCCCTGACTCAACGACGATTGGAGCTGGCTCTGCCCATTGAAAGTCTTCGCATGGCCCTGCCCGATAGAAATATGCCCTGGGTCGGTCAGGAGGATCACCCGAACTCCCTTTGTTTTCAAGTACAGGCGGTAATCAAACAATCCGGGATTCCGCCTCTCGGACGGCAGTTCCACCTTTCCCCTGACCACAGCCCATTTGCCGATGTACTCCTCGGGGGCTTTCATGGTCCCCTTCACCTGGACGAGCCGTTTGTCCGCGCCCGGCGCCGTGATGAGCATCTGCCATGAGGATTCACTCTGCACTTTGACTGTAACGACGCGGCCTTCCACTGTGAAAGTCTTTCCCTCATAGAACTCCAAAGGATCGCTGTGATGCTCCGCCAGATAGAAATAAAGGCTTCCTAAAAGCGCCGTCAGCAGGAAAAGACAGATAAACCCGGTCCGGGCCCGGGGCACGCCCCCCGAAATTTTTACAGATCGGACAGCCTGAAAAATAAAAAGAATCACCGCCGGGAGAAGAGCCATGGCCGCTAACTGAAACGGCGGCCTGCTCAGGTGGTACTCCAAGGCGATCCCGAATATAAAAAAAAGAAAAAGAAAAACAACAGGTCTTCTCATCTCAATCTCCCTGTTCTCTTTCTCTCTTTTCTAATTTACCATATATTGTATTTTATGTCAATTCATTTATGCCATGTCAGTCCGCCGGAAGGGACCTGTGTCCCAGGCCGATCACAACCTCGTTGAGATGGAGAAGCCCGATGCTCATGAAAATGCATACGCTGAGGTGCTCTTTGTGCCTGCAGATGGCGACTTTCCCTCCTCCATTGAGTCCGGTGGCCTTGGCTGCGATCTGCATGATCGCCTCCCTGGACGCCCCTGCGATGGCGCCGTCCGATACGTGGTTTTCCTTTGTCACACCGCTTTTCCTGGAAGCGATGATCGCCCGTTCTATGACAATATGAATGGAGTTTACGATGTCCCCGCCAATATCCACTGCCGCGCCGTAAATTTCCTTTTCCCTCAGCTTTGCAATCAGCTGCTCTTCCGAGCTCCTGCTGGACGTGACCGCCAGTTTGATCGCCGCTCTGGCTACATCGACGCTGTCGTACATATCTCTCTCCCCCAATCATTCTTTGAACGCCTTACAACGGTTGTTTTCATTATACTTCCCCTGTTAGATTATTACAAGTGTGTGTCTTTCATAGAATTCATTTAACACATGAAACCGGGTATGGTATAATATCTGCGAATGCAGATATTATACGGATTCAATGCCGCGCCAGAATTTCGCCAAGGACGAAAAGGCGCATGGCCCTGTCCCATAAATGTTTCACATTTATGGGACAATAATCGCATAATTCTAAGCAAATGAGGCAGGTGATAACATGGCAGACGAGTTTGATAAATCGGACAAGCAAAAGGAAATCGACGAGTTCCTTAATCAATTCGATAAAATCAGCGATGTTTTTGATCGTGGCTTAAATAGAATGGAACAGCACAGCAGCGAATCGGAAAGCGAGCCCGGTCCTGACGGCCCCGGTGAGCCAAGCCATAGCGAGCCCGCTGAATCCGGTCCTGGCGGCCCCGGCGAGGCCCGTGAGCCCGGCCATAACGATTCTCGCGAGCGGCCAAAGGTTCCCGTGGAGAGCCGGAAAATCCCGGCTGGAGCGGCTTTCTGAGTCAAAGCCCCAGAGCAGATTTTTATCAAAGCCAAACTCATCACAGATTGATGAGACCAATATTGAGGAGCCTATGACAAATCAAACGCAGAAACAAAAACAGAAGAAAAAGAAAAAATATACGGTAAACAAAAAAAGATTCTTTAAGGCCTTATCGCTTATTTGTATTGCGGTGATCCTGGTCCTTGGAGGCGTCGTCGCTTCCATCATCGTAAAAGCACCCAAGATCGATCCAAACAATATCTACGATCTTTTGTCGGAAAACTCCGTGCTCTACGACGACGAAGGCAATATTATAGACAGCATGTTGACCTCGAATAAGGAAAAGAGGACCAACGTATCCTATACGGATCTTCCGCAGAATCTCATCGACGCATTCGTTTCCATTGAGGATAAGACTTTTTGGAACCATCACGGTTTCAATGTCATACGAATCCTGGGCGCTATCAAGGAAGGCGTCATGACGGGCGACCGCATCAGCGGCACAAGCACCATCAGCCAGCAGCTTGCAAGGAATCTATATCTGGCGGAAACAAAATCCAAGTACGATATGACGAGAAAAATCAAGGAAGCTTATTATACGGTCCTGCTGGAACGGCATTTAACGAAAAAGCAGATCATGGAAGCCTATATGAACACCATCTATCTCGGATACGGGACAAACGGCGTCGAGGCGGCCGCTCAGGCATATTTTTCGAAGGACGTTCAGGACCTGACCCTGCCCGAATGTGCAACCCTTGCGAGTCTCCCGAAAGATCCCAACCGTCTGGCCCCAGTGAAGCGATACGACACGGAGCAGGTTGCGGCGGACGATCCGAACATCCTTAACAAGGGCGACGTCTATACCCTTGTCTATAACGATGCGGTGATCGACAGAAAAAACCTTGTCCTTTCTTTTATGAAGGATCAGGGTATGATCAGCAAGGCGGAATATGACGAGGCTGCGGCGGTCAATTTGAGAGACCTCATCAATCCCAGCCAGGATAGCACTGATGAAATATCCTCCTATTTTGCCGATTATGTCATCAAACAGGTCGTAAACGACCTGATGGATAAAATGAATATCGACGAGACGGAAGCCAGACGGCGTCTTTCCAACGGAGGTCTGAAAATATACACCACGATGAACTCCAGGATGCAGAAGATCGCGGAAGAGGAGTTTTCAAACAACAACAACTTCCCGAAGGTCGCGGGGCTGAACAAGATCAAGGATAAGGCCGGAAACATCCTCGGGAGCAACGGTCAAATTCTGCTGTACAGCTATAACAACCTCTTCGACTCCGATGGCACTTTTACGCTGGGAAAGGACGAATATCAGGCCGCCGATAACGGAGACATTCTCTTGCTGAAAGGAAAACGGCTGAATTTCCCCAAAACGGAATATCAGGGCCAGATAGACTACAACATTGAATTTAAGGATATGTACGTGATTCAGGACGGCATTTTCTACTGTATAAAAGGCAGCGGCAGCGTCATCAATATTCCCCAGCAGTATAAGAGCAAGGATAGCGATGGAAACCTTTTGATCAGCGGCCAGTTCTTCAAGGACGCGCCGGATTTCTTCCAATTTTCCGACCAGGGCGCTTCCCTTGCCAAAAAGATTTGCAACGTAAAGGATCAGAGCGTCTCAACTTACACCTTGAAACAAAAGATAATACAGCCCCAGTCCGCTATGGTGATCTTCGATTACAAGACCGGCGGCATCAAAGCGATGGTAGGCGGCAGAAATATCGAAGGCAGGCTGATCTTCAACCGTGCGATCAATCCGCGTCAGCCGGGATCCTCCATCAAACCCATGGGGGTTTACGGTCCTGCGCTCCAGAGCGGCCTGGAAAAATCCAAGTCCGGCATAAAAAACACCGCTTCTGAGGGAAACAGCTACGGAGCTCTCTGGACGGCTGCCAGCGTCATCGACGACTCTCCCTTGACCATTCAGGGGAAGCTGTGGCCGAAGAACTGGTATTCCGGCTATAGTGGCCTTAATACCATGCGCGAGTCCCTGGAGCAGTCCATCAACGTAAACGCGGTTAAGATATTCACCGATATCGGTGTGCAAAATTCCCTGAATTTCCTGAAGAAATGCGGAATCACCAGCATTGTTGAGTCCGGCAGCGTCAACGATATGAACGCTGCGGCGCTGGCTCTCGGCGGAATGACCAAGGGGATCTCTCCCCTGGAAATGGCCGCGGGCTACGGCTCTTTTGCCAATCAGGGAAACTATACGGCGCCCATCGGATATACAAAGGTAACCAACAAACGCGGAGACGTGATCCTCGAAAAGACCGCGAGCTCGACCAGGATCATGGATGAAGGCGTCGCTTTCATCATGCGGGATATGCTGAGAACCGTAGTAACAAATGGAATTGGAAAAGCCGCCGCCATAGGAAGCCAGCCGGTAGCCGGTAAGACCGGAACCACCACGGACAACTATGACGCCTGGTTCGTAGGCTTTACGCCCCAATATGCCGCTTCCTTGTGGATCGGAAATGACATGAGCGTAGAGCTGAGCTCGGGAAGCGCATCCGCCGCCAGGCTTTGGAGCAAGATCATGAAGCGGGTAAGCGAG
>DAITKX010000123.1:0-7293 GCA_036835995.1 Bacillota bacterium | reverse complement strand
GGACGTCAGCACGGCGACATCCTGCTTCAATTCGTTCGCTTTTTTTACCGAATTGATGGTGTTGGTGCTCCGCCCGCTCTGGGACATGCAGAGGATCAAAGCATCCTCATTGAATTTATAATCGTAGTTAATGTAGGTGACCGGCCAGACGACCTTTACCTCAACGCCCAGAACATCCTGAATATAGTACTTGATAGAATTTGCGATATTTCCGGATGAACCCGACGCGACCATGACAATTTTTTTATATTCCTTTGCGCAGTACAGTTCAACCAGAGGCGCAACCAGGTTCTTGCCGTTGTCTATAATCTGGCGGCAAAGGGCCGGCGCCTTTTCCACATAATCAATTAAACTTTTCATTTCTCTTTCCCTTTCCAACTGTGACCCCGCTATGCGATAATTCCGAGCAAATTCAGCACGATTCCGCCAAACAGCAGAATGAAAATCAGCGGAAGCAGCTTGACCTGCTTGCGCAGTAATGCTGAAATAATAAATACTGCGGCCAGCGGGAGAAGGCCGGGTATGATTTCATCCAGAGTATCCTGCAGCTTCAGTGAGACGTCGTTTGCCATATTGAAAACCAACGGTGTCGTCAGGCTGATCATATTGACGGTCATGGCGCCGAGCACCGTCATTCCCAAAATCCCCGCGCTGACTGTGATCTTTTGGATCAAATTGTTGCTGCCTGACATGAAGGAAAAGATCTTGCTTCCCAGGTTATAGCCGGTAAACGTGAGGAGGTACCGAATGACCCAATGAGGGATATTAAAAATCAGCATGAACAAGATCGGACCCAAAATACTGCCGTGAAGCGAAAACTGACACCCGATGCCGGTGGCGATGGTCTTTAAAATGCCCCAATATACGGAATCTCCCACGCCGGCCATGGGTCCCATGAGTCCGGCTTTGACCGAGTTGATGCTGGAAGTATCAAAGTTCTCGTTCAGTGCGTTCTGTTCTTCCATGGAACACACTACGCCGAAGATAAAGGTGCTGAGCTCAGGATTTGTATTGAAAAACTCAAGATTTCGATTGATCGCTTCCGTTCTCGCCTCTTCCGTATCATATATCTTATAAATCGCAGGGAGCAGCGCATGGCAGAAGCCTACGGCCTGAAGCCTGGAATAGATAAACGGGGCTTCCAGTCCAAAAGAGCGGAAAAATATCTGTTTCAAATCTGATTTTGAGAGCAAATGAACTACCTCGCGCACATCTTCGCGGGTATCTTCCGTCAAGCTGTCGAGATCGATGATCCCGTCGGAACTCCGCTGTGTCTGATCAATACCGGTCTGATCGATTCCCGTACGATCCGCAAAGTGGTAAGCGATCATTGCAAATGCGCCGCCTAATACAGCCACGGGGATAACGGGCATTTTCAGAATAGCGGCAAAAACAAAGCCAATAAAGTAAAATGCCAGGGTTTTTTTCGAAGATGTCAAATTAAACAGAAGGGCAAACCCAAGAGCGG
Source organism: Bacillota bacterium (assembly GCA_036835995.1). GTDB lineage: Bacteria > Bacillota > Clostridia > Peptostreptococcales > Anaerovoracaceae > Anoxybacterium. The sequence goes on along the minus strand of DAITKX010000123.1, from coordinate 5,825 downwards.
TCAAAAGGCCCGTCCCGGTTCCCACCGCATCGAGCACTCTGTCGGGAACCATTTTTACCGCAGCATTGATCGCTTCGGTGCCTGCGATCAGGCTGATGAATACCGCGCAGAACACGAGAGCGCACTGGATTCCAAAAGCCAGCCAGAACATGGTGTTAACGGATTTCTTCGAGTTCTTTTCTTTATGTGCAAATAAAATTCTGCTGGCGATGACGTCGCTTCCGGCATAGACCAGATGCTCTCCCATGCGGAAGATAATTCCGATGGGTATGGCAAGGGCAACCGCCGCCTGGACGCCAAGATTTCCGCTGATAGCAAAGGCAGCGCCCAATACGCCTGCTATAGTTACATTGATGGGGATGGAGATACCGATTCCCATCATGCCCATGGTAGCGAGCTCCATGGTTCCTCCAATGATAATACCCTGGGTCAGATCGCCCATCACAAGGCCGGCCAGCGTGCACATAACGATAGGGCGTGTGGATTTATTAAATCCGTCTATATATTCGCACCAACCCAGCACAGCAACAATCCCCAGCAATAAAGCCTGTATTGCACTCATAATTAACTCCTTTCAACTTCTGCTTCTGAATTAAATCAAGATTAAAATAGAAGGTTTAAATAACAGATTGCACCAATACCTTTTTATCAATAGGCATTTGCCGGATCTCTACCTCAATATCCTTCGAAACAAGTTCGCGGCAGATCTGAACATCCTCATCGGTCAGATTCACGGCATTTGTAAGTCTGCGAGAGCCCTGTCTCTCCTTGATCCCTCCCAGGTTTACGCTTTTTATTTCATCAAGGCCTTCTACTATTTGCTTCGCATCTCTCAAATTGTTTACTATGATCAAGCTGTTCAGTTTTTTGATTTTTTCATTTTTCAATGCCTCTATCGACTTTTCTACTTCCGCGATGGACAGATTGACCCCCTGGGGTTTGGCCATTCCCAGTGACATTTTTGTAAATTCATCATGAGCGATGGTATCATTGGCGACTATGATCAATTGGATCGACAGATTTTTCGTCCATGCAAACGCAACCTGTCCGTGGAGCAGCCTGTCGTCGACACGCAATAATTTAATCATTCTTTCACTCCCTTTATCATTTTGTTGACGTAAGCCAACTGGCCTCTCCCGGAAGCAATCGCCTCTTCAATAGCATCGTCGGTTAAAGTCTCGTTCTCCATCAAGATCAGCTCTAAAATAACAGCCAGATTAAAGCCCGCAATTATTTTTACACGGTCACCGGCATACCGCAGCAGTTCCTGGTTTACACTGCCGCCGACCAGATCTGAGAAGACGACCATTTCATCCCCGGCGTGCTCAGTGAAATAGCCGGATAAAAAAACTGCCGGATCTTTTCCGTCGACATATGCTGTAAAATAATCTATATCGCTTCTGTCACCGACTAGCATGCGGATGCTGTCCGCCACTCCATCAGCCAGTTTTCCATGTGTTGCAATGAGAAATCTTCTTATGACAATCACCTTACTTCCTTTATATTCCTTAATTTGTGCAGCTACACTTATCTTATTGTCTTCATTATAATTTCCTTATCTTTTCTCCACCACACCTTGTTTTTCCACATACTTTAGGAAATTTTTTGTCCTTCACTTTTGCTCCGGATGAAAGCTGACAGCCTCGAATATATTCAAAAAATCATGCTCCTGAAGCAATCCGCTGACTAGGATCACAGGTTTGCCCAGATCGTATTCCAGATCGATGGGGCTTAGAATGACGTCGTATTTGCCTGTATCGATATTCGGTATTTCATACACCTCCGCCGTATCCAGAAACTCAATGTATTCGGAAAATCTGTTGATAATTCTAAGCTTCTGCATATCCGAAAAGCTTTTCCCCATTATGCTGACCAACAGGACTTTCTTCTTCTTTCTTAAAAACTCCTTTTTTTCCAGCGACATGCCAAGATACAGGGCAAGATATCCGATCTCATCCTCTGCCGGCCTTTCACCGCAAAATCCTGTTATTGTCTCCGCGGCAATTTCCGCCATTGAATACGCTTCCGCGTATAGGTTTTTTATTTCCGAAATTAACGGGTTTCTTGCAATGACGCCCATTTCAAGCCGAAACAGCAGCAGATCCACATGCAGAGTCAGAATATGCACGAGCTGCTTGTCCTCCATGAAATTAACCGCCGTCTTTGCGAAAACGTCTTTGAGAAATTTCCGTACCAAAGTTTTTGCACGGCCATTTTCCGGCTCATTTTTGTCTTCATCGACCATTTTCTTGGAAAGCAGCTGGATCGCCAAATAACAGACTTCCTCTTCGGGCCAGATTTCATTGAACTGCCTGGAAAGAGCCTGGGAAATATCTAAAGCCGCTTGATACTCACATTTACTCCGGATCATTTTTACAGACGGCTCGTCAAATTCCACATAATTGGAAAACCGCATTCTGCGCAGGGAAATAATGATATGAACCACCAGATTCTGAACTGAGATATCGGAAAATTTCAACCCGTAATTCTGAATCTCGTTCGTTACGGTAGACTTTATTACCGTGATTTCCGCTTTATTTACCGAGCTCGTAAATAAAACGCTGTCCTCAACAAAATGTCCTTCTGCCGACGACTGGTGAAATAAATATTCCGATATGCACAGGCGTTTCATCATTTCGCTGCCGACGATGCGAATTCCCTGGCTGGAGCGCTGTTCAATGGACAGATGGTACTGTTTGATCTGCCGGCGCACTTTGCGCAGATCGCCCGCTATCGTAGTTCTGCTGACGAAAAGTTCATCGGCCAGGTCTTCGATTTTAATATGAAAATCAACAATCAGAAGTTTCTTGATAAGGTATAATACACGTTCATCTGAGTCGGAAGGAACTACTTCATACTGTGAGACTTCCTGAATCCTTAGCTTATCCACAAATTCAATAAAAGCCTTGGGGTCCAGGACCATGATTTTATAACCAAGGCCCGAATGGGAATAAATATCAGCTCCATGCTCAATGATGGCGGCGCGCAACATCTGTATATCATTTCGAATCGTACGTGAGGTAACGCCTGTTACCTCTGCAATTTCTGTCCCGGTGACCAGATTGGCCGAATTGAGCAGCAGATTCAATATTTCTTTCTCCCTTTTTCGCATCTTTTTCCCTCCAAATTCAACTTCATCGACTTAATTTTCTATTTTATACTGTTTTCAAATTAAAGCGTAGATTAATTTAAAACAATATAATATATTTGCCCGTGAAAATCATCTTTCATGCCGAAACAACAAAAGAAGCGCACTCTCATTGCTTTAAGTACGCTTCTTTCTATTTGGGGTGCGGTCCTCTGACCGGTTACAGATTCCTGGCCAGCTCGTAGGCGTTCCAGATCGAATACATGATATTGTGAACCTTCTGGGAATCGCCGATATTGTGGACGATCAGATCCGAATCCTTCAGTCTCTCATACAGACCGTTGTTCTCTTTATATCCCACGGCGGAAATCACCGTATCCGCCGGTATCTGTCCGGTGCCGTCCTCATTCTCATACGAGACGGAGCCCTCGTCGACGGAGGCGACCTTGGTCTTTGTCATGATCTTGACCTTATGGAATTTCAGCAGGTCTTCCAGCATGAACTGGTTCATATGGGGCATCGCTCCGTGTCCGCCCAGGATTTCGGGCAGGATCTCCAGAACCGTTACGTCAGCGCCCTGTTGGGCGAGCCACAGCCCTGTTTCACAGCCCACCAGTCCCCCTCCTATGATCACGACTTTTTTCCCCGGCTTTACCTGGCCGAGCAATACTTCGCTTGCGGCGGCCGGTTTTTTCGTTCCTTCGAACTTCAATTCGACAGGGGTGGACCCGGTGGCTGCGATCACTTCGTCCGCCTGATAGGAGGCGATCGTGTCCGCGGATACCGCGGTATTCAGCAGAACCTTGACCCCAAGCTTTTTCAACTGCGTCTGATACCAATCGATCAAAGCCCTGTCATAGCGCTTGAAATGCGGCTTGCTTCCGGGGACCAGATTCCCCCCCAATTCGCCGCTCTTTTCGCACAGGGTCACCTGATGACCCCTTTCCGCCAGGACCCTGGCCGACTCCATACCTGCGGGGCCTCCTCCCACCACAAGGAATTTCCTTGCTTTTACTGCGGGAGTAAGGCCATAGATCTCCTCCCTGCCGCAGGCGGGGTTTACCGCGCAGCTCACGGGAGCGTTGCCGATTCTCCCCAGACAGCCTTCATGGCATCCAAGACACGGGCGCACCTCATCCAGGCGGCCTCTTCTGATCTTTTCAGGATAGTAGGGATCTGTCAGAAGCTGCCGTCCCAGGCTGATGATATCGCAGCAGCCGGTCTTCAGCGCGTCGATTGCCAGATCGGGGTTTTCCATCCTTCCGGCAAGAATGACCGGAATGTCCACATTCTCCTTCACGATCTTCCCGAATTCCCGGTACATTCCCTCTTCGAAATACATCGGGGGATGATTCCAGTACCAGGAATCATATGTCCCGGCGTCCACGTTCAGCGCGTCATAGCCCGCCGCAGCCAATATTTTCGCCGCCTCGATCCCCTCTTCGATATCCCGTCCAGCTTCCTGATACTCTTCTCCCGGAAGTCCTCCCTGCCGAACCGCCTTCATGCAGCTTTTCAAGCTGTAACGCAGGGAAACAGGGAAATCCGCGCCGCAGGCGGCTTTGATTCCCTTTACTATCGTCGTCGCAACCCGCAGCCGGTTTTCCAAAGACCCGCCGTATTCGTCGGTTCTCCGGTTGAACAGCGGGATCGCAAACTGATCCAGAAGATAACCCTCATGGACCGCATGGATCTCAATTCCGTCAAAGCCCGATTTCTTCGAAATGACCGCGGACATGACAAACTTTTTGATCAGGTTTTCGATTTCCTCTTTTGTCATCTCCCTGTGAATCACGCCGGGATCAAACCGGTTTGCATTTTCCGAAGGAGCGATGCATTTGCCCGCCATGCCCGGGAGAGCGCTCCTCCCGAGCCCTCCTGTCAGCTGAATAAATATTTTAGCGCCGTAGGCATGGATCCGCTCGTTCATCTGATAAGCTGCGTGGATAAAAGCAAGGGGCGCCGTCGTCGGGCAGGGAAGCCCCGGCTTTGACAGCTGTTCGATCTCGGTATCCACGCTGCAGATTCCTGTAATGATCAGTCCAATCCCGCCTTTTGCCCTCTCCACATAGTAGTCCTGGAGCCTTTGGTTGAATTCTCCCAAGGGCCCCGCATAGCCCACAGGGCCCATGGGCGCCATGGATAATTTGTTTTTAAATTCGACTTTCCCGATTTTCACAGGAGTGAAAAGTTCCTGATACTTCATTTTCCAACCTCCTTTATACAAGAAGCTGCCTTCCAGCAGCTTCTCGATTCCTATTTCAACTGTCCCGCCGCTTTTATAACATCATAAAAGTCGTTCCAGGGAATAAAGGGTTTTCCCTCTTTTTTCAGATAAGCCGCCAGAATATCTCTCGCGAACACGATATCCGACGCCGCGGCCATATTGAGATCAGTATAGCTGTCTCCGATGCAGATCGCCGTCCTGTAGTCATACTGAGCCATGATATCGGTCTTTTTCAGCACTTCCCTGCCGTCGTCATAATCGGACACCAGCTTCATATATTCGCCGGAAATATCCAGGTCGACATAGTGCATTCCGAGAAAGCGGTCCCTGTATTTTCCGATCTTTTCTTCCAGGAGCTGCCTCAGCCCTCCTGAGATGACCACCACCGGGATGCCCAGGGCTTCCATTTCATCCAGGAATTCCGGGAAACCGTCTCTGATCGGAACCTTTCGGACATATTCCATCATTTCCGGAAAACGGCTGGATGGAGTATGGTCAAACACTTGATGC
>DAITKX010000122.1:6271-7440 GCA_036835995.1 Bacillota bacterium | reverse complement strand
CCGACATTTTTAAATCGGCGTTTTCTTACATTTCTATCCTAACATTTACAGTTATATATCTACTGCGCTCCTTGGCGATTACGCAGGTCGGACTTTCACCGACTTGTAAGTGACCAGCTTCGCTGGACACGCTCCAATTATATAAAAAAAATTGACAAGCTCTTTTATTGAGAACTTGTCAATCTGATTTGGTGGAGAATAGGAGGTTCGAACTCCTGATCTCTTGACTGCCAGTCAAGCGCGATCCCAGCTTCGCCAATTCCCCACGCTACTGTATAAAATGTCTGGCGACTCTTAATATTATCAGGGATTTTGGCTGTTTTGTCAATGGTTTTTCTTTAAATCCAAACCTGAAATCTGCAAAAACATCTCCTGTTTTCAAGGGAAGGCTTTCTAATTCGCGGGAAAATGGTATACTATCTAATATATTGTGAAGCGGCTTTACCGCTTCCGTCACGAATATAACGCCAGATGCCGCGGCGCCTGCCGCCGCGCGGAAATTAAAAGAAGGTGGGATACAAAAATGAATTTTAAACTTATACACAACAACATCAACGTGCTGGATTTGGAGAAGTCCTTAAAATTTTACGAAGAAGCTCTGGGCTTAAAGGAAATAAGAAGGAAGGCCGCGGCAGACGGTTCCTTTATCATCGCGTTTATCGGTAATGACCAATCCATGCACCAGATCGAGCTCACCTGGCTCCGGGATAAGAAAGAGCCTTACGATCTCGGAGATAATGAATTCCATATCGGCTTCACAGTAGACGACTATGAAGCGGCTCATGCCAGGCATAAGGAAATGGGCTGCATCTGCTATGAGAATCCCTCCATGGGGATCTACTTCATCAGCGATCCCGACGGATACTGGCTCGAGATCATTCCGGCGAAATAGAAGTAGCGCATGATAAAACCTCCGAGTGAGGAAAAGGAGAAATCGGAAGATTTTGTATTGGATGATGAGATCTACCGGCTGATCGTAGAACAGCTTGGAGCCGCTGTGGTGACGGACCGGGAAGGCCGGTATGTATATACTACTCCTTCCTGGGAAGAGTATTACGGCTTTCAGCTAAAAGACATCAAGGGCAAATTTGTTCGGGATATCTTTCCCACGACCAAGCTTCACGACGCCCTGGAAATGAAAGAATCCTTTATCGGCGTGCCGGCCCCCC
>DAITKX010000122.1:0-6226 GCA_036835995.1 Bacillota bacterium | reverse complement strand
CCCCGCCGAAACAAGGATCAGGAGCAGGGCTGGTGCAGCTACATTCCCATCATAAAGGAAGGTCAGGTGGTCGCCGGGTTCATCCATGTGCTCTTTCACGGTCAAAAGATGGCCATAGAGTTTTCCCGGCGGTTGAACGCCATGATGGACGAGTTGGATTATTATAAGCAGGAAGTGAAACAGCTGAGAAAATCAAAATATAGCATCGACGACATCATTGGAGACAGCTCCCCTGTCCGCCATTTGAAGGAGCAGATCCAGAGGGCGGCAAAGTCCTCTTCCACGGTGCTGATCGAGGGGGAAACCGGCTCGGGAAAAGAGCTGGTAGCCCATTCCATCCACGATTTGAGCCAGCGGGCCTATATGCCTTTGATCAAGATCAATTGTGCCGCCATCCCTGCCGAACTCTTTGAATCGGAATTGTTTGGCTATGAATACGGAGCCTTTACGGGGGCGGATAAAAAGGGGAAAAAAGGAAGGTTTGAAATGGCCAGCGGCGGAAGCCTATTTCTGGATGAGATCAATCAGATGCCCCTATTCCTCCAGCCCAAGCTGCTGAGAGCGCTTCAGGAAAGCGAGATCGAACGGATCGGCGGGAAGGAGAGCATCCCGGTGGATATCCGGCTGATTGCCGCCTCCAATATCTCTTTGGAAAAGCTGGTCAGAAGCAACGAGTTTCGAAGCGATTTGTTTTACCGGCTCAACGTGCTGAACATTCGAATACCGGCCCTGCGGGATCGCAAGGAAGATATTCCGCTGCTGGTAAGCAGCATGATCGAAAAGCTCAATTTCCAACTGGGCCTCAGCGTTGGAGACGTCCATCCCCAGGTGCTTCAGCGGTTCAGCGAATACGACTGGCCCGGCAACATCCGGGAATTGCAAAACGTGGTGGAGCGGGGCATGAACATGGCTTTGACCGGAACCCTGGAATGGAAACACTTTGACGAGTATTTTCAGCATAAAGCCCTCAGGCGTCTGGGCAATTCCAGCGGCGGCCGAAACTTGCTGATCCGCCAGGCCAAGAAAAACCTGGAGCGGGAAATTCTGTTGGAAAGCCTGGAGAAATACGGGCATAATAAGGCCTTGTGCGCCAGGGAGATGGGCATATCCAGAACTCTGCTGTACAAAAAAATGAAGGAATACGGCATAAAATAGAATCCGCGGACCATAACAGGCGCGTAATTGTAAACTTTTATTTGCGTAAAATAAAGTTTACAGTTTGTCCTGCTGCAGGATTATGAATCGTTATAAGGAATAATACAGAACGAGTGTAAAATAAAGTTTACACTCGTTTTTGTCGTTTTCAAAGGGGTGAAGGCGTTGATAAAACAGGTAAATCCCACTGTTTTCAACGCATTTCGTCAAAAAATAAAAAGAATATTCGGAGTTGGTATGAGAGTTGCTCTATATAAGGACGTAACAACCTGTTGTGAGTCCGGGCCGAATCCCCTTGCAGGCCGGTCCGTGAAATTATTAGTTTTTTATGAAAGGAAAAATGTCATGAACGAAACACTAGAAAAAAATCCACAGAGGTGGAAAGTCTTGTTTGGCGGCTTTGCCTGCTATACCTTTGACGCTTTTGATCTATCGCTGCTGGCTATGTCCTTGGCTTTGATCATCAAAGATCTGAACATCTCTACCCAAAAGGGCGGTCTGCTGAGCACCATCACACTTCTGGGCATCGGCCTCAGCTCTCTGTTCGTAGGTTGGATGGCGGATAACTATGGAAGAAGAAAGACGCTGCTGTTCAGCCTGACATCCTTTGGCCTGCTGACCGCGGCCATCTACTTTGCCCAGAGCTGGGCAGTCATCATGGTTCTGCGCTTCCTGGCCGGATTCGGTTTAGGGGGTCTATGGGCCGTTTTATCCACATACATTAACGAGACCTGGGCGCCGAACCTGAGAGGAAAAGCAGCGTCCTTCACCTTGAGCTCCTTCCCTGTAGGTTCTGGCTTCGCCTCTTTCTTTGCAGGCGTCCTGCTTCCGGTATACGGCTGGAGAGTCTTATTCCTGACAGGAGCCCTGGCTATTATTCCGGCCCTTTATATGTACTTTGCCGTACCGGAATCAAAGGAATGGGAGGAGAGAAAAAAGCTGGATACCAAGGCTGACAAAGAGGCGAAGGCGCCTATCAGTCGAATCTTCTCGCCTGACTTCAGAAAAAATACCATCATTGCCACAGCCGTTTCAGCATTTGCATTCAGCGGATATTGGGGCGCATCCACCTGGCTGCCGACTCTGCTGGTGACAGAAAAAGGACTGGACACAGCTACCATGGCCAAGTTCATGGTTATTCTCAACGTGGGTATGTTTATCGGCATGAACGTGTTTGGTATAGTAGCTGATAAGCTTGGAAAAAAGGCGGCTCTGATGATTACATTTTTAGGCCTGACCATCACGCTTCCTATTTACCTGCACGCCACCCAACCAAGTATGCTGCTGATGCTGGGCCCGGTATACGCTTTCTTCGTATCCTTTACCACCATCTTTGGCTCCTATTTTCCGGAGATGTACCCTACGGAAGTCCGGGCTACGGGTACTGGCTTCTGTTTCAACTTCGGCAGAGGCCTGTCGGCTATCGCTCCCTTCGTGCTGGGAGTCGTGGCGGCCAAATACAGTCTCACCATGGGATTGGGCATCTGCTCCATATTCTTCTTCCTGTCCTTCCTGGGCATGATATTCCTGCCCAGCGGAAAGGTGCAGAAATAGAAGAAGCGCGGAGGAAGAAACAAAAGCACGGAATTGATACTTTCTAGGAGGGACGAACATGTTAGAAGGAAAAAATATCAAGATCATCGATTTGAGCATTGCTGTGGAAAGCGGATTGCCCAGCGATCCGCCGGATTACAGACCCTATATCGACTACCAGAATCACAAGGATACCGCTAAGGACATGCTGGAATACTTCGGGGATGCCTCTCTGGAGGACTTGCCTGATGGGAATGGCTGGGCGGTGGAGTTTTTAAAGATCTCTACCCACGGAGGAACCCATATCGACGCACCGTATCATTATTACCCCACTATGAACGGCGGAGAACGGGCTTGGACCATCGATGAAATCCCGCTGGACTGGTTTCACGGTCCTGCGGTAGTGGTGGACTTTACAGATAAGCCTGACGGTTACAAAGTGGAGCCGGAGGATTTCCGGGAATATTTTCAGCGCATCGGTTATGCCCTAAAACCCGGAGATATTGTTCTGGTCAACACAGGGGCCAGCAAGAAGTGGGGAAAGGCGGAATACCTGTCCTCTGGCTGCGGTATGTCCAAGGCCGCAACCCTCTGGCTGGCGGATCAGGGGATTCGGGTAATGGGTACCGACGCCTGGAGCTGGGACCGTCCGCTGCCCATTGAAGCTAAAGATTTCGACAAGACTCACGATAAAGAATTGATCTGGGAAGCTCACAGAGCGGGAGCGATCAAGGCCTACTGCCACATTGAAAAATTGACCAACCTGGAGGCCCTGCCGGTGACAGGAAGCCATTTCTTCTGCTTCCCGGTGAAAATAAAAGCGGCCAGCGCCGGCTGGATCCGGGCGGTGGCTTTCGTGGAAGAGAAATGATGAGAAGCTGTGAAGAAGGAGGTATATTTTATCATGAGTAAAACTATCATAACCGTTGCCCCTACGGGAGCTTGGCCTCAAAAGGAGCAAAGTCCGCATATTCCCATGACTCCTCAGGAAATCGCCGACGACGTATATGAATGCTATCAGGCGGGAGCCTCCATTGCCCATCTCCACATGAGGGATGATAAAGGCCGGGGAACCATGGATAAAGATAAATTTGCAGAGACTATAAGGCTTATCCGTGAAAAGTGCGATATCGTTATCAACTGCACCACCTCCGGCGATTTAAATGCCACAGATGAGACCAGGCAAGCCCATTTAAAGGCGCTGCGGCCGGAGATGGCGTCCTATGATTGCGGTTCCATGAACTGGATGAATAACAGCCTGTTTTTAAACCCTCCCCACTTTCTGGAGGAGCTGGGCAGAACCATGCAGGAATATGACATAAAGCCGGAAATTGAAATCTTTGACGCCGGCATGGTATATAACTCGCTGTACTATTTGAAAAAGAGCGTATTGAAAGCGCCGCTGCACTATCAGTTTGTTCTGGGTGCGGCCGGCGGCACGGCGGCCACCGTGGAAAACCTCGTATATCTGAAGGGCTTGATTCCTGAGGGCTCTGCCTGGTCCGCTTTAGGAATCGGGAAAAACAATGTCGCCATCCTGCTTGCTGCTATCGCCTTGGGCGGTCACGTGCGGGTAGGCCTGGAGGACAATCTGTACTTTAAGAGCGGCCAGCTGGCCACCAATGCCCAGTTGGTAACCAGAGCGGCGTCGATCATCAAGGAAGCCGGAAACCAGGTAGCTGCCCCTGAGGACGCCCGGGAGATCCTAAATCTCCGGCAAGCACAGTAAAGATCCGAGTTTCAAAACTGAAAAAAATTAATGTGAATCCCCGCCGGTGCATATGCGCCGGCGGGATTTCACATTATCAATCTCCTTGTCGATCGTTTCGTTTCTTAGAGTATAATTTTCATTGGCAAAGATAACAAAAAAACAGGAAGAAGGTAAAAACCCTCTTCCCTGCATACAAGTTAACCTGTAAAATTAATTTTGCAGAAAAACCCAACAGGAGGCTTGTATGATGGAAACAATAGTATCAGAAAAAGGACTGGACTTCAATGCTTTAGAAAAAGAGATTTTCAGAATGGGGTGTGAATTTGCGTCAGACCTGATGAGCCAGGCATTGAATATTATGGATGAGCACCTTGAAAAGGCCAGAGATAAAAAGAGGTACCGGCATAAAGGAAAGCGCTGGACTTCATTGAAAACCCTGATGGGAGAAGTGCCCTACGGCAGGACCGTGTATGAAACGGAGTTGGAAAGCGGAGAGAAGGCCTGCGTCTATCTTCTGGATGAGGCGCTCCGGCTTGAGACCTTCGGAAAGATGACATCCAACCTAGCGGCTCGGATCGCCGAATGCGTGAGCATCTGCTCCTATCGGGAAGCAGCGGAGAAAGTGAGCAGCATGACCGGTCAGACCATCAGCCACGGAGGGGCCTGGAATGTGATTCAGGATGTGGGCGGAAAGCTTTCTGATGCAGAGAAGAGCCAGGCGGATCGTGCAAAGGACGGACAGGGACAGGGAGAGATCGTGACGCCGATCCTGTTCGAGGAGGCGGATGGAGTGTGGATCAATATGCAGGGGAAGGACCGTCCTGAAAAAGGGCGGAAGCGGGAGATGAAGATGGCAGCGGCCTACGATGGCTGGGAGAAGGAAGGAAAAGGGCGCTATCGGCTGAGAAACAAGGTGCTGGTATGCGGTTTTGAGGAATCAAAGGAATTCCAGAGAAAGAAGGAAGGCGCCGTGGCGGCAATATTCGATGCCGATGAAATCACAGTCCGTATTCTGAACGGGGACGGCGGAGGCTGGATCAAGGCAGGGCTTGCGGATGCCGAGGTACACTTCCAGCTTGATCCATTCCATAAGAACCGTGAAATCACAAGGAAGGTAAAGGATGAAGGCCAGAGGGAGACAATCCGGAGGCTGCTTTCGGAAAAGCGGGTGTCAGACTGCCTGAAGTTCATCAAGGGGATTTCGGAACTTGCGGAGGATGAGGGCGAGAAGAAGAACCTTTTTAAGCTTTATGAATATTTCAGCAGCAATCAGGAGGGGCTGCTTGCCTATCAGGAAAGAGGACTGGAACTGCCGGAGCCGCCTGCGGGCGTGGAATACCGTAATCTGGGGACAATGGAGCATCATGTGTGTGATGGAGCGGCGAGAAGGATGAAGCACCAGAAAGCCAGCTGGAGCAGGGCGGGAGCGGGAAACCTGGGCCGGCTGCTGTGCCGGAAAGTGTGCGGCAGCCTTTATGAGACGGTGACCTCGCTTTCAAAGATGACCCTGCCGGAGCATTACACGGAGAGGATCGAGGAAGTCCTGAGTGCCGCCAGGGCACCGAAAAAGGACGGAAAAGGATATCTTTATCCAGTGAGAGGCAGAAGACCATTTACAGAAGCTTTTATGACAAATGGAAGAAAAGCGATACTTGGCCTGCTCGAAAACAGGAACTGCAGCGAGTTGATTTACCGATAGGATGAAAATGTAGGAAAGCGCCGATTTAAAAATGCTTTTGGAACAGGCGGATTTATTCCGAAAAGTACAGACTTTTACTTGAATGCAGAAAAAACAAAAAAGTTGCCAACGATTACTTGACACTAACG
>DAITKX010000121.1:0-7462 GCA_036835995.1 Bacillota bacterium | reverse complement strand
AACGCATACCTTCCCGCGAGGCTTTCGGAAAAGGTCAATGCCGGCCAGGAGGTCACCGTCAGAATATCGGAGCTTCCTGACAAGCTTTTGAAGGGAGAAGTGACCACGGTGGATCCGGTTGTGGACGCTCAAAATAAGAACATTCTTGTCAAAGTAAAGCTTCTGGAGGACGATCCGGGTTTGAAGGTCGGCATGTTTGCCGAGATTGCATTAGACGATAAGGCTGGTGAATAGGATGAATGGAAACAGAAAAAAGATAATGATTGCCATCGTCGCCCTGATGGTTGTGGTCGTGGCAGGCATCGTCGTATATTATGGGGTTAACAGCATGCTCTACGTTAAAACGGAGGATGCAAAGGTCGCCGGAGACATCGTAAAAGTGTCCTCTCAGATTTCGGGCAAACTGCTGGAGCTTAACACAGATGAAGGGGACACCGTGGAAAAGGATCAGATCATCGGACGGCAGGAAATGGGCAGCCTCGGTGACAGCGCCATCGAACAGAGCCTGCTCAGGGCGCCCATCAGCGGCTTTATCATAAAAAAGCAGTCCAATCCCGGAGAAATGCTTACTGCGAGCCAAACGGTCGTCATGATGATCGATCCGAAGCAGTTATACATAACAGCAAATGTCGAGGAAACCGATCTTGCAAAGTTGAAAGTTGGCCAGACGGTTGACATCTCCATCGACGAATATAAAGGAGAAAAGCTGCATGGAAAGATCCAGTCCATCGGAAAAGCCGCCAACTCTGCCTTCTCTCTTTTATCCGGTTCTTCCAGCAGCACTTTCACAAAGGTTGTGCAAAAGGTGCCGGTTAAAATAGCGTTTGAGAACAAAGAGAGCAGTGCAGGCCTGCTTCTTGGAACAAATGCGGTGGTCAAAATCCATATTAAATAAGGGGTGAATGTAAGTGAAAGAACAAGATAAAACTTACAGGTGGGTCGCCCTTTCCGTAATTTTGATCGGAACCTTTATGAGCGTATTGAGCAGCAGCCTGATCAACCTGGCTCTGCCGAAGATGATGTCGGTATTTGGCGTTTCGCTGTCAGACATCACCTGGATCGTGACTGCCTACATGCTGGCAATGGGGTCGGTGGTTCCCATAACGGGGTTTTTAAGCGATACCATCGGCTTGAAAAAGCTTTACATCATTTCTCTGATCCTGTTCACTTCCGGCTCCGCGCTGTCCGGGCTGGCCTGGAGCAATGGCGTCATGATTTTCTTTCGAATCATACAAGCCATTGGAGGCGGGCTGATGAGCCCTGTGGGAATGTCCGTCGTCTATGAGATTTTCCCGATAGAAGAGCGGGGAAAGGCTTTGGGAATCTGGGGCATTGCCGCTTTGGCGGCTCCGGCCCTGGGACCTCCCCTGGGCGGGTATATTCTCTCGAGCCTGAGCTGGAGGCTGCTGTTTTATATCAATGTTCCCATCGGTATCATCGGCATCTTTTTCGCGATTTTTCTGCTGAAGGAAATGCCGAAGAAAGGATATGAGGGAAATTTCGATATCATCGGATTTATCAGCGTGGTGGCGGGGATTGCCTGCACCTTGTATGTCGTCGGCAACTGGTCCAAAATCGAATGGAACCAGATGCAGTATCCGATTTTACTTGCAATAGGCGTGTTCAATCTGATCCTGTTTGTAGCCAATGAGCTGACCCATCCGAATCCGCTGCTGGATTTAAGAATTCTGAAGATATACAGCTATTCTCTGAGCCAGATCATAGTCGGCGTTTTGTCCCTGGCGATGCTGGGGGGAAGCTATGTTCTGCCCCTTTACCTGCAGAGCATCAAAGGTTTGACAGCCATGCAGAGCGGATTAATCATCCTGCCCTTTGCCCTGGCCGCGGCGGTTACGATGCCCATCAGCGGAGCGCTCTTCGACCGGATGGGAGCGAAGATCGTGGCGATACCCGGACTGATCCTTCTGCTGTGGGCTTCCTATCAGCTCACATCTCTTACTCCGGATACGCCGAACATGACGATCATAATCATCTCGATGATGAGAGGGGTAGGAATAGGGCTTGCCATGATGCCCATCAACACATCGGGAATGAATGCGGTTCCCCAGGAAAAGGTGGCAAGAGCTTCCGCCTTGACCAATACCCTTAGGAACATACTGACGTCCATCAGTATGGCTTTTATATCCACGATGGTGTCCACCGCTACAAATAGCAATTTTGCACGGTTGGCAGAGCAGATCAACCCCGCCAATCAAACCGCGATGGATGCGGTCAGACAGCTGTCGGGCCTGTTCATGCAATCGGGGCTGACGTCCACCGAAGCGCAGGCATCCGCCTATTCCACACTGGCGGGCCTGATTCAGAAGCAGGCTTACCTCGACGCGCTGAATTATGCCAACGAGGTGATGGTGCTTGCGGCAGTCGTTGCGGTCCCGTTGGCGCTGTTTATGCGATCCGGTAAAAAGGGCCGGAAGCGCAGGAATAAGGAGGTAAACCATGGAGGAGTACAGGAACTCAGCGCAGCAATTGAGTGAAAATGCCGAAGCAATACTGAATCTTTTCGGCATACTGAAACAGGATTTTCGGGAATATGCGGATCGAAAAGCGCGGTCATGCAGTCTGACAGGCCCTCAGATTCTTTTGATCGACACCCTGTATAAAAGCCCGGGGATCAATCTTCAGGATTTAAGTGAAAAACTCAGGATGGCTAAAAGCAATGCGTCTGTCATCGTCGAGCGGCTGGTCAGCAAGGGAATTGTCCTGCGGGAGGTCCCGGAGGAGAATCGAAGGACTGTAAAAATCCGGCTTTCGCCGGACTTTCAGGAACAGTATGACGAATTGAAATATAAGCAGCAGTACTGGTCCGACATGTTCAGGAACGCCACGGAGGATGAGCTGTTAATTATAATCCGCGGACTGGAGCAATGGCATGAGCTGCTCGAAAGAAGCAAGCAGAAGGAGGTTTTAAAATGAAGGGATCGGCGCCATACGCCATCACGATCAGCCGTATGCTGGGAAGCGGCGGCGTGATCATAGGAAAACAGCTGGCTAAACGGTTGAATATCGGCTATTTTGATAAGGAGATCATCGCAAGGGCTGCCGAAAAGCTCGGTTTGGACGCGTCCGACCTGGGGCAGTACGATGAAGCGGTAACTCCGATGTGGCAGTGGCTCGTGAAGAGCGGCATCTTAGACAGCCCCAGCCTGTTTGCGGAGCCTAGGATAGACCTTCCAACGGACCAGCAATTACACGCGGTTGTGAGCGAAATCATTAAAAAAATTTCCGAAGAGATCTCAGCGGTGATCATCGGGCGCAACGGTTCTTACATTCTGCGGGATCATCCGCGGCACATCAGCGTCTTTCTGCATTGCGACACGGAGCTCAGAATTAAGAGGATCCAGGAAGTCCTTCACCTTCCTGAAAAAAAGGCGCAAAAGCTGGTCGCGTCCACCGACTCGAAGCGCGGACACTACATTCAGCAGTTCTCCGGGGAGAACTGGACAGATTCAAGGCAATACACAATATGCCTGGATACGGGTAAAACCAGCCTTGACGACTGCGTGGAAGTGATTTTGAAGCTTGTGGAGTCTCAATTCGGGCTTTCCTCTCTTTCCTTGACAAATTGAACCTATAGACTATAATTAAAATGCTACATAATATATATACGAGGGTATACATATATGTAGCATATATTATTATACAGATAAGATAAACCGGGGAGGTATTTATGATAAAAGTAACATTGAAGGACGGCAGCATAAAGGAAATTGAAAAAGGCGCGACGATTTTGGACGCGGCCAAAGCGATCCATCACGGCCTCGCAAAAGAAGCGATGGCGGGAAAGGTCAACGGCAAGGTTCAGGGCCTGAATTTCAAACTGGAAGAGGATTGTGAACTGGAAATCCTCAAATTTGAAGACGAGGCGGGAAACCGCACCTTCCGGCACACGACCTCTCATATATTGGCTCAGGCGGTCAAACGGCTTTTCCCCGAGGCAAAGCTGGGGATCGGTCCGGCTATCGATAACGGGTTTTATTACGATTTTGACCTGGAGCATCGCTTTACCGATGAAGATTTAGCGAATCTGGAAAAGGAAATGGTGAAAATCGTCCAGGCGGGCTATCCTCTGGAGCGGTTCGAACTTCCCAGGCAGGAAGCGCTCAAACTGATGGAGGAGCGGCAGGAACCCTATAAAGTCGAGCTGATCAATGATCTCCCGGAGGACGCGGTGATTTCTTTCTATAAGGAAGGAGATTTCACCGATCTCTGCGCGGGGCCCCATATGCCGTCCACAGGCGCGGTAAAGGCTGTCAAGCTCATGAGCGTTGCCGGAGCGTACTGGAGAGGAAGCGAAAAGAACAAGATGCTGCAGCGGATCTATGGAACATCCTTCCCGAAGCAGAAGATGCTGGACGAATATCTGGAGAAGCTGGAAGAGGCAAAGAAGAGGGATCACAGGAAGATCGGAAAGGAAATGGACCTGTTTGCCATCTTTGAAGAGGGGCCCGGCTTCCCGTTCTTTATGCCCAACGGAATGATTATCAGAAATGAGCTGGAAGCCTTCTGGAGAAAAGCCCACAGAGAGAGAGGCTATCAGGAAATCAAGACGCCTTTGATCCTGAGCGAGTCCCTTTGGCACACTTCCGGACACTGGGATCACTACCAGGACAACATGTATTTTACAAAGATCGACGACGGCGACTTCGCGGTGAAGCCGATGAACTGTCCGGGCGCGATGCTGGCATATAAGAGAAAGATGTACAGCTATCGTGACTTCCCCATCAGGATGGCGGAAATGGGCCAGGTCCACAGGCATGAGCTGTCGGGAGCGCTCCACGGACTGATGCGGGTAAGGACCTTCACCCAGGATGACGCGCATATTTTCATGCTTCCGGAACAGGTCAAGAGCGAGATCGTCGGTGTCATCGATTTCATAGATTACGTTTACAGCATCTTTGGGTTTAAATATCATATCGAACTTTCCACCCGGCCAGAGGACTCCATGGGAACCGAGGAAGAGTGGAATATGGCCACCGACGCCCTGAAGGAGGCGCTGACGGAGAAAGGGATACCCTTCGTCGTCAATGAGGGAGACGGGGCGTTCTACGGGCCGAAAATCGACTTCCATCTGGAGGACTGCCTCGGCAGGACCTGGCAGTGCGGCACCATCCAGCTCGACTTCCAGATGCCCCAGCGCTTTGAACTGACTTACGTCGGAAAGGACGGAGAAAAGCACACGCCCATCATGATCCACCGGGTAATCTTTGGCAGCATCGAGCGGTTCATCGGAATTTTGACGGAGCACTTCGCAGGGAAGTTCCCCCTTTGGCTTGCGCCGGTACAGGTAAAGCTTCTGACCGTCACCGAAAAATTTGCCGATTACGCAGAAGAGGTGGGGAAGAAGCTGGCCGATGCGGGGCTCAGGGCGGAAGTCGACGTCAGGAATGAAAAGATCGGGTACAAGATCAGAGAGGCCAGAAACGAAAGGGTTTCCTATATCGGTGTCATCGGAGAAAAAGAAACGGAAAGCGGCGAACTGACGGTGCGCTCCAGCAAAGCAGGAGAGCTCGGCGCGATGAAATTGGATGAATTTATCGCAAAACTGCAGAAGGAAATAGCCGATAAAGCATTGTAACGCGAGGGAACATTTTCGCCTCGCTATAGGGGGTTAAATCATGTTTGAGAAAAAGGATCAGAAGGAGTGGCGCGACGGGGTATATCTCTGCACCGCAAAAGACACATTTGAGGCGGATCTCCTGGAATCGAAGCTGAGAAGCGAAGGAATCCCTTCGATTAAAAAAGCAAAAGGCGCAGGTAATTTTTTGGAGATATTTATGGGCTCCAACAGCGCATATCCTATTGATATCTTCGTGCCCGCGGAAACTCTGGAGGACGCGAAAAATATCATCGTCGCGGTGCCCCTTGTGGGCGATGAACTGCCGGATGAGCCCATCGATTTTGATTCCCTGTCGGATGAGGAGCTGGATGAGCTGATCGGCGCCGGCGAAGAAAAAGACGAGGAAAATTCGGAAACGATTGAGAAGAAATAAGAAAAATCAACAAAAAACCTAAAAAAATCAGCAAGCATGCCGATATTTATATTAGATAGCGCTTTAACATTCTGCCCGGCGCTTTAGCGCCGCCCGGCAGAATTTATGCCAGAAAATCACGAGACCTCGGCTCGTAGATTTTCGTCGTATCGTTTGTGCGCCTATGAAAGGTAGATCGTGCTATGCGTTGCAAAAAATGTGGTAAAAGAATAAATAAGAAAAGCAAGTTCTGCATGAAGTGCGGGACAAAAGTTCCGCCTCAGGCAGAGGAAGATAAAAAGAAGAAGGGAAAGAAGAAGCGGTCAAAAATTCGGTTTCTCATCCTCTTTTTCATCGTTTTGATCCTGGCCGCCCTTGGATTTTTGATTTTCGGCGGAGATAAGGTGCCGGAAAAGATCAGGGACATGAAGGGCTACGCCAATCTGACGGCGACGGTAAAGGAAGTGCTGCCGGACGATGTAAAGCTGCCCGTTCAGGTAAAGCTGCCCTTTGATCTGCCCCATGAATTCCCCTTTGATTTCAAGCTTCCCGATCTGCCGAAGCCGGGCGATCTTTTTGGGAGCTATGGCGGAAAAGATCAGAAGCAAGCCGTTGAAGCGGAAAAAAATGATAAGAAGCCCGCTGACAGTAAGGATAAACAAAAGTCGGAGAGCAAAGACGCCAATAAGGATGCGGCAAAGGGCAAAGAGGATGATAAGACCGCCGCGGCGGTGGAGGTAAACAGCAAGTACAGTGAAAAGGAGCAGAAGGTCATCAGGGCAGGCGTGGATGACGGCATCGTAGTGGGCAATGCCGACCTTTTCTCCGATGGAGCCATCGACTGGAATTATGATAAGGTCGAGCTTCAGGGGCATAATACGGATCTCAGCACCGGGACGGATACGGTGGTGGTGTATCTGGAAATGTCGAATCAATACGTGAACATGACCGGAACAAAGGAAATCACCTATCAGTATGACGAGCAGACCGGCAAATGGGAGGCGGGTCCCGTGTCAAAGATCAACTGTAAGTCTATTGAGCCGGTAAACGCCACGTAAAAAATAAAAAAGCGGAAATGACGGAATAACAAAGAAACATCAAAAGACGGTTCTTGTTGATCACAAGAACCGCCTTTTTCAGTGCGCCCAGCAGACCCACGTACTGATCGATAGTCTATATTTCCTTTCCGGTGAAGATCTTTACCGACAGGAGGTAAGACAGCAGGTAGAAGAGGATCAGGAGAAACGGAAGCAGTTTTGCAATGACGGTCAAGGCAGTTGCGGGAATCATGGGAAGCCCTGCTTTGCTCAGGACGATGACCGCCGCCGTCGGCAGGGCAAAGACCCCCGCGAGAATGATTCTGCTTTTTTCAGTCCCGAATTTAAAGGTCAGGGGCAGCATGATGCCGGAGAGGAGCATCGCCACGCCAACCAATCCGGCGATAATATAGAGGTGGGTCGTCGTGCTGAAAT
>DAITKX010000120.1:6547-7609 GCA_036835995.1 Bacillota bacterium | reverse complement strand
AGGGGTTCGGACTATGAAGCAAGGACAGCTATGAGCGGCTCGCTGCAGCCTGCGGCCGATCAGAAAGGGATTTTGGGCGATCAAAAGTCGAAGACCATATTCCAATCCATGATGGGGTCCATGTTTCCGGCGGCAGAGGTCCTGGACGATGATCTTGCGGAAGAGGATCCGGGGATCACCTTTGAAACGCCTCCTGATACGGAAACGGCAAATCCGGATGATTCCGGACAGACAGCCGCAGATACGAAGGAGGAAAAGGGGCCGGAACCCTCCGGTTCAGATCCTTCCGCCATAGATTATTCCAAGCCCGTGGTCCTCATTTACCATACCCACGCGACGGAGTCCTATGAGCCGGTGTCAGAGGGAAATTTCCACTCATTGCCTGAATACGGGACCGTGCGGGAGGTGGGAGACGTTCTGACGAAGGAGCTGGAAGCCAAGGGAATCCAGGTGATCCACGATAAAACGATCCACGATTCTCCATCCTACAATCAATCCTACACCCGGTCTCTTGAAACGGTCAAAAAAATCATGGCCGATCACGGTTCAAATATGATCGTCATCGATTTACATAGGGACGCCGCCGCTTATCTCGGAAATGTGGCAGAAACGGTTTCTATCAAAAAGGATACCGTTGCCGGCTACAGCCTGGTGGTTGGAACCGGAAATCCCAACGCTGACAAATTGGAGCAATTCGCAAATCTGGTGAATCAGACTGCGGAGAAGATGTACCCCGGCTTTGGGGGGAAGATCATTGAAAAACAGTATAAATTCAATCAGTACGTTTCAGATCACCACATGCTTCTTGAAGTAGGAAACAATGCGAATACCATTGAGCAGGCGAAACTTACCGGAAAATATTTCGGAGATGTGCTGGCAAAAGTTATCGAAGATATGAACTAGAGGAAAAAATGACACGATTAAGAAAGGTTTTGGTATTTGTTCTCGTATTTGCGGCGGTGTACGGTTTCACCGCCGTAGACGAGGCTTATTCCGACATGATGGATCAGGATGGACAGATTGCGCTGAACGTGCGTCGGGTCAATTCCGACTACGTGACAT
>DAITKX010000120.1:0-6537 GCA_036835995.1 Bacillota bacterium | reverse complement strand
ATTCTCCATGTTTGGACAAACTGCGGCGCTGAATACCGAGAAGCTGAAAGAAGACTGGAATGATCTCAGCAATAATGTCACTGCAGGTTTGGACGTCGCGGTGGGACATATCCAGCAATTGCTCGGGATCGCGGAACCGGAACGGGACTACAGCGTATTCAAAACGGAGATATTGTAAAAGAGTGCTCTGGTATGATATAATATCTGCATTTGCAGATATTATACGGATCTAGTGCCGCGCCAGAATTTCGCCAAAGGCGAAAAGGCGCATGGCTCTATACCATAAACGCCATGCGTTTATGGTATCCTCAATTCGTTTATTTGGTTTAATGGTGGAGGAACAATGAATTCATACCAGAAGTATATCAGAAATTTTTGCATTATCGCACATATAGATCACGGAAAATCCACTCTGGCAGACCGGATCATCGAAAATACCGGCCTCGTTTCCCACAGGGAAATGAAGGAGCAGTTTTTGGACAACATGGATCTGGAGCGGGAGCGGGGAATCACCATCAAGCTTCAGACGACGCGTCTCGCTTACAAGGCGAAGGACGGCCACGAATATATTTTCAATCTCATCGATACGCCGGGGCATGTGGACTTTACATATGAGGTGTCCAGAAGCCTCGCGGCCTGCGAAGGCGCGGTCCTCATCGTCGACGCGACCCAGGGGGTGGAAGCCCAGACTCTCGCCAACGTCTATCTGGCCCTTGACGAGGATCTGGAGATTTTGCCTGTCATCAATAAAATTGACCTTGCCAGCGCGAGGCCCGATGAAGCCAAAGCCGAGATCGAAGACATCATCGGGATCGACGCCCACGACGCCCCCCTGATTTCAGCCAAGGAAGGCATCGGGATCGACGAGGTGCTGGAAGCCATCGTCGAGAAGATTCCGGCGCCGAAGGGGGATGCCGGCGGAAAGCTGAAGGCTTTGATCTTTGACTCCTACTATGATAACTACCGGGGAGTCGTCATCTACACCCGGGTTTTCGACGGAAAAATCAAAAAAGGCGATATAATCCGCCTGATGAATACAAAGAAAAAATACGAGGTTACCGAGGTGGGGGTTTACGCGCCGGGTCCGGTGCCCGTCAGCGAGCTCACCGCCGGGGAGGTCGGGTTTGTGTGCGCCAGCATCAAGCAGGTTGCGGACGCCCGTGTGGGCGATACCATCACCCTTGACAGCGATCCGACGGAAGAAGAACTCCACGGATATAAAAAGGTGCAGCCCATGGTTTACTGCGGCATCTATCCTGCTGAGGGTGAGAAATACGAGAATGTCAAAGACGCGCTGGAGAAGCTCCAGGTCAACGACGCCGCCTTCCATTTTGAGCCGGAGACGTCCACAGCCCTCGGCTTCGGATTCCGCTGCGGATTTTTGGGGCTGCTGCACATGGAAATCATCGTGGAGCGCCTGGAGAGGGAATTTGACCTTGGCATCATCACCACATCTCCCAGCGTAATTTATAAAGTGGTCATGAACGACGGAAGTGAGGAGATGGTCCAGAACCCTTCCAACCTGCCGTCACCCATAGAAACAGACCATATCGAGGAGCCTATCGTCAAGGCGGATATCATGATTCCCAAGGAGTATGTGGGGAGCATCATGGAGATCTGCCAGGAGCGCCGGGGCAAGATGCTTCATATGGAATATATCACTGAGACCCGTGTAACGCTGCATTACGAGATGCCGCTGAACGAAGTCATCTACGATTTCTTCGACGCGCTGAAATCAAAGACGAGAGGCTACGGGTCATTGGACTATGAATTTATCCGCTATGAAAAATCAAATCTGGTAAAGCTGGACATCCTCTTAAACCGGGAGCTTGTGGACGCCTTTTCCATGATCGTCCACGAATCCAAGGCCTACAGCAGAGGCCGCTTTGTCTGTGAAAAGCTGAAGGAGATCATTCCGCCCCATCAGTTTGAAGTGCCCATTCAGGCTTCTATCGGACAGAAGGTCATCGCAAGGGAGACGGTAAAGGCTTACCGCAAGGACGTGCTGGCAAAGTGCTACGGCGGAGATATCTCCCGCAAAAGAAAGCTCCTGGAAAAGCAGAAGGAAGGGAAAAAGCGGATGCGGCAGTTCGGCACGGTGGAAGTGCCTCAGGAAGCCTTTACGGCGGTGCTGAAATATGATGATAATAAATGAGCGGTGTTGAAGCATGACGGCAGCAAATAAAACGGATCTCCCGGATATACGGGAGGGAAACCCCGGCGGAAGGGCGCTGGGGTTGTATTTTCATATCCCGTTTTGCGTCAGGAAATGCGATTACTGCGATTTCCTGTCCTTCGGAGGGATCTCGGAAGAGGATCAGAGGTCCTATTTCCGCGCGCTGATCCGCGAAATTGAATATTGGGCCAGGGTTTACAATAATAAATATTATGTCGATACCGTCTTTATCGGCGGAGGCACTCCTTCCCTGGTTGGGGAGAGCCTCGTCAGCGGTCTGATGGCCGCGATCCGCGACAATTTCAACGTCCGTAGGGATGCCGAAATCTCCATTGAGTCCAATCCCAAAACTCTCACGGAAAATAAATTGAACGCCTATCTGGAGGCGGGGATCAACCGCCTCAGCATCGGCGCCCAGTCCCTTGAAGACGAGCTTCTTGGGAGGATGGGGAGGATCCACACGGCGGAGGATTTTCTCACCAATTATACCCTGGCACGGGAATGCGGTTTCCGGAATATCAACATCGATCTGATGTTTTCGATCCCGGGTCAAACCATGGGGACGTGGATGGAGACTCTGGGGACGGCCATCGGGCTCGCGCCGGAGCATATCTCCTTTTACAGCCTCCAGATCGAAGAGGGAACACCGTTTTTCACCATGTTTCAGGACGGAATCATGAAGGAAACCGACGATGAATTGGATCGGAGGATGTATCACGATGCCGTGGATGCACTTTGGGCCGGCGGATACGGGCATTACGAGGTTTCCAACGCCGCAAGGCCGGGGTGCGAATGCAGGCACAATCTGAAATACTGGTCTATGGACGATTATCTGGGCCTGGGCCTGGGAGCCCATTCCTTTATAGAGGGGACGAGATTCAGCAATACCGCGGTTTTTAAGGAATATATCCAAGCCGGAGGCGAAGCTATCGACCGTCGGCCGCACCTGGACACAGCGAGTCCTTTCGTCTGCTGGAGCCACAAAAATACAGAGCAGGACACCATAGCGGAATTCCTGTTTACCGGACTGCGGAAGATCAAAGGCGTGGATTTAAAAGAATTTGAAAAGAGGTTCGGACAATCCATAGAGGCTGTTTATTCGGCCAACTGGAGCCGGATTCAAAGATATCTTGCGGAAGGGTTTCTGATTCGCTCCGGCGATAACCTTCGGCTTTCAGAGAAGGGGATCGACATATCAAATGCCGTATTGGCTGAATTCGTATGAAAGCGGCTTGAAATCGGCGTCGGTTCAGCCGCTGTGCCCGGGATTCAGGTTGCCTGCCGCCCGGTTCAGTATCATAATGCTTTCCGATTTGACCGTAGCGTTGGCATAGATTCCTCTTTCCGCGTATTCCATGGCCTTTTGGGAAAGCCGTGCTGCTTCCTGATAATCCTCCGATTGGAGATACCGCTTTGCAAGCTTGAGGCAAGCCTGGGAAAAGATCGCGGAAAATTCATCGTGAAGCGCTTCCGGGTAATTCCCTTCCATTTTCAGCAGCTCGCCGTAGCTTCCTTGTGCCAGAAGGCTTTTCGCGTTGGCAAGGGTGAGGATCGCATCCTCCTTCTGGTCCGGGATGAGCTGAAACAAAGGCACGTCAAGAACGCGGGAAAGATACTCAAGGGTTTTGATGGATGGCGTCGCCGTGCCGCTCTCGATCTGGCTGAGCATATTGCGCGTGATAAAATTTCCCACCACTTCGCTCTGGGTCAGCTTCTTTGCGATCCGTGCTTCCTTAATTTTTTTTCCAAGCTCTGAAGAATTCATCGGATTCTCCTTTGTTTATGTAAATTTAATTTACTTAGATTCTATCAAATTAAAGGATTAAAATCAACAATAATTAATTCTATTATTGACAATATCGCGTCAAATGCTATAATTTAGGTAAATAATATTTACTTGCAAAGGGGGGAGTTATATGACGCAATGGTGGAACGGCTTGGATATGGTGATGAAAATTCTTTACTGCATCGCAGTGCCGGCGACTCTGATCCTGGTTATTCAGACTATCCTTTCGCTGCTGGGGGGCTTTGAAGGCGGCGCAGGGGTTGATTTCAGCGACACCTCCGGCCTTGACTTCGGCGATGGGTCCGGGATTGATTTTCATGGGGGTTCCGATATAGGTGAAATCGCAGACGCGGATGTGGGCGGAAGCCATCATTTCAGCGACGGGGGAAATCCCGCCGACTTTTCGATCATGAGCATGATCACCCTTCAGGGGGTTATGACTTTCCTCACCGTCATGGGCTGGAGCTCTATCGTGGCGATTGCCGCAGGTACGCCGCCCTTTCTGAGCATTCTGGTCGGACTTGCGTTGGGCTTTGTCGCGATGTATGCCGCCGCCAGACTGATGCACGCTTCCAAGCGGCTTACGGAAAGCGGCACCCTGGACCTGAGAAATGCCATTGGGGAAACCGGCAGGGTGTATATCCCGATTCCGGCAGACGGCATGGGCATGGGTAAGATTACGATGCAGCTTCAGGGCCGGTACATCGAATGCTCCGCCATGGAATTCGACAAGGAGATGTTCCCCACCGGCGAGATGGTCAGAGTGACAGACGTCAGAAACGATGTGTTAATCGTGGAAAAAGATCAATAAATTAAAGCAGTGAAAGAGAAGAAATCAGGAGGAATAAGAGTATGGGGATTCAAGTATTAGTTGCGGTCTGTATCATCGCGGTGGTTCTGCTGATGACGATCATTTTAATCCTTTCCCGTTACAGAAAGTGCCCGTCCGACAAGGTCATGGTCATCTACGGAAAGGTGGGCAACAACGGTGACGGCTCCACCCGCCTTCATCATTCCGGTGCTCCAGTCATATCAGTATATGGATCTGACGCCGATTTCCATCAGCGTGGATTTGAAGCAGGCGCTCTCCAAACAGAATATCCGTATCGACGTGCCTTCCCGGTTCACTGTGGGAATTTCCACGGAGCCGGCGGTGATGCAGAACGCGGCGGAACGGCTGCTGGGTCTGAAGCTGCAGGAAATACAGGAGCTTGCAAAGGATATCATATTCGGCCAGCTGCGTCTTGTCATAGCGACGATGGACATCGAAGAAATCAATACGGACAGGGATAAATTTCTGCTGGCCGTTTCCAATAACGTTGAAATCGAGCTGAAGAAGATAGGTCTCAGGCTGATCAACGTGAATATCACGGACATCAACGACGAGTCGGGATACATAGAGGCGCTGGGCAAGGAAGCTGCCGCAAAAGCCATCAATGACGCCAAGAAGAGCGTTGCGGAAAAGACCAGGGACGGTGAAATCGGTCAGGCCAACGCCCACAGGGATCAGCGTATCCAGGTTGCGGCGGCGGACGCGACGGCCATAGACGGAGAAAACACCGCGAAAGTTGAAATTGCCCAGTCGGAAGCAAGGCGTAGAGAGAAGGAAGCGGAGGCCCTGAAGCTGGCTACGGCGGCGGAATCCGTCCAGGCGGCAAAGGCAAAGCAGGAAGCCTACGTCGCTGAACGCGAGGCGGAGCAGACCCGTGCCCAGCTTGAAAAGGCGACTCAGACAGCGGACGTTATCGTGTCGGCTCAGATCATGAAGGAGAAGGCGGAAATCGCGGCGGAAGCAGACGCTGAAGTGATGAGGCGCAAAGCGCGGGGTGAAGCGGACGCCATCTACGCAAAGATGGAGGCGGAAGCGCGCGGCGCAAGGGAGATCCTGGCAAAGCAGGCGGAAGGTATGAAGCTGCTGGTAGAAGCCGCGGGGCAGAACGCAGATTCCGCCGTAAAGCTGATCATTGCGGATAAGCTGGAAGACCTTACGAGGATACAGGTGGAAGCCATCAAGAACATCAAAATCGACAAGGTTACCGTCTGGGACAGCAATGGCACAAACGACCAGGGGAAGACGGCTACGGCAAACTTTCTCTCCGGCATGCTGAAAGCGATTCCGCCGATGAACGAACTGTTTCAACAGGCGGGAATGGAGCTTCCATCCTACCTGGGAACTGAAATCGAGGGAGAAACGCCGCCGGCTCGCGCCGATGCGAAAGAAACCACGGAGAAAGAACCCGTGGCGAAAGATCAACCGGAAGAATAATCGAGGAGGGTTCGATCCATGGAAAAATACATCATGGCGTTGGATCAGGGGACGACCAGTTCGCGCTGTATCCTTTACAACAGAAACGGTGAAGTCATAAGCTCGGCTCAAAAGGAATTCCGGCAGATATATCCGAAGCCAGGCTGGGTGGAGCATGATGCCATGGAGATCTGGTCAACCCAGGCCGGCGTGGCCCAGGAAGCGATGTACAAGATCAACGCGGGATTTCAGGACATCGCAGCCATCGGTATCACCAATCAGAGGGAAACTACCGTAATCTGGGATAAAGAAACCGGCGCACCAATCTGC
>DAITKX010000119.1:0-7682 GCA_036835995.1 Bacillota bacterium | reverse complement strand
AACGCCGAACGATATCGCAAAGGCGGTACTTTTCCTGTCCAGCGATCTGGCTTCCTGGGTCACGGGAGCGGCTCTGGTCGTTGACGGCGGCGGAATTGCCTAGCACAAATATTGGAGGATATATAAAATGCATGGATATAAAAACCACCCCTACATCCCCAATTCCTCTCCTGCGGCTCAGCAGGAAATGCTAGCGGAATTGGGACTGAAATCACTGGACGATCTGCACGCCGAAGTGCCGGAAGCGCTGAAGCTGAAAAAGTCTTTGGATCTTCCCGAGGCCTTCGGATCGGAATACGAATTGAAACGGGCCGTCGATAAGATCATCAACAAGAATAAATCGACGGCGGAGTGCCTGAATTTCCTTGGAGCCGGTTGCTGGCAGCACTATGTGCCCGCCGTCTGCGACGAGGTAAACAGCAGAGCCGAATTTTTATCCGGCTATGCCGGAGAGGTCTATAACGACCACGGCAGATTCCAGACCCTGTTTGAATACGAATCCCTGCTGGCGGAGCTGTTGGACATGGACGTTGTCAACGTGCCTACCTTTGACTGGCCCCAGGCCATGGCCACTTCCCTTCGAATGGCGTCGAGGATCACAGGGAGGTCGGAGGCTCTGGTGGCCGGCACCATCAGCGCGGACAAGCTGGCAATCGTGAAGAATTACTGCGACCCCGGGGTAACCGTCACCCTGATCGGTTACGATAAAGAGACGGGAAAAATGGACCTTGAGGATCTGAAGAAAAAGCTCTCCGGCAGCACAGCCGCGGTTTATTTTGAAAATCCGTCCTATCTCGGTTTTATCGAGGATCAGGGCGCCGAAATATCAAAGACGGCTCATGAAGCCGGTGCGATATCCGTGGTGGGAGTCGATCCAAGCAGCCTCGGAATTATGGCTCCCCCCTCCGCCTACGGTGCGGATATCATCTGCGGAGAACTCCAGCCCCTGGGGATGCACATGAATTACGGGGGAGGACAATCCGGATTTATTTCCACCAGAGATGAAGAGCGGTTCGTCATGGAGTTTCCCTCCAGGCTCTTCGGAGTGGTTCCCACGATCAAGGAAGGGGAATACGGCTTCGGAGACATCGCCTATGAGAGAACCTCTTTCGGAAATCTGCGGGAAAAAGGCAAGGAATATGTCGGCACCCAGACCGCGCTTCTCGGAATCACGGCAGGCGTCTACCTGTCGCTGATGGGACCCAACGGAATGTATGAGCTGGGGCAGAGCATCATGCAGAAATCCCAGTATGCCATCGGTGAGCTTTCGGGAATAAAGGGCGTCAAGGGTTCCAGATTCAATAACGCCGGATTCAAAGAATTCGTCGTGGATTTCAATGGGACGGGAAAGACCGTCGCGGAGATCAACGCAAAGCTGTTGGAAAAAGGCATCTTCGGCGGCAAGGACCTGTCGAAGGAATTCCCGGAACTGGGAGAATCCGCTCTGTACTGTGTGACGGAGGTCCATCTGAAGGAAGATGTGGACGCCCTTGTCTGCGCTTTAAAAGAAATTATTGAACGGTAAGCCGTCTAAGGAAGGGATACGCATTATGAAACGAATTGTTAGAAACTCGAAAGTGAGAGACTTTCACCAGGCCAGGTGGAACGAGCCCATCATCTTTGAACTGAGCCGGGAGGGAGAAAGAGGAGTCCTTGTGCCGAAAGCGGAAAAAGCCATCGCCGAAAAGGTCGGAGACGGGGTTTCAAAGCTTCCCGCATCCATGAGAAGAAACGGCCTGCCAAGCCTGCCCGAAATCAATCAGAAAACCGTTCTGATGCATTATCTGAGACTGTCCCAGGAAACCATGGGCGGAAACCTCAACATGGAAATCGGACAGGGCACCTGTACGGTAAAATATAATCCCAAGGTAAACGACCTCATCGCAGGTTCACCCAAGATGACGGAGCTTCACCCGTTGCAGGATGAAAGCACGGTACAGGGCATTCTGGAGATCATTTACAAGACAGACCTCATCATGAGAGAAATCTCCGGCATGGACTGCTTCAGCTTCCAGCCGGGAGGAGGCTCCCAGGCTACCATGACCATGGCGTCCATCGTAAGGATGTACCACAGGGTCAAGGGGGAGGAAGAAAAGAGAGACGAGATCATAACGACGATCTATTCCCATCCCTCCGACGCGGCAGCCCCTGCGCTGAAGGGCTTCAAGATCGTCTACGTCATGCCGGATGAAAACGGACTGCCCGACTACGAGGCGTTCAAGGCCGCGGTCAGCGAGAGAACGGCAGCCTTCGTCGTGGCGAACCCGGAGGACACCGGACTCTTCAACCCCAGGGTGAAGGAGTTTACCGACCTCGTAAGGAAGGCCGGCGGGCTCAACTGCTATGACCAGGCCAATGCCAACGCACTGTTTGGAATCGCCAGGGCCAGGGAAGCGGGCTTTGACATGTGCTATTTCAACCTTCATAAATCCTTCGGCGCGCCTCACGGCTGCGGCGGGCCGGGCTGCGGAGCAGTGGGCGTCGTCAAGGCGCTGAGGGACTACCTGCCCAGGCCTCTGGTGGAATTCGGCGGGGATCGATACTATCTGGATCAGGAGCTTTCCCACAGCATAGGCAAGGTGAAATCCTTCCAGGGAACGCCCCAGGTCGTGCTGAAAGCCTACGCCTGGATCATGAGCCTCGGCGCGGAAGGACTTTACGAGGTATCCAAGATCGCGTCCCTCAATAACGTATACCTGAACAAAAAACTTCTGGAATACAAGGGACTGAACCTGCCTTACAAGCCGGAGGTCCAGAGGATCGAGCAGGCCAGGTATACCATGGAGGAGATCACAAAAGAGACGGGCGTCACTTCCGGCGATGTTGCCCGCAGGGTGATGGATTTTGGAATGCATATCTGGAGCAGCCATCACCCCTATTATATTCCGGAGCCCATTACGCTGGAGCCGACGGAGTCGCCCACAAAAGCGGATCTGGACGAATATGTCGCAACCCTCCATCATATCTTCGACGAGGCGTACAACGATCCGGAAATCATTCGGAATGCGCCTCACAACAGCACGACCCATCAGACGGATGAGTCCAGCGTGGACGATCCTGCCCAGTGGTGTCCGACCTGGAGGGTATACCTGAAAAAGACAGGGAAAGCGTGACACAGTATGAAAACCATCGGACTGATCATCAACCCCATCGCCGGTATGGGCGGCAGAGTGGGGCTCAAAGGTACCGACGGCGCCGACATCTTAAATAAGGCAATTCGGTTAGGGGCTTTGAAAGAAGCCCCTAACACTGCTCTGGGAGCCCTTCGGAAGTTGGAGCCCCTAAGGGAAGAATTGCGTGTTTTGACCGCCTCCGGAGACATGGGCGAAAACCAGTGCAGAGCTCTCGGCTTCCGGCATGAGGTCGTCTATCAGGCGAAGGCCCTCTGCGGCAGCGCTGATACAGGCGGCCAGGAGCTGGAAAGCGGTGCCCTTACCGACAGCGGTGATACCGAAAAGGCCGCCGGGATCATGGCGGAGCTGGGAACCGAGTTGATCCTGTTTGCAGGCGGCGACGGCACCGCCCGGGACATTTACAGGGCGGTGGGGACGACCCCCGCGGTTTTGGGAATACCGGCGGGGGTCAAGATATATTCCCCTGTTTACGGAAACTCGCCCCGTGCCGCGGGGGAGCTGGCCTGCCGGTATCTTTGCGGCGAAAACCTTCCTTTAAAAGAGGAAGAAGTAGTGGATGTCGACGAGGATGCGGTGCGGGGGAACCGCGTGATCACGAAGCTTTACGGATACCTGAAGGTGCCGTTTCAAAGAGAATACCTGCAGAACAAAAAGGCGCCGACCCCTCTGAGCGAGGCGGAAAGCCGGATGGCCATCGCACTGGACGTCGTGGACCACATGGAGAAGGGGAAATATTATCTCATCGGACCGGGGACCACCGCGGGAGCGGTCATGGAAGCTCTTGGACTTCCCAACACCCTGCTGGGCGTTGACATCATAAGAGACAAAGCGTTGGTAAAGGCGGACTGCGGTGAGAAGGATATCCTGGACATTCTGGGAGACGAGATCGGTCAACGGGAAGACAAGGCAAGCTATCGGGAAGGCGGCGTTGATGCCGGAAATGGCGAAGGTACCGGAAAGCTGGTGATCGCTCCGACAGGCGGCCAGGGATATCTTCTGGGAAGGGGAAACCAGCAGATCAGCCCGGAAGTCCTTCGACGGATCGGAAAAGAAAATATCATCATCCTCTCCGTAAACTCTAAAATTATCGATCTTCAGGGCAGCCCGCTGCTGGTGGACGTCGGGGACGAAGCTATGAACCGGAAGCTGGAGGGGTATTACCGGGTCAAGGTAGGCTACGGCGTGGATATCATGTATCGGATATCCGAAGGATGAGTAGAAAAAGTTGTGCTGTTTTAAATTTTGCGGATGGAAATATCAGAAACTTGGAGATGAATTGCTATGATTGAAATCGTATTTGGCGACAGCGCCTGCGGCGGCCTTAAGGTAGCCCAGCGCTACGGCGCGGGAAAATACCGGGAGGGATGCGTTGGCATCGCCCTCATCCGCGAGGATGGAAGCAAACCCACCAGGAGAGAAGTGAAGGCTGCCCAGCGGGAGGTCCAGGAAAGGATGCGGCAGGAGTGGGAAAACGCCATCCCCATGGGCGGAAACCCGGCGGATGTCTACGGATTTAATTTGGCTCTGAGTGTGGGCGATATTTCCGAGGAATGGCCTGGGATCAAGCGGAAGCAGGTTCTGGAGCAATTGTTCAGCGGTTATCCTGAAGGGAGCCAAGCGGCTCGGGAGATGTTTCAAAGGGCGGATGAAAACCTGCAAACCGTTCTGGGACGCGCGGCGGCGGGAGAAGCCTTTCGGATATGGTACAGCGATCAGCCGGACGAGATGTGCGGACTCTATTGGTTCATGGACCAGTTGGATCGTAGAAAAGCAAATGATGGACAGGTTTTTATTGTCAAGCTCCCGGAATGGGAGAAGGATGAAAACGGAAATATCCTGCGGAGGACCGGCTGGGGCGAAGTGGCCGCCGGGGAGTGGCACCGGTATCTCGAACTGCAAAGACTAGCGCCGCCGGTGTTTATACAAAGCTGCGCGTTTCATTGGCGGGAGCTCCAGAGGGAGAATTCGCCTCTGCGGGCCACGCTGAACGGACAGTTGACCAGCGTGTCGGAAAAGATCTATGACGACTTCATCTGCCGTGAGATCGCGGCGGAAGCCGGAGAATTTCATGAGGCGAGGATCATCGGGCGAGTGCTTGGCAAATACCAGCTTGGAGTCAGCGATTCCTGGCTCGCACTCCGCATAGAAGCAATGATCCGGGCTGGAAAGCTGGAGGCCGTTTCCTCACCTGCCGAAGATGAGCCGGCCTATCACCGGATGTTGAAAAAGGAGGTGATTGAATAATGAAGGACGTGATGATATACAAAGAGTATACTGGTTCGGTTCATTACAGTACAGAAGACGAATTATTCTGCGGTAAAATTGAAGGGATAAACGATCTCATCAGCTTTGAGGGAACCAGTGTAGCGGAGCTTAAGGCCGCATTTGAAGAAGCCGTCGAAGATTATCTTGAACTGTGTAATTTGAATGGAAAAGAGCCGGAAAAGACGTATAAAGGCAGCTTTAATATAAGAATAAGGCCTGAACTTCATAAGCAAGCTGTGCAAAGGGCGATGACTGAAGGGAAATCCTTAAATCAATATGTTGAAGAGGCAATTGAACAGTATTCTGCAAAAGAGAAATGATAAAACAAAGCCGTGAGACATTGATATGCCATCGATACGGAGCTCACGGCTTCATTTACATATACATCGGGTCAGACTGATTCAACTTCGCGCCTGTTTGATCAGCTCGTGCCCGAACACCGTTACCGCCGCGATCAGAACAGACTGGATGATAGCGGCGATGATCGTCTGGGGATTGAAGCCTTCCTCAAGGTAGACGCAGACGTAAAGGAGAGTGATGACAAAGCTCACTCCCAGCAATATGTACGGGATAGACCAGTTGTTCTCGAAGCCTTTCCATCTCTTTAAAAAGAGTCCGACGCAATACAGAAATATGACGAGAATGAACAGCTCCGGTCTTATGAAATCCATTATATTCTCCATTTTTTCACCACCTCCGGATAATAAGATTCTATGCTTGTATCTCTCGTTTTATCCCAATGAATCAAGGGCGCTGCGGTTCAAAATTTCGGGTGTAGAGTAATCAAGCACGCCGTCGGCTGTATTTTTATTTGTTCAATGGGAATTAATTAAAACCAGGGGAGGTGAAATGATGAGTCAAAGCGCGGATTTGAAGGAATTGAACGGACGCGTGATCAAGATAATAGACGAATTGGCGGATATCGTCCAAGGATACGCTGAGCTGGATGCGTGGAACAAGACGGGGCTTCTGGAAACGGTGATAAACGACTTAAAGGACGGCTTCCTGGATGAAATCATGAATTCATGAATATCGCCCTTTATCGCACGGCAGCATTGAAAAATATCGTACGAACATATTGCAAAATATCGTACGACATGATATGGTAATCGTACGATATTGATGTTGATGGCGCCGGAAGTGCGGGTCGCCGAGGGATTCCGGCGCAGGAGGGAGGATTGTCATGAGTGAAAATATGGATCAGAATACGGATAAGAATATGGATGAAAAGGGCATGGGTGAAAGCAGTATGAGCGAAAGCGGTGAATACACGAAAACCGTTACCGCTACCGAACTGAAAAAGAATCTGGGGAAGTATTTGGACTACGTCAATGAAAACAACGAGGTGGTCATAACCAAGAACGGCGAAAAGGTGATCAGGATGACGCCCTACCTGTCGGACTATGACCGGTACCGTCTGATGGAGGTGCGGGAGCGTCAACTGGATTACCGGTACGAGGGAAAGAAGGTGTCCTATGCGGAATTCATGGATATCTATGAGAAAAGCGAGCTGAGGATGGAGTTCATCAACGGAGAGATCTACCTTCTGGCGTCCCCCAGCGTTGCGCACCAAGAGATATCAGGAAATCTGCACATTATATTCAGCAAGTTCTTAAAGGGAAAGAAATGCAAGGTGTTTTTTGCTCCCTTTGACGTTCATTTTCACAAGCCGGAAATCAAGGATCCCGACGTATGCCAGCCCGATTTGCTCATCGCCTGCGATACTGAGGAAAAGGTCAATGAAAAGGGCCGCTATATGGGCACTCCGGCGCTTGTCGTGGAGATACTGTCCCGCAGCACCCGGTCCAAGGACATGGCGATAAAGCTGAATACCTACATGCTTTCCGGCGTGCAGGAATTCTGGGTTGTGGACCCCAAGAAGAAAACCGTCATGATTTATGCCTTTAAAGAGCGGAAGATCGAAAGCTTTGAAACCTATAGAAATGATGAGACCGCGGCATCCCAGACCTTTGAGGGCCTTGCCGCCCCCTTGACGGAGGTGTTTCCTTAAACATTAAACATAGATGTTGGAGAGGATCAGATCCAAAATGCGGTTCAATTTTTCTTTGCAATACTCCGTGGAGTAGTCGGCGATATTCGACCATTCGAACTGGGCCATCAGGTAGACGCTCATTACGATATCCACGATATCGTCCGCGCAGATCTCTTTTTTGAAGATATTCTGCTCCTGAGCTTCGACGATCAGGGAACGGAAAATACCCATCATCTCAAGGCGCGTTGCGTATAGGGTGCTTCCCTCGACGGAGTTTAAATATGTGATTT
>DAITKX010000118.1:4484-7701 GCA_036835995.1 Bacillota bacterium | reverse complement strand
CCTACCATGATCCCGTGGTTTCTGGCATAATTGATGAAGTCCCACACGATGAGGAAGTATTCCACATATCCCATGGCTGCAATGGTATTCAATTCATAGGAGAGCCGTTCCCCGAGGCTTTCCGTGATTTCGCCGTATCGGTCCTTCATCCCCGCGTTGCAGAGCTCTCTGAGATATGCTTCGTTGTCCTTTCCGTCGGGGGCGTGGAATTCCGGCAGGTGGATCTGCCCGAACTGAAACTCCACATTGCAGCGGTCCGCGATCTTCTTGGTATTTTCGATGGCCTCTGGAAGATCCGCAAAGAGCTGTTCCATTTCCTGTTCGGATTTTAAGTAAAACTGATCGTTGGGAAAGCGCATCCTGTTTTCGTCATCCACGTTCTTTGCCGTCTGGATGCACAGCAGAATGTCATGAGCCACGGCGTCTTCCCTTTTAACATAATGCACGTCGTTTGTCGCGACGAAGGGGACTCCGATCTCCTCGCGGAGCCGTTTCATATCGGGCAGGATCTGCAGCTCTTCCTCCAGTCCCTGATCCTGCAGCTCCAGATAAAAATTGTCCTCTCCGAAGATGTCCAGAAGAGTCAGGGCTTCTTTTTTGGCTCCCTCATAATCTCTGTTCAGCAATCTCCACTGGATCTCCCCCGCAAGGCAGGCGGAGAGGGCGATAATCCCTTCGCTGTGCCGGCGCAAAACCTCGTGATCGATCCTGGGCTTATAGTAAAAGCCTTCGGTGTAACCGGCGGAGACGATCTTCATCAGGTTGTGATACCCTGTGTCGTTCTCTGCAAGGAGCACGAGATGCCCCTGGCGCTTGTCCCTTTCCGCGTCCTTATCCCTCATCGTCCTTGCCGCGGTATATACCTCGCAGCCGATGATGGGTTTAACCCCCTGTTTCTTTGCTTCTTTATAGAAATCGATGACGCCGAACATGGCGCCGTGGTCTGTGATGGCCACCGCCTCCATTCCCAGTTCTTTCGTCCGCGAGATCAGGTCCTTGATCCTCGAAGCCCCGTCCAGCAGGCTGTATTCCGTATGTACGTGAAGGTGTGTAAATGTCATCATTGTTCCTTTTCTTTTTTACTTTTCTGTTTCGACATATTTCGAAAACGGCCGGCCGTTTATTTTACCGACTATCTCTCCAGTTTCCATTTTACCATATTATCCAGTCAGCGGATACAAATAAAAATGATTTTTAAAGGCCCGCGGCCCTTTCCACCATATCGGCAAGTCTGGAAAGCGCCCTTACCGCAGGCGCTCCGTCGATCACATCATGATCGACAGCGGCCGTCAAATAGAGATATTCCATCATTCCGACAGACGTTATTATTACCGTACCCATGTTCCTCTTTGTTAAAAACGGACTTCTAATAATTTTTTTCCATACCATTCTTCTGAGAAAGCGCGCCTCCGTAACGTCCAGTTCAATGAGCGCCCTGATATGATGCTTCCCTTGACCGACGACGCCGATGTCGGCCTTGGCGATCCTGCTTGCCGGAAATCCCTTCAAACGATACTTGTCCAAATTCCTCAAATTATTTGCACCACCTTTTATTTAAAACTCCTACTGAATCTTATCACATTTAAAAAATAGCGCATATACTAAAGTAAAACTTGATTGAGGTGACGCTAATGGCTTTCGATCAGTACGATACACGGGAACTTTTCGCAAGGCTTCTTCAGTGTGAGGCCGGCGGAGAGGGAGAAGACGGAATGAGAGCAGTCGCAACAATTATTATGAATCGGGCAACAATTCCGTACGGGGAATTTTCAAGGGTCAGCCAGGGAGGAAACGTCAGGAATATCCTAACCCAGGAAGGGCAGTTCGTGTGCATGCGAACAACGGTCGGGGGAGTTTATAATCCACAGAATGTCACCAATATGAACCCCACTGACGAACAATATTCCATCGTTGACTGGGCGCTGGGCGGAGGGAGATTCGCTCCGGTCGGCAATGCGCTTTTTTATTTTAATCCCTACAATCCCCAATGCCCTCCGTATTTTCCGACCAATGTCGGAGTTATTCATAATAGGATCGGCGACCATTGCTTTTATATTCCCACACAATACTATCCGAATACTTAACAGAATGTCAGTGAAAGGAAGCAAATATATGTATGATTGTAACTTAATCAAATCCAGGGCTCAAAAGATACAGGATAACCTGCTGCCGAGTTTAGAGTCGACATATCTGAAGACCCAGATGCCTATGGCTCCGACAATACCCGCTCCGTCGCCCGAGCCGGAACAGACCTTGCCCATCAATCCCATGATGCCAAGGACATCGCCTGTTTCACCGGGCATCACGGTTCCCGCAAACCCTCTCCTTCCTCCAGATTATGCAACCACTCTGGACTATGAGAGCCTGCAATACCTGAACGGTTACTTAAGAACCCAGATCGGCAAATATGTAGAAGTTGAATTTTTAGTAGGGTCGACGAACATAGCCGTAAGACATGGCAAACTCACGGGCGTAGGGCTGAACTATATTATAATTGAGGATCCGGCTACAGGAGAGGTTTCGGCCTGCGACTTCTATAACATAAAGTTTTTTACGACTCATGCCCTGGAAGACGCGGCGGCGGAAGATAAAAAATGAAGGAAAAATATAAAAAGAGCCGCGCATCAACCACGGCTCTTGTGAATGTGTTCGCGTTTTCTGGTCCTGAAGAGCAGATGGCGCAGCGTTTGCCAATGGAATGGAAACAGCGGATATAAATAACTGCTTCCGACAAGGTTCTTTGTCCTCGCCAGTATGATGATGTTGATGGCGATCGCTATCAATGCCCCCCAGATGCCGCCGATCGCGGCTCCGATCAGGATGAGCACCCTCATGAATTTGATCGCGTACCCGAGCTCGATGCTCGGCTGGGTAAAGCCCGCCAGCGCCAGAACCGCCATGCAAAGAATCGTCTGAGGGATGAACCATCCCGAATCCACGGCAA
The DNA here is from genome assembly GCA_036835995.1 of Bacillota bacterium. Classification (GTDB taxonomy): domain Bacteria; phylum Bacillota; class Clostridia; order Peptostreptococcales; family Anaerovoracaceae; genus Anoxybacterium. Next base: position 4,757 of record DAITKX010000118.1, on the reverse strand, counting down.
ACTGCCCCAGGATCAAGGCTCCTATGACAGACAGAGACATGCCAAGGGAGCTTGGAGTGTTCAGAGACGCCAGCTTCAGTCCGTCGATGGCAAACTCCAACAGGAGAAACTGTACAAACAGCGGCATGGCATAGCCCTCGTCAGGGAAGAAAAAATCCAGCCTCGGTCCGGTTGGGATATCTCCTTCCGCCATCAGCAGATACACCGGAGTCAGGAATATGACCGCGATCATATTGAGGGCCCTTAAAAGGCGAAAATAATTTCCGGTCATCA
>DAITKX010000118.1:854-4474 GCA_036835995.1 Bacillota bacterium | reverse complement strand
GGAAAGTAATAGTCGTCCGTATCCTGAATGAAATCAAAGATGCAGGTCGGAATTAAAATTGCCGTAGGGCTGTTGTCGATCAATACCACCAGCTTCCCTTCCGTCAGATGGGCGGCAACCACATCGGGCCTTTGGGTGTAGCGCACTTTTGGCAAAGGATTGATCCATTTGGGCATTTCCAGGGCTTCAACCAGGCTCTGATCCCCCACCGTCAGCGTATCCTGGCGGATGGCGTCGATCTTGTCCCGGACCGTTTTCACGAGCTCCTCATCCGCCAGCCCGTTGATATACCCGATGCACACGTCGGTCTTGGAAGTCGTTCCCACAGTATGCATCTCCAAAATCAGCTTCGGGTCCCTGATCCTTCTGCGGATCAGATTTGTGTTAAACAGCAGGGTTTCAACAAATCCGTCCTTCGGACCCCGGAGGGATTTTTCCTTTTCCGGCTCGTCAACACCTCTCACAGGATAAGTCCTCAAGTCGAGGACGACCACTTCCGAATATCCGTCGATGACGATAAGGGTCAAGCCGGAAAGCAGGGACTTTATCATCCGGTCCGTGCTCTTCTCCGCCGTCGCCTGGACATAAGGAAGATGATATTTAATGAATTCGGTTACATTTTCCCGCTGATTCATTTCATGTTTGGGAACCGCCAGAAGAATGTGGAGCATCTGCTCCATGATTTCCGATTTGATAAAGCCGTCTATATAATAAATATAGACCTCTCTTCCGCCCACAACGACGTTTCGCTCTCCAATATCAAAGCTCTGCCCGATGGTCAAAGCCTCTCTGAGATAGGTCACATATTCGTTAAATTTATTGATTTCCATAAACGATCTCCCTTTGCCATTCGCTCTTATCTCTGCTATTTTTGCCAAAGGAAGCTGATTTATTCAAAAATCGATTGGACTAATCGTTCGGATTTGCTCCTATGATCTGCATACGCCTTTTTGTCCGGTCAGCTGCACCCATATACGAAGATATTGACTCTCCACCGATTCAAAGCTTTTGGCCTCGAAATTTATATTTCCGGCAATATCCGGCTCATAATCGAATACCGGTTTGCTCATTAAGGCGTTGAACTCACAGACCAGGAGAGCATCATCGATCTGTCGTATCTGGGCCAATTCCTCCGGCGAAAACGGTTCCGCAATAAATTTATGATAAATCAGGTTTTGAAGCCGCTCCTCTATTTCCATATAATTTGCAAGATGGGGTTTCACAGGGCGGGTGATATCTGAAATGTACGCTTCGCTGGCATCGTGAAGCAGACAGGCCAGCTGTACCTTTTTAGAATAGCTCCGTGCTCTTGCCTCCACCGCACAGTTAACACAGTGCTGAGCAACGGAATAAAACCGCTGAAAATGGCCGTTTGCTCTGCACATCAAAGAAAGCGCATGGGCAATATCTTCAATTTGAATTTTCGCAGCGTCCGGCTGGAGCGGATCAAAGTCCTCGCCGGAATAGGTTGTAATACAGCTCAATAGCCTCACCGTCTTTCTTCCAATTCCCCCCAGGACACCCGGGCATTGGGTGGAAATCGATATATTTTATCCTCTTATCATACAGGAAATTTCCTCATAGTTAAAGAGAAAGCACCGATTAGATGCAGTATTTTCCCAGATATTCCTCCATTCTTTGTTTCATTTCATCGTCGATCAAGACCCTGCCGCCGATCTCCTTCCCATACAGGTTGCCAATGATATCCCGGACCGTAATAATCGGATAAGTGGATATCCCATACTCCTCTTTCAGCTCCTGGATCGCCGTTTTGCTGCCTGTCCCCCGCTCCATGCGGTCCACGGAAACGACGAGGCCTTCGACGGTTACCTCCAGTTCCTTGAGGATCGGCATGATTTCCCGCATCGCGGTACCCGCAGTGATGACGTCCTCCACCACCAGGACCGAATCTCCCGGCTGCAGCTGATAGCCCAGCAAAGAACCACCCTCCCCGTGATCCTTTGCTTCCTTGCGGTTGGAGCAATACCTGACGTCATACCCGTATTTCCCTGCCAGAGCGATGGAAGCCGCCACGGAAATGGGAATCCCTTTATAGGCCGGACCGAACAGGGCGGTAATATCCCTTTTCAAATCTTCCTTTTCCATATGATCCATGATGCAGTCGGCATAGTAGTTTCCGAGTCCGGCCAGCTGCGCCCCTGTTTTATAATTGCCCGTATTGATAAAATACGGCGATTTTCTGCCGCTCTTAGTTGTGAAATCGCCGAAGGTCAGCACGCCTGCGCGGACCATGAATTCAATAAAGTCCTTTTTATAATCCATTTAATGCCTCCCGTATTTCTTTCAAATCTCGATAACCGTACTGTTCCATGAAGGCGATCAGTTCCCTCTTGATCCGGACAGGCGCGGTGGGGTCCACCAGAGCCGCGGTCCCCACGGATATGGCGTCGGCCCCTGCCATCAGGAATTCCGCCGCGTCTTCACCTGTCATGATTCCCCCGAGCCCTATGATGGGGATGTCCACCGCCCGGCGCACCTGATATACCATTCTCACCGCAACGGGCTTGATGGCGGGACCGGAAAGTCCTCCCGTCCCATTCTGCAGCACGGGCCTTTTTCTGTGGACGTCGATTTTCATGCCCAGGAGCGTGTTGATCAGAGAAAGGCAGTCTGCTCCCTCCGATTCCACCGCTCTGGCAATTTCAGCGATGTCCGTAACATTCGGAGTCAGCTTCATGATGATGGGCTTTCGGGTCGATTTTCTGACTGCTCTCGTGATCTCTGCCGCCATTCCCGGATCCGCGCCGAAGCTGACGCCTCCTTCCTTTATATTGGGACAGGAGATGTTGATCTCCAGCATATCAATATCCGTGTCGCTGAGTTTCTCAACCACTGCGCAGTAATCCCCGATAGTCTTTCCCGCCACATTGACGATGACCTTCGTCCGGAAGCCCTTCAGATAGGGCAGTTCTTCCGCGATAAAGGCGTCGACTCCCGGATTCTGCAGTCCTACCGAATTCAGCATTCCTCCGTAGGTCTCCGCGATCCTAGGCACGGGGTTTCCCTCCCAGGGCGTCGACGCGACGCCTTTTGTGATCATGGCTCCCAGCTCGTTGAGGTCGTAAAACACGCCGCTCTCCCGGGCAGAAAACGTTCCCGAAGCCGTCGTTACCGGATTTTCCAGCGCAACTCCCCCGATGGAAACGCTAAGATCAATCATCCCATACCACCTCGCTTCCGAAAAATACGGGTCCATCCTTGCAAACCTTCTTCTGCTTCATCTTTTCCACTCCCCCATCTGTCTCTCTGGTCTTGCAGACGCAGCCGACGCAGGCGCCGTAACCGCAGCCCATCCTTTCCTCCAGAGAAACCTGAAGGGGCTTGTTTCGCCTTGCGCAAAGCTCCGCAAGGGCTTTCAGCATCGGCTTCGGGCCGCAGGAAAGATAGTAATCCGCTTCGATTCCCCGGGCTTCCATCATCTCCAGCACATTGCCCCGAAAGCCGGGGCCGGCCTTCTCCACCGCCAGGAACACCGCATCGCAGAAACTCTCCAATTCCCGGTTGAGGAAGGGGGCTTCCTGATATCCCACAGCGGCGATCAGTCTTATCTGCCCGTCAGCCGACAGACGCTCACGAATGGATTTTGCAAGCTCCACCAT
>DAITKX010000118.1:0-812 GCA_036835995.1 Bacillota bacterium | reverse complement strand
GCCGGCCACTAAAGCGATGGTCTTCGGCCCGGGACCGGAGGCATATCCCGGGTCGGAGCCGCCCCGCTCCAACGCCCCGAATACCGCGTCGAGGTCATAACCATGTCCCAGGGGAGTGCTGACGGAAAGTGACTCTCCCGCCCTGTATCCTGAAAGCGCTTCGGTCCCCTTTCCCACTGTCCGGTAAACGAGGGTGATCCGCCCTGCTTCCGCGAGGCAGACGCTGATGGGCCTCGGCAGAAGCATGCTTCCATCCCGGAGATATACGTTGAGAAACTGTCCCGGCTTCGGGTCCCCGGCTTCAGCGCCGCACTCCAGAACGATCCTGTAAATCTGGTCGGCAATTTCCGTATTGCTTATAATCTCCGACTGAATGATTTTTGATCTGCTTTTAGCAGTCTCCGCCATCATATCATTCCTCCCAGGTCCTTTTTCATCGCCAGCACCGCTTCTCTCGCAGCATCTGCAAAATTGTGATCTCCGTATCTGCCGTCCTTCTGATATGCCGCGATGATCCCTCTGGAAGAATTGACGATGCAGCCTCTCCCATCCCGGTCGAAATATCCCCTGATATCATCTCCAGACGCGCCCTGGGCTCCGTAGCCCGGAATCAGAAAGAACGTGCGGGGCAGATGTTTTCTCAGTTCCTGTCCCTGCTCCTTGTAAGTGGCCCCTACGACGGCGCCCACTCTGCTGTAACCACTATTCCCCATAGCCAGCTCGCCCCACTTTCCAACGAGCTCCGCCGTGTGCGCGTATACCGGCCTTCCCTCCGCCATGAGATCCTGAAGTTCTTTTCCTGAGGGGTTGCT
>DAITKX010000117.1:0-7961 GCA_036835995.1 Bacillota bacterium | reverse complement strand
CGACTTTGGCGCTTTTGTGGAAATCGAAGCGGGAATCGAAGGGCTGGTCCATCTGTCCGAGATCTCCTCGGAGCGCATCCGGAAGCCTTCCGATGTTTTAAAGGTAGGCGACCGTGTGAAGGCTGTCATTTTAAGCATGGATGAGAAAAATAAGAGGCTCAGCCTGAGCGTCAAGGATGCCGAGGGACAGGTGGACGACAGCGTGGAACTGGTCAAGGAGGAAAAAGGGACAACTCTGGGAGATCTGTTTGGGGACAAGTTCAAGGACTTTTTTAAGCAGTAATGCAGTAATACCGTTTCAATTTTACCGTCAGCCGCATAACGGCTGGCGGTATTTTTTTAAGCTGTCAATTTATTCATTCTCTTGTGAAAAAAATTTCACTTAAGAAAGGGATCATAGCGGCCGATAATCACATTAAAAAGGGGCGTGCTTCATATCGGAAGGAAAGGAGGAGTGAATCACCAGCGATTCATAAAAAATTTCACTATCTATACAGAAAGGAATTTGGACAAATGTTAAATAAACTGAGCCTGTCTAAGAAAATTCTGTTTTTGATCGGAATCCCTATTATAATCGCATTCTGCGTTACCGCTGTAATCACGCTGGATAACGTGAACAAATCCGTTTCAAAACTGACCTCCAACGAGCTTGAAGCCAGGTCCATATCGACCTCCCACGAGATAGACGTTCTTTTCAGCAAATACATTGAAGTTACAAAGCAAATGGCCGCAAATCCCCAACTGGAAGATCTCTTATTGAGAACAAACCCCGGGGCGGTCATTACGTCGGTGGAGGGTTTCCCCCAGGTAAAAAAGTTTCTTGACAACGTGCAAGCCACTGATCCCGACAACATCGTCGCTTCCTGGATCGGCGATATTGATTCCAGCCAGATCACCCAATCGGACGGATTTACATCGGGTTCCGATTATGTCATCACAGGACGGGGATGGTATAAGGACCTGATTAGAAAACAAGAGGCTTTTATAACGGAGCCTTATGAGGACACGGCAACTAAAAAAATCATAGTAAGCGTCGTCGCGCCGGTCTATCGGACAGGGACCAAAGATCTGATCGGGTCCGCTTCCATCGACGTATCCATCGATTCGATCAAAGCGATGCTGAAAGAGATGAAGATCGGCAATAGTGGGTTTTACATTATGACCACAGGCACCGGACAGGTCTTCTATCATCCCGACGATAAATACTATAATAAAAACGTTTACGAAACGAAAATGTCGGATAACATCAAAGAGGCCCTGCTCAATAAGACCCCAGGTGAGATCGTCTATGAAAACGACGGTCAGAAAATACACGGATACGTGAAATCCATCGGAAATACAGGCTGGATGATTGCTTCCGGCATGCCGAGCAAGGAATATGACAGCACCTTTAACTCTGTGCGCGCTACGGTTTTAATCATATTCGGGCTTGTTCTGCTCATCATCATCGCGATGATCTTTATCATGTCGCGTAAAATTACGAAACCGTTGAAAAAGGCGGTAAACATGATAGAGGAAATGGGGAAAGGCCATTTTAAAGCGCGGCTGGATATTGAATCAGGCGACGAAATCGGGCAGATCGCCGCAATTATGAACCAATTTGCCGATAAGCTGCAGTCCGAGATGATTTCCACGCTGAATATGATCTCCGATGGAAATGTCGATATCGATATCGCTTTGACCGACGACGAGGATGAAATAACGCCTGCTCTGAAGAAGACGACGGAGACTCTGAAACGCCTCAACGCGGAAACAGAAACTTTGATCCAGGAGATTACGGACGGAAGACTGGACGCCAGGGGCGACGCGGAGTCCTACTCGGGCGCCTGGAAGGAATTATTGACGGGCATCAACGGTCTGGCGGACGCGTTTGTCGTTCCATTTCACGTCACTTCTAATTATCTGGACCGGATCAGCAAGGGGGATATCCCGTCCGTCATAACGGAAGAGTACAAAGGGGACTTCAACGAAATCAAAAACAGCATCAACGGGCTGATCAATGTAATGAACGGACTTTTGAGCGAAACGGACAAGCTAATCAGCGCAACCCGGGAAGGACGGCTCGACGTAAGGGGAGACGCCGAAGCATTGTCAGGCGATTGGGGCACTTTGCTGAGCGGTGTAAACGAGATCACGAACACTTTTGTCACATCGATCCATTTAACGGCGCAATATATGGACCGGATCAGCAAGGGGGATATCCCAGGGAAGATCACGGATGCATATTACGGTGATTTCAATGAGATCAAAAACAGCATCAACGGCTGTATCGACGCCATGAACGGATTGCTTTCCGAAACCAGCAAGCTCATTGGCGCAGCCCAGGAGGGCCGGCTGGATATCAGGGGAAATGCGGAAGCATTCTCCGGGGAATGGGGAAACATGGTCGGCGGCATGAACGATTTGGTAGACGCATTTGCCAAGCCCATCGACCTGACCTCCGAATATGTCGATCGAATCAGCAAGGGAGATATCCCTGAAAAGATAACCGATACTTATTATGGAGATTTCAATAAAATTAAAAACAATTTAAACAACTGCATCGACATCATGGCCGGGCTGCAGAGCGAAACGAATAAGCTGGTCCATGCGGCCCAGGAGGGCAAGCTGGATGTAAGGGCCAATACCGGCGGCTTTACCGGAGGCTGGGAAGAGCTTGTCGGCGGCATAAATGAGCTGATCGAAACTGTTGCCAGGCCGATCACGGAAGTCACCGCGGTGATGAATCAAATTTCCGAAGGAAATCTGAACGTTTCCGTCAAAGGGAGTTATCAGGGCGGGTTCGGCATACTCTCCGCGGCGGTCAACGGCACGGCAAAAGACCTCAACTCGGTAGTCGGTGAAATTTCCGAGGTGATCGGCCAGATTTCCGGCGGAAACCTGGCAATCAGCCATGTGGCGGAGTTCAAAGGCGATTTTATCAGCATTTCAGATTCATTGAACAGGATCCTTGAATCTCTGAATTCCGTCCTGGGAGAGATCAATATGTCATCCGACCAGGTATCCTCAGGTTCCAAGCAAGTTTCAGACGGCAGTCAGACACTGTCCCAGGGAGCGACAGAGCAGGCGGGCGCCATCGAGGAACTGACTGCGTCCGTTGCGGAAGTAGCCTCGAAGACCAAGGAAAATGCGGTGAACGCCGGAGAAGCCAATGAGCTCGCTTTGACCGTGAAAGAGAACGCTCAGCTTGGAAATAAGCACATGGCTGAAATGCTGGAGGCAATGGAAGAGATCAATGAGTCTTCCGGAAACATTTCAAAGATCATAAAAGTAATCGACGATATCGCATTCCAGACGAACATTCTGGCCCTCAATGCGGCGGTAGAAGCGGCGAGAGCGGGCCAGCACGGAAAAGGCTTTGCCGTTGTGGCCGAAGAGGTCAGGACTCTGGCGGCGAGAAGCGCAGATGCGGCAAAGGAGACGACGGAACTGATTTCAGGCTCCATCAAGAAGTCGACCAGAGGAACGGAAATCGCCAACAATACGGCGAAGGCGCTGAACGAGATCGTGGGCGGCATTGCGAAAACGGCGGATATCATCTCTGAGATTGCAAGGTCATCCAACGACCAGGCCACGGGCATCGCGCAGATCAACACGGGTCTGACTCAGGTATCCCAGGTGGTGCAGAATAATGCCGCCACTGCGGAAGAAAGCGCGGCGTCAAGCGAAGAGCTGTCGGGACAGGCCGAGGTTCTGAAGGAGATGGTGGGCAGATTCAGACTCCGAAACGGTGATAATAGCCTGAACAGCCCGGATATCAAACTTTTGCGGAGCGGCAGCGCCTCCGATAACAAGGACTCCGATACTCCGAAAATTATAGTCAGTGAGAACGAATCAGATAAGTACTGAGCGCGAAGAGGCGGCTCACGGCTTTTTTGAAGCGGAACCTTTAAGGATGAGCCGGAACCATTTGAAGTCGGCTGCCGTGAGGCAGCCGCACCTGACCAGGAGGATAAAATAGAGGATGCCGGCAGACAGCATGCCCGTCACAATGTAAATGATATCGGGGAGCCGGTTTACTCCCGTAAAGTCCATCCAAAGAATCGCAACCGATCCTGATCCTGCCATGGACAGGATCGGTTTGACGATCCAGTTCCTGACCTTCAGACCGAGCTGAGTGACCTTTAAAAGCCGCTGCAGGCTCAGTACCAGGCTGAAAAGGTTGCTGGCGTATATGACGATGACCAGTCCTACGACTCCTTTTATTGGCAGCAGATAGAAGATCAGGGCGATTCTCGTGACGGCCTCTGCGACGCTGTACTGCAGAACGCTGATCTGTTGATCCAGCCCCTGGAGAAGCTCGTCGGCGATGACGCCCACATAGATCAGGGGGATTATCGGGGCGAGGGCTTTCATCAGAAAGCCGCATCCCGCGCCCTCGTAGATGGTGGAACTGAGTTTTTCCGAAAAGAAAAAAAACAGTCCGGAGACCAGGATCGATAAAATGAAGGTCAGCTGCAGCGCCCTTTCAACGGAAGAATGAACGCGTTTCTTCTGGCCCAGGGCGTTCGCTTCCGATATGTCAGGGACCAGAAGGGAGGAAAAGGCGAGAATCACGGAGGCCGGGAACAATAAAACGGGCATTACCATGCCGTGTATTTTTCCGTATTCCTCCAGCGCCGCTTTCTTTGTAAACCCATACTTTTCGAATCCGATGGGGGTCATGATGTTTTCCAGAGTTTTCAGGCAGGTGCGGATCAGGGAACCGGCCGAAATGGGAAAGGATATGTACAGGAGTCTTTTTAAGATTCTTTTTTGATAAAATATTTCGGCGATTCCGCCGTCATTTTTTTTGCGTTCAAACCGGTAAATGGTGAGGAGATACATGCAGGAGAACAGCTCCGCTATGGTGCCTCCCACCGCGATGGCGGCGCAGGCGTATTCCGGCCCCGCAAGGGCAAAGTAGTCCATGATTTTTACGATGATCAAAATCTGAACCCCCAGCTCCACAGCTTGGGAACCTATGGGGCGTATGACCTTGCTGACGGCGTAAAAATAGCCTTTGATGCAGGCGGAGACCCCGGCGAAGGGCATGCCCACCGCCAGGAGCTGAAGGGCAAAGACCGTTCTCTCGTCGTCCAGAAGGAACGAGCCGATAAATTCCGCCCCCAAAAAAAGAAACAGAAAAGCGGGGATGCTGTAAAGAAAGCTGACGGACACCGCCCTGACGATAAGAGCCCTTGAAATCGGGAAGGATGCACGTCCGCCTTCTTCGGCAACCAGACGGGATACGGCAGTGTTGATGCCCGAGACAACGAAGAGGAGGGCCACCATGTATACGGAAGTGATCAACTGGTAAAGCCCGATCCCTTCTGTCCCGATCTTATTGGATAAATAGACCCGGAAAGAGATGTTGACCGTGTTAAAGATCAAGGACGCCACGATGATGATCAAGGCGTTGACCAATATTTTTTTCAATGAGCATGCTCCCTTTATCTTTCTGATTTACACTGTTCTTCAACTAAATCATTAGAATTATATGCCACCGATTACAATTCCATTACAAAATGCAAAAACCCACAATTTTCCGCCTGAATATTATATAATTACCCTGTGTTAAGTCGAATTAAGGCGTATTTTCGATTATTTTTGGCAGAAAAAAAGGTGGGGAATATGAGAAAAATTTTCAAATTGATGTTTTTGGCCGCAGCGGTTATCCTAATAATGGGACAGGGCGTATATGCGGATACGAAAATCACGCAAAATGATATTGACGAGGGGATCACATTCTGCAAGGACTATCCCGTATTGCTCCAGGTCGACGGAAAAAAGGTCGAGGGCGACGTGCCCCCTGTGATTATAAAGGAAAAAACGCTGATCCCGGTCAGGGCGGTCTTTGAGGATATGGGAGCGGACGTCACCTGGTACGAAGACGCCAGGCTCGTAGAGATCAGGATGGGCTCTTCCAACGTACAGCTGACCATCGACTCCTCTACGGCGCTCGTGGATGGAACACCGAAAACCATGGATGTACCTGCGATGATCATCGGCGGCAGAACCATGATTCCGGTCCGCTTCGTGGGAGAACCGCTGTCCTGCGGTATCGGATGGGACGACTTGAGCAGAACTGTAATCATTAAATCGCCTGCTGAACCTGCCGAGCCTGTGGAAAGCGCCGTAAAGACAACCGCTTCCATCGATTCCGTCGAGGTGAAGGATAAGTCCGATGGTTACAGGATCGTCATTCAGGGCGACGACGCCATAGAAGGGTACAAAACCTTTGCTTACGACGACCCTGACCGCTTTGGAATCGATATTAAGAATTCGGTTTTGGATATTGACGATGGTAAAATCGACTCTGATCGGGATAACGGGATATTCAATTCGGTCCGATATTCCCAGTTTGATAATAACACTGTGCGCGTAGTGGTGGATCTGGCTGCAAAGGTTGCCGGAAAGGTCAGTTTCTCTGAAGATAAGGAGAAAATCTATATCGATTTCGACAAAGGACAGGCTGACAATCATGAAAACCTGGGGAGTGTGACGGCGGATGGCCTTGATGTGGTGGATTGGAGAGCGGCGAACAAGCTGGTGGTCATTGATCCCGGCCATGGAGGAACTGATCCGGGAACCCAGGCCATCCGGGACGGAGTGGAAATTCTGAACGAAAAGGACATCAACCTCGATATTGCGCTCCGCCTGAATGAGATGCTGAAGTCGGCGGGGGTCAGTACATATATTCTCAGGGAAACGGATAAGACCATCACCCTGTATGACAGGCCGGCCCTTGCAAATTCTGCCGCAGCGGATATCTATGTGAGCATCCATAACAATTCCAACAAGGATCATCCCGACGCAAAGGGAACGGAAGTGTTTTACAATACAAAGGCCAGCGAGTCGAACTACGGAATTTCCAGCAAACATCTGGCTGATCTGGTTTACGAGAATATGATGGACACTGTCGGGACTTTCGGCAGGGGAGTCAAGAGCGAGCCGGCCTATGCCGTGCTCAATAAGACCAATATGCCGGCAATCCTTATAGAAGGGGCGTTCCTTTCCAATACCGATGATTTAAAGCTCATGATGACTGATGAATTTCGACAGAATTACGCCCTGGCGGCGGCAAAAGCTATCATTCAGACCCTGAATGAAAGCGTCGAGGAAGAATAGGAGAAGCAAAGGATGACAGATAGAATGGAAAAATTCAAGGGAAGCAGCGATTATGTAGTTTCAGAAGAGCTGATGCATGCGGTAAATGTGGCCATCGCCCTTCAGAAGCCCCTGTTGATCAAGGGCGAACCGGGAACAGGGAAAACCATGCTTGCGGAGTCGATCTCCACAGCGTTGAACAAGAAGCTTATCATATGGAATATAAAGTCCACCACCAAAGCCCAGGACGGCCTCTACGTGTATGATACGGTACAGCGGCTCTATGACAGCCAGTTCGGCGAAGGAGACGTTTCCGATATCAGCCAGTATATCAAGCTCGGCAAGCTGGGCGAAGCTTTCACCTCCGATGAACAGGCGGTACTGCTCATCGACGAGATCGACAAGGCGGATCTGGAATTCCCCAACGACCTGCTTTGGGAGTTGGATAAGATGGAATTTTACATCAATGAAACGAAGGAGACCGTCAGCGCGAAGCACAGGCCCATCGTGATCATTACCTCCAACGCGGAAAAGGAATTGCCCGACGCCTTCCTGCGGCGGTGCATCTTCCACTACATCGAATTTCCCAATGCGGAGAAGATGGAAGAGATCGTCAAGGTTCATTACGGAGATATTGAAGAAAAGATGCTGGCCCAGGCCATGGAAGCCTTTTACTGGATCAGGGACATGAAGGAGATTCAGAAAAAGCCGAGCACTTCAGAGCTGCTTGACTGGCTGCAGGCGCTGATGATCAGCGGGATCGCCGTCGATAAAATCAAGGCGGAAATACCCTATGCCGGCGTTCTGCTGAAGAAGAACCAGGACATCGACGCCATGTATGAGATCAAAGAAAAGGGTTATTCCTTGAAGAG
>DAITKX010000116.1:7637-8025 GCA_036835995.1 Bacillota bacterium | reverse complement strand
GCGTTCTGAAGAAAAATTCTTATAACATTACAAAGTCCGCCAAGGATCTGGACATCAGCACAAGGCATCTTTTCAATAAAATTTCGGAATACGGCATTAAGGAATATTCCCGCAGAGGGGTGTTCAAGGATGAAGAATGAACGGTATCGGCTGAAAAGATCCCTGGGCCGTGTCGAGGTTTTTGCCCTGGCATTTGGAACGATGATCGGCTGGGGGTGGATCATTCTGCCGTCACAGTGGATCGATTACGCGGGAGTGCTGGGCGCCGTGATCGCTTTTTTAATCGGCGGGTTCCTGTGCATTCTTGTCGGTCTGACCTATGCGGAGCTGACGTCGGCGTTCCCCCTGGCCGGAGGCGAGCTGGCCTTTTCCTACCGGGGATTGGGCT
>DAITKX010000116.1:0-7623 GCA_036835995.1 Bacillota bacterium | reverse complement strand
GTTCCTGGATCACCGGCTGGACCGTTTCCTTTGCGTACCTCTGCGTCGCGGCATGGGAAGGGATCGCCCTTTCTACCGCGCTCCATTATTTGATTCCGCTGGCCAATTTCGGATACTTGTGGAATGTCGCGGGATTTGACGTTTATTTCTCGTGGTCCTTGATCGGCATGGCCGGAGCCGTGGTCCTGACGCTGTTGAATATCATCGGTGTAAAGTTTGTGGCGGTTTTCCAGATCTTACTTGTTATAGTGATGCTGATTTCCGGCATCATTTTCATTTTAGGCAGCGCCGCTTTCGGGGACCTGAAAAATATGACTCCCGTCATCACAGATATGAAAGGGGTAGGGATGGCGCTTCTCATGGCGCCATCCATGTATATCGGTTTCGATATGGTTTCCAAATCCGCCGAGGAAATGAATATGCCGCTCCGGGATATTGCCAAAGTTCTGATCGTATCCATCGTCGGCGCGGGCGCGTGGTACATCCTCATGATCATCGGGACCGCGCATTCTCTCCCGTATGAGCTCAGGCGGCAGACGATTGTTCCGACGGCCGATTCCGCCGCCTATACGTTTCAGTCGACGACCATGGCAAAGATTATGATCGTGGGAGGCATCTGCGGAATCATTACGAGCTGGAACGGATTCATTGTCGGCGCGTCCAGGATCATCTTCGCCATGGGAAGAGCCAAAATGCTGCCTGGCATTTTCGGCTGGGTTCACCCGAAATACCAGACGCCGGCGATAGCCATTGTTTTTATCGGTCTGATCTGCTGCCTTTCACCGCTGCTGGGGGCAAACGCGCTGATTTGGCTTGTGGATACCGCGTCCTTTGGCACTGTTGCCGTTTACCTGCTGGTTTCCATTTCCTTTTTGCGGGTCAGAAAGCTTGAACCCGGATTAAAAAAGCATTACTCTGTTAAAAGGGGGCGGTTGGTCGGAATTCTTGCACTGATAACGGCCATATTTTTCTTATTTTGGTATACTCCCATCAGCCCCGCCGCGCTCAATTGGACCCACGAGTGGATGCTTGTGTTTTCCTGGGGCTTTATCGGCGCGATTCTGCTGATATCCTCCAGAATAACCGACAGGAAAAAGCATATGACCGACGCGGAACGCGAGATGCTCATGTTTGGGGAAGAATACGCGAGAGAAATCTTTGATCAGAAATAAAACACCGTCTTTTCGATATCAGCGCGCTTGAAATGATAGGGGTGGGCATTGGAGCTCTCCTCCGGATATCCCATGGGGAGCAGCACTACCGGCAGGATATTTTTCGGCAGATTATAGGCTTCCGTTATCTTTTGGAAATCAAAATAACCGATCCATGTGCAGCCTACTCCTACGCTGGCGGCTTCCAGCATCATATGAGTCGCTACGATGGCCGCGTCGATTTCGCCCATATCCTTTTGGTCGATGGAGCGCTTCCAGCTGACCGTATTGTCGTAACAGACCAACAGCACCAAATGAGAATCGTAGTGAAACGGAGTGCAATCCCTGAGCTTTGCCAGGCCGTTCTCCGTGTTGAGGACGAGAATACGCTGAGGCTGCTTATTTTCCGCAGTTGGCGCAACCCTTCCGGCTTCCAGAATCAAATCCAGTTTTTCCTGTTCAACATTTCTGTCGCTGAACTTTCTGACAGAATACCGTTCCTTTGCCAAGTTTAAAAAATTCATATGATTTTCCTCCTATCCGGTATGGCTTCCCTCATAATACCTTTCAATTATAGTGTAATGCATTCCGTTGATAGTTTCTACTTCATAAATACCATATATTTCGGTTGACAAACAATTGTCAATAAGCTATCATAAACATATGAACAATTATTCATATATAAATATAATGAAATTTATGAAGGAGGCAAATCACTTGAAAAAGCAAAATGATGCGCCGGTATGCGATTGCAACATCATTCATAACGATGTAGTCGAGCGGGTAAAAGGTGAAATGCCCGCGGCGGAACACTTATACGACCTCTCGGAGCTCTTTAAGAGCCTTGGGGACCAGACGAGGGTGAAGATCCTGTTTGCGTTGTCGAAAAATGAAATGTGCGTCTGCGATATCGCGGCGCTGCTGGAGATGTCGCAGTCTGCGATTTCCCACCAGCTCAGGGTTCTCAGAAACGTCAGGTTGATCAGATATCATAAGGTTGGCAAGGTTGTTTATTATACGCTGGATGACGCCCATGTAAACGAGCTGTTCAAGCAGGGGCTGGATCACGTGGAGCACCAGTGACAGGAAAGCGAAGGGAGCATTATGGCAGATAGTATTGATAACAAACAAATGGAAAACGGTACCTCGAAGGATTCCTGTGAGCTGGACGGCTGCTGTTGCCACAGCCATGATCATGATCACGGCCACAGTCATGAACTTCCCGGCGAAGACAGCTGCTGCTGCTGTTGCGGAGGCGAATGCGGAGAAGAATCGGAGCTCAAATCAAAGAGCTTTATAACCGGGGTCGCCCTGTTTATCGCCGGCGTCGGGTTGAACCTTCTGGCGGCGCAGATCCCGGAGTTGGCGGTCATGGCGGTTTTTCTTGCCGCATACCTGCTGATCGGAAAGGAAGTCCTGCTGACCGCAGGCCGAAATATCACCCGGGGCGAGGTATTCGATGAGAACTTTTTAATGGCAGTGGCCAGCATAGGGGCTTTCGTTATCGGAGAATATCCCGAGGCTGTGGCGGTCATGCTGTTTTACCAAATCGGCGAATATATGCAGGGAAGGGCTGTCGCCAATTCCCGCAGGTCCATTTCCGCGCTGATGGATATCAGGCCTGACACGGCGAATAAAAAAACGGAGAACGGCATTCAGACGGTCGCCGCGGAAGAGGTCCGGGCGGGGGATCTGATCGTGATCAAGGCAGGGGAGAGAGTGCCCCTGGACGGGATCGTAGAGGAGGGAAGCTCCACCATGGATACGAAAGCCCTGACGGGAGAATCCCTTCCCCGGGACGTGGCGGAGGGCGCTACGGTGCTATCCGGCTCCATCAACGGTCAGGGATTGCTGCAGGTCAGGGTCACAAAGGAATTTTCCGAATCCACGGCGTCGAAGATAATTGAACTGGTACAGAATGCGAGCAGCAAAAAAGCTCAGACGGAAAACTTCATTACAAAATTTGCGAGATATTATACTCCGGCCGTTGTCGGCGTGGCGGCGGCGCTGGCGGTGATACCGCCCTTTGCGCTGGGAATGGGCGGCTTCTCTCAATGGCTTTACAGAGCTCTGGTTTTCCTTGTCATTTCATGCCCCTGCGCCTTGGTCATATCGATCCCTCTGGGATTTTTCGGAGGAATCGGGGCCGCGTCGTCGAAAGGGATCCTGATCAAAGGGGGAAATTACCTGGAGGCCCTGAATTCGGTTGACACCGCAATCTTTGACAAAACCGGGACCCTTACCACCGGCGTATTTAAGGTGACAGATATCATAAATCAAAACGGCTTCACGAAAGAAGAGGTGCTGAAATACGCCGCTTATGCGGAGCACCATTCCACTCATCCCATCGCCGTGTCCATTCAGAATAAGTATCGCGAAGATTCGGCCAATAAGATCGAAGAAGATCAGATCTCGGATCTGACGGAACGCGCCGGTTTCGGAATTAAAGCCAAGGCCTTCGGGAAAAACATTCTGGCGGGCAATCTCAGGCTTATGGAGGAAGAGGGAGTAAGCGCCGTAACCGAGGACGCCGCAGGCACAGTTGTCTATATCGCCATAGACGGGATCTACGCAGGCGCCGCCGTCATCGCGGACGAGGCAAAGGGAGACAGCGAAAAGACAATACAAAGGCTTCATGAGATGGGCATAAAGAAGATCGCGATGCTCACCGGCGACAGCAGGAAAATAGGGGAAGAAATCGGGCGTAAGCTGAACATAGACGAGGTTTATTCGGAACTGCTTCCTCAGAAGAAGGTCGAGGTGCTGGAATCGATTCTCGAAAAAAGGCAGGCTAAGGAAGAGAAATCGGGGAAGGTCATCTTTGTCGGCGACGGCATCAATGACGCGCCGGTCCTCGCCCGGGCCGATATCGGCATCGCAATGGGCGGAGTCGGGTCCGACGCGGCAATCGAGGCGGCGGATATCGTCATCATGAACGACGAGCCCTCCAAGCTGATCACTGCGATCCGGGTCGCGAAAAAGACAAAGGTCATCGTCTGGCAGAACATCATAGGGGCCCTCGGTGTAAAGGGAATTGTTCTGATCCTGGGAGCCCTGGGGCTTGCTACGATGTGGGAAGCCGTATTTGCAGACGTCGGCGTCGCGATCCTTGCGGTGCTGAATTCCGTAAGAGCGGGCCGTATCGACTGATCCCATGAAAGGGAGAGCATTGAGCCGGCAAAGCTGAGAGCCGGCGGAAAGAGATATTTTTGGAATTGCATTGAAAAAACAACTGAAATGCGTGTATAATTATGAAATGCATTTCAGTTGTTTTTATTTATGAACCTAACCGCATTTTCATATTCATGCAGCGGGAGATATCATGTATCTTTATCTCTATTACAGGGCGAATCATAGAAAAGGGCAGACCGGTGAGAATGAGAACCGTGCCGCATTTCACGAAGAGCTGCTCCGGCAGGCGCTGGGGGATTATCTGGAACGGAACGGCTGTACTCTTTCAGAGGAAGCTTTGTCGGCGGTGCGTATCCTGCGGGAAGAAAAGGGAAAGCCTTATTTTCCTGACTTGATACAGCCCGGTTTTCGGCAGCCGGATCAATCGCCGGGCATCAGAATGCCTGCGGTTCACTTTTCCGTGAGCCATTCGGGCGGCTGGTGGGGGTGTCTCATGGCGGATGAGCCTGTAGGTTTTGACCTTGAGGTTTGCCGTGAAAAGGTCGGCTATGAAAAAATAGCGAGACATTTTTTCGCGGAAGAGGAGTGCGGCTTGATCATTGCCCGAGGACGGGAAGCTTTTTTTGACGTCTGGGTGCGCAAGGAAGCCTACGTCAAATATCTCGGGTCCGGCCTGGCAGAGGGACTCTCCAGCTTTTCCGTCGTGGAAAACGGGGAGCTGTCGCCCCAGGTGATCGGCGGCCGCGCCTCCGGTTACCTTGGCTTCTGTGAGATCGGACCGGGGGTTAGGGCGGCTTACTGCTGTGCCGGCGGCGATCCGGTCAAGGGTACGATTTTATTAAAATAATTTTGCAATGACATGTGCAGGAAGGCAGCAGAATATGGGCAAAAGTAATAATTTGAGAGTTTATGGAAGCGCGGCGATCTTTTCTCTGATCGTAGGGTTTTCCTTTCTCGGGGTGAAAACCTGCGTCACCGTCGCAACACCGATTGAAACGTTGACATACCGTTTCAATTTTGCGTTTTTGGCTTCGCTGATCGTCGTGGCGGCAGGCATACTGAAGATCGACGTCAAGGGCAAGTCGAAAAGAAATCTGACGCTGACGGCGGGATTGTATCTGGGATTCATGGTGTTTCAGACCATAGGCCTTGTTTTTTCAACGTCTGTGGAAAGCGGAATCATATTTGCAATCATTCCTATTCTGGCGAAGATCATCGCGGGGGTGTTCCTGAAAGAGGCCACAAGCTGGAAACAGAATGTTTTCGTCTGTCTGTCGATGGCTGCGGTGATAACCATGCTTGTGCTGGGCGCCACCGACCTCTCCGTCAATACTCTGGGGCTGACGATCCTTCTGATATCCAGTCTGTGCCTGGCGCTGAGCAACGTCATGATGCGCTATGTCAGGACGGTCTATTCACCCTTTGAGATATCCTTTTTTATTACAGGGGGCGGATGCTTGCTGTTCAATCTGGCAACAATCATTATTGGAATAAAAAACGGGACTCTGGGTGATTATTTTGCGCCTTTGTCCCACGTGAACTTTATAATAGCAACCGCGTATCTCGGAGTGCTTTCCCCCCTGGTCTCCGCCCTGATCATGGCTTATATGCTGGCTAACATGGAGGCGGTGAAGGCGACGATATTCGGGAATGTTTCAGCGGCAATCTCTATCGTCGCAGGCGTCGTCGTGCTGGGTGAGCCGCTTCAGGTCTATCATATCGTATGCGCAGGTTTGATCATTGCGGGCGTCATCGGCTTGAGCCTGCCGTCCATGGGAATCAAGGAGAAATGATTGCCGCGAAACGGCTTTGAGCTTTCTGGAGCACAGGGAGCGAAGCGCCTATTAAGTGAGAGCGCATCTCGCTTCAAAGGGTTTTCAGGAAGAAGAGATTGAAGAGGAGCTGCGATTTCTGCAGGAGCTTCACTATGTGGATGACGGCAGATACTGCGGCGCTTACATAGAGTATGGGATCCGCAAGGGCAGAGGTCCCGTCCGGCTCCAGCGCGAGCTGGCGGAAAAGGGGATCGATGGCGAGTTGATCCGGCAAGCTCTGGAAGAGAGCTTTGACCGGCGGACGGAAAGGGATATGGCTATGGAGGAGGCGCAAAAGCTGCTGAATAGGGGCGGCGGACCCGACGAAAAAACCATCGCCAAAATCGGAAGGAAGCTCGCGTCCTCAGGCTATCATACGGATATCATCTATGACGTCATCGGACGAATCAGAAAATCTTGACATAATATGTTGAAAAAGTTTAAAATAAAAAAGTTAAGGCAATTAAGGCAATTAAAGATTGAGGAAGATGAAAATGTTTGAAAAACTATCGGAAAAGCCCATTGCCGACCTGCAGAACGGACAGGCGGATCAATGGGAAAGAGAAGACCTCTTGGGAAAGTGTGTAACGACAAGGAAGGGGATGCCTTCCTTCGTGTTTTATGAAGGTCCGCCGACTGCCAACGGAAGGCCGGGAATCCATCACGTCATCGCCCGTACTCTCAAGGACTCCGTGTGCCGCTATAAGACGATGCAGGGCTTTGAGGTCAACAGAAAAGCCGGCTGGGATACCCACGGACTCCCCGTTGAAATCGAGGTCGAGAAGCAGCTGAATATGTCCGGCAAGCAGGACATTGAAAAGTACGGCATCAAGGAATTCAACCAGAAATGCAAGGAATCCGTCTTCACCTATGAAAAGCAGTGGAGAGAGATGACCAAGAGAATGGGTTATCTCATCGACCTTGACCACCCGTACATCACCCTCGACAACGATTATATCGAAACCGGATGGTGGATTCTGAAGGAATTCTTTAAGGCGGGGCTGATTTACGAGGGGCACAAGATCCTGCCATACTGCCCCAGGTGCGGAACCGGCCTGGCGTCCCATGAGGTGGCCCTGGGCTATAAGGAAGTAAAGACCAATACCGTGACGGCGAAATTCAAGAGAAAAGACGCTGATGAATACTTCCTGGCATGGACGACGACGCCCTGGACCCTGGCCTCCAACGTGGCTTTGACGGTAGGCGCGGACATCGACTACATCAGGGCGGAGCAGGACGAAACGGTCTATTATCTGGCAAAGGCCCTTGCCGACAAGGTCCTGGGGGCCGGCTCCTATCAGATCCTGACCGAGATGAAGGGCAAGGATTTGGAATACCTCGAATATGAACAGCTCATGCCATTTATCAAGGTGGATAAAAAGGCATTTTATGTGACCTGCGCCGATTACGTCACAATCGAGGACGGTACCGGTATCGTTCATACCGCTCCCGCTTTCGGCGAAGACGACTATAATACAGGAAGAAGATACGGTCTGCCCGTGCCGAATCCAGTGGACGAGCAGGGC
>DAITKX010000115.1:5364-8114 GCA_036835995.1 Bacillota bacterium | reverse complement strand
CTTTATCGGCCAGTACACGCTTGAAAACGTCGAAGACCGTCGCACCGCTCTTAAGGCCGCTTTTGGAAACAGCGGAAATACTTTCGATATATCCCCTGCCATCAAGCGCGAACGTGACCTGGAAGGTACGGTCCGGATTCGGATTCACTTCTCCGGAGCTGCCCTTTACTGTAAACGAAGCGAGAATGGGAACCTGATAAAGAGCCGCGAAATCCC
Organism: Bacillota bacterium; assembly: GCA_036835995.1. Taxonomy (GTDB): domain Bacteria; phylum Bacillota; class Clostridia; order Peptostreptococcales; family Anaerovoracaceae; genus Anoxybacterium. The sequence goes on along the minus strand of DAITKX010000115.1, from coordinate 7,898 downwards.
GGTTGCCTGGATATTTGAGCGCATATTTGCCCAACACTTCATGGGTCAGACAGCTCTCCACAGTGACAGTCGTGTCGTAGACCGGCTGCGGCTGCGTCAGGCGCAGGACCTCGTGGGAAAGAATATCAGGCCTGCCGGAACGGTAAATTCTCCACTGTTCATAACCGGGGCCTCCCGGCTCCGATCCAGGCAGGTCGTCCACCACAACGCCGAGTTGAGTGTCGTCTTTAATGTTTCGGCTGTAAACAAGACTTTGTCCATCTGAGCCGAAGACAGCCTCCCGGAAGGGTTTCAGGTCTGAGGTGATTGTATCCTTATCGGTATTTGTACCCAAAAGCGCCCTGGCATAGTCAGCGCGAACCGCTTCCATAAGGCGAAGCGCTTCGTCGATTTCACTCTGATCCAGTGGAAGAACCGTAACCGCCATATCCTTGGAGGCCGAAAGCGTCGGATTTGCCCGGCTGGTCATGGTAACGGTAAAGCTGACCGTCACCGGCACGCTTCCCGGCAGCGGACGATAGATGTAACCTCGATACCCGTTGACTTCCAGCACCTTTGTGTTTTTGCTGCTGACAGTAAAGCGGTAGGCCGAAAAGTCCGCCACACCTGTATTAGACGGTATAGGGAATTGAATATCTCCCTTTACGGCTGCGGGATCAAGCTTACTCTGCGTAATAGAATCCTTCAGCCTATCCAAGGTGTAGTTCTCCAGCTTTTTCTGCATCTTTTCCGGAGTATCCGCCCCCTCGCTGCCCAGTACGATCAGATCAAACGGAACGGAAAGGGTGATATCAGATTCGCCCGACGCGGTCAAATTGAAGCGTATGACGGCAGTCAGATTAACCCGGGCGTCCACGCTGAGCCGGTTGACCGTGCCCGTGGTTTCCATCGCCAATGGATCCGCCTGCTGCGGAGCGATGACATATGAGTCCGACTCCCATGAGACCGTCGCCCACATCGCCGTGCTCAGCTTTAGCGGAAGGGTGAGGGAGGTGGTGATTTCTTTCGGGGAACTGTTCTTGTTCTTGATCGCGTCCCATGTAAGCTTGGATGCTACCTGATCCTGAAGCGCCGCCAGAACCTTGGTCCGATCCCATGGGATATTGGCCTGAACGCCGTCCTTATTCACACTCTGCCCATCCTTGGACAGCGTGAAGGAAATGTCGCGCACAATGGCTCCATTGTATGCTGAAGTAACGCTGGGGTCGCGGTAATAATAAGTGATGACTCCATTCACCGCGATATAAGTCCCCTCGCCCATCGAAGTAGCTCCGGGACTCTTTAAGACTATGTTCACATCGCTGAAACCGCAGTCGTCCAGTCTTCTTTCCACCAGTTCCAAAATGTTCTTATCCCGCCCGCAGACCGGGGTCAAAACCGAACTGAGAGAAGCTTTCGCCTCGTCAAGATAATTCAGCGTGACCTGAGCGGCAGAATAAACCGTGAGCGTGAAGCTCTTGGTATCCGATACGGCTCCCTTGGTCAGGGTGGCTGTAAGGACAACAGTAACCTGATTCTCCGCTGTTGGAAGGACAACCGCTCCTGCCGCGCTGATCACGTCAGGTTTGCTGCTCTCCCAGGAAATCGCGCTGCCTGAAGTCCCTGCTTTTGGCAGCTTAATGGTCCCAGCATGGGTGTAAACCAGCTGGGAAAGCGTCAGAGTCGCTTTGTCCGCCGACACCGCAAGCTCATCCGGCAACGCCTCAGGAGCTTTGCCGCCCTGCCATTTGAGAACAGGATAACCGCCGTTCTGGTTCTCGTTGAGGGCCAGGTAGAACGGCCCTTCAGGACTTCCGTTGTTCAGCGCCACCGCCATCGTATATTTTTTCATTTCCGCGGCGGCTTTGGACTGCACGCCATCTGCACTGCCTTCTCCGACGCCCTTAGAGCAGGAGCCTTCTAAATAATAGGTATTTTGCAGGGTTCCTCCAGCAGAATTCTCCCCGGCAACTGCGCCTGCGGTGGAATCGGCATTGGTATCGGCATAGCTGACAGCTCCGATAGTATAACAGTTTTTAACATTTCCCGTGTTAACACCAATGACTCCGCCGATTCCCCCCAATCCGTGGGTGCTTGTGCCTGTTGCGGCAATGGCAGCTACATTATAGCTATATTCAACAGTGCCGGAATTCTGCCCGGCAACGCCGCCCAAGGCCAACATCACTTTGTTAATATTTGTGCTGTTAGCGCTGTTAGTCACCGGGGCAAGAGCCGCACATCCGGAAATCAGGCCGCCGCTGTTGTCACCTGCGACTCCGCCAACCCGCCGGCTATCAGTGGCGGTGGCTACAATCGTTACCTTTGCGGCGCAATTCTCTATTCTACCCTTGTTTACGCCTACGATACCCCCAATGTTGCTGCTGCCGGTGATAGAGCCGGAAACGGTCAGATTTTCAATAATGCCGGAAGTGCCTGTTCCATAGAAAAGCCCAAAGCAAGTTCCCGCCAGTCCGCTGACAGTACAGCCATTTCCGTCGAAACTACCGTTAAATATTCTGTCATAAGAGCCTATAGACGTCCAATTTTTGCTGCCC
>DAITKX010000115.1:0-5354 GCA_036835995.1 Bacillota bacterium | reverse complement strand
AATGTCGGCAAGCAGAACCGCCTGGGCATCCAAGAGGTTCTTCGCATTTATTTGATCGGCAAACCAGACTAGCTCCACGCCGCTTTTTATGTAATATATCCCACCGATGGGCGTGACCGCAGTCCTTGCCGTACCGTCCCAAGGCTGCGCAACGCTAAGAGGCGTCATGACCACCGTCTTGTTCACCGGTTCAGTAGCTACCATAAGCGTCTGGTTGACAAGGGGTTCGTAACCCTTGGCGACAGCGGTATAGCTGTACTCTCCCGGCGGGAGGCGATAACCGCCACCGGACTCAGGTTTAATCGGCCCGGCTGTGGCATGGCTGACGGTAAGCACGGCTCCCTGCGGCAGCCCCGAGAAGGTCACCGTCTGCCGTTGGGTTTCCGCCAGCACGACCTTAATCGTGCCGGGATCGGCCGCATTTATTACGGAAAAGTCTTTTTCCTCCGTTTTATATCCGAAAGCGGAAGCGGAATATCTGTATTCCCCCGCGGGGAGGCCGTAGACGCCGTCCTTTCCTGACTGCGAAGCTCCTTTGGCATCCTTTACTGTCAGATTGGCCTCTGCCGGAGTTAGCTCGAAGGTCACCTTATATTGCTCTGTCTTGGGGTTCTGGAATTCCAAAACCGGATATCCGCCGTTGATGTCCTTGGAATCCATAGCAAAATGACTTCCGTCAGGGGCGTTTTGATTCAACGTGTCCAGAAAAGCTGCTTCTTTTAGTTCGCTTCCTGTTTTAAAAGAGCAATTGGTAATTGAGGTGGCAGAATAAGAACCGATACCGACAGTACTTTCATCTCCCAACCAGTAACAGTTTTTAGCGGTGCTTGTGCTTGTCAGGAGACCGATAAGCGCTCCGCAGTTAGTTCCGATAGTTGAAACCGTGCCTGTACTATAACAATTTTCAATTGTTACATTTCCTGAGGTATACCCGATCAGGCCGCCACAGTTGCTACCCGTCGGGGTAATCGCTCCAGTGTTATAGCAGTTTTTGATTTTGGGTTTTGCCGTACCCGACATGCCGCCGATGATTCCGCCCGCCATGCCTTTCGCCTTAACAGAGTCAAGATTTGCACAGCCGGTAAATATTGCGGCTCCGGAAACGTCGCCTGCAACTCCGCCAATTTTATTGCCTTTGGCATCGATTTTCACCCTGCTGACGCAATTTATGATGCTGCCATCCTCTACCTGGCCCGCGATGCCGCCTGTCCAAGCGTTGCTTGACTGAGTGCTGCTGATCGTACCCTCAACCGACAGATTCTCCACAACGCCGTCTTTTCCGATCTTGCCGAACAAGCCCTGATACGTTTTGTTTCCCGCATTGATAATCAGCCCGCCGATGGTATATCCGCCGCCGTCAAAAGTGCCGGTAAAGGGCGCGCTTAAACTTCCAATTGGCGTCCACTCGCCGGTCAAGTCAATCTTGCCGGTTAGCTTATAAGAGCCGCTCAGGTTATCCTTGATTGCCGCCAAATCTTCTGCTTTATTGATCTCAATCGGTTCTCCCGCCGTCAGATCGATGTCGAGGGGCATTACATCCTCAGCCTGTAATTCAAGAGGAATTCCTTCATCCTCTTCAAGCCCGCCGACAGAATTTTCGCTGCTTTCTTCAGGCTCGCCGGCAGGATTTTCGCCGCCGCCTTCTTCAGGTTCGTTGACAGGAGTTATTATTTGGGGGTCGTCAGGACCGCTCCCGCCCTCGTTCTGATCATTGCCGGGAAGAATTGTCCCATCCTGGCTATCATTGGAGAGCAACTCATCCTCAGCCTGACTGCCGGCGGAAATTGCTCCATTTTCCGCCCAGGCCGCGCCCGGCGTCAGGGATAAAACCATCGCCAGAGCCAGCAGGACGGAAAGTACTCTCTTTCTCATTCTCTTATCCTCCTTTTAACACATTTTTATGTGAACAAAAAAAACTGCAGCGAAAATGCCGCAGTCCGTTTTTTCTGCACTAAAATATAAAATACACCTGTGTATGGCTTGCCGCCTGTGCCAAATCACCCGTGGCGCGGCTTCCCGGTTTTATGCAGGTCTTCTGGCTTGCGCATCTGCATCTTATTCTCCTTCCCAAGCGATCCTGCTCAGTGGATATAAATAAAACTACGCGCTTACAGCGGCGGGCCCGCGCAGGTCTTTCACCTGCTTCCCTCTTAGCTGCTTGTCCGGAATCATCCGGCAGGCCACCGCTTCTGATCGGGCGTCCTTAAGCAGAACATAAAACCTTTTTATTTAATTTACCAGACCATTTATTCCGTGCGTGACCAATACACGCAGTAGCAGGGCTGATTTTCCCCAAGATAGAGCCAGACATTTTCTCCCATATCCAGATGCTCCTGAAACATCAGGTCCGGAATCAGCAGCTTCAGGCTCGTGCGCCTTTTCCCCTGAAGGATCTTGCCCTCGGCGATGGGGTTTTGGAGGAAGCTTTCAATCTGCTCTCTCAGATCTGAAATGCCTGTTTCCTTTGCGAAGTTGGGGATAAATGCCTCCGCCTCAACGTAGGCAATGTTATCCTGGTTTTTAAACCAATTTACGTTCATCTCTTTTCCCGCTCCTTTCACATGACACTGTCTCTCTGTTTTTTACAGTTCTCTTTTTTCTCTTTTTTACTATTTTTCATATCTCCACATCCGGATCGTTCGTTAGAAGCCCGTTGACCAGAGTAAAATATTCCGGCAGTCTTCCGTCAGACCATTTCAGCTCGATCCCCAGAAGCTCGCGGGCCGTTTTTTGCACGTCTCCTCCGATGGATTCTATTGAATAGCGCATTTCCTCAGGGTACAGACAAGCTTTCCCGCTGGGCCTTGAACAGATGGCGCAAATATGGCAGGAGCCTGCGGACAGGCCGATGCTGCCGGGGTATTTCTTTTCCAGCTCCCGTATTCTTTCAAACAAAACCGACTTTTCCTTTAAAAAGATCTGGCTGATGTATTCCTTCAACGCCTCTCCTTCGAGCTCTTCGTCTATCGTCGCCTGATCAAAGACGATCTTTGTTCCCAGGAGATGAAGATATTTATACTTTTTCCAGATCCCCTCCGGATCGAAGTCATAAGGCGGGCAGGCCCAGATCCTGCCGTAATTCTCGCATTGCTTGCAGTATTCCAGAAATCCCGCCACATCTATGTAATGCTCCAGATAATTTTCCACCGCTATCTTATTTTTGAGTTCTTCCAGACGATACATTTCTTTTTCTCCCCACGAGGATCATATCCAACCGTTTTCGGAAAGCCATTTCAAGGAGTCGGCGCATTTCAGATTTTCGATCGTATAGGTCGCTCCCGCGGCGGCATGCTGCATCAAGCCTTTCAATATGAGATCCATGTCGATGTCTCCCCGGCCCAGAGGATCGTGATTGTCGTACTCCCTGCAGTTATTGTGAATGTGCACATGGCTTAAACAGGGCCCCAGCGCTCTGACCCATTCCATCAGGTCGAGGGACGTGGTGCAGTTTGCGTGGCCGATATCAAGGCAGGCCCGGACTCTCCTGTCGCCGATGGCTCCGATCAGCTTCGCCAGAGTATGGGGCTCATCCTCCAGTACATTCTCTATCATGATATGAAAGTCTTCCGGTTTATCTGCCATAAACGTCCGCCAGAATTCCACGGATCTCTCCAAAAACCAGCTTTTGAAGTATACATAGGGAACGTAGCCGGAATGCACCACCATCCTGCTGATCCCATATTGCTTCGCAAGTTCATAAGCCTGATTGAGTCTCTGATAGGCGAGCCTGAGAGCCATTGGATCGATGGCGGAAGGAAAAAGCTCGTTGAACGGAGCGTGGAAAATGTGCCGGCTGGCGCCTTCCATCTTTTTCCGTGCGGACCGGTCCACGAGATCAAAATTTTCCGCGTCCATATTGGCCGCGGTACAGAATTCGTCGATCTCAAGCCCGATTCCGTATTCCTCGGCTATTTGCACCGCGTCGTCCGCCATAGTAGCCACGTAAAGCCTTTCCCTGATATCCATAGCCCCTCTTTCTGCCGCCAATTTATTTGCATAGAATCGACGCTTTCTGCTTTCGGTTTTTTATTTTTATATTTGCTGCTTCCTGCCTGGTCAGCGCCGGAACGTCGATCTGGTACAGGACGTTACGCCAGGAACCGCACCGCTGCAGCAGCTTTTTCCGCTTCTCCGGAGCTATCTCCTCTTTAAGGGGCGCCCGGTTCAGCTTTTTCACCGTCGCCTCGATTTCCTTCAGCAGTTCTACATATTCGGGCTCCAGATCCGAAATGCGGAAGAGAGCTTCCGCCCCGGCCTTTCGGCGTTGCTGTTCATCCCGCTTTGCCCGTTCCAGCGCCTCTCCTTCGAGGGGCGCAAGACCTGCCAGCCTCAGGACGGAATTCCACGAGCCGCAATAAATTCTCAGCCTGCATCTTATTTGCTCACGGACTTCCGTTTTCAGAGGCGTCCGCCAGATCAGCCCCGCCAGATCCTTCAGGTCCCGCAGACAGGCCTCGTCTCTTTCAGAGAAGGCCTCTGCTTTCTGTTTATGGGTACACTCAGTCTCAAGCTTTTCCTCGTTGGCCTGCTGCCACACTTCAAAGCCTTCCGCCGCACTAAGCGCGGCTGCCCAGTTTCCAAAGCGCTGTTTGAGGGCTTCGCTGGCGGAAAACTCCCGGCGTTTCGGCGGATATCCCAGGCTCACCCATCTTTCAGCCAGACGAATCAGAAGCTCCCGGGTCTCCGGCTCTCCGTTTTCTATTTTATCATATTCCTCTTCAGGAAAGCGACCTGTTCTGTAATCCAATGCACGGCTGAGGCCTGCCGCCTTCAACGCGGCGGGCCATGTTACAAAACGGTGCTTGATATAAGTGCGGTAAAAGCAAAAAATATCGCTTTGGGCCGGGGCGTATCCCAACCGGCCAGCGGCCTCCTTCAAAATAGCCAGGAGCTCCTCGTCGCTGAAGCTTTCATAAATCCGACGCCCAAGGGGTTTATCCGGCACCAGGTCCCTCCATAGAGCGATCAGCTTGCGCTCCGACTCCACCCGGCTCTTTCCCGCTGGCAGGGGCTTGAGGGATAATGCCCGCAGCTGTGATCGATATTCTTTTATCTGCGCCTTGTTTACCATGGCACGATACTCTCCCTAAAATATTCCTGGACTTCCTCCTGCCCATGACGATAAAAGGACGACAAAAAGGTGAAATCCATTGCTGATCCATGCATGGCGCCAAAAACAAATGCGCCGGGAATACACCGCCTGACGTTCTTTTTACGACAGACGCCGTCTGCAAAAATCAGCAATATATTCCACCTTGATATATTACCCTCGAGCAGCTGACAACCTGGCTTATCGCGCGACGGCGAAACACAGTAGAGGTAAGACTGCGCCGGATTCCGACCGGCTTGTCATT
>DAITKX010000114.1:5654-8419 GCA_036835995.1 Bacillota bacterium | reverse complement strand
GATATCCCGCAGTTCAACGTTGGAGACACCGTTAAAGTACACATTAAAATCAAGGAAGGCTCAAGAGAAAGAGTCCAGATTTTCGAAGGCTTTGTACTGAAAAGACAAAACGGCGGACTCGGCGAAACGTTTACGGTAAGAAGGATCGCTTCCGGCGTAGGCGTTGAAAAGACTTTCCCGATTCATTCTCCCAGGATCGACAAGATCGAAGTAGTAAGGTCAGGCGACGTCAGAAGGGCGAAGCTCAACTACATGCGTGAGAGAACCGGAAAAGCAGCTAAAATCAAGAGCAAAGAAAATAAATAAGACGAGTGAAGGGGAGCCGGCAAGGTTCCCCTTTTAACATTCTGTCCGACGCTTAGCCGCAGCGGCAAAACGGACAGCAGCGCGACTGCGCTGGAGTTCCGTTTACGGAACGTTGCGTCGTTGACAGAATTTATGCTGGAAAATCACGAATCTTTGATTCGTAGATTTTCGTCGTATTAAATCAAGAATACATCTGCCAGGCGCCTAAATCTGAGGACATCCTGGCAAGCGCTGAAACGGTTGGGGAGAAGAGCAATGGAGCATATCAACTGGTATCCGGGCCACATGAAAAAAACGCGGGAATTGATACAGGAAAACCTCAAGATGGTGGACGTCGTCATTGAGGTGGTTGACGCGCGCATTCCCGTATCCAGCAGAAATCCCATCATCGACGAACTGGTCAAAAGCAAGAGGAGGATCGTGATACTGAACAAAAGCGATCTTTCCGACAGCCACGCCAACGAGGAATGGGTGGAATATTTTAAAAATCAGGGTTATGATGTGCTTCCAATGAACTGCATGACCGGCTACGGCGTGCCCCAGTTATTTAAGCTGCTGACTGCCATTCGGGAGGAAAAGAACGAGGGGAAAGTCAGAAAACGGCCCCTGCGGATGATGATCGTCGGCGTTCCCAACGTGGGGAAATCGTCTCTGATCAACAGGCTCACCGGGAAAAAGAGCGCAAAGACCGGAAACAAACCCGGCGTTACCAGGGGAAAGCAATGGCTCAACCTTGAAAACGATATGCAGCTTCTGGACACTCCGGGAATTCTGTGGCCGAAATTTGAAGACCCGAAGGCCGGGCTGAATCTGGCCTTTTGCGGCTCCATCAAGGATGAGATCCTGGATGTGGCGTCATTGGCGTTGGAACTGATCAAGGTATTGCAGGTCGACTATCCCGAGCTTTTGAAAGAGCGGTACAAGCTGGAAGATCTGGGCGGCCAGCCTTTGGAGACCATGGAGCTGATTGCGGAGAAAAGAGGCTTTATCCAGTCGGGGAAGCGCATCGACTATGAGCGGACCGGAAGGACTCTGCTGGATGAATTCCGCGCCGGAACCATCGGAAGGATTACACTGGAGAAAAGCATATGACAAAGGAAGAACGGGAGCGGCAAGCAGTGTTGAGGCTTGCCGAAATGAAACAGATCGAGGAGGAGCTTTATGCGGGCGGCGCCCGGTATATTGCAGGCGTTGACGAGGTAGGCCGCGGGCCGCTGGCGGGACCCGTTGTCGCGGCCGCCGTAATCCTGCCCGCCGACTTCGACGTGCCGGGAGTGGACGATTCCAAAAAGCTTTCCGAAAAGAAAAGGGAAGTGCTTTTCGATCAGATTACGGAACATGCCGTCGCCTATGGCGTCGGAGTCATCGAAAATTACATAATCGACGAAATCAACATATTGGAGGCCACGAAGCTTGCGATGAAGAAGGCTCTTGAGCGGCTTGAGACCAGACCGGATTACATACTGATCGACGCGCTGACCCTGAAAGATGTGCCCATCCCCCAGCGAGGAATCATCAAGGGAGACAGCCTCAGCGTTTCTATCGCCGCCGCGTCTATCGTCGCAAAGGTCACCCGGGACAGGATGATGAAGGAATATCATGAGAGGTTTCCCCAGTATGCCTTTGACCACAACAAGGGATATGGCACGAAAGCTCATATTGAAGGAATCGAATGCTACGGCCCCTGCCTGCTCCACCGAAAGACCTTTTTGAAGAAATACGTGGAGGAAGAGGCGGCAGAAGAGGCAATTGCAGCAGCCGAAGAGGTCGAAGAACAGACCAGCATGGAATTAAACCCGGGCTTTCGCCCTTGAGTTTCCGGTGAGTTGTGCAAAATTTTCGATTTAGAACACCATGTCGATAAATTCTTGAATCCGACACCTCTGCAAGGGTACGGCTTTGGTTAAAATTCGTTAAACCGAACAATTTACTAAAATAGCCGTCCTAAATCGAAAAAATTGTGCAGGTTTTATCTCCCCATATTCTTTCCATATTCTCCCTATATTCTTTCCATATTCTCTCCATATTCAAACTGCCAACAGCCAAAGAGGATTGACAACGATCAGACCTTTCGGCTATAATAGCCTAGTAGTAAAGTGTCAGGAAGACACTCCCGTATTAGAAGATACGAACGGGCCGGCGGAGATTCGCCGGATGGATCAGCTGGGGTCCGCCGAACGGGCCGGCTGGGGTCCGGATGAGCCAGTCGACGGCCTGCCTGATCTGCGAAGGAAGCGGATCGGGAATCGAATCAAAAACGTTGAAACAGTGCCATGAAGGTGCATAAATGGATCGGAGAAGCGGTTCGTGCCTTATGGTATTTTTTTTGTAAGAGAAAGGGAGTGTAAACAATGCATATGGCAGACGCATTGATCACACCTGCGGTGGGCGGAGTTATGATGGCCGTCAGCGCGGGAGCGATCGGATATTCGGTAAAAAAGGTAAAAGAAGAGCTGGAC
>DAITKX010000114.1:0-5644 GCA_036835995.1 Bacillota bacterium | reverse complement strand
ATTGGATGACAAGAAGGTTCCCATGATGGGAGTTATGGGCGCATTTGTCTTTGCGGGGCAGATGATCAATTTCACCATTCCGGGCACGGGTTCCAGCGGGCATATCGGAGGAGGCATCCTGCTGGCGGCCTTGCTGGGGCCTTACGCCGCATTTTTGGTCATATCGGCGGTGCTGCTGATACAGGCGCTGTTTTTTGCCGACGGCGGTTTGCTCGCCATCGGCTGCAATATATTCAATATGGGATTTTACGCATGTTTCATTGCATATCCATTGATATACAGACAGATCGTCAAGAAATCGTTTACGGCGAAGCGAGTTACCATGGGCACCATTATCGCGGTGGTCGCCGGGCTTCAGCTGGGCGCTTTTTCCGTGGTTTTGGAAACTTTGATCTCGGGAATTACTGAGCTGCCATTCGCTTCCTTCGTGCTGCTCATGCAGCCGATTCACCTGGCCATCGGGCTGGTGGAAGGGATCGCAACCTCTGCCGTTCTGTGCTTCGTGCTGAAATCGAATCCTGCGCTTCTCGACGGGTATACCGCTGGAGCCGGTGAGCCGGCGGTCTCGAGAAAAAAGGTGATTGCGATTCTGCTGGCGGTTGCGGTGGTGATCGGAGGTTTTGTTTCCCTGTTTGCTTCAAGTCATCCCGACGGTCTTGAATGGGCTATATCAGGAATTACAGGGGCGGCGGAGCTGAAAGCCGACGGAGGCGCATATCATGCGGCCGAAAGCATTCAGAAGAGCACGGCGTTTCTGCCAGACTACGGCTTTAAAAACGGAGATGAAGCAAGCGCCGCGGCGGGGACATCGGTTTCCGGCATCGTTGGCGGAGGCGTCACCTTAGGGCTCGCCTGCCTGGCAGGATATCTAATTTCACATTTAAAGAAGAAGAGGTTAAATGGCAAATCTAACAGCATCGCTAAATAAAATACGTTCTCTGGAGGAGTTGTCGGAAGGCAAAACAGTGATTCACCGCTGGCATCCAATGGTCAAGATGATTACAACCACCGTCTACCTGGTGGTTGTAATTTCCTTTGACAAGTACAATATCAGCGGATTGCTGCCCTTTTTTGTCTATCCCATTCTGCTGATGGCGCTGGGAGAGCTTCCCTACCGATCGGTGCTGACAAGGCTGTTGGTGGCGCTGCCTTTTTCGTTTTTTGCGGGGTTGTCCAATCCTTTTCTGGATAGGGACGCCGCGCTGTTTTTATTTGGGCTGCCCGTTTCCTGGGGGCTGCTGTCCTTTCTTTCCATTATTCTCAAAACCGTGCTGACGGTGATGGCGGTGCTGATCCTGATTGCGACGACGCCGATGGATCAACTGGCCCGGCAACTGATCCGGCTCAAGGTACCCAGAATATTCGTCATGCAGATCATGCTGACCTATCGATACCTTGCCCTTTTGCTCTCCGAAGCCTCCGGTATGATGACGGCATACCATCTTCGCGCCAGAAACCAGAAGGGGATCCGGCTCGAACATGTAGGAACCTTCATGGGGCAGCTCTTGCTGCGAAGCTATGACCGCGCTGAAAAGGTCTATATTGCAATGAAATGCAGAGGATTTAACGGGGAATATCAGTTTGCCGCGCCGGAGCGTATGCGGCCCGGGGATTTTATTTCCGGAGCTCTCCTGTGCGGGGCGTTCCTGCTTATGAGGCTGGTCAACATCAGCGTGCTGGTGGGCGGCTTTTTCGGCTGAAAGGAGAAATACTGTGATTCATGTCAAGAATATAAGCTTTTCCTATCCTGACGGAAATCAGGCTCTGACCAATGTCAGCATCGACATTGACAGGGACAGCAACGTTGCCATTGTCGGAGCCAATGGTGCGGGAAAATCAACGCTTCTGGCGCTTCTGGCGGGGATTTTCACAGCCGCCGGGGACGGAATTGAAATCGCCGGCATCCCGATGCGGAAGGACAGGCTGGAGGAGATCAGAAGAAAGGTGGGTTTTGTGTTTCAGAATCCCGACGACCAGCTCTTTATGGCCAGAGTGAACGATGATATCGCCTTCGGACCGAGGAATTTCGGCTACAGTGCCGACGAGGTAAAGGCCATGGTGGACCGGGCCGTCGAAACGATGAAAATCGAACACCTCGTGGGCCGGGCGCCCCATAAGCTTTCCGGCGGTGAAAAGAGGAATGTGGCCATCGCGGCGGTTCTGGCCATGAACCCGGAAATCCTGCTCTTTGACGAGCCCAGCTCCTTTCTGGATCCGAAAAGCCGGCGCAATTTCATCTGCGCTATGGCGGAACTGCCTCACACCAAGGTCATCGCAACCCACGATCTGGATCTGGTCCTGGATCTTTGCGACCGGGTGATCATCCTCAGAAGGGGAGAGGTCTTTGGGGACGGAAAACCCATGGAGCTTTTCCGAAATGCGGAACTGATGGAAGAGGCGGGGCTGGAGATTCCGCTGAGCATGCAGAGACGCAACTGTTCAGCGATAAATGAAGGGATATAGGACATGGCTTCCTCAACCGGTCAGAATTTTGGCCCTCTCTTCGCTTTATCTCGCCATGTTCAGGCTATCAAACAAACGTTTGATTAAGCCATGCCCTATAGACCAATAAGAAATCGCTGAACAGTTGCGCACAGCAAAGAACTTGGACCATCAGAACCGTAATATCTTTTGACATTTCGCGTATTTTCATATAAAATTTTCTAATGGGAAAAACATATTTTAGTGGTTTGGAATTGGGAAGCCGCTAAAAATATTACGATGGAGTGAAACATGGATCAATCCTATGTGCAAAATGTTTTAAATATGGTCGCCGAGGGGAAAATGGAGCCCCAGGAAGCGATGGAACAGCTGAAAGACCTGCCGTTTCAGGATTTGGGGTTTGCGAACCTCGACCAGCACAGAAACATCAGGACCGGACATCCGGAGACGGTTTTCTGCGAAGGAAAGACGCCGGAGCAGACGGCCGCCATCATGAGCAGGCTGAAGGAGAAGAATTCCAGCATTCTGGGCACCAGGGCATCCCGGGAGGTCTTTGAAAAGGTCAGGGAAGCTGTCCCGGAAGCGGTCTATTATCCCGACGCCCGGATGATCGTGATTAAGAAAAGCGAAGAAATCCTCACGGAAAAAATCATCGCTGTGGTCACCGCAGGCACCTCCGATATCCCCGTTGCCGAGGAGGCGGCTCTTACCGCCGAAACCATGGGGAACCGGGTGGACCGGATCTACGATGTCGGCGTGGCAGGGATCCATAGGCTGTTCGGAAAGATGGACCGCATCAGAGCGGCAAACGTGGTCATCGTTGTAGCCGGAATGGAAGGGGCTCTTGCCAGCGTAGTCGGCGGTCTTGTGGACAAGCCGGTGATCGCGGTTCCCACAAGCGTGGGTTACGGGGCGAGCTTCGGAGGCCTTTCGGCTCTGCTGACCATGCTGAACAGCTGCGCCGCGGGGATCGCGGTGGTGAACATCGACAACGGCTTCGGCGCCGGGTATCTGGCGTCAACCATCAACCAATTATAGAATAATAAACGCGGCCTTAGGGGCCGCTTAAAGGATTTTTAGGAGAATTCAATGGAGAAAATTCTGTACTTTGACTGCTTTGCGGGAATCAGTGGGGACATGAGCCTTGGGGCGCTGATCGATCTGGGCCTCGATCCTTCCACCGTGCTGGCGGAACTCAAAAAGCTGGGTGTCAAAGGCTATGATATAGAGATTCAAAAGGGCAAGCGGTTTTCCATCAGCGGCATCGACGTCAAGGTGACGCTGAACGGGGAAACGGATTGCGTTCATGAGCACGAAGCGGAGGCACATGATCATGTTCATGAACATGATCACAGTACGGATGCTCATGCCGGCGGCCATGGCCACGACCATAAGCATGGCCACGGCCACAGCCCTCATGGACATGACGACCACCACCACGGCCACAGCCATCGTCACGATGAGAGGGAGAGATCCCTTTCCGATATCGTTCATATCATCCGCTCCTCCGGGATCAGCGAAAGGGCAAAGACGATGTCCATTGCGATTTTTGAAGAGATCGCCAAAGCGGAAGCCGCCGTACACGGGGTGCCTCTCGACGAAGTCCACTTCCATGAAGTGGGAGCTGTGGACTCCATCGTGGATATTGTCGGAACGGCGATCTGCATCGACATGCTTCAGGTGGACAGAATCCTCTGCTCTCCGGTTCATGAGGGGCAGGGCTTTGTCAACTGTCAGCATGGAAAGCTTCCGGTACCGGTGCCGGCGGTGGTCAAGATGCTGGGCGGCAGCGGGATTTCCATCGTTGTGGAGGATATCCAGGCGGAGCTGGTCACTCCGACGGGGTTCGGCATTTTAAAGGCGCTTTCGGAGGTCTGCGGTAAAATGCCGGAAATGCTTGTAGAGGGCGTCGGATACGGCTTTGGAAAGACTGAAACCGGCAGACTGAACGCCCTTCGGGTGATCCTGGGAACCGCTTCCGGACAGTCGGGGCAGAATCCGGCAGACAGCTGTGGCGCCACAGGCGCCGCCCCACAGGACGAGTATGAGGGAACGGAGCGCGACCGGGTCGTTCTCCTTGAGACAAACATCGACGACGCCACGGGGGAAACTCTGGGATACGCCATGAGCGGACTTATGGACGCCGGTGCGCTGGACGCGTATTTCACGCCGATCCAGATGAAGAAAAACCGTCCGGCGGTGATGCTGTCGGTCCTGGCAAGGCCGGGGGATGCGGAAAGGCTTTCCGAAATCGTGTTCCGGGAGACTTCCACCATAGGGATCCGGGTACAGGAGCTTGACAGGATCACCTTAAAAAGAGAGATCAGAACGGTTCAGACAGAGCTGGGAGAGGTGCGAGTGAAATCGGTCAGTGTCCGCGGGCTGGAGAGAGTCCAGCCGGAATACGAAGACTGCGCGAAGATCGCAAAAGAAAAAAGCCTTTCATTAAACGAAGTCTATGAGGCTGTAAACAGGGCTATGAAATAAAAGCGCAATGATAAAGAACCTTATAAAATAAACATCTATGAAAAAGGAGCCACTATGGAAAAGAATTTAGCAAAGACCTACGATCCAAAGGATTTTGAAGATAGAATCTATGAGAAATGGGAAAAGAGCGGGGCCTTCAAAGCCAAGAGGGATCCCGATAAAAAACCCTTTACCATCGTGATGCCGCCGCCGAATATCACGGGGCAGCTGCACATGGGACATGCGCTGGATCAGACCCTTCAGGATGTGCTGACCCGCTGGAAGAGAATGCAGGGCTTCAGCGCACTGTGGCTTCCGGGGACGGATCACGCCAGCATCGCTACCGAGGTCAAGGTGGCCGACAAGATCAGAAGCGAGGAGGGAATCACCAAGGAAGAGCTGGGACGGGAAGAATTTCTCAAAAGGGCATGGGAGTGGAAAAAGGTCTACGGCGGAAAGATCACCGAGCAGGTGAGAAAGCTGGGCAACTCCTGCGATTGGGATAGGGAACGCTTTACCATGGACGAGGGCTGTAACAAAGCCGTCATCGAGACCTTTGTCAAGCTGTATGAAAAAGGGCTGATCTATCGTGGAAACCGCCTGATCAACTGGTGCCCCAGCTGCGGAACGTCTCTGTCGGACGCCGAGGTAGAGCATGAGGATAAAACCGGAAAGTATTATTATTTCAGATATCCCGGCGCAGACGGAAGCGAAGGAATCACCGTCGCCACCTCAA
>DAITKX010000113.1:0-8628 GCA_036835995.1 Bacillota bacterium | reverse complement strand
TGTGCCGACAGGCAAGTATCCACAAGGTACCCATTTTCCAGATCATATTCCTTCAGCCCACGGTAATAAAACAGCTTATGCTCATGGTCGATGATAAAAGGAAGGATGTCATGCTTGAGGCATTCTTTAAACATGACGATGCGACCCACCCTGCCATTGCCATCCTGAAAAGGATGAATGCTCTCAAACCGATAATGAAAATCCACGATATCCTCTACCGTGATCTCCTTTTTACTCTGATAATCGTCAAGCAGCTTTTGAACCTCGCCGCTGACCTTCGACGGAGCTGTCGTTTTACTGTCGCCGACCATATTGGGCTTTGACTTGTAATCCCCGACTCGGAACCATTCCTTACGTTCATCGGAGGTGTTTCGTTTCAGCAGTCGGTGAAACTCCTTGATAAGATCCTCCGTCAGTTCCTCGTCTGCGTGGAGTAGCATGAAATCAAAGCAGGAAAAGTGATTGACCGTTTCAATGATATCGTCCACATCGGCCGTTTCCTCCGCTTCCACGTTGAGAGTATTCGTTTCATAAATATATCGGGTTTGATCTTCAGAAAGACGGCTGCCTTCGATCCTGTTTGAGTTAAACGCGAGCTTGATCTGCGTCTGATGATACAGACTGCCCTTAAGCCGCATTTCTTTTTCCTCCAGCAGACGTTCCAGTAAGCGCTGCTTCACGGGCCTTACCCCCTTTCACATAATGATTTATTATATCACATTTTTTCCCGATTTCATTCTATTTTTGGACATCCTTTTATAACGATAACGAACGGGTCACCCTCAATTCTCTTTAATATGCCTTTTTTACCCGGTAATATAAATCCCTGTTATCAATCAGAATCGTCGTTTCAAAGGTTTCAAGCACTGTGTCTCTGTCATCCATAGCGTCAACAGTGAAGGTAAGCGCTTTGGGGATATAATTGCCCCACTTGTTCAACATGTCCTTATTCCAGAGCTCTCCCCGGTAAATCGCTCCGCTCGTCGTGACGGCGCTTGCCGTTATTGTTGTCGAATAACTGCTGTCTTTAATTGATACCCGTACCGCGGAGACTTCCTCGGTTGTCTGAATATCGATCATAAATTTTTCTCCGGACCAAAAGACACCATAGGTTCTCACCATGGAATCCAGCCCGGCTACAATTTTACTTTCATTATATTTCTGCCGGTTTTCCTCCCACTTTTCAGTATGCCAGATGAACTGATCTTCGTCTGAAACTGCAAAGTATGTCGGAACAAATTCAGAGTTCGGAATCAGAACCCATCCTTCCCTTCCGTTGCTATAATCAGCTATAATGATTTCCCCTGCTCCGGTTCCTTCAGGTCCGGCCGGTGTATATAAGGTTCTCATGGCCAGCTTATACTTCACGCCTTTTTCATATTCATCCGAACTGCCCAAATCAACCGTGATTGTCGTATGGGTTGTAAGGAAGCGCTTTACCTTTTCTTCCTTGACCGTAAAGACACCGTCCTTGTCCTCATCCTGAAATACAGCAAAATCAATCCCCACATAAATCAGTTCCCCCGTATCATCCAACCCGGAAACCGAAAGCACAGTATTTGAGGGAAGACCCCGGAATGGTTCTCCATCATCGGCAGAAGCGGATAAAAACGCTGAATTGACTAAAATCAGCAGTACAAATAAGCTTATTATTTTTTTCAATTTTCCGCTCCTTTGTCTTAGGTTTTATATTAATTGAATACTACTGTTACATTGCTGCTGTCAGGCTCATTCACTACGTTGAATATAAATAATCTGCCATTTATGATGAATGACTGATATCCCAGGGTGTTTAGCGTTCCCGTTACCCGTATTACCCCGTCTCCATTCACGTTATCTATAATCTGCACGCCCGACTGATTTACAGAACCCATTCCATCATATCTGTTGATCGTTATATCAAATGACTTACCTTTGATTACATTGATGGCCATAACCTGTCCGGCATAGTTGCTCTGAGATGCTTGGGATTGCTGCCCTCCACTAGACGCTTGCTGAGCAGGCCGAGCTAATATCGATTGAGTACTTATTGGAGTCAGTCCCGACATGCCGAAATCGACTGGAGGAGTGTCTTCTGTAGATAGTAATACCGCTCTCTCCAGATCGGGAGCATCACTAAGCTTTTCTACTCCGGAAGCCGAAAAATATCCCGGATATACAAAGGAATAATACTTATAATGTGTTACCCTGGAAGATCCTGACCCGGTCACTTCATTGATATATCCATCAGTAGTATCTGTCCTGAAATTTAAAGTATCTCCATAATACTCGTAACTCCTTGTTGAAGAACCTGAGCCTGTAGTATAACTAGCCGCACTTGGTTTCGCTGCGCCTATCTTTGTAAAATCAAATGGCTCTCCCGCATTCATGTAGCGCAACCCAAAGACATGTACGGCAGGATAGCCAACTGTTACATTGGAAGTTGTGGTTGGCCCCTCTGTATAGTAAGTTCCGCTTGGCACCATGGATGTCGTAGTAATCGTCTTATCTAAATACGACATTCCTGTGTAAGCATCAAACCGATACCATCCGGATTTCGGTGCAGTATCTCCGGATGTAAAAGTCTGTCCAATGTATGAACTGGCTGGAGCCGCATACACTTCTTTGATACTGGCTGCAGTTCCGGCAAAATAGGAACTGACTGTTAAAAAGGCAATGAGAAGAATTGAAAAGATTTTATTTTTCATGATACAATCTCCTTTCCTTGAGCGAGAGATCTTCAATTAAAGGTTACTATCACATTGCTGCTGTCCGGTTCTGTGACTACTTTGAATATAAAAGGATTCCCCTGAACCGTCAGCACACGCGTTCCCGGCGTATTAAAAAGCGCTCTGATATGAATGATCCGATCATTATTGCTTTCGTTGATAATCGTTACGCCATCCACTGACGCAGAAACCATGTCGTCATAAGCGGGAATGTAGTCATCGTACGGTCTTCCCGCTATACAGATTATCTTAGGCACTTCGATCTGTTGCAGCTTGTCAAAGGTCTGTTCCGCCCCTACGTTTACAAGGGTTACAGTCCCAATAGGATAAATCAGCAGCGGATTTTTTACATCGCCCGGCAAAGTTCCCAGCGTCCCTTCAAAGGTATAAATGCCCGGTAGGGTCTGATCAAACGTTTCACACTTCCATGTAACAGGAATCTCAAACAGCCCCTGGGTGCAGTTTGCCTTTATTACGGTCGGTAATTTTGCGCGAACCTGTTCATAGGTGGTCCCATACTTTACGGATAATGATATTGGCTGAAAAGCTACGATATCATTTTTATATTCGCTCCTTAAAGTCAAAACACAGTACCAGGCTCCCGTATACGCGCCATTCGCCATATTGAAAGTGCTGACCTTTGAAGTGTCTATATATAATCCTGTGCCATTGCTTCCGTTTTCTCCTGATCCCGGCGGAATTCCCGCATGTCCTCCTGCACCTCCTGAGCCGGGGCTTGCTAAGCAGGTGCCTCCGGCAGAATAGCCGCCCGTCCCGCCTCTTCCGCCAGCCGCACTTGCCCCGGAGCTTACCTGGTCACCATCTCCGCCTCCGCCTGAGCCGCCTTGCACACTGAGAAGAAAATCATTGTTATTTAGAACCGTAACTCCGTTTCCCCCATCGCCGCCATTTCCTCCAATGGCCGTATAGCTTCCTTTTCTTTTGCGCCCGCCTTCTGCGCCGGCTCCTCCGGCATTCTGCTGAATCGTTAGAATATCTCCGACATTCAGGTTTAAGGTGAATCTTACGCTCTGGCCCGTTCCGCCTCTTCCTCCGTCTCCGGTAGGTGCGTTTCCGTTTGATCCGGCTGTCGCGCTGGCGAGTATTTCATAAGTCCCTTTCACCTGTATTGTGCAGGTATTGCCCGCACCGATCGACGTATCAACGCCAACAACCGTCGGTCCGTTTATATTCGCGGCATAGGATACAGCAGGAGAAAAAAATTGGCCTGCATAAAATGATCCCGCAATCAGAACGGCAACCAGAGATGCACTGATTGCTTTCCTGATAGAATTAGGTGTGCACCCCTCTCCCCTGCTATTTTTAATCATATTCGTGATTTTATTTCCCATTGTAAATCTCCTAATTGCTTTATTTCTTTTCATTCACGGTGTACATTGAGCTTCTCATGATTGTCTTACTCTCTATCCCGTCTAACCTGTAAAAATCCGATTCGTAGCTCACCGTGACGATAACTGCAGGCCTGTCTATTACGCTTTCATATCCAGCCTCATCTACAAAGGTATAGGGATAGGAAAATGCGGTCTCGCTTTTCAGTTTGCCGTTCTCATAAGTCCTGTGTCTACCAGAATCGTCAAGCAGGTGCATCTGATAGCTGCATTTTTCGTCCAACATCCCTTTCACTGCTTCCACCGCATCGTTGTCTTTCAAAAAAAGCTCTCCGTCCCCGTAGGCTTCCTCATCAAAATACAGGATTGCGGCAGCGGCACACTTGTCAGCCTCATTTTTCAATGCCTGCTCTGTCAGCTCATAGCGGGCGTAATCGGCATGAAACGTGAGTGACATGACATTGATCAATATAATCGCAACTCCGACAAGCAATATTTTCATGGCCTTAACCTCTCGCTCGCTATATTGTTTTCAATCACATAGACGCCTCTGTTCTCCGCATCGCTTATCCCAAAGAAGCGGTTACCCGCCATTACACTTGTGATCGGCACTTCTATCCTGTAATGGATCCTTTCATTTTCATTGTAGCTGTTCACTCGGTATTTCGGCACCTCATCCGCGTCGATCAGGATTTCCGACTCCTGCGTTCCAGCCCTTGATGCAAGCTGTTGTCTCAGCCTGCTGATATTTGCCTCCGTGAAGCACCCGTCTTGCCTGGCCTGCTCCGCCGCTGTATAGACATCGCTTGCAATGTCCATCTTCATCTGCGCGTTTTTCTCCTGAAGGGTAAACTGTACGATGAAAATAAGGAGCAAAGGAAGTATGGCGGCCAATACGATCACCTGTTTCATTGTTTTTCTCCCTTATGATAAAGCCGGAGAAGCTTCCCCGGCTTTATATATCCTTTCCTTACGGGTATGTCTGCTGCTGCTCGATTTCACTTCTCCACAAGCCTCCCACAGAGCTCTTGATGGAATTGTCATCTCCCGCGACGTAGGAATAAATAGCAAGGCCGAGCATCAGCATTGCGATCATTACGATTACCTGTTTCATCCTATCTTACGGATGGAACCGTAATCTCTTCGATCTGGTCCATGGATGAATCCACAATAGTGCCCGCGCTTTTCGCAAACTCGCCGACCAGACCCGCAAGGGCAAGCCCGAGCATTACCATAGCGATCATTACAATAACCTGTTTCATAACTTTTTTCCTCCTTGAAAATGTTCTTTTTTCATCCCGAACCGGGATGATTATTGAAAAACCCCATATCCGATTTTCATCTGAATTAAAACGATGAAGTTCAGGAAGACCACCATGATGGCGGCGATAACAGGGAGATAGACCAGAACGCTGATCGTCTCGTCGCTGCGCCGAAGCCTGGTGCTCCTTATGCTTTGCGCCTGTCTTTGCTGCATTAAGATGACCTCCTGCAGCTCACGGGGTTTCATTTCATCAAGCTCAATGAGCAGGTGGGCCAAATCCCTTCCCATTTCTGTATTGACAGCCGATGAAAAGGATTCGTACGCTTCGGCTTTCCGGTTCAGTCGTAGCTTGTTCAGCATCATGAAAAACGCCGGTTTTGTGAATTCAGCCACCGACGCGAGCTCTGAGATGATATATTCCGCTCCCACAGAGTTCCGGCTCTGGAGCGTAGCCAGGTTTTTCAAAAACCCGATCAGCTCAAGCAGTTCGCCGTCAGCTTTCCGTTTTTCATACTGAGAAAATGCACGGTTGAAATAAAAGAAAGGTGTTTTGATCCCCTTCAGGTTGCTCTTTGGAATTGTCAAAAGAATAAACGCGATGGCGAGCATTATGAACGCCCAATTGTGCGAGAGAAACCCATACCCAAACAAAAAAGCGCCTCCCGCGAAGCGTATTCCATGATAAATATCCTTATCGAAGTAGTAACGGGTCCCCGTCAGGATATTATCCTGCCTTCCCCTAAACTGGCCTTTTATAATGTCAATCTGAACCTGCAGCTTTTGTCCTGTATTGAAACTTTTCTTACGATATATGAGGATTAATATCCCTGTAATGAGAAGAATCCCTCCCAGGACATAGATCACAATGTCCACAAACAAAGCTCCACCCCCTCTAGTAATCAAATTTTTTATTCTGTACCAACTCCAGCAGAAGGTAACCGGTAAAAAATAGAATCAGAAAATATATGAACAGGATCAGACCCTGTTTCGTCATAAACTGCTGATACAGAAAGCCGTCAAGACCCAAATCGAATTTTTCTATGGCAAAATACGAGAAGACCAGATACACTCCCGGACAGAACAGTTTTACCATAATGACGGATTCCAAATTGTTTCGCTTTCTTTCCTCGGCAAGTACCCTCGCTTCCCTCAGCTGTGATAGGATATCCTCCAAAGATACAACAACGTTCATTCCCTTGGCTTCTGCCTGAAAGATATTGTTTGCAAGCATTTTCGCCCAGTTGGTTCCGATGTTGTACGCAAAGATCCGCGTTGCGTCCCGTATTTCCTCCATGTTTTTCGTAGTCCTCATTTTAATCAGAAGCTGGAAGAGCATTTTTCGTGTCAGCGGCAGATCAATCACATCCGCGATTACCGCTTCCAATGCTTCTTCGATGTTAAAACGGGATATCCTGTACTTGTTGAGAATGGAAACAACGAGCTGCTCCGCTTCAAAGCTGGCGCGAGACCGCTCTCGTTCAAGCTTCACACGCAAAAGAAGAAAAGGCGTTGCACCGACTGCAGCCGCCATTACCAACCCGGTTGAATAATTGAAAATTGCGGAGCCGAAAATCAGAAAGATCAGAAAGAGAAGTGCGGTGATGTTCTTAAACGCCCCCACGGAGATCCTTCCACCCCATGCCGTCTCAAGCAGATACCTGAGAGACCGGTCAATCCTGCCTTCCGGTTTATCTGCCGCCTTTTCCCTTCTGTGATTCCAATACCTTCTAATCTCAGCCAGGATCAGATTCTTCCATTCTCCGAAACCCTTCCAGAAGAGGATGACGATACCTCCCGCGAACAATATGGACGTAAAAATCGTGACTAGCAAATTCTCTTGGGGCAACTAAATCACCCCCTCTGATTTCTCATCCAGTTCTTTCAGCAATTGATCAAAGGCCTTAAATGCAATTAGATTCTCATCCTCGCCCAGCCTCTGTTTCTCCTCACCCATATGATAGTTCCACCGCCAGGTATCCCTGTACAAATCATAGCTACAAATCCGGACCATGGAGATTTCACCTTTTACGCGGTCAAAGCTCATCTCATAGATTGCATTCAGTCGTTTCCGGCTTTTATCCTTAAGCTGAATAAAATGAAAGATATAATCAAAGGCGCCGGCTACCCGCTGGGCCATCGTCTTCACATCACCCCCGACGGAACGGGAAATTTCCCATGCCGCGTCATTGGGGAAATCCAAAGGTTCTCGGATATGGAAGGTCATCTTCATCCGCCTCGTGCCCTTCCCCGCGATTCTTACGGCGGTGTCGAGGGCTATGCCGTCTCTTGCTTCTCCTAGGATGAAATAGTCTGCGTCGCTGCGGAGCAGGTTCTTTGAAATTCCGGCAAGCTTTTCGTTATCCGCCAATAGCTGGACTACCGGGGCTTCCGGGATAAGCTTGTGAATGGGGATCTCCGGATCAGTCTCCAGCATGACCCCCTCAAGGCTGGGATCCTCATAGCTTTGCCAAGTGGCAAGAAAAGTCGTCTTGGAGCTTCTGATGGCGCCCGTAAACACCATGTTATACCCAAGCTTCACCCACGTTTTGAAAAGCGGCACAGCTTCCGCGGGGATCGTTCCCCTTTCCGCCTGCTCTTCAAAGGTATAGGTGGGGATGATATATCTCCTGAAAATGATCACATCCTGTTCCGGTTTCGTCATGCCGCCGCTGAAAATCGTGATTCTGGTGCCATCCAGCATGTAAACCTCGTGGAATTCCTTGTCTAGTCTTTCCTCCGGAGTTAAAAGCAAAAGCGCCCGCACAAGCTGTTCCCGCCTCTCGCGGTTGATCCTTTGGGGCATGAGTTTCATCTGCCCGTCATCCATGAAATAGATCCGGTCACCGATTATTTTGGCGGAGCTGCTTTCCCGATAGCTTTCTGAAAACCACTCGGCCATGCCGGAGAGTCCCCAGTTTTCATGATAGATCGCCCATTCAAGTGTTTCAAAATGAGCCGGGTACCAGGCGTCTTCGCACTTGTTTTGCGTGAGAAATCCCCTTATTTTCCGGATGAATTCTTCCACCTCATCCCGATACCCTATGATTGCCTTTTTTATTTTTTGCGACTGATCCTGCATGTGTGAGGCGTTTTCCCATTCCCCGAAGAAGTTATCGGAAACGCTTTTGCATAGATCCTGAAAATATCCCTCCTGTTTCAACTCCTTTTCTCCTATTCCTCTTTCTGCACGATCAGTAGGCGCTGCCCCGTGCTGTTTGCCACCTGATAAAGCGCAGTGTATTCCTCCTGGGTGGCGATTATTTCTATATGGTCGATGACGCCCGTTGCTTCCGTGCGGTTCAGCATG
>DAITKX010000112.1:0-8736 GCA_036835995.1 Bacillota bacterium | reverse complement strand
AACCTCCTGGTGGGAGCCGTCGTCTTTCTCGTCATCATCGCGTTCCAGCGTTGGGGAAAGGGAATCTATAAAGCGTCCGCAATACTTGTGGGCATCGTCGTCGGATATATCGCCGCGATTTTCCTGGGCATGGTGGATTTTACAGCCATTGGCAACGCGTCTGTCGCAGCAGCCCCCATTCCGTTTTTCATCCGCCCCGAATTCCACGCACAGACGGCCATCTCCATCGCGATGCTCTACATCATTTCCAGCCTTGAGACCATGGGAAATGTCAATGGAATTACGGTTGCCGCCTTTGACAGGGAGGCGTCCAGCACGGAGGTCTCGGGAGCGGTGGTCGCGGACGGCGTCGGGTGTGCGTTTGCAAGCATTTTCGGCGCGCTGCCCAACACAGCTTTCGGACAGAACGCGGGCCTGGTAGCCATGACAAAGGTTGTAAACAGGTGGTGTATCGCAACGGGAGCTTTCGTTCTCATCCTTGCGGGATTCTTCCCGAAAATCGGCGCTATCTTTTCAATCATGCCTTACAGCGTTCTCGGCGGAGCGGTCATCACAGTGTTCGGTATGATCATGATCAACGGCATGAAGCTCATCTATCTTGACGGACTTTCCGAAAAAAATATTCTTGTAATTGCAATGACCTTCGGTATCGGCTATGCCATCAGCAAGGCTACCTTGCTCGTGCATTTGTTCCCGCAGCCCTTTGAATTTATCTTTGGCGATACGACCATAGCCGTATGCGTCGTCGCTTTGATTGCAAATCTTATTTTTTCAAAGCGGGATCAAAAAGCAAAACTCGAGAAGAAGGAAGCGGAAGCCGATTCGGCGGCGTAAAACGGCAGGAGGATAAGATCAATGGGAGAAATTATGAGGCCGCTGCCTTTTCCAAATCTGATGGAGCATATCCTCGGCGAATATGGGAAAAGCCGTTCGATATTCGGTATCAGGGAAGAAAAATTCTATCGCGGCGGAAACGGAAATAAAATCACACTCTTTGGGGCGCAGATCGATTCACCCCTCGGACCCGCGGCGGGCCCCAACTCACAGCTGGCGCAGAACATTGCCGCGGCATATCTGGCGGGAGGCCGTTTCATTGAACTCAAGACCGTTCAGACCATGGACGGAGAAGAGCTCAGAAAATGTGTCGCAAGACCGTGCATCAACGCCACGGACGAATGCTACAACGTTGAATGGTCCACTGAGCTCACCGTGCAGCAGGCATTCGACGAGTATGTCAAGGCGTGGTTCATCGTCCACATTCTCGGCAGGGAATACGGCCTCGGAACAGGCGTGCTCTTCAACATGAGCGTGGGATACAGCTATGACGGCATCCGTTCCCCCAAAATCGACAACTATATCGAGGGGCTTAAAAACGCCGCCGGCACTCCGGTGTGGAAGGAATGCACCGATTGGATCAAATCGAATCTCAGCCGTTTCAGGAACTTCGGTCAGAAGGACCTGGACGCGATCCCGGCGGTGGTGTCCACGAGCATTACCCTGTCGACTCTGCACGGATGTCCCCGGGAGGAAATTGAAAAAATTGCGGATTATCTGCTGACGGAAAAGAAGCTGCACACTTATGTGAAGTGCAATCCGACGCTTCTGGGCTATGAAGAGGCGCGCAGGATCATGGATCTCATGGGCTTTGATTACGTATCCTTTGATGATCATCACTTTAAAGAGGACCTTCAGTTTGGCGACGCCGTCGGCATGCTGGGGCGGCTGAAGGACAAAGCCGCGTCCCTGGGTCTCGCATTCGGAGTGAAGATCACCAACACCTTCCCCGTGGATATCAAGGGCGGCGAGCTGCCCGGCGAAGAGATGTATATGTCGGGAAGGGCGCTCTTCCCCCTCTCGATCAATGTGGCGAAAAAGCTGGGCGAGGCATTTGAGGGAACGCTGCCGATCTCCTATTCGGGAGGCGCCGACTTTTTTAACCTTGCCGACATTCTGAAGACGGGTATCCGGCCTGTAACGATGGCGACGACGATACTGAAGCCAGGCGGCTATGAGCGCATGAAACAGCTTGCCGAGCTTGCGGCGTCGACCCTCGATCCGTCCCGGACAAAGCTTGACGTAAGACTGCTGAAAGAAATCGCAGAGAATATCGCGGATTTTCCGAGATATAAAAAGGAGTACCGAGAGGCAGTAAGAGGCAGAAAATCAAAGGCTCCTTTGACGCTCTTCGATTGTGCACAGGCGCCGTGCGAGGAAAGCGGCTGCCCGATCCGCCAGCAGATCCCCGCATACCTCGAGCAGGTCGCCAAGGGCGATTATGAGAAAGCGTTTGAGATCATCGCAAACGACAACGTTCTTCCGTCCATCACAGGGACGATCTGCGATCATGAATGTCAAAAGAAATGTACGCGGCTGGACTATGAGGACCCGCTGCGGATACGCAACGCGAAAAAGCTTGCTTCCCTCAATGCCCAGGCTGAGTTTACCGGAGGGATCACTCCGGTCCAACCGGAAAGCGGCGTAAAAGTTCTTGTGATCGGAGCCGGACCGGCCGGAATCGCGGCGGCGTCCTATCTGCGCCGCAACGGTATTTCGGTTACCGTCCGGGAAAAGAGCGACCGCCCCATGGGAATCGTTTCCCGAGTGATCCCGGCCTTTCGAATCAGCGACCAGGCCATTGCCGCCGACGCGAAGATGGCGGAGACATACGGCGTTGAATTTCAGTACGGAGCTCCCGAGGATTACGATCTGCACGCGTTGAAAGGGGAGTATGATTTTATCATACTGGCGACAGGAGCCTGGAAGGAAGGGCTCGGTCCGATCCCCTTAAACGGAAGGACCGTTGTTGACGCTCTGCCGTTTCTTGCGGAGTCCCGGAAAACGGAATTGAACCTGGATCTCGGAAAG
The DNA here is from genome assembly GCA_036835995.1 of Bacillota bacterium. GTDB lineage: Bacteria > Bacillota > Clostridia > Peptostreptococcales > Anaerovoracaceae > Anoxybacterium. The sequence goes on along the minus strand of DAITKX010000112.1, from coordinate 5,871 downwards.
CGGGTCGCGGTAATCGGAGGCGGAGACGTCGCGATGGATTGCGCCCGGGCGGCAGTTCGAAACAGCGGCGTGGAAGAGGTCTTCATCGTGTACCGGCGCACCAGAGCATTTATGCCGGCCCAGGCGGAGGAGATCGAGCTTGCCCTTCAGGACGGAGTGAAGATCCGGGAGCTCCTTTCTCCGACGGACTATGCCAACGGGATGTTGACCTGCGAGACAATGAAGCTCGGAGACCGGGACGCTTCCGGAAGGCGAGGCGTCGTTTCCGCGGGCAAGAAAGAAATCCTGGCCGTGGATACGGTTGTCAGCGCGGTGGGAGCCCGGGTGGACACCTCCCGGTTTGAAAAAAACGGAATCGCCCTGACGGAAAAAGGCTTTGCAAAGCTCAGCGATGCGAATGAAACCTCTTTGCCGGGGGTTTACATCGCAGGCGACTGCAAGGAAGGGCCGAAGACCGTCGTCATGGCTATGGCGGACGCGAAGCGGATCGCCGCCGATATCCTGAGCAAAGCCGGCGTTGATTCGGATTTCCGGGAATATCCGGTGGAAGCCTGCCGTGGGGACCTCATCGCCAGGAAGGGCGTTTTGGACGCCGCGGGGGATTCGCTGCAGGAGGCTCTGACCGATGCGGTCCGGTGCCTTTCCTGCGGAAAGGTGTGCGAGATATGCGCCGACGTCTGCCCGAACCGTGCGAACATCGCCATCGATATGAAAGACGCCCTCTCGCAGCGGTATCAGGTGATTCACATGGACGGAATGTGCAACGAATGCGGGAACTGCGGCGTATTCTGTCCGACGGCGGGAGATCCGTACAAGGATAAACTGACGATCTTCTCGATGGAAGAAGATTTTAAAGACAGCGAAAACAGAGGCTTCCTTTCCATTGGAAAGGATCGCTTCAAGGTCCGCCTGGAGTGCGGGTCGATTGTGGACTATACGCTGGGTGGCGGAAATATCCCAGAGGCAATGGAACAGGCGATCAAAGCGATTTCCGCAGATTATCCTTATCTTATTCCCAAGGTTTGATAGAAATACGAGGAGAAAACGATGGAGATATTAATTATTAACGGAAAAGTGGTTACGCGGGATGACGAGAGACCGTTTTTAGACGGCGGAGCCGTCGCAATTTCCGGGAATCGCATCGTTGAGGTGGGCGAGACGGAAACCCTGAAGGCCAGGTACGGCGGAGCCGAGATCATCGACGCGAAAGGGCGGCTTGTGATGCCGGGCTTTATCAATGCCCATATGCATTACTACAGCACCTTCGCCAGAGGGATCAACTTCGGCGGCCGGCCGGCCAATACGTTCGGAGAAGTCCTGCGGGGCCTCTGGTGGAAACTCGATAAAATGCTTACCCTGGACGATGTTTACTACAGCGCCGTCGGTCCGATGATCGACGCGGTGCGCATGGGAGTAACCTCGGTGATCGATCATCACGCCAGCCCCTGCGCGGTGAGGGGAAGCCTGTTTAAGATCGCGGAGGCGGCGGAGCAAATCGGCGTCCGCAGCAACCTCTGCTATGAAATCTCGGATCGGGACGGAGAAAAGACCGCCGCGGAGGGAATCGAGGAAAACATTGAATTCGTAAAGTACTGTCAATCCAGGAAGGACGATATGCTGAAAGGTCTTGTGGGCATGCACGCACAGATGACCATCGGCCAGAAGACCCTTGACAGGATCGTAAATGAGGCTGAGGCCATCGGCGCCGGCTATCATATCCATGCTGCCGAAGGCATCGAGGATGTGGTGGACGCGCTGGCGAAATACGACAGAAGGGTCGTCGAACGCCTGTACGACAATGGGGTTTTGAACGACAGGTCCATCGCCATACACTGCGTCCACGTGACGGATGAGGAAATCAGGATGCTTGCGGAAAGCGGAGTCGCCGTGGTTCACAATCCGGAATCGAATATGACAAACGCCGTGGGAGTGTCTCCCGTGCTGAAAATGCTGAAATCCGGCGTACTCGTCGGCATGGGGACGGACGGTTACTGCGTCGATATGACTCAGTCCCTCAGGGCGACTCACGCGCTGCATAAGCATGCGGCGGGCATTCCCTCTGTCGCATGGGCGGAACCGCCTCAGATGCTCTTTGAAAACAACACCACGATTATGAGCCGTTTTCTGGACGGACAGGTCGGGGCTTTGAAAGAAGACTGGTATGCCGACGTCATTATCGCCTCTTATGAAGCGCCGACTCCGGTCAACGCGGACACGATCTACAGCCACATCCTGTTCGGCCTGTCCGGCAGGTGTGTCGATACGACGATCATCAACGGAAAAATCGTCATGAAGGAAAGACAGCTGGCGGATATCGACGAAGAAAAGCTGATGGCGGAATCCCGCGCTATGGCGGAAGCCTTGTGGAAGAGGATTTAAAGAAAGGACGATCGCTATGGGAATTTCTTTAACAGTTAACGGAAGAACTATTGCCACGACAGAGGATAAGAGCCTGCTGCGCTTTCTACGGGATGATTTGAGGCTAACCTCGGTCAAGGATGGATGCAGCGAGGGAGCTTGCGGTACCTGCACGGTCATCATCGACGGCAAAGCGGTCAAGGCATGTACACGAAAGCTTTCCAAGCTTGAAGGCGCGCAGGTGATCACCGTCGAAGGGCTGTCGGAGCGGGAGCGGGAGGTTTATACGGAGAGCTTCGCGTCGGCCGGCGCCGTGCAGTGCGGCTTTTGCATCCCCGGCATGGTTCTGGCGGCAAAGACGCTGCTGGATGTCAACGACAATCCGACCCGGGCTGAGGTCAAAAAAGCCATCAATGGCAACATCTGCAGGTGTACCGGATATGTGAGGATCGAAGAAGCGATCCTGAAGGCCGCGGAATATTTCCGAACCGGCGCCCCGGTGCCTGAGCGCCAGGAGACCGCGGGCATTTCGGATGACTGCAAACGGAGCGACGCTGCGGAGAAAATTCTGGGTACGGGAATGTTTGCCGACGATCTGTATCTGGATGGGATGATTTATGCAAAGGCGCTTCGAAGCCCCGCTCCCCGCGCGCTGATCAAGAGCATCGACACGTCGGAGGCGGAAAAGCACCCCGACTGCGTTCGCATTCTTACGGCCAGAGATGTTCCGCACAACAAGATAGGCCATCTGAAGCAGGACTGGGACGTTATGATCGCAGAAGGACATGAAACGCGCTATATCGGCGACGCCATCGCCCTGGCCGCCAGCACGAAACAGGAAAGCCTTGATGAGATCATTTCTCTCATCAAGCTCGACTACGAGGAACTGAAGCCCGTGCTCTGTCCCACCGACGCGCTCAGGGCCGACGCTCCGCTGATCCATTCTGGCGGGAATATCATGAGCAAGGAGTATTTGAAGCGGGGCAATCCGGAAAAAGCGATAAGCGAGGCAAAGTATGTCGTCACAAGGAAATACTTTACGCCCCACAATGACCATGCCTTTATGGAACCCGAATGCGCGGTTGCCGTGCCCGTGGGAGAGGACGGCCTGCACCTCTATACTGGAGGCCAGTCGGTCTATGACGACCGGCGCGAGACTGCTCTCATGCTTCAGGTTCCCGTCGAAAAAATCCACGTCACCTCCATGCTTGTGGGCGGAGGTTTCGGCGGCAAGGAAGACATGAGCGTTCAGCAGCATGCGGCCCTTATGGCCTGGTACGCGAAGAGACCCGTCAAGGTCAAGTTTTCCAGGCAGGAGAGCATAAATTATCATACCAAGCGCCATGCCATGGAAATGGAGTTCACCACGGCCTGCGACGAAGAAGGCAACCTGACCGCCATGAAGGCTCTTCTCGTTGCGGATACCGGCGCATACGCCTCCCTGGGCGGTCCGGTTTTACAGCGCGCCTGCACCCACGCCGCGGGGCCGTACAATTTCCAGAATATCGATATTCTGGGGATGGCGGTTTACACGAACAACGTCGTCTCCGGGGCATACCGCGGCTTCGGCGTGACCCAGAGCTGCTTCGCGATGGAGAGCAATCTGAACCTGCTTGCGGAGATGGTGGGCATTTCTCCCTGGGAGATCCGCTATAAAAACGCGGTTCGGCCGGGGCAGATCCTGCCCAACGGGCAGATCGCCGACGAAAACTGCGCGATGGTGGAGACCCTTGAGGCCGTAAAGGATGTCTACGAATCCAGCCCTTATGGCGGAATCGCCTGCGCCTTTAAAAACAGCGGAAAAGGCGTCGGAGTGAAGGACGTCGGGCGGTGCATCCTCTCCGTTCAGGACGGGAAGGTACACGTCAGAACCTCTGCGGCCTCCATCCCTCCGATATCATCCATGAGGCTCCCGATACGGTGAGGACGCCGGACAGCGGCACGAGCACGGCATCCAGGCAGACGGTCCTGACCGGCGAAGCTGTCCGCCGCGCCGCGGTACAGATGAAGGAAGAGCTGGATATTGGAAAGACCCTGGTGGAGCTGGAAGGCAGAGAGTGGTACGGGGAATTCGAGGCGGTTACCGATCCCATGGGAGCGGATAAGGAATATCCTGTGAGCCATGTCTCCTACAGTTATGCGACTCAGGTCGTCATTCTGAACGAGGACGGAAAGGTTGAAAGGGTGGTTGCGGCATATGACGTCGGTAAGCCGGTCAACCCAAAGTCCTGCGCCGGCCAGATCGAAGGCGGCATCGTCATGGGCCTTGGCTTTGCCCTGACGGAGGACTTCCCCATCGAAGGCGGATATCCTCTGGGCAAGCTCGGCACCCTTGGATTGATGCGGGCGACTCAGACGCCTCCCATCGAGGTGATCTTTACGAAGATCGACGAATCCAGAAAGCTGGAATACGCGTTCGGCGCAAAGGGCGTAGGAGAGCTCTGCCTGATTCCCACCAGCCCGGCGGCAGCCCACGCATACTACCGATTTGACGGCTGCCACCGCCAGCGTCTGCCGCTTAAGAATACGGCTTACAAAAAAGGATAATGATAAGAGAAAAGCGGGGCGTCGGCCCCGCTTTCCCGCTTTATATGGCCTCATTTCAAAAAAGCTGGAAAAGTGATGGAAAAGCTGTATACTATATATTGTCTGAGATATATCATCCGGACGAATATATCGCTTTGAATTCTTAACCGTACAAAAGAGGGAGGCCTGCAATGGAGGAATTCTTAACGCTCAAGGATCACGTGTACAACTATATCGCGGACCAGATCCTGGATGGAAGCCTGGTTCCCGGCAAAAAGATCAATGAGAACAGCATCTCAGAGAAGCTCAACATCAGCCGGACTCCCGTGAGAGAGGCGCTGATTCAGCTCGCTTCGGAGGGCTTTCTTGAAAATGTGCCGCGAAAGGGCTTTGTCATCAAACATCTGAATGTGGAGGAAGCGAAGGAGACCTATCTGATCATCGGTATTCTGGATGGTACGGCCGTCGCTCTGGCCTGCCCGCTTATCACGGAACAGGCGGTAAAGGATATGGAGTTCTATGCCACAAGCATGGACCTTGCCATCGAGACCGCCAACTTTACCATGTACCACAAGCTTCAGGAGGAGTTTCACAACGTTTATTTAGCCTTATGCCCGAACCGGAGCCTGGTCAATATTCTGCTTCAGCTCAAGAAAAAATTCCTGAGAAGATCCTATGTGGCGGAACCCGAGAGCAATATGAAAGAAATCCTGTTTGCGACCAACGGGGAACACAGGGAGATGATCCGCATGATCAAGGAAAAGGATACCGCCGGGCTGGAACGGTATATGCGGGAAACCCACTGGAATACACAGAAAGCTTATATGGAAACGCTCTAACAGAAATGATACGGTATGATAAGGAATGGTGAGGATGATACGGCTTCGTTGAAATACGGAGTCGTTTTTATATAATTAGGAGCGTGTCCAGCAAAGCTGGTCACTTACATGTCGGTGAAAGTCCGACCTGCGTAATCGCCAAGGAGCG
>DAITKX010000111.1:0-8871 GCA_036835995.1 Bacillota bacterium | reverse complement strand
GAAAAATGGATTTTAAACTGTCAAAAACACATTTGCTTCAGCAGGAACTGTTTCGCAGATTCGCGGAGAATGAAATAAAGCCGATTGCGGAAGAGATGGACGAAACGGAAGTATTCAGCATGGATCTAGTGAAAAAGCTCCAGCAGTACGGGCTGATGGGGATTCCCTATTCCAGGAATTACGGCGGAGTAGGAGGGGATTACCTTGGCTACGTGCTCTGCATGGAAGAGATCTCCAAGATCGACGCCAGCACGGGAATCACCATTTCCGTCCACACCTCCCTTGCGTGCTCCTGCATCGACGGCTTCGGCACGGAAGAGCAGAAGCAGCAATGGCTGAGGCCGCTGGTTGACGGGTCCAAGGTCGGATGCTTCGGGCTGACGGAGCCGGGCGCCGGCACCGACGCCGCAGGACAGCAGACAAAGGCCGTGCTGGACGGAGACCATTACGTCATCAACGGAGCTAAAATCTTCACCACAAACTCGGGATTTGCCGATACCTTTGTGGTATTTGCCATGACCGACAAGTCAAAGGGGACCAAAGGCATTTCCGCCTTTGTCATCGACAGGAACACACCGGGAGTCAAGGTAGGAAAGAATATACGCAGAATGGGCATCAGAGCGGCGTCCAACTGTGAAGTGGCCTATGAAAACGTACGGATTCCGGTTTCCCAGCGTCTCGGAAAAGAGGGCGACGGCTTCAAGATCGCGATGAAAGCTCTTGACGGCGGAAGAATCGGAATCGCGGCCCAGGCTACGGGAATCGCCCAGGGCGCTTTGAACGAAGCGATCAAATATGTCAAGGAAAGAAAGCAGTTCGGAAAGAGGATCTCCTCCTTCCAGAACACACAGTTCAAGATCGCAGACCTTCAGACAAAGATCGACGCGGCGAGGCTCCTGACCTACCGTGCGGCTCTCGCCAAGGACAGCGGGGAAAACTACGGACCTTATGCGGCCATGGCAAAGCTGTTTGCGTCGGAGATGTGCAATGACGTGACCAGGGCCTGCGTGCAGCTCATGGGCGGCTACGGGTATTCCAGAGAATATCCGGTGGAAAGAATGATGAGAGACGCAAAGATCACCGAGATCTATGAAGGCACCTCCGAAGCGATGAGGATGGTTATTTCCGGATCGATGAAAATCAGCTAAGCAGAATGTTGAAAGGAGAAATAACAATGAAAATCGTTGTATGCATAAAACAGGTACCGGACACAAATGAAGTAAAGCTGGATCCGGTTACAAATACCCTGATCAGGGAAGGAGTTCCCAGCATCATCAACCATGACGACAAATCAGGCATCGAAGCCGCCCTTCAGCTCCGGGACAAGGTAGGCGGAACCGTCACCGTAGTGTGCATGGGACCGCCCCAGGCCGACGTCGCGTTAAGGGAAGCCCTGGCTATGGGCTGTGATGAAGCGGTTCTGGTTTCCGCAAGGGAATTCGGCGGATCCGACACCTATGCGACGGCAGTGATCATCTCGGCGGCCCTGAAGAAGATCGGATATGACCTGGTGATCACAGGACGCCAGGCTATCGACGGAGATACCGCCCAGGTCGGCCCGCAGATCGCGGAGAACCTCCATGTTCCGCAGGTTTCCTATGCGGAGGAGATCAATGTGGAAGGCGACAAGGTTATTGTAAAGAGACAGTATGAAGACAGATATCACATTCTGGAGGTCAAAACTCCCTGCCTTCTCACCGCTCTTCAGGAGCTTGCGGCGCCCAGATACATGCACGCAAGAGGCATCGTGGAAGCTTATGAAAAGGAGATCAGGGTCTTTGGCTTTGACGATCTGAAGGATTCCCTGAATCCGGACCACATCGGGCTGAAAGGCTCCCCCACCAACGTATTCAAGTCCTTCACCAAACAGGCAAAGGGACAGGGAACACTCCACGCGGATCTTTCCGCAGACGAAGCGGTCAAGGTCATCATCGACAAGATGGAAGAAAGACATATTATTTAAGGAGGGAAACTGGAATGAGTAAAGATATATACGTAGTAGTAGAGCAGAGAGACGGCAATATCGCAAAGGTCGGCCTGGAGCTGATCGGCGAGGCGACAAAGCTTGCCGCCGACCTGGGCCAGAAGGTCGTGGGCGTCCTGCTGGGAAACAATATCAAGGCCAAGGCGCAGAGCCTCATCGAGTACGGCGCGGATTCCGTGGTATACGTGGAAGATCCGATGCTGGCGGAATATGTTACCGAGCCCTACGCAAAGGCGCTGACCGCGGTAATCAGGGAATGCGATCCTGAGATCGTGCTGTTCGGAGCGACTTCCATCGGGAGAGACCTTGCGCCGAGAGTGGCTTCCAGGATCCATACCGGACTGACAGCCGACTGCACCAAGCTCGATATCGACGTTTTCAAAGCGGATGAGAACGATCCCGGACAGAAGCTGCTGTTTATGACCCGTCCCGCGTTCGGCGGAAACATCATGGCCACGATCCTGTGCAAGGAGTACCGTCCCCAGATGGCGACGGTAAGGCCCGGAGTCATGAAGAGACTCGAGAAGGACGCTTCCAGAAAGGGAGAAATCAAGGAGATCAAGGTCGATTTCGTTCCTGCTGATATGAACGTGGTGATCAGGGAAGTCGTTAAGGAAACCCACAAGAAATCAGACATCACAGAAGCCAAGGTACTGGTATCCGGCGGACGCGGAATCGGAAGCCCCGACTTCTTCGGAACATTGAAGGAGCTTGCGGAAGTGTTAGGCGGAGATATTTCCTCCTCCAGGGCAAACGTAGACGCCGGCTGGGCAGCCAAGGACAGACAGGTAGGGCAGACCGGCAAGACCGTAAGGCCTGACCTCTATCTCGCATGCGGCATTTCCGGAGCGATTCAGCACGTTGCCGGAATGGAAGGCTCCGAGTGCGTCATCGCCATCAACAAGAACGACACCGCTCCGATCTTTGACGTTGCGGACATCGGCATCGTAGGCGACGTAAAGGTCATCGTTCCGAAGCTTACGGAAGCCCTGAAAAAGTACAAGGCAGCAAATGAATAATATTAGATAAAAAAAAATAGTGTCGCGTGCGACACTATTTTTTTTACCGTCTTCTTGGTCTGTGCGGTCTGCAGTCCTCATCGCATACATCGCTGACGTCCTCGCAGTTATCCTCGGTTTCATCCGATACGTCTCCGCAGTTTTCCAGAGTGTCACTTTCCCTGATTTGGGGCGGGAACAGTGATGGGAAGTTGGCGCAGATGGCGGAAGCCTGAGGCTCCAGCTTGACAAATCCGGTCGACAATACGCAGAGCTGAACCGGAACGACGATTTTCTTTTCGCAAGTTATACATAAGGCGATTATTAAGTTAGCCTTGATCGTTCCGTCAGGGCATAAAGTAATATCTCTTCCTATGTTGTTTGTAGCCAGCCTTGTTTCACAGGCTGGGTTACAGAATTCACTGAATCGCGGCAGGAATGCGCTATTCTGAGTAGAAGGCATGCATAACTCGAAGAAGTTCGTCAGCACCAGCGGAGAATGACAATCTGCGATGTTTACGTTTGCACTGACACTGAATACGACGTCGTGGTCGTTCCTGTCGGACAGCAGTAAATCGAGAGTTACCAGCACATCTCCCGTGACGGCAATGTTTTGAGTCCCGAATATTGGAGTCCCCTTACATTTTTCATCACATTCTTCCGTATCTGCATAAAGTACTCTTTCAGAAAAAGTTCCGTCCGGACCAACTACACGAATTGGATCGCAATGTGCGTCCTGAATAAACGACGCACCCGAAATCGTTGTGTTGACATCCAGTGTGAGGTTTGATGGGTCTTCCACATTCAGCGGATTAAAGAACCTCTTGCAGCGAATGTCTATGACTCTCCTCAGCCTGTGCCCTCTGGGAATCGCAGGTGAAAAGCATTGATTCGTCACAGTTTTCAGCCCCTGGAGATTAAAGAGAACAGCGTCGTAAACTTTCTGGACGAAAATTGGTTCTGTTGTTACGTCTCTTAAATTCCCGTTGAATTCATTGCAGAGCTGATTTGCATTGCAGCATTTTTGAAAGAGGTCCGGCGATATGTTGCCACCGAAACAACTCATATATTTCCCTCCTTTAACCGGTCTTTCATTATTTCTTTTCAAGGTCAGTATATTCAGAGGCAAATATATGTGTTACTTTGCGCTGAAAAATATCCGTGGGATTGATTTTCCTATTTTTGGGGTAAATTAATACCATAGGAAAAAGTTTGCTCTGGCCGGATATTATCCGGTAATTTCAATAGAAAAGCGAGGGTTTGAAAATGGAATATATAAAGAAGGAAATCTATCTGGCAGGGGGATGCTTCTGGGGGCTGGAAAAATATCTGGGCAACATCCCCGGGGTGCTGGAAACGGAGGTGGGATATGCCAACGGCAAGACTGAAAATCCTACCTATGAGGAGGTCTGTCAGGGAGCCGGACATGCGGAGGCGGTGCGTCTTTCCTATGACGCCTCCCGGATCAGTCTCTCACGGCTGCTTTCGCTCTTTTATAAGGTGATCGATCCCACATCCCTCAACCGGCAGGGAAACGATGTGGGAAAACAGTACCGCACAGGGATTTATTATACGGATCCGGAGGACCTTTCCATCATTCGGCAATCCCTTGAGCTGCTGCAGAGAGACTACGAGAAGCCTGTCGCCATCGAGGCGCTGCCGCTGTCAAACTATTTTTCGGCGGAGGAATACCATCAGGACTATTTGGAAAAAAATCCGACGGGCTACTGCCATATCAATCCGCGATATTTTGATCTGGCCAAGGAGTCGCTGGTAGATCCCCAGGAGTATAAAAAGCCGGATCAGGAAGACCTGAAGGGAAGGCTGAACCGGCTCCAGTACGAGGTGGCGGTGAAGAACGGGACGGAGCCTCCCTATCAAAATGAGCACTGGGACAATTTTCAGGAAGGGATCTATGTGGACATTGCCACAGGAGAGCCGCTGTTTTCATCGAAGGATAAGTTTGAGGCCTGCGGATGGCCCAGCTTTTCCAAACCCATCGACCCTGAGGGCGTCACATCGAAAAAGGACTTTTCTCACGGAATGACAAGGGAAGAGGTCCGCAGTCGGGTGGGAGATATCCATTTGGGCCACGTCTTTGAAGATGGACCCAGAGAGTCGGGAGGGCTCAGATACTGCATCAACAGCGCCGCGCTCCGGTTTATCCCAAAGGATAAGATGGAGGAAGAAGGGTACGGCAAATACCTTTCTCTCTTGAAATAGCGGCGAATGGCAACAATGCTTTCTGATGGCGCGCGAGCCTTTTGGAAAGAAACAGTTTCATAAAGTTCAATAATTTGGTATAATTTTAATGATACGCTTTATGAAACGGAGAACAATATGCAGTTGAGATCGGATTATTACGATACGGATTTTGAATTTACCTACAAAGGCAACAGGATTCTGGTGAGAAACGACGGCCCGGAGGGGGAGAGCCTCTTCGTCAACGGGGATCTGCAGGATCAGAATTTCGGTGCGCATAACGGCCACCTCATCGGGCATATCTTCGATGAAGATCAGAATAAGGAAGTGCTGGAGGTCTTTCTGGGGGGCCGTGAAACGCATGACTGCGCGATTTACGTAAACGGTGAACTCATCCAGATCGATACCCCCGCAAAAGAGCATGCCGGACCTGGCAGCCGGGATTTCTCAGAACCGACCCTGGCGGGAAAAAGGAAAAATAAATTGTTCTTTCTGCTGCTTGCGGTCATCCTGGTGACGGCCTGTATCATTTTGCTTCCCTCCATCCTGAAAGACGCCGTCTCTCCCGGATCGGCGGTCATGGAGAAAGCGGACCCTGTTTCGGCCACTCCCGCGGAAGACGGCATGAAAGCGGATCCTTCAATACCGGAAAAATACATCGAGGTAGACTATGCGTGGAATTATGGGAAAGACGCATGGACTTACCATTTGAAAATCCCGGAGTCTACCTATGAATATTACAAGACCGTGGACCGGAATCGGATCAGAGATTACAGCTATTATGTTACCGATTCCACCGACGATGAGGCTTTGGCCGCCTTGGCGAAAAAATTCAGGGAGGCTGCGAAGGAAGGGAATTATTCCGATCTGGACATGGTGAAAAATATCGTCTTCTTTGTGCAGAACCTGGAATATGTTGACGATAAAGTCGGAACAGGCTATGATGAATATCCGAAATTCCCGCTGGAAACCCTGGCCGATCAGGGCGGCGACTGCGAGGACAGCGCGATCCTGCTTGCGTCTCTCTTGAGAGAGCTCGGCTACGGCACCGTTCTCCTGCAGTTCAAGGATCATATGGCGGCGGGCGTAAAAGGGGAAGATTCTATGCCAGGAAGCTATTATGAGGTGAATGGCAGCAGGTATTATTATGTGGAGACGACCTCTCCGGGCTGGGACATTGGCGTGATCCCGGACCAGATGAAAAATCAGCCCGCCCAGGTATTGCTGCTGGACCAGTGATATATATGGAAGAGGTTTCGATATGAGGCTTTTTACAGCAATTTTATTTAATGAAGAGATCAAGGACCACTTGACGGAGGCGATTCAGAAACTAAAAAAGCAGTCTGCCAAGGGCAATTTTACCTTCAGGGATAACCTTCATCTGACGCTGGTATTCCTCGGTGAAGTAGGCGAGGATAAGGTCGGCGCCGTCAAAGCGGCGATGGACCAGGTCCACGGCGAGCCGTTCCGGCTGGCTATCTTGGGCTTCGGTAAATTCAGAAAGAACGGCGGGGACATCCACTGGGCCGGAGCAGAGAAAAGCGAGGCGCTCCTTTCTCTCCGGGAGCAGTTGGCGGCGGAGCTTGAAAAAGAGGGGTTTTCTTTGGAGGACAGAGCATATTCTCCCCATCTGACGCTGGGGCGGCAGGTGCGGCTGACGGCGCCGGGCGAAATGAGCTACGGACCGCTGGAACTGGCAAGGCCAGAGATGAAAGTGTCGAAGCTCAGCCTTATGAAGTCTGAGCGAATCGATGGAAAACTGGTTTACACCGAGATTTATAAACGGAATCTGGGGACGTAAAAATTACAGGACAGCCTGCGGGTTTATGAGCAGGCAATGGAAATTTAGAGGAGTAAGAATGATAACAGTAACAAATTTAAGCTTGAATTTTAGCGGCACATCGCTGTTTAAGGACGTTAATTTACAATTTACCCAGGGAAACTGCTATGGGATCATCGGCGCAAACGGAGCCGGAAAATCGACATTTCTCAGAATCCTTTCCGGCGATCTTGAACCGTCCACTGGAGAGGTCAGCATTCCTCCCCATTTGAGGATGTCGGTGCTGAAGCAGGATCAGTTCGCATACGACGAGTATTCGGTTCTGGATACCATCATTATGGGAAATGCCAGACTGTACGATATTATGAAGGAAAAGGATGCCCTGTACGCCAAAGAGGATTTTACCGACGAGGATGGGATCAGGGCTTCCGTGCTGGAAGGAGAGTTCGCCGAAATGGACGGCTGGGAGGCCGAATCGGACGCAGGGAGGCTGGTGCAGGGCCTTGGACTTTCCATAGACATTCTCGGCAGGCAGATGGACACTCTGACGGGTAAGGAAAGGGTGAAGGTGCTGCTGGCCCAGGCGCTTTTCGGAAAGCCCGATATCATCCTGCTGGACGAGCCCACCAACCATTTGGATATTTTGGCCATCAACTGGCTTGAGGATTTTCTGCTGGATTACGAGGGGACCGTCATCGTGGTTTCCCATGACAGGCATTTTCTCAACACTGTCTGCACGAACATCGTGGACGTGGATTACGGCAAGATCAAAATGTTCGTCGGAAATTATGAGTTCTGGTACGAATCCAGCCAGCTGATCCAGAAGATGCTCCGGGAGCAGAGCAAGAAAAACGAGGATAAGATCAAAGAGCTGCAAGGCTTTATTCAGAGGTTCTCGGCGAATAAATCGAAGTCAAAGCAGGCGACTTCACGGAAAAAGCTGATTGAGAAGCTTTCCGTAGAAGATCTGCCGACGTCCTCCAGAAGATATCCCTTTGTGGGCTTCAGCATGGACCGGGATCTCGGCAAAGAGATCCTGACCGTCGACGGGATCAGCAAGACTCTGGACGGTGTAAAGGTGTTGGATAACATTTCCTTCCGCATGAACAAGGGGGACAAGATCGCCTTTGTGGGAGAAAATGAGATCGCAAACACCACCTTTTTCAAGATATTGATGGAGGAGATGGAACCGGATGAAGGGACTTTTAAATGGGGAGTCAGCACGTCGCGGTCCTATTTTCCAATGGATAATTCCGCGTTCTTCAACGACTGTGACCTCAATTTGGTGCAATGGCTTGGGCAGTTCACGGAAGAGACGACGGAAACCTTTATGCGGGGATTTCTGGGCAGGATGCTCTTTTCCGGCGACGATGTCTTTAAGCCGGTCAAGGTGCTGTCCGGAGGGGAAAGGGTCCGCTGCATGCTTTCCAGGATGATGCTGTACGGTTCAAACGTATTGGTTCTTGACCAGCCGACGAACCATCTCGACCTGGAGTCCATCACAGCCGTCAACAACGGTCTCCTCGATTTCAAAGGAGTCATTCTATTTTCTTCCCATGACCATCAGTTTATCCAGACCGTGGCAAACAGAATCATCGAGATCAAAGAGGACGGCACCATGAACGACAGAACCTGCACTTACGACGAATACATTGAAAATTCCTATTCTTGAACATATTAATATGGATGATAAGTGAAAAATAAACGGCGAGCGAAAAGGAAACAGTGAAAAGTAGGCAGTGAAAAGTGAACGGTGAAAATTGAACAAAGCGGGGCATTGCCCCCGCTTTTCTTGTATAATTAGGAAATATCATTTAAAAGTGGGATGACTGGGAAATAAGGATGATTAGGGGAAATAAGGATGTCGCCATGCTCAAAATTTGGGGTATGGGGCAGGCAAGGGCGTC
>DAITKX010000110.1:0-8921 GCA_036835995.1 Bacillota bacterium | reverse complement strand
CGCTTTCACGGATTAGATCACGCCGAAAACACTTCCGTGCTCCAGCTTGGCTCCGGTTTCCGGAAGTTCGACGTATACGATATCTCCCAGAGAGTGCTGAGCATAATCGGAGATGCCCACATACGCCTCGCCGCCTTCTACCTTCACCCATTCGTGATCATTTGAATAATACAGGCCTTCCACAACTTTCATCTTCATGTCCTCCTTGATTTGATTAAAAAATTATTTCCTGCGCAATAAAAAAATGCAAAGCAATATAATGCCTTGCATTCTCTGTTTCTTTTACCTGAAAGTATCGCCATAATAAAGTATGGCTTCCCCCTTCGGCGCCCCCTTGGGGTCTTTCCAGAGTTCTGTCAGATTGCGGTCCTTTTACCTGAGATCATCGTGGAATATCCTGGCACGGCATTCCGCTTACTCCTTCGGTGCTGCCTGCAAGCAAGCCCTTCGGTATCGCCTGCAGCAAACTCTCCCGCAATCATCATCCAAACTTTTCTATTTTTCTTAATAGTAGCATAAACCAAATTGCCGTGCAAGCATTGTTTATGTTTTTTTCAAAGGGGCTTTTTCAAAGCAAACGGTGGTCTGATTCATCACAACCGCTTCAGCAAAATTATTGATAAAGGTGGCTTTCTATGTTATAATTTCTAACAATTACAATAAATGAAAGACGATACATAAAATGAGTTTACGTGAAAAGACACATCAAAGATTTAATCTGGAAGGTTTCCGCCGCGAGCGGGAATTTAATCTTTTTTTGATCGCAGGGCTGTTTGCCGGAGTCGGCGCAGGCATTAACACATCCATATTCAACAACTATTTGAGCGATATATTCCGGCTGTCTGAGGAGCTCAGGGGCTTTCTGGAAGTGCCCAGAGAAGCGCCGGGCTTTATTATGATGTTCGTTCTGGCGTCTCTAAGCTTTATGGGCGATGTAAGGATCGCAATGCTGGGCATGGCGGCGGCAGGGCTGGGAATGCTCGGGCTCGGCCTCCTTTCGCCCGCCTTTGCGGTTATGATCATCTGGATGATGATGCTCAGCCTCGGCACCCACATGGTCATGACGGTAACGCCGTCCATCGGCATGTCCCTGTCCCGTCAGGAATCCTTCGGCTCCAGGCTTGGAACGGTCAGCGCCTTCGCCCTCATCGGAAATATCATCGCCTATATTTTAGTCCTGCTGGGTTTTCATTTCATGAATATGACCTATCGGACCGCCTTTATCATCGGCGCTGTTTTCTACGTGTTCGCCGCGCTCTCCCTTGGGTTGATGAAGAAAGGCGGGCCGGACCAGAATATCCAAAAACCCAAGTTTGTTTTCAGAAAGCGCTATCGGCTCTATTATGTCCTGGCCGTCATCAGCGGCGCGAGAAACCAGATCTTCATGACCTTTGCGCCCTGGGTGCTGATCAAAGTGTTCGGCGTAAGGCCCCAGATGTTCGCCATCCTGGGCATGGTCGTCGCCCTTGTCAGCATCGGCACGAGAAAGCTCATCGGCAAATTGATCGACAGCCGGGGAGAGCGGTTTGTCCTGACGCTGGAGGCCGTTCTGCTGTTCGCCATCTGTCTCGGATACGCGTTTTCGGCCAGGATCTTCCCAGCCGGCGTCGCCGTGGTGATCATCGCCGGCTGCTATGTCATCGATAACTCCATGTCCGCGGTGGAAATGGCGCGGTCGACCTATGTGAGGAAGATTGCCGTCGATCTTGCCGATGTGACTCCGACGCTGTCGACGGGCGTTAGCCTGCAGCACATCGCCTCCATGGTGATCCCTGTTTTCGGAGGTTTACTGTGGGCGGCAGTGGGGTATCAGGCCGTATTTCTGGCCGCCGCTCCCAAAAAATCCGGATTTAAACTATCTTCTGACCCGTGCTCCCGCACCCTTCATCAGGCTTTCCACTTCCTTCAGGCTCGCCATGGAAGTGTCTCCCGGCGTCGTCATTGCAAGTGCACCGTGGGCTGCTCCGCAGTTGACCGCCTGTAAGGGGTCGCCGGTGGTCATCAGGCCATATACCAACCCCGACGCAAAGCTGTCGCCGCCTCCAATCCGATCGAATATCTCCAGCGCCGGATAGTCGTTTGCCTTGTAAATTTCCCCTCCCAACCAGATGATAGTGCTCCAGTCATTGATGGTGGCGGATTTTACCGTGCGCAGGGTCGTAGCCACCGCTTCGAAATTGGGATACTCTTTCACCGCTTCACAGATCATCTTTTTATATCCATCCAGATTGAGTTTTTTCAGGTTTTCATCGTTACCTTCTATTTCAAGGCCCAGACACGCTGTAAAATCCTCTTCATTCCCGATCATTACATCGATGTATTTTGCAATTTCCCGGTTTACTTCCCGGGCTCTCTCTTTCCCGCCGATCGCACTCCACAGAGAGGCGCGGTAATTAAGGTCATAAGAAACGACCGTATTATATTTTTTCGCAGTTTGGACTGCTTCCATCACGACGTCAGGAGTGGTCTCCGATAATGCCGCGAAGATCCCGCCCGTGTGAAACCACCGTGTTCCAAGGGTTCCAAATATGTATTTCCAGTCGATATCGCCCTTCTTTAACTGAGATACCGCAGTGTTTCCCCTGTCCGATACG
The DNA here is from genome assembly GCA_036835995.1 of Bacillota bacterium. GTDB lineage: Bacteria > Bacillota > Clostridia > Peptostreptococcales > Anaerovoracaceae > Anoxybacterium. Next base: position 6,327 of record DAITKX010000110.1, on the reverse strand, counting down.
GCAAGGGCACCCCGGACGCCATATCCCCGCTCTGCGAAATAGATGCCGTTCCTCACGGTACGGCCGACTCCGTCGAAGGGCGTCCATTTGATCAGGGAAGTGTCTACTCCTCCCTGCATGATAAGATCTTCCGCCAATCTGCCGATATCATTGTCGGCAAAGGCCGTAACGATCGCGGTATCCATACCAAAGCATTTTCTGAGGCCCCGTGATACGTTGTATTCGCCGCCGCCTTCCCATACCTTAAACTCTCTTGTACTTTTTATCCTGCCGGCTCCGGGATCGAACCTCAGCATGACTTCCCCAAGGGATATACAGTCATACCTGCAGCGATCCCTCGGTTTTACTTCTATTGCAGACATGCATGTGCCTCCTTTTTTAGCTTGTGCTTCCGCGCGTCATCAAGCTACTCTGCACGCGCGTCTCTAACTTTTTCGATAAATTTCCTGCCCGTCTCCGTTACGGCTTTATAGTCGCCGTTTCCGGCGCCTGAGGTGAGACTTCCCCCGACTCCCACGGCCACAGCTCCCGCTTTGATCCATTCGGCGACATTGTCGAGGCTGACCCCTCCGGTGGGCATCATCCTGGCCTGAGGAACAGGCCCTTTGATCGCTTTTATGATTTTGGGGCCAAAGAGTTCCCCGGGGAAGATCTTAACGATATCAGCCCCGGCCTCCATGCACTCAACGACCTCTTTCACGGTCATGGCCCCCGGCATGCACGCCACCTGGTACCTGTTGCAAAGCGCGACGACCTCTTTGTTGAAATAAGGGCTGACGACATACTGCGCCCCCGCAAGCATGGCGGCCCTTGCGGTTTCAGGATCCATCACGGTGCCGGCTCCTACTGCGATTTCGCCGGATCGATAGACCTCTGAAAGCTTTTTGATGACGCCGGCAGCGCCGGGCACCGTAAATGTTATTTCCAGAGCTCCGATCCCCGCCTCAGCGCAGGCTTCGGCTATTCCAAGCCCTTCCTCCGCGCTTTTCGCCCTCACTACCGCTACGACTCCGCAATCGCAAATCTTTTTTATAACCTCGTTTTTTTCCATCTGCTTTTCCTCTTTACCTGATTTTTCATTATTACACGTTAATATGCAGAATCTCCGCCTTTTTAGAGCGGCGGCTGCCTGTTAACTAAATGAAGGATATTTCCCTCAGGGTCCCTGAATAAAAAAAGCTTTGATTCTTTCGAATCGGGGTTGTTTACTGATTTTAAAAATAAATCCGGATCGGTAATAAAACTTGTCTTTTCTTTGGCAAGGAGTTCTATCATGTGATCAAACTCGTCGACCATGATGGCGATGTGCCTGATTCCTCCCTTTTTTTCAACGGTTATCTCCCCCGGTTCGGTTTCCTGTATAAATTCCAGCAGGAAACCGTTCTGCGCTTTCAGGAAGTAAGTCCTCTCATCATTTTCGAATACCTGTTCAAACCCAAAGACCTTTTGATACCAGTCTTTCAGTTCCGTTGAATTCTTTGCGCAGATCGCCGCATGTTCTATTCCTGTAACCACTTTTTTACCCCCGTCCGATCAGCTATGTTTAAATTAGCTATGTAAAGTCATACTTTTTTCTGAGAATCCTTGCCCTGCGCTAAAACAGCGATCACGATAATGATACCCTTGATCACCTGCTGCGGATAAGCGGCGACGTTCAGCAGGTTCATAATATTGCCTATGATCCCGAGAACAAACACCCCTATCAGCGTATTGAACGAAAGTCCCTTTCCCCCCGTCAGGCTGGCGCCGCCGATCACTACCGCCGCAATGGCGTCGAGCTCATATCCGGTGCCTACCAGAGGCGAACCTACCCCTGTGCGGGATGTGCTGATGATTCCCGCGATCCCGCATAAAGCCCCGGAGATACAGTAGACCAGAAACTTATATACAGGCACCCTGATCCCCGACAGTCTCACGACCTCCTCATTGCTGCCGATTGCAACCAGCATTCTTCCAAAAACGCTGTACTTCAACAAAAGGGTTATGATGATGAAAATACCAAGCATGAGGTATACCGACGCCGGAATCCCTAATAAATAACCGTTTGCTATACTGTCGATGTATTTATTATCCACCATGATGGGCGTTCCCTTTGATACGATATACGCAAGCCCTCTGGCGATCGTCATCAAGGCAAGAGTAGCGACGAACGCGGCCATATTCCTGAACGCCACCAGATAGCCCGAAACCCCTCCGATCAGGGCGGACACTAAAATCGTCAAAATTACGGACCCGGCAAAACCCATAGAACGAAATGCAATAAAATATGCGCTGAGAACACTTGAAAACGCCATTATAGAACCGACAGAGAGGTCTATCCCGCCGGTAAGGATCACGAGAAGCATGCCCATACTGATGATTCCCAACGCCGACACCTGCCTCAGCAAATTGAATATGTTTGTCTCTGAAAGAAAGGAGCTCGAAACAAAGTTCGACGCGATGAGCATGATAATGAAAATGAAAAATATATTATATTTCAACAATGTTTTTTTAATAGAATCGCCGTTTAACCAATCCTGAACTTTCGATTCTTTTTTTATGATATTGCTTTGCATTCTATTTCCCCCTTGGCAGCTATACAGTTGCCGCATAATAATCAGAAACCGGTTCATTGCTGCTGATCGCCAGCCTCATGATGTTTTCCTCGCTCAGTTCATCCTTGGAAAGCTCGCCCCGCACTTCACCGTCATGCATTACCAGCGCCCTGTCGCACATGCCTATGATCTCTATCATCTCGGATGAAATCATAATGACGCCGATGCCTTTTCCGGAAAGTTCATTGATCAGATTATAGATCTCGTACTTGGCGCCCACATCTACGCCTCGCGTAGGTTCATCGAGGATCATGACCCTGCAGTCCGCATTGAACCACTTCGCCAGAACGACCTTTTGCTGGTTTCCTCCGCTCAAATTGAAGGTGTTCATCTCAGGGCTCCACGCTTTGATCTTCAAAGTTTCAATAAGATTCTGGGCAATGTCCTTTTCCTTCCTGCTGTTAATGACCCCAAGGAAGCGAGTGACGTCCTTCAGCTTGGTCATCGTCATATTGTTGCGCAGGGACATGGATAATATCACTCCCTGTTCTTTCCTGTTTTCCGGAACAAAACCGATTCTATGCCTGACCGAATCCCTGCAGCTGGAAACGCTGATCCGTTTTTCGTCGAGGTAAATCATTCCGCGGTCTTTCTTATCGGCGCCGAATAACGCCCTTACGGTTTCGCTTCTGCCGCTCCCCACAAGCCCCGCGATCCCCAGCACTTCGCCGCTTCTCAATGTGAATGACACGTTCTTTACCTTATCGCCATTGCAAAGATTTTCGACTCTCAATATTTCGCCGCCCAAATTGCTGACCCTGGAAGGGAACAAACCTTCCAGCTTCCTCCCCACCATTTCAGTGATGATATCGTCTTTTTTCACAGCGTCCTTCAGAAAGGTGTTTACGACTGCGCCGTCTTTCAAAACAGTGATCCTGTCGGCGACCCGGAACACCTCATCCAGTCTGTGTGAAATGTAGATAATGCTCACGCCCTTTTCTTTTAAATTCATTAAAAGATCGAGAAGCTTTTCGACTTCCGACGGAGCGAGCACTGCCGTCGGCTCATCCAGAATCAATATTTTTGCGTTCTTCGAAAGAGCCTTTGCAATTTCCACGACCTGCTGGTATGCTACGGTCAGATTTCCGACTAAAGCTCTTGGATTGAAATCAAAACCGATTTTTGCAATCAATTCCTCAGCCTTTTTAAAAAGCTGATTATAATTGACCAGGCCCATTTTATTGCTGAGGCGGTCAATAAAGATATTTTCGGCGACCGTAAGATGCGGAGCCAGCATCAATTCCTGATAAATGATACTGATCCCCAGTTCTTTTGATATGGATGGATCATGTATGGTCACTTCATTGCCGTCGATCTTGATCGTGCCTGAATCTTCCCGGTATACTCCTGATAAAATTTTCATCATCGTCGATTTTCCAGCTCCGTTTTCGCCCACCAGCGCATGGATCTCACCGGGTTTTACACTGAAGGTCACATCCTTGAGGGCATGCACGCCTCCAAATGACTTATTGATCTTTATCATCTCTACCTTGTATTCCGTCGACATTTTATAACCCCCAGCCGTTACCCTCTGTTGACAAGGTAACAAAGGGTAATATTCTTAACTCTTGTTGATATTAAGAATCTTGGGCGTTTACCGCCCAAGATTCTTACAGAGGAGATAAATGAAATCTTCGCCCCGCTATATTCCGGCTATGCTTTTTTAGAAATCAGCGTCAGCCCTGTAATATTGGTCGACATTCTGCTGTGTGATCACCGCGGGCTCCGTATAGATGAGCTTGGGAATATTCGTGTCTCCGCTCAGGTATTTCATAGCGGTATCGACGGTTGTAGAAGCTACTAAAGCAGGATCATTCAAACCCGTTGCGCCGTACTCACCCTTTTTGATCAGTTCAAGGGCTTCCTTCTGTCCGTCGGCAGCGGCGCAGATCAGGATCTTGTCTTTTTTGCCCGCCGCTGTAACAGCCTTCACAGCGCCAAGGGCCATACTGTCATTTTCCGCAACGATAACGTTGATGTCAGGAGCCGCAACCAGGATATCTTCGGCCGCTTTCAGTCCGCCGTCGGTAGACCATGCACCCCAGCCCTGAGTCAGAATCGTAAATGAAGTCTTATTCGCAAGTCTGAGCTGTGCTTCTGTCAAGCCGCGGATCACGCCTTCTCTTCTGTCGACTCCAAGCATGTTGCCCTGATTTCCGCTGAGCAGAGCCATCTTGATGGGCGTGCCCTTCATTTTTTCTCCCAGCCACTGTCCAACGAGCTCACCGTTGGCGACGTTGTTGGACTGGATCAACGTAATGTAATCCGCGGTCGGGTCGATGGAGTTATCCATTATGATCACCGGGATTCCGGCTTTCGTGCACGCTTTTGTAGACGGTATCATTCCCTTGGGATCGGTGGGGTTCAAAATGATCAGATCGACGTTTTGCGCGATCAGGTCCTCAATTCCCGCGATCTGTTTGTTCACATCGCCTTGGGCGTCCATAGAAACGCATTTCACGCCTAATTCTTCACATTTCTTTTTCACCGCATTTTCCTGAGCGACAAAATATGGCGCCGACAGTGTCTGCATGCTCAAACCGATGGTAATATCCTTCGGATCCTTTGCTGCCGGAGCCGATGAGGATGTGTCGCCGGTATTTGCCTGGGTTGCTTCTTCCTGAGTTGTGCACCCCCACATGGTTGCGCCCAGCATGCCGATTACAAGGATAATTGCTAATAATTTTTTCATGCTACTCACCTCAATTAAATTTTTAATAGAGAAATAACGGTTAGTGATACCTTCTTACAAAAGAACCTTTTTCATAATAATCGTCTTGATTTGCGTCATTTCTTCAAGGGTATAGGAAATGCCCTCCCTTCCCAGGCCGCTCTTTTTATAACCGCCAAAGGGGATTTCCAACGGCCTGTAGTTGCCGGCGCCGTTGATGACGATGCCGCCGCTCTCCATTCCCGCGGCTGTTTTCATCGCCTTGTTCACATCCTTGGACATTACGCCGCCCATCAGGCCGTACATGGATTGATTCACGATTTCCACGGCCTCTTCCAACGTGTCAAAAGCGATGATCGGAAAGACAGGCCCGAAGATTTCCATGTCCCGCGCCGCGTCCATGGATGGGGTCACACCGGTTAAAACAGTCGGTTCAAAGAACGCTTTGTCAAGACGTTTTCCCCCCCAGACGCACTTTGCGCCCTGCTCGACCGTGTGCCGGACCTGCTCTTCGACCTGTGCCGCCGCTTTTTCACTGATCAGGCATCCCATTTCAGTTTCAGGATCAAGGGGATCGCCGATTTTGATCTTTTTCAGCCTTTCTGTCAGCTTCGCTGTGAACTCTTCCGCCACAGGTCTCTCAACGATGAACCTTTTGGCTGCGCAGCAGGTCTGTCCCGCGTTCAATGTCCTGGCAAATACCGCCTCTTCAACAGCCAGATCGATATCCGCGTCGGCATATACGACCAGAGCGTCGTTCCCGCCAAGTTCAAGAAAAAATCTATGTAAGTGGGGCGCGCTTTCTTTTGCCACGTCGATTCCGGCGTCCGTACTCCCCGTGAGGCTGACCGCGTTTATCTTCGGACTCGAGACCAGCCATTTCCCTACGACCGCGCCTCTGCCCGTCACAACCTGAACCGCACATTCGGGAACTCCCGCTTCAATGAGGAGCTCAACCAGGCGTATAATCGCCAGGGGGTTATCGGATGACGGCTTCACAATAATTGAATTGCCTGTGATCAGAGATGGCGCGGCTTTATGGGAGAACAGGTCGATCGGGAA
>DAITKX010000109.1:4865-8978 GCA_036835995.1 Bacillota bacterium | reverse complement strand
ATATGATCATGACCATTCCCTACAAGAATCAGGCGGCCTTTAACGGTTCGGATTTTGAGATCAAGGCCCGTATGGACGACGAGGTGGACCCGTACTATATCAAGGAGCTGAGAAAGCATCCGGACTTCGTAAAGGCCTATGATGAAATGGATGTGAAGGAGTTTGATACCTACGGTCCGGTGAACAAGACCCTGGACCAGTTTGCAAACGGCTATGACGACCTGGTGAAGATCATCAGGAAGTTTATGATCAGATTCTAAAACGCCTGGTTTACTGCCGGAAATTCTTCCGCGTGGATTATCAGAAATAAGGAACATTTCCTCCCCGGATGTCGTCAAAGAGAACAAAAGCTAAATTACAAGCGACATTTTACGCGTTCAAGGGGGTTTTTAACAAAATGAAGAAAAAACTTTTTACAGCTTTGATGGCAGGCGTTTTGGTGGTCAGCCTGTCCACCGCCGCATTTGCAGGGTCGTCGATCAAGATTTTTTATAACGGCAGCGAGGTCCAGTCGAAAACCGCGCCCATCAACATAAACGGCAGCATCTTTGCGCCCGTCAGAGCTCTGGCGGAAGCCATGGGAGCAAAGGTGAACTGGGATGCGGCCAGCGGACAGGTGAACATCACCGGAAATGACCAGAGCAGCCAGATCTCAAATCTGGAGCGCGCACTGGCTCCCAAGAGCAGTTTGGAAGCGGCAAACGCGTGGGCGGAAGCGGTGCAGACGAGAAACGGCGCATGGGAATATGCTATTATGACGCCGGAACTGCGAAAGGCTTCCTATGATGATCTTTCATCCATGGGATGGATGGAGGGCGCGTCGAGTCCGTGGGTCAAAAGCTTTGCCGTGAAGGAGGCAGGAAAACCGGATGAAGGAGTCTTTCGGTATGCCGTGACCTTTACATGGACCGATTCCACCAACGCTATGTACGATTCGACCCAGTACATCACGGTAAAAAATACCGAAGGGGCCTGGCTGATCGACGCCATTGAAAAAATCGGCGTAAAAGGGGAGATCACGAATGTTTCTTTGGGAGACGACCAGAAGATCCGGAGCGTCTTTGTAAAAGGAAAGTCGGCGGAAGCCTCATTTGAAGAGGCTGACGTCATCATCGAAGCGGATACTAAAATTTATAAGGGCTACACCAATACCGAGCTGAAGCCGGAGGATTTAACGGTTGGAACCTCGGTGGAGGCCTATTTTAAGGACGGCCCGATGCTGGCGATCTATCCGCCTCGGGCAGGGGCCGCGGTGATCCGCGTCTTTTAGCCGCGCGTTGAAGGAGCCGCCTCCGGTTATGAGGCGGCTTTTTTAAACTCTCTATCGCCTTTTTTCCTTGCTTTCGCTTGATTTATTTCCGGAAAAAGTAATATACTATAACAATAGCGGCGGCATTTTACGCGAAGGACTCAAAATCAATACGTGACAAGGAAGAATCTGAATGGACAATAAAAACACATCGAATCAAAGCAAGAAAAGACGCGAGCAGTTATCTACCATTGTCGTGGTTGTGATCACTTCATTTTTGGCTCCGTTCATAGGAAGCGCCCTGAACCTGTCGGTACCGGCCATGGGGCGGGAGTTCAGCGTCAGCGCCGCCCTGGTGGGCTGGATCATCACCGGATATCTCATCGCGGCGGCGGTATTGTCGGTGCCTTTTGGACGGGTCGCCGATCTGACGGGGAGAAAAAGGATATTAGTGATAGGGCTTCTGGGATTCACAATATGTTCCGGGGCCATCGTGTTTATCCATTCCCTGTTGGCGCTGATGGTGCTCCGGGTGCTTCAGGGCGTTGCCGCGGCAATGATTTTCAGCACCAATGTGGCGGTTCTGATCAGCGCGTTTCATCCGGATAAAAGAGGAAAGGTTCTGGGATATTCCACCGCATCCGTCTATATCGGCCTATCTGCCGGACCGGTCCTTGGCGGTATCATGAATCATTACCTTGGCTGGCGCTCCATATTTGTGCTGACCTTTATCATCAGCGCGGTCGCGCTTGTGCTTGCGGCAAGGAAACTCCCGGCGGTAAAGCCGGAACACAGCGGGCAGAGCATGGATTTTACCGGGAGCGTATTGTATATTCTCATGCTCACCCTCATCATGTTCGGGCTCTCCGCCATTGCCACCCTGTCATACGCAAAATACCTCATGATCACAGGGGCGGTTCTTTTCGCACTCTTTGTAATTCATGAGCGGAGGTCAAAGTCTCCCATCGTGGAGGTGGGGCTCTTTGCAAGCAACATAGGGTATTCCTTTTCCAACCTTGCGGCCCTTTTAAATTACGGAGCGACGTTTGCCCTGAGCTATCTTCTGTCGATCTATCTGCAGATGGTGAAGGGATATGATTCCCAGATATCCGGCCTGATCCTGATTTCGCAGCCTCTGCTCCAGGCTATACTGTCGCCTTACTGCGGCAGGCTTTCGGACAGGGTATCGCCCTTTAAGCTGGCATCCTTTGGAATGGGGCTTTGCACCCTCGGACTTTTTTCGTTTATCTTTATTTCTGAGCAGTATCCGTTTCCGCTCATCATCGTCAACCTGGTGGTGGTGGGGATCGGATTCGCGTTTTTCTCCTCTCCCAACACCAACGCCGTCATGGCCTGCGTTGAGGAGAAGGACTACGGCGTCGCATCCTCGATCCTGTCGACTATGCGGTCCATCGGAAACAGCGCCAGCATGGCTGTTGTGACCTTTATCGTCGCAACCCACATGGGAAATGTGACCCTTTCGGACGCGAGCCCGAAGCAGCTGATCGCGGCAATGCATACGGGATTTATCGTATTCACCTGTCTTTGCGCCGTAGGGGTGTTCATTTCGGCGAAAAGAAAGCATTCAAAACCCGGAGGAAATCAATAGAGGAAAGGAAAAATGAAATGAAAAGAAAAGTATCGTTTATGTTTGTTAACGGAAGCATCACGGAAGCCAGACGGATGGAAATGGATCTGGGCCAGGGCCTTATGATCGTGGTGGGCGTGGCGAATTATGAAATGGCGTGCGTGGAGGCAAAGAAGCTGGCGGAAGAAGGCGTCATCATGGTGGAGCTCTGCGGAGGCTTCGGCACCCTGGGACACGCAAAGGTCACCGAGGCGGTGAATGAGGTAGCCGCAGGAAAATGCCAGGTAGGCGTCGTCCGGTTTGACAATCATCCGGGATATGACAATCTTTCAGGGGACACGAAGTGGATGTAAACTGTAAAGGATAAAGATAGTAAATGTGGTGGAAAAATGCAGTACCTATCGGAAAAGGAATGGATATTTTTTGGATATCATTAATTTGATAATAAAAAGGGGATTGGAACAATGAAGCGAAAATGGTATCTGTTTTTATCGATTCTGCTCATTGCAGGTGCGCTTGCAGGCTGCGGCCAGCAGACGCCGGGGAGCGGGTCCGGAGGCGGAGAAGGTACGACTCAGGGAATCGGCCTTCACCTGGATCCAAGGGAGTATCCGAAGGTGGACGGCTCCACGGCTACGATTCCGCTGTCCGAGGCCTTCGGCGCGGCGGTGATGGGCCTGAGCATTGAAGAGGCCAGGGAGTACATCGTACATAATACGACCCACGACGCCTATGTGAACCTCATCAATAAGAAGGCGGACATCATCTTCGTAACCTCGCCTTCCGCCGATGAGCTTGCCGGCGCAAAGGTAAGCGGAGTGGAGCTCAAGGTCGTTCCCATCGTCAGCGAGGGATTTGTGTTCCTTACCAGCATCGAGAATCCGGTCAAGGGACTCTCCCTGCAGCAGATCAGGGATATTTACTCCGGAAAGATCACGAACTGGAAGGACGTGGGCGGCAAGGACAAGGAGATCATTGCGTACCAAAGACCGGAAAACTCCGGAAGTCAAACCGGAATGCTGAACCTCGTCATGGGCCCCGATGAGATCATGAAACCGCCTATGGAGAAGGTCGCCTCCGAGATGGGGCAGCTTGTCGACGCGGTGTCCGTCTACACCAACGACGCAGACGCTATTGGCTACTCGTACTACTATTACGTTACCGACATGTGGGAAAACGACAAGGTAAAACTGCTTGCGGTGGACGGCGTCTATCCGGACAAGAAGACCATCAGCGACGGCTCCTATCCGATCAGGACTGCCTATTACGCCGTCAT
>DAITKX010000109.1:0-4855 GCA_036835995.1 Bacillota bacterium | reverse complement strand
CGCGCAGATGAACCCAAGGACAGCAACGCGGCGAAGCTCTTAAACTGGATATTGAGCGAGCAGGGTCAGCAGGTTGCTGAGGAGGCGGGCTATGTCAGGCTGGGGAATTAGGAGGCGTATCGCCGCGCTGATCGGCTGTCTTGCCGTTTTTTCCTTTGCCGGGTGCGGCAGCCAGGAGCTTGCCGACTCCGGGGTCCATGCGCCGGCGGCGATCAATTACGTCGTGAACAATCCTCTGAGCATTGAAGAGCACGGGGAGGGAGACGGCGGGAAGTTCGGTTATAAGTATGTTACGGTATCGGGGCTCGCGGACGGGAAAACAGAGCAAAAGATCAACGACAGGATCAAAGAAGTCTACGACGGACTTCGAATTCAGGATCTCCCGCCCTACCGCGGGATCAAGGCGGAGGTCTCCGAGGACGCGAAGATCAGCGGGGAACAGATCTATACCAACGTCATGGCAAATTTCAACAACATCCTGTCCATCGTATTTTATAAGTACACCACCTATGACAATCCGGGCATAAACTATACGGAGAAAGACCCGGAAGAGTGGAAGCAATTCGTGGAAGTCGCGGAGGAGGAGACCCTGAACTTCGATCTGAATACCGGGAAGGAGATTGCACTGGCGGACCTGTTCTGCGACGGCGTCGACTATATGAAGCCCATAAACGGGTATATGGCCCGGTTCCTTGCCGAAAACCATTCGGACGACGAGGGGGGATACAGGGGAGCCTATAACGGCGTCAAGCTGGTGGAACCCTTCAAGGGTCTTTCAAAGGATCAGAAATTCGCCGTTTCCTCCAACGGCATCATATTTGTTTTCGATTATCTCACGCCCCAGTTTCAGACGGACCTGACGGCCTCCGAGGTCGGGGTGAATTTCGGAAGGTTTGGGGATAACATCGCGGTGACTGAGCGGTTTTACGACGAAAAGAACAACCTTTTTACTTCCCGGGAACCCCTCGTAAAATCCCTGGTCTTTAAGGAAAACGACGACGACCTGGGCGGAACTGAAAACTATCAGGACGGACCGGTATACGTCTATCAGTCCTGGAGCTATTCCTCCGACCTGCCCAAGGAGATCAGGGACCGGCTGGAGAAAATGAAAAGAGTGGATCAGGGAGCGATCGACAAGGCTAAAGAATATTTTCGCGGCAAGACTGAGGCTGAAATAGCTGCCGACGGCGGAGGAAGCTATGAGATCTGGGTGGATACCAGCAGGGTCGGCAACTTTATCAGCATTTACAAACGCTCCATGTTCTATCTGCCTGACCTCGCTGTGACGACTGCCGAAAGCCACTGTTATGATGCTGTGACACAAAAGGAACTTTCCCTTGAGGATATCTTTGCGGAAGGATATGACTATAAGCCTGTCATTATGAAGGCTATCAGGCGGGAGCTCAAGAGCTATGATGAAGGCAGAGGAAAGGCGGGAAGGACTTACAGCGACGGGGAGTATGAAGCGGTGTTTGACCGGATCGACGGCTTCCAACTGAACATAGACTCCGTCAGCATCGATATCGAGCATCCGGACAGAGAAGGCGGGAATGCCTATCTGAACCTGTATATTCCATACGCGGATTTCGGATGCGACAATCTGAAAATTTTTCATTGACATTTTATTCTTTCGATGGTAACATAGCTTTAAACCGATGACGAGGGAGTTAAACTGTAAAACGATCTCTCAGCGAGTCCGGGGCGGTGGAAGCCGGACAGATGCAGTTGCAGCAAGTGGGCCTCTGAGGGCGAAGCGAAAGAATTTATTTTAGTAGCTGAGACGCTATGCCAGCGTTACAGGGCTGAGGGTGTGATGGCACTCTGCAAAGAGGGTATGCTTTTAGCTTACCAAACAAGGTGGTACCGCAGGTTTAACACTTGTCCTTGAAATAAGGATAGGTGTTTTTTTTACGCACCTAGCCACATTTGCAAAGCAAATGTTGGCAGGCGCTATACGGAAATTCCCCGGCTTCAGCCGGGTTGGAATTTTTCCGTTTTGCACGCTTGCTTCAAAAGCAGGGCATAATGAAACCGGCGAACACGGATGCAGAGACCCTTTTCATTAATATAATTCAAAGAAAAGGAGACTATGAAGATGAAAACAAAGATGAGAAAGAATTTATTGGTATTATCGACAGTCGCCCTGATGACGGCGGGACTGCTGACGGGCTGTGGCGGAGACAGCAAAAGCGAAGGAGGCGGAGGAGACGCCGCCGCGGGGAAGGACCTGCCGAAGGTAGGGATTGTCCAGATCGTAGAACATCCGTCTCTGGATACCATTCGTGAATCGACCCTTGCGGAGCTTGCCAAGGAAGGCTTCACCGACGGAGAAACCATCACGGTGGATTATGAAAACGCCCAGAACGACCCGGTCAACCTGAAGACCATATGCCAGAAATTTGTGTCTCAGAAATATGATCTGATCATCGCCATCGCGACGCCGTCGGCACAGGCGGCTTTCGGTGAAACGACGGAGATCCCCATCGTATTTTCCGCGGTGACAAACCCCATTGATGCGAAGCTGGTTGACAACCTTGACGCTCCGGGAGGCAACATCACCGGAACTTCCGACGCGGTGTCGGCCCAGAAGATCATGGATCTTGCGAGAAAGATCACTCCGGATATCAAAACCATCGGCGCGCTTTATAAATCCAGCGAGACCAATTCCGTTTCCGTTATCAACGACCTGAAGGAATACGCCAAGGCAAACGGTCTGACCGTAGTGGAAGCTCCTGTCATGAACGCCAGCGAGGTACAGCAGGCGGCGGCTTTCCTTGCGGGAAAGGTCGACGCGGTATTTTCACCCATCGACAACACCGTAGCATCCACCATGCCGATCATTTCCAAGACGCTGATCGACGCCAAGATTCCTTTCTATGTAGGCGCTGATTCCATGGTAAACGACGGCGGCCTTGCGACTTACGGGATCAATTACACCCAACTCGGTGAAGAGACCGGAAAGATGGCCGCAAAGGTATTAAATGGAACCGATCCGGGAACAATTCCTGTCATGACCATGACGGACGTAAAGGTCTATATCAATCAGAAAACCGCTGATGCGATAGGCGTGACCTTCCCGCAGGATGTTCTGGATGAGGCGACTGTTCTGGGAGATGAATAAAAATGAATTTTGCAGCTTTTCTCGGCTCAATTGAATATGGTCTGATCTTTGCCATTATGGCGCTGGGAGTGTTCCTGTCCTTTCGGACGCTGAACACTCCTGACTTAACGGTTGACGGCAGCATCGTCACAGGCATGGCGGCATCCGCGATGATCTGCAGCGTCGGCGGGAACCCGTACCTGGGGCTTCTTCTCGCCTTTATCGCGGGCTGCGCCGCCGGTTCCATCACGGCGCTTCTCAACACCAAGCTTGGAATACAGCCCTTGCTCACGGGTATTCTGGTGATGCTGGGGCTGTACTCCATCAACCTGAGGATCATGGGCGGCAGGCCTAATATTGCATTGACCCAGAGCGACACTGTCTATAAAAGCTTTCAGAAATTAGTGCCGCTGGAATACAGCTCTCTGCTTTTGGGGCTGATTTTTCTTGCTGTCGTCACCGTTTGCCTCTATTATTTCCTGAAGACCCGCCTGGGATTTGCCCTTCGCGCCACGGGAGACAATGAGGATATGGTGCGGGCGTCCGGAATCAACAGCAACAAGATGAAGCTCATTGGCCTTGCCGTTTCCAACGGGCTGGTGGCGCTGTCCGGCGGACTTATGGCGCAGTACCAGTCCTTTGCGGACGTCGGTATGGGAGTCGGAATGGTGGTGATCGGCCTGGCCTCCGTCATCATCGGAGAGGCGATATTCGGCACCAAATCCCTCCTGAGAAGATTGATCGCGGTCTCCCTGGGAGCCGTGCTGTACCGCATGGTGATCGCGTACGCTTTCAGCATAGGCTTACCGCCCAGCGACTTAAAGCTGATTTCGGCAGTCATCGTTATCATCGCGTTATCCACCGGGATGCTGAGTGAGAAATTCTCCATCATCAGAAGGGGCGGTGCTAAAAATGCTTAAAGTGGAAAAGATGTCAAAAACCTTCGGAAGAGGGACGATAAATGAAAAGCTGGCCATCGATGAACTGAGTCTGACGGCGAACGAAGGAGATTTTATCACCATCATCGGAAGCAACGGAGCGGGGAAATCAACGCTGATGAACTGTATCTCCGGTGTTTTCGGAGTCGACGGGGGAAAGATCGCCCTGGACGGCAGGGACATAACAAATTGGCCGGAATACAAGCGGTCCAGAGAGATCGGCCGGGTTTTCCAGGACCCCTTAAAGGGCACTGCTTTCGACATGACCATCGAAGAAAACCTCGCCATTGCAAACGATAAAAGAAAGAGCATCGGCTTCCAGCCCGGACTGACTAAAAAAGAGCGGGAACTGTTTCGGGAAAAGCTGGCTCTGCTTGACATGGGGTTAGAGAACCGGATGAAGCAGAAGTCCCGGCTGCTGTCGGGAGGACAGCGGCAGGCCCTGACGCTCTTCATGGCGGTGATCGCCGGCCCGAAGCTGCTGCTGCTGGACGAGCATACCGCGGCTCTGGATCCGAGCGCCGCAAGGAAGGTCCTTGCGCTGACCGATGAATTTTCAAAGACGCCGGGGCTCTGCACCCTGATGATCACCCACAATATGAAGGCGGCCCTGGAGCACGGGAACCGGACGATCCTGATGAAGGACGGCCGCATCGTCCTGGACCTGACAGGGGAGGAGCGGAAAAACATGACGGTTGAAAAGCTCATCGCCCAATTTGAAATCGATAACGACAGAATGCTGCTTTGAGGCAGCATTCTGTGCAGACTGTAGACAAATCCCATCAGTAGGCAAATGCCATTGATGGGAATTTGTTTT
>DAITKX010000108.1:3342-9338 GCA_036835995.1 Bacillota bacterium | reverse complement strand
AAGCCGCGACAGGGTGAAGGCGGTGGTGGAAGCCGCGAAAGAACGGGGAATACCCATCCGAATCGGTGTGAATTCCGGCTCTCTGGAAAAAGATATATTGGAAAAATACCGGGGCGTAACGGCAGAAGGCCTTGCGGAAAGCGCTCTGAGAAACATAAATCTGGTGGAGGACATGGGGTTCTCCGACATCGTAGTCTCTTTGAAATCCTCCGACGTCAGGCTGAATTATGAGGCCCACAGGCTGGTAACCGAAAGGACGGACCACCCGTTGCACATTGGGATCACAGAGGCCGGAACGGTGGAAAGCGGCAAAGCCAAGTCCGCCATCGGGATCGGAGCCCTGCTCCTTGCCGGGATCGGTGATACGATCCGGGTTTCACTGACGGGAGATCCCGTCAATGAGGTCCTGTTCGCGTCTGAAATTCTGAAAGCTTTGGATTTAAAAAAGGGATCGATTCAGTTTATTTCATGTCCCACCTGCGGAAGATGCGGCGTCGATCTGGCAAAGATAGCCGCAGAGGTGGAGGCGGCGTTGAAACCGGTGGAGGCCGGCATGAAAAAGAACGGCCTGCCTTCCTTTTCGGTGGCGGTCATGGGCTGTGAGGTCAACGGGCCGGGAGAGGCGAGGGAAGCCGATTACGGCGTGGCCTGCGGCAAGGGTAAAGGCCTTATCTTTAAAGACGGAGAAATCGTGAAAACAGTTCCGGAATCGGATATCGCAAAGGAACTGATCCTGTATATTGAGCAAGAGAAAATATTGGTATAGTTAAATTGGTATAGTTAAATTGGAACGGAAAAATTCCATGGAGAGGAGGCCTGCTTATGTTTCCCGGTTTGGAAATGTCGGAACCGTTGATCTGGATACTGATTGCGGTCATCTTTGCGATTATTGAGGCTATTACCCTGGGACTCACCACCATATGGTTTACGGCGGGAGGAGTCTGCGCCTGCTTTATCGCTTTGCTTGGCGGGCCGCTGCCGCTGCAGATCGCAGTGTTCCTGATCGTCTCGATCATACTGCTCTATTTTACGCGGCCCCTCGCGGAAAAGAGGCTGAAGATCGGTCATGAAAAAAATAACATCGATCAGATGATCGGCAAAATCTGTCTGGTGACGGGCACCATCAAACCGTATCACCCCGGACAGGTAAAGCTGGATGGACTGTATTGGACGGCGGCGGTAAATGACAACAAGGAATGGCTGGAAGAGGGGAAATTGGTCAGAATCGTTAGAATCGAAGGGGTGAAGCTCATCGTTGAGCGAATGGAGGAGGAAGAATAATGGACATTATCGGAACATTGGCGATCCTAATACTGATTATTATCGCGATTTTTTTGGTCGTTACGAACATTAGGATTGTACCGCAGGCAAGGGCGTATGTGGTGGAGAGGCTCGGGGCATATCACGCCACCTGGCAGGTGGGACTTCACATCAAGATCCCTCTCATAGACAAGATCTCGAAGAAAGTCTCTTTAAAGGAGCATGTCATCGATTTCCCGCCTCAGCCGGTCATCACCAAGGACAATGTAACCATGGAAATCGATACGGTAATCTATTTTCAGATCACGGATCCCAAGCTGTACGCCTACGGCGTGGAAAATCCCATGGCTGCGATCGAAAATTTGACGGCTACCACGCTGAGAAATATCATCGGCGACCTGGAGTTGGACGAATCCCTGACCAGCAGAGAACATATCAACACGAAAATACGGCTTGTGCTGGATGAGGCGACGGATTACTGGGGAATCAAGATCAACCGCGTCGAGGTGAAGAATATCACTCCGCCGAGAGATATTCAGCAGGCGATGGAAAAGCAGATGCGGGCGGAACGGGAACGGAGAGAGGCCATCCTTCGGGCAGAAGGGGAAAAGACCTCCGCAATTCTCATCGCAGAGGGAAATAAGCAGTCTCAGATATTGAACGCCGAGGCCAACAAGGAAGCCAAGATCCTGGCGGCGGAAGCCAACAAGGAAGCCCAGGTCAGAGAGGCGGAAGGCCATGCCCAGGCCATCCTTCTGGTACAGAAGGCCACCGCGGACGGGATACGGATGCTGGTGGAATCCGATCCGACTCAGCCGGTCATCGCGCTGAAGAGCCTGGACGCCTTTACGGCAGCGGCTAACGGAAAGGCTACCAAGATCATCATCCCATCGGAGATCCAGGGTCTTGCCGGAATGGCGACGTCCCTGTCGGAGCTGCTCAGAGCCGACGAGAAGGTTCAAGAGGATAAGGAAACAAAAACGGAAAAGTAGAACTATTACCGTCTATCGGTTAAAAGGTACGGCAATTTTGGAGGCAATCATTGAAGTCATTAATCGAAAGCACGATCAGTTGGAACAAGATAGGAAAACACCCGAAGGACAGTTATTGTTTTTCCATAGAAAAGGCAGTTGTTTCCAAGGAGACGGCTGTCCTTTCTATGGATATCAGGCTGAATTTTGTGGTCCCGTTTTCCGATGTGGAACGGATCGAAAATATTATAAAAAATGAAGTCGCAGGCTTGCAGGGAGTGAAGCTTAATTTTATCTATGAGGACGTGGTCCTTTCCGAAAAGGAGATCGTCAAGCTCTACATTGAGCATATGATCCATGAGATAAACGGCAGCTATGCGGCGGTCACAAAGACCATTTTCCCCAAGGATTTCACTCTGGAAGACGGGCGGCTGACCATCATGGCCCTGGGAGCCGTTGCGGTAAGCGAGCTCAACGACAAGGTGGCGGGCGAGTTTGAAAAGTATCTGTACCGGGACTTCAGCATGGAGGTCAAGGTCGTCTTTGCAAACAACGAGGATAGTTATAAGGAAACCGCCCGGGAAAAAGCGGAGCGGGCGAAGAAGGAGCTGGAAGAGGCGGCCAAGGCCCAGAAGCTCGCCGAAGCCAACGGCAGCGGCGGAGCCGGAGCTGTCAATAGCGGGGGCGGAAGCTATGCCGGCAATGGAAATTACGGCGGCAACGGCGGAAAAAGCGGATTTAGCGGCAACGGCGGATGGAAGCGCAGGGAGAAGGAAGAGCCCATGGTGGGCAACCGGATCATGGGGAAGGCCATCAGGGACGAATCTGTTCCCATTTCCAGCCTGACCACGGACAGCGGACTGGTTACCATCGAAGGAATGCTCTTTCGCAAGGAAGCCCGGACTATAAAGAACAACAAAAAGCTCGTGACCCTGCTGGTTACGGACAAGGTCACCTCGATCTGCGTCAAGGTTTTCGCGTCGGAGGAGAAGTGGAACGAGATCGACCAAAATCTGAATTCCGGCGATTATGTGAAGATCAGAGGAAATGCGGAATTTGACACCTTTGAAAACCTTCTAGTTTTGATGGGGAAGGACATAGAAAAGACGGAAGAAAAACAGGGCCGCCAGGACCTGAACGAAAAGAAGCGGGTCGAGCTTCACGCCCATACGAAGATGAGCGCCATGGACGGCCTCAACGAAATATCGGACATGATCAAAACTGCCGCAAAATGGGGGCAGAAGGCCATCGCCATCACAGACCACGGAGTGGTACAGGCTTTTCCCGACGCGGAAAAGACGGTGAAGAAAGCAAAGCTGGATATCAAGATCATATATGGGCTGGAGGGATACCTTTATGACGATTCGGAAGATCCGGAAGGCAAAATCGATTATAAATCCAAAAATACATATCATATCATCCTTCTGGCAAGGACCCAGGAGGGCCTGAAGAATTTATACAAGCTGGTATCCAAGTCCCATCTGGAATACTTCTATAAGAAGCCCAGAATTCCCAAATCCGTTCTGACGGAGCACAGGGAAGGCCTCATCATCGGTTCGGCCTGCGAGGCGGGGGAAGTATACCGGAGCATTCTGCATGAGAAACCCGCAGAAGAGATCGAGAGAATCGCGAAATACTACGATTACCTGGAGATCCAGCCCCTCGCAAACAACCAGTTCCTCATCGACAACGGCACTGTCGCCGACGTGGAAGGACTGAAAGAGATAAACCGCAGGATCATCGCCCTGGCAAAAAAACAGGGCAAGCCGGTGGTGGCAACCTGCGACGCCCACTATGCCGAGCCGGAGGAAGCGCTTTACCGCAAAATCCTGATGGCCGGCCAGGGATATAAGGACGTGGAAGGCGACAAGGGGCTCCACCTGAGAACCACGGAGGAAATGCTCCGGGAGTTCGATTATCTGGATGAGGACCTGGCCTATGAGGTGGTGGTGGAAGCGTCAAACCGGATCGCGGATATGATCGAAAAGGTGGTCCCGGTCCCCAGCGGAAAATTCCCGCCCAAGATCGACGGCGCGGAAGAGCGGCTCAGGACCCGCTGCATGGAGACCGCATGGGAAATCTATGGAAATCCGCTGCCCGAGCTGGTGCAAAACCGCCTGGAAAGAGAGCTGAATTCCATCATCAACCACGGTTACGCGGTGATGTACGTTTCGGCGGAGATGCTGGTGCAGAAGTCGTTATCCGACGGTTATCTGGTAGGCTCCAGAGGTTCCGTGGGCTCCTCTTTTGCGGCCACCATGGGCGGCATCACGGAAGTGAATCCCCTTCCGCCCCATTACATATGCCCCAACAAGGACTGCAAAAACTCGGAATTTATTCTGGACGGCAGCTATGACTGCGGAATCGATATGCCCGACAAGGTGTGCCCGAAATGCGGGACGCCATACAGAAAAGACGGCTTTAACATACCGTTTGAAGTATTCCTCGGCTTTGAGGGAGACAAGGAGCCCGATATCGACCTGAACTTCGCCGGGGAATACCAGCCGGTAGCTCACAAATATGTGGAGGAGATATTCGGAAGGGAAAATGTGTTCCGGGCGGGGACCATCGGCACCGTGGCGGGAAAGACGGCCTACGGCTTTGTCATGAAATATTTTGAGGAGAGGCAGCAGCCCATCAACAAATGGGAGGCGGACCGTCTGACAGACTGCTGTACCGGCGTCAGGCGGACTACGGGACAGCATCCGGGGGGGATCATCATCGTGCCGAGAGGCCATGAAATCTATGAATTCTGCCCTGTTCAGCATCCTGCCAACGATACGAATACGGACATTATCACGACACACTTTGACTATCATTCCATCGACGAAAACCTTCTGAAGCTGGACATCCTGGGCCACGACGTGCCCTCCATGATCCGCCAGCTTCAGGATATGACAGGGATCGACCCTCTGACCGTTCCCCTGAAGGACCCCAAGGTGGACAGCATTTTCAACGGCATCGAAGGGCTTGACATCAAGGACCCCGAATATAAATTCACCCACGGGAGCTATGGAATTCCGGAGTTCGGAACGAAATTCGTCCGTCAGATGCTGGACGATACGAAGCCCACCATGTTTGCCGACCTGGTCAGGATTTCAGGCTTTTCCCACGGTACGGACGTGTGGATCAACAACGCCCAGGATTTTATCCGCGACGGCTCCGCTACCATGAAGGACGCCATTTCAACCCGGGACGACATCATGAACTATCTCATTCACAAAGGCGTTCCCAACAAAAATGCCTTTAAGATCATGGAAAATGTCAGAAAAGGAAAGGGGATCACGGCCGAGGAAGCGGAACTGATGGCGGAAAACGACGTTCCGGAATGGTACATCGAATCCTGCAGGCGCATCAAGTACATGTTTCCGAAAGCCCATGCGGTGGCCTATGTCATGATGTCCTACCGGATCGCATATTACAAGGTCTATTATCCGGCTGAGTTTTACGCGGTATTTTTCACCACGAAGGTGAGCGAATTTGATTCCGATACCATATTGAGAGGCGCCAATGCGGTCCGGAGCAAGATCGAGATGATCGAGGCAAAGGGAAAGAACGCTACCAAAAAGGAAGAGGACGAGGTCACCGTGCTGGAAGTCGCCTATGAAATGTATGCCCGGGGATATGAATTTGCGCCGGCCGAAATCGGAAAATCACATGCCACGAGGTTCCTGTCCGTGGACGGCAAGGTGCTGCTTCCCTTTGTCGCTTTGGCGGGAGTGGGAGAGAACGCGGCCAAGGCTATCGTATTGGAATATGAAAAGA
>DAITKX010000108.1:0-3332 GCA_036835995.1 Bacillota bacterium | reverse complement strand
TTTCTTTCCATCGACGATATGAGAAACCGGGCCAAGGTGAACAAGACGGCAGTTGAAGCCCTCCTCAACCACGGAGTGCTCTCGGAAATACCGGAGTCGGATCAGATCAGCCTGTTTTAAAAAAGACTTGCAAAATAAAGGCTTTTATGGTATCCTATACAGGTAGTAGAAAACTTGACTTGTGAACGCAAAAGAGTGGGCAAACCCACTCTTTCACTTTTGTAATAGGGGAGAAACTATGGCGAAGATCAGTGTGAAAGAGCTCGTCGCGGCCGAACTGGCAGGATTCCTTTCGGAAAACGGATATGAACTGTATAACGTTGAATTTTTAAAAGAAGGGAAAGACTGGTTTCTGCGGGTCTATATCGACAGAGGGTCAGGCGCCGAGGGGGGAATCGGCACCGATGACTGCGAAAAGGTGAGCAGGTTCCTCAGCGGCAGATTGGATGAGCTCGATCCTATCGAGCAGAATTATTATCTGGAGGTTTCCTCGCCGGGGATGGACCGGACGCTGCTGAAGGAAAGCGATTACACCAGATACGCGGGGCAGTTTGTAGACGTCACGCTGTATCAGGGCATAGACGGAAAAAAGACCTTCTTCGGAAAGCTTTTCGGCTTGCAGGACGGAAATCTTGTTATCATAGATGAAAAAGAAAACAAAATTGAAATACCGATGGAAAAAGTGGCAAAGACCAAGCTTGCTGTTATTTTCTAGCAAAGGAAACGCTGATTAATTCCATGCGCACATCTAATCGGTAAATTTTTCGCTTGGCGGTGTCAAAAAGCCTCGCAATAGCCCGCTATTGCTGCGTTTTTTTCCTTGCCAATCGGAAAATTTCCTCGATCATCTGCGCACCTTCCATTAAATCAGTGTTTCCTAAATTCCGCAGGCGGCGCCAGAGCCGGCCGAGATATTAAGGGAGGATTATTGAAGCATAATGAACAGAGAATTTATAAAGGCAGTTGAGGAGTTGGAAAAGGAAAAGGAGATATCCAAAGACCTTTTGATCGAGGCCATTGAATCGGCGCTTGTATCAGCCTACAAGAAGAATTACGGCACTTCCCAGAACGTTCGCGTGAACATTGACAGGGAAACCGGAGATATCGACGTCTTTATGAGAAAGGACATCGTGGAAGAAGTTGAAGATGAGCAGCTTGAAGTCTCCATTGAGGATGCCCGGGAGATCGATCCCAAATATGAGGTCGGCGATGTGATCGAAAAACAGGTTACGCCCAGAGACTTCGGCAGAATTGCGGCCCAGACAGCGAAACAGGTCGTGGTTCAGCGGATCCGGGAGGCGGAGCGCGGACTGATCTACGACGACTATTCCAACCGTCAGTCGGAGATCGTAACAGGGATCATTCAACGGATCAGCAATGATACCGTTTTTATCAATATGGGAAAAACCGAAGGTATTTTAGCGGTAACGGAGCAGGTTCCCGGTGAAAAATACCTGGTGAACAGCAGGATCAAAGTGTATATCATGGATGTGAAAAAGACCACAAAAGGTCCCCAGGTCTACCTTTCCAGGTCCCATCCGGGATTGGTAAAAAGGTTGTTCGAACTTGAAGTCCCTGAAATTCAGGATGGCATCGTGGAAATAAAGAGCATTTCAAGAGAAGCGGGATCCAGAACGAAAATGGCCGTTTACACCGCCGATGAAAACGTAGATCCCGTCGGCGCATGCGTCGGCTCAAGGGGCACAAGGGTTCAAGCCATCGTAGACGAGCTGTTCGGGGAAAAGATCGACATTATCAATTGGAGCGACAACCCGGAGAAACTGATCAGCAGCGCTTTAAGCCCCGCAAAAGTCGAAAAGGTCATCATCAACGACGAGGGCAAATCCGCCACGGTCATCGTGCCGGACTACCAGCTTTCCCTGGCCATCGGAAAGGAAGGTCAGAACGTGAGGCTGGCTGCGAAGCTCTGCGGCTGGAAGATCGATATCAAGAGTCATTCCCAATTCTTCCCCGACGGTGGTGATTTTGAGGAATACGGCGACTTTGAAGAAGCGGCCGATGAACCGGCGGAGGACGAAGCTTTCCTGGAAGAGCTCGTCCAGGAGAATGAAATCTAAGGGGTGATTCTATGAAAACAAAAAAAGTCCCTATGCGAAGGTGCGTAGGCTGCATGGAATCGAAACCGAAGCGGGAGTTGATCCGCATCGTCGCTTCAGACGACGGTCCGAAGATCGATCCCACCGGAAAGGCAAACGGCAGAGGCATCTACCTTTGTCCGAATACCGAGTGCTTCACAAAGGCAAGAAAGAAAAAAGCCATTGGCAGAGGCTTGGAGATAGAAATAGGAGAACAAGAGCTGGATAATTTATTCAAGGAGCTGGCTGAACATGAGAAAAAAGGTTGATAGCTATTTAGGCTTTGCAGCTAAATCAAGGAACCTGGTTTCCGGCTATCATACCTGCCTGCACGCAATCAAGCAAAAGAAGCTGAAGCTGCTGATTCTTTCCGGGGACCTCTCGGAAAACACGGTAAAAAAGCTTGCAAAGTTATCGGAAGAAAATAAAATACCGGTGCGTATTTATGGAAAATCGGAGGAACTGTCAAAAGTTACAGGGAGCCAGGAAAGAGGAGTATTCGGCGTCACTGATGTGAATTTTGCAGATGCGATATTGAAAGAAATCGACGGAGAATAACGGAATGGAGGTGTTCTAATGTCCAGTATAAAAGTACAGGAACTCGCAGAAGAACTGCATATGACAAACAAAGATTTGTTAACTAAAATAAATTCCATGGGAATTGAAGCAAAGGCGTATAACAGCGTCTTATCCGACATGGACGTCATCGCGGTCCGCAATACGGTTTTACGCGGAAAGAGCGGAGCGGAGACAAAAATCGTCAAGGTTGCGCCTAAGAAAACCAACGTGGATCAGGATAAGCAAGAAGTTAAGGTGGTTGTTAAGGCCGCAGCTCATCCCAGCATGAGTCCGGAATCGAGAATGGCGAAACCCGCCGCGAAGCCGCAACCTCAGCAGCAGAGGCCGGGGTATCCGAATCCCAACAGAGCAAACCAGACCGCGGCAGCGGGGAGACCCGAACCGCAGAGGCCTGTTCAGAATATGACCCAGGAGCAAAGGCCTGCCCAGGGCGCACAGCCGCCCCAGGCACAAAAGCCTGTCCAGCAGACCGCGCCGCCGGTACAGCCGCCTCAGGCGCAAAAGCCTGTTCAGAGCGCGCAGCCGGCACAGCAAAGGCCTGATCAGGGCGTGCAGCAAACCCAGCCTCAGAGGACGGAGAGGCCGGCACAGGGTGCACAGCAATCCCAGCAGCATCAGAGACCTGTTCAGAGCGCACAACCGGGCCAGCAGAGACCT
>DAITKX010000107.1:2116-9573 GCA_036835995.1 Bacillota bacterium | reverse complement strand
AAGCATGTAGTCGATTTCGGCGTTGGAAACGACGACTATTATGTCTGCAAAGGCTACCCGGGATCGATCACTTTCCTGGCGGTCTTTGCCCTTGAGGCCGCTCTGCAGAAAAAGCGAATCAGTACGGAGGAGTACAAAAAGCAATATAAAGAGCTGGAAGCGACGATCGATATGATGAAAAAGAGCATCGCGCTTTCCAAACAGTTTTATGTGGAGCACAAGCAGGAGCTGTTAAAGATGCGGAGAATCATGGTTGCCGGATGCGGAAACGGATACGGTATGGCTTTGGAGGGAACGCTTAAAATCAATGAGACCACGGGAATCATCACCAACGCATATGAGATGGAAGAGATGATGCACGGACCCTGCTATGAAATCACAAAGGACCACGGCGTCTTTCTCATCGACAACAATGAAAAGACTCATGAGCGCATGATGCAATTAAGTCAGGCGCTGACAAAGCTGACCGACAAGGTGTACGTCATATCAAATATCGAAAAGAGAGGCGACCGCACCTTTTTCCTGGAAGGCCAGAAAGGGCTGGACCTGAGCGCAATCTATAACGTCATACCATTTCAGATCATCTCAGATTCCATATGCACGGATCTTGATACGATTGGCTATAGCCTGGCAGCCTATGATTTTGAACAGCTGATGAGAACAAAAGCCTGAACGGAAAAAAGAGGAACCACAAAAAAATTATGAAAGAATTTATATACAAGATAAACGACCCTATGGGGCTCCATGCAAGACCGGCTACCAATCTTGTGAAAATAGCGGGAACCTACGAGAGCCAAATCACGATAAAGCGAAATGCGACTCAGAAAACGGCCAATTTAAAGCGCATCCTTTCTGTAATAAGCCTGTCTGTGCTGCAAGGAGAAGAGATAACGATAAGTATATCTGGCGAGGACGAGGCGCCGGCATACGATGAGCTTCAATCGTTCTGCCAGGCGAACCTTTAAACCTGAATCTGCGCAAAATGTTTGAAAGGGAATTGGAAATGAGATATTTGAAAGGAATCGGAGTTTCAGAAGGTATTGCAATAGGAAGAATCTATGTTCATAAGATTTCCGGAAATTCTGAAGCCGGTGAAGCGGGGACTCCGGAAGAAGAGCAGACGAGGTTTGATCTGGCTTGCGAACAGGCAAGAAAAGAGCTTAGGAAGCTGTATGAGACGGCATTGGAAAGGGTAGGGCGGGATCAAGCGGAAATATTCCTGTTTCATCAGGCGATTCTATCCGATCCTGATTTTCTGGATTCTGTTCAGGAATCCATTCTCTCCGGAGAGTCAGCAGAGGTAAGCGTAAAGCGGGCCTGCAATGAATTTAAAAAAATACTGACAGAAGCTGACAGCGAGGTGGCGCAATCCCGCGGAGCAGACCTGGAGGATATTCAAAATCGGTTGATTCAAATCCTCGGGCAGGAAGCGGGTGAGGCAATCACGCTGCCGGAGCCGTGTATCGTTGTAGCGCAGGATATTTTACCGAGTGAAACCATGAGATTGGATCGGAAAAAAGTTCTTGCTTTCGTAACTGCCGAGGGGTCGAAAACTTCTCATGCTGCAATTCTCTCCAGAACAATGGGGATCCCCGCCGTAACCGGAACAGGGGATATTTCCTGCCTTGAAGAAGCAGAGCTTGCGATCGTTGACGGCAAAACCGGCATTGTATTGGCGGACCCGGACGAAGAATCGCTGGAGGCCGCGCAAAAAGAGCTTGAACTTCAGCAGAAAATCCAGGAAAGCCGTATGCGACTAAAAGGACTTGCCAATGAAACGATAGACGGCAAGAAAATAGAAGTTTTTGCCAATATTGGCTCTGTTGCAGATATGGACGCCGTATTGGAAATCGGTGCGGATGGAATTGGATTGTTCCGCAGCGAATTCCTGTTCATGCAGACGGATTGTCTTCCGGACGAAAAATTACAATTCGAAGCTTATCGGGAGGTATTGTCAAGGATGGGCGGGCGAAAAGTTGTGGTTCGTACCTTTGACCTTGGCGCCGATAAAAAGCTTTCTTATTTACCGATGGAGCCGGAGAAAAATCCCGCCTTGGGACTCCGGGCCATTCGGTACAGCCTGCTGCATCCTGAACTGTTAAAGACCCAGCTTCGGGCTTTGCTTCGGGCGTCTGTATATGGAAAGCTGGCAATCATGTTTCCCATGATCACCTCACTAGATGAAGTCCGCCAGGCACGCAGCCTGATGGAAGCCTGCAAATCGGAGCTTCGGGCAGAAAACATTTCATTTGACGAAAAAATCGAATTCGGCATCATGATAGAGACTCCGGCAGCGGCGCTGATCAGCGATATTCTCGCCTGCGAGGTTGATTTCTTCTCAGTAGGCACCAACGACCTTACGCAGTATACTCTGGCCGTGGATCGGCTGAACAAATCGACGGAATCCATTTATAATCCTGCACACCCGGCTGTATTGCGGCTGATAGAGATGATTGCCAGAAATGCTTCGGAGCATGGTATATGGTGCGGAATCTGTGGGGAATCCGCGGCCGATCCCGCGCTGACAGAGAGGTATTTGGCAATAGGAGTTACAGAATTGTCCATGGCGCCGCCAAAGATTATGGAGCTTCGTGAAAAAATACGTTCCATTAATTTATCAGAGCGCAAGAGCTGACCCCCGGATTATACAGGGAGTCAGTCCTCTATGCGAAACCATTATAGAAAAGTTATGCCCATCTGAAATTGTCCGCTCCGGCGCCGATTTCAAAGTGATATTTTACAATCCCAAGATCGATTTTTGAATAAAATCCTCCGGTAGCTCTGACGCTTACGGTATTTCCCGAAAGGGTAAACAGAAATTTCTGCTGATTGACGGCTGTTGGAGCGAGGAGCGCCGCTTCCATGCCGGTGCGGAACCAGCCTGGCATTTCGCCGTCGGTTTTGCACAGCTTTTCCAAGGGCTTGCTCTTGTGGGGCACGCCCTTGGTCTCTCCGTATCCGATGGAGATCACGCAGCGCAGGACTTCATCCTGAGCTACCTCATATGCGCACTTGCCCTTGCGGAAGGTGAGGGCGACCCAGCAGGTGTTAAGGCCCAGCATCGCCGCCTTCAGAACGATTTTCTCCCCATAGTATCCGATTTTCTCATCCAGATCATCGCCTTTCTTTCCCACCAGAGCGATATAATTGTTTACATTTACAAATTTTCCGTAATGGGCCATGAACCCTCCGAAGGCATTGGGCTCGTTGACCACAAGCTGAATATGTAGCCCGCTCTCCTCATTGCATCGGCTGATCTCCGCGCAGAGCTCCTTCAGCACGTCGTCCTCAATCTTTTGGCTGGTGTAGCTGCGCACCGAGTGGCGGCTTTTTATCGCTTCATATATATCCATGATTATCATCTTCCTTTCACTTCGTTACATGTTATTATACCATACCGCTAAATCGGCTGGAGCTTTTCTATTGATATTTTACGAAAATGAATGTCCGCTGTTTTTATGTATTGACACGAAATTTTCAGAAGATTACAATATGTTTAAGACGTGAGCGGAAATTCACACAAAGAAAGGAAGAGGGGTAAATGGCATATAATGGATTTGCGATGGATCATTATCTCGACGCGAAAAAAGTAACAAAGGAACTGGACGAATTGATCAGGAAGCCCGTATATTCTATTCGGAAAAATTATCTGGAAGAATACGTGGAAGACTATTTTGAGAAAAAATGCCCGAAGTCCAAAGCGATGATCAGCGAGGCTAAAGAGATCATACCGGGAGGGGTCCAGCACAATCTGGCGTTTAATTATCCCTTTCCCATCGTGATAACGAAAGCGGAAGGCGCAAAGCTGTATGATATCGACGGAAACTGGTATTACGACCTGCTTCAGGCCGGAGGACCGACAATTTTGGGAAGCAATCCCCCCGCCGTCAGGGAGCGGGTGGTGGATCTCTTGAATACCTGCGGCCCGTCCACAGGGCTTTTTCACGAATATGAATATAAGCTGGCGAAGAAGATATCGGAAATGGTCCCGTCGGTAGACATGTTCCGCATGCTGGGCTCCGGGACAGAAGCCTGCATGTGCGCCGCGCGCATTGCTAGGCTGAAAACGGGGAAGAAGAATATATTGAAGATGGGGGGAGCCTATCACGGCTGGTCCGACCAGCTTGCCTACGGCATGCGGGTGCCGGGCACGAAAGGGCTGATGTCAAAAGGAGTGCCGGGCTTTGTGTTCAAGCATACGGATGAATTCTTTCCGGGGGATCTGGAAGATCTGGAAAGAAAGCTGAAGAAGAACAAGCTGGATGGGGGTACGGCGGCTGTATATATCGAACCGCTGGGGCCGGAAAGCGGCACACGTCCCATTTCCAGAGCTTTTATCAAGGGAGTGGAGCGGCTGGCCCGCGAATATGGAGCCCTTTTGATCTTCGATGAGGTTGTGACAGGGTTCCGGGTCGGACCCAGCGGGGCTCAGGGATATTTCGGCGTGGACCCGGATCTGACCATTTTCGGAAAGATCATCGCAGGCGGGTATCCCGGCGCAGGCGGGGTCGGAGGACATAAGGACTGCATGGCGCATCTGGGCGCGGGGCTCGATTCCTCCGGCAAGAAGGTATCCAAGGCGATGTGCGGCGGTACGATGGCTGCAACGCCCATATCCTGCTTGGCAGGATACTATACCCTCTGTGAGATCGAGAGGACAAACGCCTGCGAAACCGCCGGACGAATGGGAGACCGGCTGACCAAAGGCCTTCAGGGGTTGATCCGGAAATACGGTCTGCCTTTTGTGGCCTTCAATCAAGGCTCTGTCTGCCATCTGGACAACGCCGGCACCATGCATTTCTGTGTCGAATGGAAGAAGCCCTGGACGATTCCGGGAGTGTTGAAACAAACAGGCATCCGCCAAAAGGAAATGGAACATATGGGAGCCGCCTATATGGCGGAAGGGCTTGTGACCCTGGCCGGTTCCAGACTTTATACCAGCGCCGCCTATACGGAGGAAATGATCGACGATGTGCTGGAGCGGTTTGAGAGGGTCCTGTCCAAGTGCGGCCCTATCGGAAAGTAATGAGAGAATTTGTCCAAACGTGATCCCATGGTTAAGTAAAGAAGGAAAGAGAGCGATGCTGAAGAAGCTGACAGATGAAAAAATAGTGGAGATCCTTGAGGTGGGAATCGCCGAATTCGCCGAAAAGGGGCTGGACGGGGCAAACATCAATGTGATCGCCCAAAAAGCGGGGATCAGCGTAGGCGTGCTGTATAAATACTATAAAGACAAAGATGATTTTTTCCTGGCCTGTCTCAGAAGGAGTCTCGGCGTCCTGGAGTCTGTGCTGCGGGACGTCATGTCCGGGGAGGATAAGATCCTGACCCGGGCGGAAAAGATGATCCGGGCGGTGCAGTACCACTCGAGGGAACACAGCAACTACATCAATATGTATAATGAAATCACGGCGGGGAGCGGCAAAAAGTTTGCGCCGGTCCTTGCGGCGGAAATCGAAGGCATGACCTCCAGGACCTATACGGGGTTTATCGCAAAGGCCGCGGAAGACGGGGATATCAGGGACGACATCGATCCCAGGCTCTTCGCGTTCTTCTTCGACAATCTCCTTACCATGCTGCAGTTTTCCTATTGCTGCGGCTATTACAGGGAGAGAGCAAAGCTCTACTTTGGCGAGGACGTCTTGGAGGACGATGAGAAAGTGGCTTCGGAGCTGCTGAAATTTCTGGAGTCGGCGTTTACTTTCAGCCGGTCGGAGGTTGCGCATAGCAAATAGTGAAGCGCGAGAAATAGAAAGCAGTGATCAGGCGCGAAAGCGCCGGAAATGGATATGGCATGACCTATGTGATCGCTTACGATATCGGGACGACAGGGGTGAAAACCTGCCTCTTCGGAATCGGTAAAAAAATTGAGCTGATCTCCGCCGCCCATCAGGGCTACGGCCTTTATATGACGGGAAACGGAGGAGCGGAGCAGGACGCGGAGGAATGGTGGAGAGCCATGTGCTCCACCACGGAAAAGCTGCTGGGGGACTCCGGCGTCATGCCCTCTCAAATAGCGGGGATATCCTTCTGCTCTCAGATGCAGGGGTTGGTGCTGGCCGATGAAAACGGCGTGCCGGTCCGCAGGCCCATGAGTTACATGGATCAACGGGCTGTCAGGGAGCGAAAAGAAGGTATGGCTCATGGACTGCAGATCGCCGGATCAAACGCTTTTAAGCTTGTGAAAAGTCTGGTGATTTCAGGAGCGGCTTCCACCAGCGTGAAGGATCCCGTCTGGAAATACAAGTGGGTTGAGCGAAATGAGCCGGAGAACTTCTCAAGGGTATATAAATGGCTGGATGTAAAGGAATACCTCCTCTACAGGTGCACCGGACGGTTTGTCATGACGGAGGATTCCGCCTTTTCCACCCTGCTGTATGATACCCGAAGGGGAAAAGAGGGCTGGAGCGAAGCGCTTTGCAGGATGAACGGCGTCCGGATGGAACACCTTCCCGGCATTATCAAGGCCACGGATCAGGTCGGAGGCCTTGCCCAAAAGGCGGCAGAGGAGCTGGGCCTGGCCCCGGGAATCCCGGTATTCGGCGGCGGCGGGGATGCGACGCTGATCGGAATCGGCGCGGGGTGCGTGGAAGCGGGAGACACCCACATCTATTCCGGGACTTCCGGGTGGGTCTCCACGGTGGTGGACAAACAGAAGGTGGACCTTTTCAGAATGATCGCGTCCATCGTGGGAGCACAGAGGGGCCGCTACAATTATTTTGCGGAAATGGAAACGGCGGGGAAATGCCTGGAATGGGTGAAGGACCACCTGGCCCTGGATGAAATTGGGATATATCTGGAAAAAAAGCACGTGGCTGAAACCCAGGAAGCCATTTACATCAATCTCTACGATTATCTGATGAAGACAGTCAGTGAAATAGGGCCGGGAGCGGGCGGCGTGATCTTTACGCCCTGGCTTCACGGGAACCGGTGTCCCTTTGAGGATCCCAACGCGGCGGGAATGTTTTTCAACATTTCGCTGGATACCGGAAAAACGGAGCTGATCCGGGCGGTGATGGAAGGCGTCTGCTATCATTTGAGGTGGATGCTTGAATGCCAGGAGAAGAAGGTAAGAACCTCCGACGCGATCCGGTTTGTGGGAGGAGGAGCCCTTTCCCCCATCACCGGGCAGATTCTGGCGGACATCACGGGCCGCCGGGTCGATATCGTTGCAAATCCTCAGAACGCAGGGGCCGTAGGCGCGGCGGCGGTGATCGGCGTGGGGCTTGGGATCATTCCCGATCTGGAGACCGTAAAGGAATACATAATTCCGGAGCAAAGCTTTATGCCCGATGAGAGAGTAAAACTTGTGTATGACAGGAATTTTGAGGTGTTCAAAAGACTGTATCGATCCAATAAGGAAAGCTTTAAGCTTCTAAATATAGGGGGTTGAGAGATGGATTTTTCTGATTTGATCAAAGGGCAGAGGGAATTTTTTGAGCGGGGCGATACGAGAA
>DAITKX010000107.1:0-2106 GCA_036835995.1 Bacillota bacterium | reverse complement strand
GCTTTCCATGCTGCGCAAACTCCAGAGCGCCCTTCAGAGCCATGAAAACCTATTGAATGAAGCGATGAAAAAGGATATGAACAAAGGCCCGTCGGAGGTGTATATGACGGAGATCGGCATGGTTCACGCGGAGCTGAGCTTTCACATACGGCATCTGAAGTCGTGGATGAGGGAGAAACGGGTCCCTACCCCTCTCGCACAGTTCCCGTCCAGATCCTTTATATCGCCGGAACCCTACGGGACGGTGCTGATCATGTCCCCCTGGAACTATCCAATCCAGCTGTGCCTGGAACCGTTGATAGGAGCCATTTCAGCGGGATGTACCGCTGTGGTAAAGCCTTCCGCCTATACCCCCGCTACCAGCCATGCTATTGCGGCAATCCTCGGCGAGACCTATCCGCCCGAATATGTCGCGGTGGTGGAGGGAGGCCGGGAGCAGAACGCGGCGCTGCTGGAGGAACGGTTTGATTATATCTTCTTTACCGGTAGTCCCACGGTAGGGCATTTGGTCATGGAGAAAGCGGCGAAGCATCTGACGCCGGTCACACTGGAACTCGGCGGGAAAAGCCCGGTGATCGTGGACCGGACGGCAAACATCAGGCTTGCGGCGCGGCGGATCGCGTTCGGCAAGGTATTGAACGCGGGTCAGACCTGCGTGGAACCAGACTACCTATTCATTCACAGGGACCGGAAAGACGATTTTATTGAGGCCTATCGTTCGGCTCTGAAAGAATTCTTTCCCGACGGAGACATGTCGGATATGAATACGATCATCAATGAAAAGCATTTTGACCGGATCACGGGGCTGCTCCGAAGCGGGAAAATCGTTCTGGGCGGGAAAACCGACCGGGAACGGCTGTTTGTGGAGCCGGCTTTGATGGATGAGGTAAGCCTGGATTCCCCCATCATGCAGGAAGAAATCTTCGGCCCGATCCTTCCCATGATCCCCTACGTCGACATCCGGGAATGCATCGATTACATCGTGGATCATCCGAAACCCCTGGCGCTATATCTGTTTACGGGCGACGCTTCCGTTGAAAAGCAGATCTTGAATACCTGCTCCTTCGGAGGCGGCTGCATCAATGATACCATCATTCACCTGGCGACCTCCCGGATGGGATTC
This sequence comes from Bacillota bacterium, assembly GCA_036835995.1. GTDB lineage: Bacteria > Bacillota > Clostridia > Peptostreptococcales > Anaerovoracaceae > Anoxybacterium. The sequence continues at coordinate 983 of DAITKX010000107.1, read as the reverse complement.
GGCGGTGTGGGCGGCTCCGGCATGGGAAGCTATCACGGCAAGGGGAGTTTTGATACCTTTACCCATTACCGCAGCATCGTCAAAAAGGCGACCTGGCTGGATCTCCCCGTCCGTTACCGACCTTATTCAAAGGTGAAGGATAAGGTGCTTCGCCTCCTGGTGAGGTAAAGCCATCGGACAACGAGGCCATCGGTCGGCGGACGGCGCTGAATATGGATAGCAGGGGAGGAGAATATGAAAACATTGCTTAAGAACGGAAGGATCTATGACGGCACTGGCCGAACGCCATATACGGGCAGTATACTCATTGAGGACGACCGGATCGCAGGGGTTGGAAAAGAAATACCGGAAGCAGGGGCGGACAGGATCTTTGATCTGGAAGGGCTGTCGGTTTCCTCCGGCTTTATCGACGCCCATTCCCATAATGATTGGTTTGCCATAAAAAAGAATCCCGTTCCATATTTCGAACCCTTTGTCCGTCAGGGAATCACGACCTTCATCACCGGGAACTGCGGCCTTTCTGCGATAGGGTTCGAGCCGGAAAGCCCCTATGTGGATCACCTCGGCGGCGGCCTGTTCTCTTTTCGGGACACTACGGGCCGATACGGCACGGCGGTGGATTTCTTCAAGGCTATCGACCGCAGCAATCCATGCAATATCGCATCCCTGGTCGGCCATTGCTCGGCGAGAGCGGGGGTGGCCGGAAACGGCGGGCGTCCTCTTACGGCGGGTGAGGAAGAGGAAATGCTTGCGATTCTTGAAAAGGCGCTGAAACAGGGCGCCTGCGGCATATCACTGGGCCTGATGTATGAACCGGGGCTTTATGCGGATACGAAAGAACTGAAAAAGGTGGCGGCCCTTTGCCTGAAATACGGCCGGCCCCTTACGGTGCACCCAAGGGCGAATTCGGCTGTTTCCATGTCCTATCCGGAGTTGCTGGGGCGTTCCCATCTCCTGCGGGCCGTGGACGAAGACGATGTCGC
>DAITKX010000106.1:1777-9650 GCA_036835995.1 Bacillota bacterium | reverse complement strand
TGCCTGCCCCATACCCCAAATTTTGAGCATGGCGACATCCTTATTTCTCCTAGTCATCCTTATTCCCTAGCCATCCCAGTCATCCCACTTTTAAATGATATTTCCTAATTATATAAAAAAAGCCTCCTGCGAATCCTGGCAGGAGGCGAAAAATCAAAAAGACGAAGTTGCTGTTCACCCCCGAGGCAGGTTGCGGGCACAGCTGAGGCAAGTGTTGGAGCGGTTTTGCGTCACTTTCCGATGAAATTGAGCCGCATGTTTAGCTCCTGTCAAACACTGTCTGGGACCCAGTTTGTTTGACAGCCTAAACATGGCGAGATGAATCTGACACAGCATCAAAGAAAGTGCCAAAACCGCGACCGCTTGAGGAAGCTGTACCAGCTGCCTCTCGGAGGTGAATCGCAGCATTGTATTTAGATTGTCTTCATATATTCCTCGATAAAGAACAGCGCGGCTCCCAGCGCCGCCGCTTCAAACTGATATTTGCACGACTTGACATAGGCTCCGAAATTTCCGAAGATATTATCCCTGGCGACCCTTTCCTGAAACTCCCGGATGTAGGGTCCCATAAAGCTCCCCACATAACCCCCCAGAATGATATCGCAGTCAAAGGCCATGTGGAGGTTCCCAACCATGGTCGCAAGATGGGACAAATATTTATCCCAGGCTTTCATATATTCCGGATTTTTCTGTTCCAGGCCCGCGAAGAACTTTTCAAGAGAGCCGTCGGCCAGATCTGCCAGCCGAAGGGCCGAACAGCACACGTCAAAGCAGCCCTTCTTCCCGCAATAGCAGGTGCCCTCGGCCCCGGCGACCACCATGTGCCCGAATTCGCCGGACCGCCAGTTGTTTCCATTGTATATATCTCCCATGATGACCGCGCCGCCCACGCTGTTGCTCAGCGACAGATAGACGATATTATTTTTAATTTTGTCATCGTCGATCTCGCTCCTCGCCGCGGCGTTGGCGTCATTGATCAAAATGGCCGGCCAGGGAAGATATTTCTGAAACCGTTCACAGGGGACGTCAAATAGATTTAAAACATGGGACCGTTCGATCCGATTGCGTCCGCCGTCAACGATCCCCGGAATCGATATCCCCACGCCGACGATTTTGTCTTCCGGAATATGCTGCTCCCTGATAAAGTCTTTTAAGGTATCGGTGACCTCTCTGTAATATTCCTCCGTATCGATAAAGGGTTTATTGATTCTGACGTGCTCCAGAACCTGCTTTGATAAATTGGTATAGATCAGACCGATGTGGTTTTTCGTGATGTCCAATCCCACCGCAAAGGCGGCGTCCCAGTTAGGCCCCACCGCCTTTGCCTTTCTTCCGCCTGTGGAATCGCACTCCCCCGCTTCCAATATAAGGCTTTCTTCCTCCAGGCTGTTTACCAGCTGGAGCACCGTGGGCACACTGATCCCGAGGGCCGCGGCGATTTCAGGCTTCGATACCCTCTCCTTCTGGCAAATGTAACGAAAAGCCCTGTTTTTGTTGGCCTTCCTGACTTCCATGTTATTTCTGCCTGTGTTCATAAACCCTCCAAAATACAGATATTTACTCTATGATAAACATGTTTTCTTTCAAAAGTAAATATTTTTTTAGAATTTATACTTTTCAAGTTCAAAATTATATGTTATCCTTTTTATCGTAGTATTATAATATAGTAATGTTATAACATATAAAAATAGGAGGCAATATGCAAACACCAAAATTATTGGCACTGCTGCCCAAGGAATTTATTTGCACGCCGGATGGAATGGAAATCGACAGGGAGGGGAATTTGATCCTGGCCTGTCCGAACTTTGCAGACATGTCCATGCCGAGCTGTATCGCAAAAATCGACAAAGGCGGAAACGTCAGAAAATGGTTTGACGTGCCGCTTCACGAGAAAACGAAAGAAGCCCGGGCCATGGGCCTCGCCTTCGGTCCCGACTGGGATTTATACATAGTCGACAATCAGGGCTGGTCAGGGGAAGAGCGCCTGAAGTTTCAGGGCCGCATCCTCCGCGTCCGCATGAAGGACGACGAGATCGAAAAGGTTACCGTCGTAGCCGAGGGAATGGAACATCCCAACGGGATACGAATCAAAGGCGAATACATGTACGTCACCCAGAGCACGATGGAAAAAGTGAAAACCGAATCCGGCGAACTCCTCAGCTGCGTTTACCGGTTCCATCTGGACGATAAGGATATTCATATCACAAACACCCTGGATGATAAGAACATATTTGCCACATGGCTCACCCACAATCCCGACGATCAGTACGGCGTAGACGGCATCGTGTTCGATCACGAGGGAAACCTGTATATCGGAAACTTCGGCGACGGCGAGATCTTTAGGATCACCTTCAACGAGGACGGCAGCATCCGGGAGAATAAGCTATTTGCAAAGGATCCCAAAAATCTGCGCTCCACCGACGGCATGACCATTGACGAATACGGCAACATCTACGTGGCGGACTTTGTAGTAAACGCAATCGCCAAGGTTGATAAAGACGGCCGCGTTGAGCGGATCGCCCAAAGCCCTGACACCGACGGGTTTAACGGGGAGTTGGATCAGCCGGGGGAACCCTGTGTCTGGAACGGCAAAATCGCGATTTCCTGTTTTGACTGCGTCGTAGGCGGGGATAAAGTAAATACCGCCCACGAGCTTCCGGCGACTATGAGCATGCTGGAAATCCAACCCTAGATTTTTACACTGCTCCCCTAAGGAGCAGTAAAATTTTGGATTAATACGTTGTAACATTACAACCTAATGCTCTGTAACACTTAAAACGATAGAAAGGAACAAACAATGTCCAGCTATGAAAAAGCTACTGCTCAAACCATTTATTTTATCGGAGTAACCACAGGCCAATCGTCCATTATGAATGTTTTTCCAAAATGGGCCGATTTTCTTGGGCTGAAGGATTCCGCAATAAAAGGCATTGATTTTCAGCTCCATGCGACTGCGGCCGCATACCGGGAGGCTGTGGAATTTATAAAAAACGACCCCCTTTCACTGGGGGCTCTTGTCACCACCCATAAGATCGATTTATATCGAACCTGCAGAGATCTCTTTGATTACGTGGACCCCTATGCCGAAAAGCTTGGAGAGGTATCTTCCATCTCCAAAAAGGACGGGAAATTATGCGCCCACGCGAAGGACCCCATTTCCAGCGGTCTGGCTCTGGAGCATTTTGTTCCGGCGAATTACTGGAACGATCACGGCGGAGACGTCCTGCTTCTGGGCGCGGGAGGAAGCACTCTGGCGATGTCTCTTCACTTTGCGCAGGAAACGTTAAAATCAGACATGCCGAAGCACATCATTATCGCCAACCGCAGCGTTCCCCGCCTGGAATCCGCAAAAGCGATCCTGGACGGGATCAACCCTCGGATAAAATTTGAATTTATACATAATCCAACGCCCGAAGATAACGACAGAACCCTTGCGTCGTTAAAACCTCATTCTCTCATCGTAAACGCTACGGGCCTTGGAAAGGACGCGCCGGGTTCCCCTTTGACCGACCGCTGCGAATTTCCGCAGGACAGTCTGGTCTGGGAAATCAATTACCGCGGCGACTTGCGGTTCAAACGTCAGGCCGAATCGCAAGCGGCGGCGAAGCGTCTTCACGTGGAAGACGGCTGGATCTATTTCATCCACGGCTGGACCCAGGTGATCTCGGAGGTTTTCCACATTGAAATCGAGGGCGACCTGCTGGAGAACCTGAGCCGGATCGCCAAATCATAAAGCGAAAAGTCCCAAAGCGCCAAAACATAAGGAAAGAAGGGTAGTTATGAATCAATTTAACTGGGATAGTAGTTTTCTTGTAGACTTTGACTTAGAAAGCGGATTTTCCAAAACCGCCGTCACCTCAAAGCGCTATTTATCCAACATGAAAAATATGTTTGCAGATCAGGAGGAGGCAAAAAAAGTATTGGCTGCGGACGATCCCCTCATCTACGAATTTTACGAACTGGGCGGCCCGGAGAGGCCAGGGGACCTTTTATTCGGCACGACCATCGTCTATCCCGGAAAGGTCGGAGCGGAATATTTCATGACAAAGGGCCACTTCCACACCATTTTAGAGACCTCAGAGGTGTACTATACCCTCTCTGGCGAAGGATACATGGTTATGGAAAACCCGGAGGGGGAAACCTCGGAGGAACCTTTGTCAAAGGGCGCCGCTCTATATGTTCCGCGGCGTTACGCCCACAGGACCGTCAATACCGGCTCCGAGCCGCTGGTTCTGTTCTTTACCTTTCCCGCCGACGCCGGTCATGATTACGGTTCCATCGAATCGAAAGGCTTCCGTAAGATCGTACTGGAAAAGGACGGTAAGCCGTCCATCGTGAATAACCCGAACTGGTGACGAGCAGTTCATCACGATAACCCGAACTGGTAATGAAATCACCTATAACTGAACCGGTAATGGAGGCCGCTATGTCCAGTATAAGAACAATATCCGGGGAAATTCCCTCCCAAGAGCTGGGCTTCTGCCAGTGCCACGAGCATCTGATGATCCGCAAGGGAGTCCCTTATGAGGTAAACCCGGCGCTCTTTATGGATGACATCGAAAAAAGCAAACAGGAATTGCTTCAATACCGGGCCGCGGGAGGCCGCTCCCTGATCGACGCTCAGCCCATCGGCTGCGGCCGCATGGAATTCGCCCTTGGGGAATTGGCGGAAGAAACCCGGGTAAACATTCTGTGCTCCACCGGATTTCATAAGCTGTGCTTTTATCCGGAACGCCACTGGATCCATACATATTCCTCAGAAAAACTGGCAGATATTTATGTTCACGAAATCGAGAAAGGTATGTTCACCGGCTGTGATGCGGAGGAGCCCGGGGATTTTTGTTCTTTCAAGGCCAACATGATCAAGACCGCCCTGGACACAGAGGGGCTTACGGAAAGATACCGGCGTTTATTCGACGCCGCCATCGCGGCAAATCTAAAAACCGGCATTTCGATCATGATACACGTTGAGCGGGGCAGCGATCCTCTTCAACTGCTCGACTATATTACGGCACGGGGCGTACCCGCCGGTAAACTGATCTTTTGTCATCTGGACAGAGCCTGCGACGACATCGGCATCATCAAGAACCTGCTCTGCAAAGGCGTGTTTGTGGAACTGGATACCATAGGCCGCTTCAAATATCACAGCGACGAACGCGAGATCGAAATCATAAAGGAGCTTTTGGCGGCGGGATATCAGCGTCAGATCCTCTGTTCCCTGGACACCACCCGGGAGCGCATGCGCGCTTACACCCCAGACGCCGTGGGGCTGGACTATATTCTGAAAACCTTCATCCCGCTGATGCGGGATTCCGGCATAGCGGAAGAACAAATCCACAATTTCTTTTATGAAAACTGCATCAGCGCTTTGGAAATTTAGTATAACTGGAGGTCTTACCATGAACTTTGACCATATTTTAAAAGAAATCGAATCGAAAAAAATCGTACCGGTTGTAAAACTGGATAGAGCCGCCGACGCAAAACCGCTGGCGGAAACCCTCTGCGCCAGCGGCCTGCCGCTGGCGGAAATCACGTTCCGGACGGCTGCCGCCGAAGAATCCATCCGAATTATAGCGAAGGAATTTCCCGATATGCTGGTGGGCGCAGGCACCGTCGTAAACGAGGAGCAGGCAAGGAAAGCCCTCGACGCGGGCGCGAAATTTATCGTCTCTCCCGGCTTCAGCCGCAAGGTCACCGAATACGCTTTAAATCATGATGTGATGATCTTTCCGGGAATCTGTACGCCTACCGAATTGATGATGGCTCTTGAATACGATCTGCCGGTGGTGAAATTTTTCCCTGCAAAGCAGTACGGAGGGCTGGACACCATCAACGCTCTGTCCGCTCCGTTCCCCGGTCTGCGGTTCATGCCCACGGGGGGCATCAATCAGACCAACATCCTGGACTTCCTCGCTTCCGGCAAAATTATCGCCTGCGGCGGAAGCTGGATGGTGGCCGACAAGCTCGTCAATTCCGGCGATTTTAAGGAAATCGGACGTTTAACCGCCGAAGCCGTTGAATTGGTCAGGCGGTAAAGGCCGCATTTCCCATATCAGCCATTTCACATGTCTGATATTCCCCATGTTATAGAAGGAGCATTGCACATGAAAATACTTGTAACTCCCACTTCCATGCAGCCCGGCAAGGGCTCGGCGGCTCTGGAAGCGTTAAAGGCGTTCTCGAATGATTTAGTATTTAATACGACGGGAAAACCGCTGACAGAGGATGAGCTTCTCCCCCTGTTGAAGGATTGCGACGGATATATCGCCGGCCTGGATTTTATAACCGAAAATGTCCTCAAATCCTGCGGACGCCTGAAGGTGATCTCCCGCTACGGCGCCGGTTACGACCGGGTCGATATCGGCGCTGCAAAGACTTTATCCATCCCCGTGACCAACACGCCGGGGGTGAATGCGGAAGCCGTCGGCGAGCTGGCTTTCGGACTGATCCTGTCGGTTGCAAGAAAGATCCCTTATCTCAATTCAAGCCTTCGGGAAGGCGGCTGGGTCCGCTCCACCGGCATGGAGTTAAGGGGAAAAACCATCGGCATCATGGGCCTGGGAGCCATCGGCAAAGTCGTGGCCCGCTGTGCCGGAGGCTTTGACATGAAGGTCATGGCTTACGACCCCTATATAGATGAAGGGTATTGCAGAGACAACGCGATCAAACCAGGCGCTTTTGAGGAAGTTTTGGAGCAGTCGGACGTTATCAGCCTTCACCTTCCCCTCATCGATTCCACACTGCATCTGATCGACGCCTCTGCCATTGCAAGGATGAAACCCACCGCAATTCTTGTAAACACGTCAAGAGGCGGCATCATCGACGAGGACGCCGTCTATGAAGCGCTAAAAAACGGCAGGCTCGGCGGTCTGGCGCTGGACGCCTTTGAAATCGAACCCCCGGCGGGCTCGCCGCTCTTTACCCTGGACAACGTCGTAGCCACCCCTCATACCGGAGCCCATACAGCGGAAGCAATGGAGAATATGGCCAATTTATCCGTAAAAAATTTAATTGATGTGTTATCAGGAAACGATTGCCTTTATATTGTTAATAAATAAATCGCTCCTCCCACTATTTTGATTTTATAAAACAAAAAGAACTGTCATATTGCTGTTTGCAATATGACAGTTCTTTTTTACGCACTTAACCTCATTTGAGCCATCAAATGCCTGGTAGGTGCTATACGGGAAATCCCCAGCTTTAGCTGGATAGATTTCTTCCGTTTAGGAGAAGAAATGAAAAAGCGTTATCTAGCTTGACTATAATAGTAATGTCCAAGAGCGTTTGCGGTGAGTATGATGTCCATTACGGATTCCACGGTGACTGGGTCAGGCTGCGCCGCCCAGTAGGAATTTTTAACGGAAGACTCCGCGATGATCCTTACATTTTCCCTCGTGGGATTCACCTTGACGTCCTCCAGCGTAATGGGAAGCCCGACGCTCATGCAAAAGCCGATCACTTCATCGATCAGCTCTTTGGGTGCGTTTTCAGCTACCAGCTCGCAGATGGTGCCGAAAGCTACCTGCTCGCCGTGGAGCATTTTGCCTGCATCCGGAACAGCGGTGATTCCCTCGCAGACGGAATGAGCCGCCGCGCAGCCGGTATTTTCAAAACCCAGGCCGCTCATAAGGGTGTTTACCTCTATGATCGTTTCCAGGGCTTCCGTCACGCAGTGGTTTTCCGCCGCAAGCTTTGCCTTCAGACCGTTGGCGAGGAGATAGTCATAGCAGGCCTGTGCGATCACCATTGCCGTCTTTGTTCTCCTGAATTCCCCGGACTCGCCGGCTATGTAATTTGCGCTGTCCGACGCCGCGTTTGCTTTGGCCTCAAACACCGTCGCCAACGCGTCTCCCATGCCCGAGACGAGGAATCT
>DAITKX010000106.1:0-1767 GCA_036835995.1 Bacillota bacterium | reverse complement strand
CGCGATAATTTTGCTGTCGATCAGCACGAGATCGGGGTTCTTGATGTAATGGCGCGCATGGGAATGTTCCCCGTCCGGCTTATAGATTACCGACAGGGAGCTGGTCGGCGCGTCGGTGGAAGCCGATGTCGGAACAATGATCACCGGAATTTTCAGATCATCCGCTACTGCTTTCGCGGTATCCAGCGTTTTGCCTCCTCCAATCCCGACGATAACATTCGGCGAGATCTTGCCCGCTTCGGCAGTTTTGGCTGCAATCTGCTCTTCCGATACTTCCGTATTAAATACGGCGGTCAATAATTTGCCGGAACAATCTTTATACAGCGCTGATAATTTTTCCGTGAGATCCTCAAAAAAGAACTGGTCGATGACCACAAATACATTTTCGCCGTATTTTAAGGTATACTGCGGAAGATTCATAAGCTCCCCGGGCCCCTGAATGTAACGTCCCGGAGACCCCCATGCCATTGTCGTAGTCTTTAGGTTATTTGCCATAGAAATGATGCCTCCTTGTATTTTTATCAATCATTACTTCGTATTGTCACTTTGTCACTATATTGTATCGTTTCCGTTTACCTCTGTCAACCTCCCTTTTGTAATTCTCATCAAAACAAAAACTTTAAAATTAGCTGGCAATTTCAATTTTGTTCTGTTATAATCTGTTATGTCACTACATAACATCATATCTACATCAAATATGAGAATATATCACTGTTTTTTTTAGGAGGAATCAGGGAATGAGAACATTAATCGTAAACCCTAACGGCAGCCTGGAGATCAAGGAAATCGCCGTTCCCAAAATTAATGAAAAGCAGGCCCTCGTAAAGACCATCGCCTGCGGGATGTGCGGAACGGATGTCAAACTCATCCACAGAACCTTCAAGGGTTTTCCGGAATCCGTATACCCCATCATGCTGGGCCATGAAGGCGTCGGCGAAGTGGTCAAGGTCGGCGCCGACGTCAAAGGTTTGAAACCCGGAGATAAAGTACTGCTGCCCTTTGTTGATCCCGATCAGGAGCTATACGGAAATCTCGGTTCAGGCTGGGGCGCTTTGAGCGAATACGCTGTCGTTCACGACCCCCTTGCATACGAGGATGGAACGGCTCCCGCCTGCGCCTACGCGCAAACGGTTCTTTCCGACGATCTTGACCCTGTCGACGCGGTCATGTTTGTGACCTTCCGGGAAGTGTTGAGCAACATCCGCTATTTTGGAATCAAGCCTGAGCATTCCGTCGTGGTATTCGGCGCCGGACCCGTAGGACTCACATTTATCAAATTTTTAAGCCTCCTTGGGGTGAAGGACGTCATCGCGGTGGATATCTTCGAAGAAAAATTGAAGATTGCCAGGGAAACCGGCGCAACGATAACCATCAACAGCAAAACCCAGGATTTTGAGAAGGAGATTCGTTCCATCTATCCTGACGGCGTTGACTTTGTTTTGGACGCGGTGGGTCTTCCCCTTGTCGTAAATCAGGCTATGGGGCTGATCGCCGACAGAGGCACCGTGCTCTGTTACGGGGTTCCGGAAAAAGAGGAAGTCACCATCGATTTCAGCAAGGCCTCCTACAATTGGAGAGTCATATACCAGCAGATGCCCCGCAAGGAGGAAGAAGGTGCGGCCCATGAGCAGGTGCTTGAATGGGTGCGTGACCGCAAGCTCGTCATAAAAGACTTCATTTCAGATTACTTCAAGTTTGACGACTCCGTCCAGGCATATGAAAAATTGCTGAATCGAGAGGTCCTGAAAAAGGGAATCATAACCTTCT
>DAITKX010000105.1:3886-9702 GCA_036835995.1 Bacillota bacterium | reverse complement strand
TTCCTTCACAATTTTTTCCGCATTCTGTATGGACCGCAGATCTCCTGTCAGCCCGATCTCGCCGACGGCCAAAACTCTGCCGGAGCCCTTCAGCCCTTTGCAGGTGGAATAGATGGCAAGTGCGACGGCCAGGTCGATGGAGGTTCCGTCGGGCTTTAATCCTCCGACGATATTGACATAGACATCCTGGTTGATCAGGGACAGGCCGGTCTTTCGCTCCAGAACGGCAAGGATCATATTCAGCCTGGAAAGCTCGACTCCGATGGCAGTCCTCCGGGCAAATCCGATATTGGTGGGGGAGGTCAAAGCCTGTACCTCCAAAAGCAGAGGGCGTGTTCCTTCGTAAACCGCCGTCGCCATGGAACCCTCGACCCCGTCTTCCATCCCCTCGAGAAATGTTTTGGACAGGTTCTGAATTTCTGTCAGGCCCTCTTCCGTCATCTCAAAGGCGCCGATTTCGCTGGTGGTTCCAAACCGGTTTTTGTACGCCCTCAGTATTCTCAGCTCCTGATCCCGCTCTCCGGTGAAATTCAGCACGCAATCCACCAGATGCTCTATAATTTTCGGTCCGGCCAGATCGCCGCTCTTCGTCACATGGGCGACGATAAACACGGGAATATCCTTGCCCTTTCCTATCTTCATCAGCTCGCTGCCGCAGGCCCTCACCTGGGACACGCTCCCGGGAGCGGACTCCAGTTCGTCTGTGTACATGGTCTGGATGGAATCGATGATCAAAAACGCAGGGTCAAGTTCTTCCTGAACCCGTACGATATTATTCATATTTGTTTCAGCGAGGAGGAACAGGTTGTCCAGACTGCCCTTGCAGACCCGGTCAGCCCTCATCCTGATCTGTTCCGCGGATTCTTCTCCGGTAACGTACAGGACCTTTCCGGCGGTTTCCGCGATTTTCGCCGCCGCCTGTATGATGATGGTGGACTTTCCGATCCCCGGCTCCCCTGAAATCAGGGTCAAAGAGCCTTTTACCAGCCCGCCGCCCAGCACCCGGTTCAGCTCCCCAATGCCGGTATCCACCCGGGTCTCGCTTCCCGACTTGATCTCGGAAAGCCTGGTGGCTTTCGCCCTTTCCCCTGAAACATCCCTGCTTCTTCTGTCGTTTTCTTTCGTCTCAACGACCTTTTCCTCCACCATGGTGTTCCATTGTCCGCAAATGCACTGTCCCTGCCATTTCGGACTTTCATAGCCGCATTCCTGGCAGACGAAAACGGTCTTTGCCTTTTTACCCATGCAGTCGTCCCCTTTTCTTCGGACCGATTTACTCGCCCAGTCGTCCCTTCTTCTTCGGGCCGGCTTTAGTCTGTTTATATGTTTTATTTTAGCACGGCAAGAACGGATGTTCAACAAGATTCGGATTGGCAGCCCTCAGAATAAAAGGAAGCCGTTTTCCCCATCGGTTCAATCAGGGGAAAACGGCTCTACAGCTCTACAATCGATATTTGATTTTTCTAATCGCGTTTCCTTTCGGAAACACCGCCGAAAGGGATAAATATCTTATTCTTCCGTTTCCTTCTTGTGCTCCGCGATGATCTTCTCCGCAAGATGGGTTGGAACTTCCTCATAGCGTTCAAATCTCATGGTGAAGCTTCCTCTTGCCTGAGTCATGGAACGAAGGGTGATTGCATACTTGAACATTTCAGCCTGGGGCGCTTCCGCCAGGACTTTCTGTCCGCCGCCCGCCTGGGGCTCCATGCCGAGGATCTTTCCTCTTCTCTTGTTCATGTCGCCCATGATGTCGCCCATGTACTCGTCCGGTACGAGAACTTCAACGTGCATTACCGGCTCCAAAATGATCGGCTTGGCCTCGACGATACCCTTCTTGAACGCCAGGGAAGCGGCGATCTTAAAGGACATTTCGTTGGAGTCCACGTCATGATAGGAGCCATCGTAGAATACGGCTTTGATATTCACTACCGGGAAGCCCGCCAGGGGCCCCTTTTCCATGGATTCTCTCAAGCCCTTTTCAACTGCCGGTACGAAATTCCTCGGCACGGAGCCTCCGAACAGTTCTTCGGAAAACTCGAACACTTCCTGGGAAGGTGAAAATCTGATATGAACGTCTCCGTACTGCCCCGCGCCGCCGGACTGCTTCTTATGCTTGCCCTGAACGTCGGAGCTGCCTTTGATGGTTTCTCTGTACGGAATCTTCTGGTCCACCAGGTCTACGCTGACGCCGAATTTGTCCTTCAGCTTGGCGGTGATGATTCCGATCTGAATTTCGCCCTGGCCGCCGATGAGGGTCTGATGAGTCTCCGTATTTCTGGTGATCAGGAAGGAAGGATCTTCTTCCATGAGCTTATGCAGTCCGGAGCTGATCTTTTCGTCGTCGCCCTTTGCCTTCGGTTCCACCGCCATGTAAAGAGACGGCTCCGGGAAGGAAACGGCGGGATATTTGATAAAATTCGCCTTGTCGCAAAGCGTATCCCCGGTCTGGGCAAACTGCAGCTTCGCGGCGGCGGCGATATCTCCGGCAGAAACGGAATCCGCTTCCGCCTGACCCTTTCCTCTCATAAAGAACAGAGCGCCCAGCTTTTCAGGCTTTTCCGCTCTGGTGTTGTATATTTCCATGCCGGAATTAAGCTTTCCGGAAATTACCTTCATCAGGTTGATCTTCCCCACGAATGGGTCGGCGATGGTCTTGAAAACAAATGCGGATACCGGTGCGGCCGGATCACACTTTCTGGAGATCTCAGCGTCCTTCGCGTCGACGCCCTTATATTCCGCATGGTTCTTTGCGTTTGGAACATATTTGATCAGCGTGTCCATAAATTCCTTGATGCCGTTCCCGGAGAGCGCACAGCAGGTCATTACGGGAACGATGCTGCCGGAAGCGATACCCGCCGCCAGCCCGCGGTTGAACTCTTCTTCCGTGAACTCTTCTCCCCCGAAATATTTTTCCAGAAGCTCTTCATCGCTTTCCGCAACAGCCTCCGTAAGGGCCTCCTTTTCGGAGAGCTGGACCACGGAGGTTCCGAACTTCGCCTTTAAATCCGCAATTACCTTGTCAACGTCCACATTTTCCTTATCGATCTTATTAATGAGCATAAAAGTCGGCATATTGTATTCCTTGCAGGAGTTCCATGCCTTTTCGGTACCTACCTGAACACCGGAGGAGGCGTCTACAACGATGACCGCAGCTTCGGCCGCTCTCATCGCGGAATTTACTTCCCCGATAAAATCAAAGTAACCCGGAGTATCAATAAAATTAATTTTAACCTTATTGTATTCAACCGGCACGATGGATGTACTGATTGAATAACCTTTTTCGATCTCCATCTTGTCGTAGTCAGATACCGTGTTTCCGTCCTCAACTTTTCCCAGTCTGTTAATTACCCCCGTAGCAAGCAATGCGGCTTCCAGTAACGTGGTTTTGCCGGTTCCGCCGTGTCCCACAAGTGCAACATTTCTTATCGTGTCGCTCGTATAGCCTTTCATTTTCAGACCTCCCATAAAATTTTCACATAGTGGTTTCAGTATACCATCATTCCCCTTAAATAGCAAATAAAATAGGAGACGGAGTACCATCGGTTAATTTAACCAATTCCAGGGATTCACATCCATATTTTTCAATCAAGCCGGCTTTTTTCAGGGTCCGGACTGGTTCCCATACCTTTGATCACAGGCAGCCTCGCGGCGGCCGCGGTCACGGCGAAAGCGATGGCCAGCCGGCCGACGGTGAGAGCCAGAATGCTGGCCCCTGCGACGCTGAAGATAAAGGTCGTCTCTATGATACCGTGGCAGATGAACATGAATATCCCGATCAACACGTAATCCTTTTTGGGTATCGGCGTCTTTCTGTTGATTTCAATTATGGTTCCCGCTCCGTAGGTTACCCCCATGACCACTCCTACCAGCAGGGGAAAGATGGACTGTTTCTGCATCCCCAGCGCGCCCGCCAGAAACTGAAGCTTATCCGCCACCTTTTCCATTACGTTATAGACCATGAGAACTTCGACGATGATCATCAAAGGGATCAATATCTTTAGCATGTTCAGGGCGGTTGCGAGACCGCCGAAGAATATTTCATGCAGGATCGCGTTTGCAGATGCGCTCATCCGATCACACCTCCGATCCATCCCACCAAAAGCCCCACGGCAATCGCGGAGCAGAGCCGGAAAACAGCGAACTTCGCCGCCGACAGGCCGATTCTCTGGGCGATTGCCGACTCCACAGGCATCGAATGGGCGACCAGCACAACCATGGCGATGGTGGTAATCTGCGCTTTGGTGAAGTCAAAGGTGCTCATTACGGCGATGGTGGAATATTCATCGGTGAAAAAGCCCGTGATCAGCGGTACGATCCCATCCCCGGGGAGATGAAAAAATTTCATCGTCGGGGCAAAGAGGTTCTGCAGAAAAGGCATGACAGGAGAATGTTTGAGCAGGACGACGACAGCGTAAACAGGGAGCACGATTTTCAGAAGCATCAACGCTGTTTTGACGCCCTTGACGGCCCCGTCCTTTACGGTTGTAATAAATAAATTCATGAGATATGTCTCCAAGACAGCCGCGGGCGTTCTCGCAGGGATAAGAGTTTCCCTCGAGAACACCCCGGCGGCATTTTAGAATTCGGCTGTTTTCGGCGTTCTCGGGAAGGGGAGCACGTCCCGGATGTTGCTCATTCCGGTGATGTACATGATGATCCGTTCAAAGCCAAGCCCGTAGCCGGCGTGCTTTACTCCACCGTATTTTCTCAGATCCAGATACCACCAGTAATCCTCTTCCTTTAAGCCGAGCTCTTTGATTCTTTTCACCAGCACATCGTGGCGCTCTTCCCTCTGGCTGCCTCCGATGATCTCGCCGACGCCCGGAACCAGCAGGTCCATGGCGGCAACGGTCTTTTGGTCATCGTTGAGCCTCATGTAGAACGCTTTGATCTCCTTCGGATAGTCGGTCACGAATACCGGTTTTTTAAAGATTTCCTCCGTGATATACCTTTCATGCTCCGTCTGAAGGTCGATGCCCCATTCCACGGGATACTGAAATTCCCTGCCGGACTTTTTCAGCAGCTCCACGGCCTCCGTGTAGGTGACTCGCGCGAAATCGCTGCTGACGATATTGTCAAGCCTGTCAAGAATTCCTTTATCGATAAACTCGTTAAAGAATTTCATCTCCTCTTTCGCATGTTCGAGGACGTAATTGATAATGTATTTTATCATGCTTTCCGCCAGCTCCATATTGTCGCTGAGATCGGCAAAGGCGACCTCCGGCTCGATCATCCAGAATTCCGACGCGTGTCTTGCGGTATTGGAGTTCTCCGCCCGGAAGGTAGGCCCGAAGGTATACACGCTGCGGAACGCGAGAGCGAAGATCTCCGCTTCAAGCTGCCCGCTTACGGTGAGATTCGTCTCTTTTCCGAAGAAGTCCTGGCTGTAATCTATTTTGCCGTTTTCAGTTCTCGGCAGTTTGTCCAGATCCAGAGTGGTGACCTGGAACATTTCCCCCGCGCCCTCCGCGTCGCTGCCGGTGATGATCGGCGTATGAACGTAGACGAAGTTGTTCTCCTGGAAAAACTGGTGAATGGCGTAGGCCACCAGGGACCTCACGCGGAAAACGGCGGAGAAGGTGTTGCTCCGTGGTCTCAGATGGGCGATCTCCCTCAGGTATTCCAGGCTGTGCCTTTTTTTCTGGAGGGGATAATCCGCGTCGGAATCCGCCTCGATGACGACCTCCTTCGCTTTGATCTCAAAGGGCTGCTTGGCCTCCGGCGTTAAAACGAGTTCTCCGGTGACGCACAGCGCCGCGGATATGGGGGCCTTTGCGATCTGATCGTAGTTTTCAATGACCGCCTCTTCATAGACG
>DAITKX010000105.1:0-3876 GCA_036835995.1 Bacillota bacterium | reverse complement strand
ATTTCAACGAAGCCGAACTTGTTCGAGCTCCGGTTTGTCCTGACCCAGCCTCTAACAACGACCTCCTTGCCGGCATAAAGCTCTGTATCGGTAAAAAGCTTTTTCAATTGTATGTCTTTCATTTTGAAATCTCCTTGATTAAAATATTACAAGGAAAGCTTGCCGAAGCAAACTTTCCTAAAATTCCATACTTATTCTATCAGAGCGTCGCCCATCCTTCAAGCGGTGTTTGAGAAAATGTGCCTGAGAAAACCGAAAAAGCCGCTCATTTCCGGCAGGAGAGATAATGCAGGGGAAATGCCGGTTGATTTTCTGCGAAAAGGGGTATAATATGTACATGATAGTTAGTTGTCGCTAACCAGGAAAGAAATGAGGAATGAGTTATGAGTTACGAAGCATGGAAAGATAAAACTTCTGAGTTCAAAACAATCGATGTGCGCCACTTGCAGGGAAATTTCTTCCCCGGTCTGCAGAAACAGGCCAAAGGCGTAAAAGTGGGAGAAGGGCTGAAGATCATCCAGACCTTCGAGCCCCATCCTCTATATGGGGCTTTGGAGGCCCTTGGCTTTGAGCATCACACGGAACAGGCCGGCGAGCATGAGTTCCATGCCTATTTTTACCGTGCAGAGGAAAAGGGAGATGCTGAATCCGCGCCCTTCCGTATGAAACCAGGCTTTTGTTATCGCTGGCCAATGCGGTGGGCGCGGGGAGGATGCGCCCAGCCTCCCGGGAGTTGGTGAAAGCGTATGCCTACGGCGTGGATTCCGCCGCCTTGGACGACGTATTCGAGCTTCTGGCATGGAACCAGGGCATCGGATATTTCAGCTCGGAGATTGGGCCTTCCCCGCTGTTCCAGGCCTACAAGCTCATCAAGACCCAGGAGAAAAAAGGGACAGTCCGCGACGAAATCAAGCAGATGCTCATGGAGCAGTTCGGAGAGAAAAACGCGGAGATTTCGGTGCAGTAGACCATCGGTAAGGCAAATCAACGGCGCGGCAGATCAACAGAAAATCGGCAGACGGCGGGTGATTCGTTCGTCTGCCGTTTTCCTGTGGATACAGCAAAATCCCGGAGGGAAATCAGCAAACGGCGATCAGGCACATCCAGCCCTTTTTATTGTGATGCAGCTCCGCCTTTTGAAAGCCTGCGCGCAAAAGGCGCTCCTTCAGCTCTTCGCCCCGATGGATGGTCATTCCCTCTATGCGGCCCGTCCAGGTGGTATCGAGAGGGTCATCCGCTTCACAGCAGATGAAAAGCTCGCCCTTTGGCTTTAGGACGCGCCTGATCTCCTTAAAGGCGGCGTCCAGATCCGGCCAGAAGTAGACGGTTTCAAAGGCGGTCACATAATCGAGGGTTTGATCAGGATAGGGCAGGGCCGCAACATCCCCCTGACGGACCGTGCACCGCTTCCCAAGATAGGCAGCATTGACCTTTTGGCTGTATGCAACGCTTTCCGCCGAATAATCCAATCCGTCCACAATGCTTTCCGGCACATCCCTGAGCATTTTTGCGATGTTGGCCCCGCCGCCGCAGCCTACGTCCAATATATGCGCGCCCTTCCTCAGCGTCAGATGCGAAAAACCCCACTCAGCCAACCCTGCGTGCCCGGTATTCATGACCCTCAGCATCATTCTGCCAAGGACGCCACTTGGCTTTCTCGTGTTTTGAAAAAATCGGTTCAACATATATAGACCTCCCGTTTAGCGAATACCGTAAACGATTCCAATATCTTTAAGGAACATCGGGATGCGCAGAATGGCGGGGATGAACTTCTGCTGAGAGGTGCGCTCCATATGCACCTCAGTCAGGCCCCACGTCCGCATTTCCCGGAGCAAATCATCCGCATCCCCGTAAAAAATCGGGTTATAAAACAAATCGTGGAATATAAAGGGCGAGCCTTTTTTCACCACTCGCAGGGCTTCCCGGACGACCAACCGCTTTTGCGGCTGGGTTTTCACTTCGTGGAATACAAAATTGCTGACCGCAAGATCAAAGGTTTCCTGTTCAAAGTCCAGCTTTGCCGCGTCGCCCTTTTGAAAATGGACGCGTTCTGCCACACCCTCGGCCTGCGCGTTTCTCTCGCATTGCTCTTTTGCATAGTCCCACTCGACGCCCCAATAGTCCACCCCTGTCACCTGGGCGTCGGGAAATTTTTTTGCGACGCGGATGGAAAGCGCGCCGCTGCCGCAGCCAATATCCAATGCCCTTCCGTTCCCGTCCCATACGACCCGCTGAATCAGATCATCCAGGATTTTAGCGGAAACCTGCCCGCCGCTATAGGAAAAAAGCCGGTACGCTTTCGACATGATAGCGCCCATCATCAGGAATAACAGGGTGAACAGCATTAAAACAATTCGCACGGTCCACAGGATGGCCGCCGGCCACGCCGCAGGCAGTGCGGTAAGGCTGACGACTGTCAGAATCAACGCTGCCGCAAAGCCAATCCACGGGGCAACGAGGCCTTTCCTGGGAACCCAGTTCCCATAATCAATTTTCGTATCCATATTCACCACACTTTCTATCTCACTACATGATATCCATCTGTTTTTCTATATCACCACGTGATATCCATTTGTTTACAGCCCGATTGGGGGATATTCGCACCCGGGCAGGTTCAAATGCAAATCAGATGCATATTTGATTCAATAAATAAATTGAATGCGGTTAGCTTTAACTAACTAGATTATACTACCGAATTCTATAAAACTCAACCTTTTAAATTGAAATATGGCAAGGAACACTTTAAGGAGGCTTTCACGATGGAGGGAGACCTTCACGGCGGGAAAGGTTTTTACGGTGGGAAAGGCTTTTACAGCAAACAAAGCGCAAGAAAAAGCACAGGAGGCATTGAACCTCCTGTGCTCTTGCTGCAAATCCCATGGGATATCGGTGTCAAGTCAGTGAAACTATTTCTTTCCCCGGCGGAAGCACATAAACCAATCCAGGCAGTACTGGTCGTCGGTTTGGTTGTCCATGCGGTCTTTGGCTGTTCCGCAGGATCCGGCGGTGGGAACGATGACGTCGTCACCGGGACGCCAGTCGGCGGGCGTTGCAACACCGTCGCTGTCGGCTTTCTGCAGGGCCATGACGATGCGTTTGATCTCGTCGAAATTGCGGCCGGTGGAGAGCGGGTAGTACAAGATGGTGCGGATCTTGGCGTTAGGATCAATCACAAATACCGCGCGCACGGCCTGTGTATTGGACTGTCCGGGCTGCATCATACCGTATTTATTGGCAACCTCCATGCGGATATCCTCGATCAGCGGGAACTTGACCTCGACGTTCTTTTTCCCGTTCCACTCCAGTTCCTGAATCTTGCGCAGCCATGCGATGTGCGCATAGAGGGAGTCCACCGAAAGCCCGACGAGCTCGGTATTGAGGGCTTTGAATTCATCCGCCATGGAGGCGAACGTCATAAACTCGGTTGTGCAAACGGGCGTAAAGTCAGCGGGATGGGAAAAGAGGATGACCCATTTCCCTTTATAGTCTTCGGGAAAATTGATTTCTCCCTGTGTAGTTACAGCCTTGAAGCTCGGCGCAGTATCGCCGATTAAGGGCATTCTCGTTACTTGCATTTCATCCATTTTTCATAACCTCCTGTTCTTTTCAATGATTGGGAATACTTATAGCGTTATTATAGCAGTACTGCCAACCGGCTTCTGTAACCATGTCACATATCTCCCTTACCCCTCAGCTTTTTTCCCATATCATGCTGAGAAAAAAATGGCAGACGATTCTACTTTCTCTGCTTGAAGAAGTCTTTGGAAAGGACAGATCCAAGCCTTTAAAATGTCGAGCAGGGAGTATCCCATTTCTCTTGCTCAAAATGTCGAGCAGAGAGTAGCCTTCCCGCTCCCCTTGTTCAGATCTCTCAGT
>DAITKX010000104.1:0-10008 GCA_036835995.1 Bacillota bacterium | reverse complement strand
TCGACCGGAATGCCCCTGGCGGCAGTAACCTCTTTCAAGGACCCCTGGGTCGAAGTGAATGTGAATGAAACCGACCTGGCAAAGGTGCATATGGGTAAAGAAGTGGAGCTGACCTTTGCCGCATACCCCGACGAGACGTTTCGCGGGAAGGTTATCAGCATAAACAGAAAGCCCGATTTTGCGACGAAGCGGGCGACAAACGAAAACGGAGACTTTGACGTGCTTTCCTACGGTGTGAAGATCAAGGTGCCGGATACCGGCGGCAGAGAGCTTCATGCCGAAATGACCGTGATGGTGAATTTCGGAGGCAAAACGGCGGCCGCAGGGGAGCAGGTTTCCGGAAACGGCAAAGAGGATTGACTATGATCAGACAGCTTATTGAGGGATTTGAGCGGTTTAGAAACAGATATCCGAAGCTGGTGATGAACTCCGTCATGTTCCTTGCCATACCGGTATTGGCAAGCCTTGCCCTCGGATATGAAATGAAGGCGGATGTGGCCATAACGATCCCCACGGTGGTGATGGACGGCGACAAGTCCGGGTTCAGCAGGGACTATATCGATTATATCGAAAACAGTCCGTATTTTAACATTGTCCGGTACGCGGACACCTACGATGAAGTGAAGGATATGATTTATAAGGGGAAAGCCTTTGTCGGAGTCATCATTCCCCCGAACTTCTATGAGGATATGCGGGAGGGGAAGGCGCCGAAAATTCTGACGATGTATGATGGCTCCACCCTGGCGGTCATCGTGTCGTCGAAGTCGGCGATGACGGAGATCCTGCTGACGGTAAAGGCGGGCTATATGAAGACGGTGTTTGAGGGGAAACAGGACGTGGCGCCGGAACAGGTGATGAACCAGGTAAACCCGCTGGATATCACCACGAGAACGCTGTATAATCCCACCAAAAGTTTTCGAAATTTCATCCTTCCGGGGCTCCTGGCCGCCATCGTGCAGGTTGCAATCGCAATTGCCGGAGCGGAACGGGGATGGGAGAATCAGCGCCGGCAGCTTTCTTTTACAGGGCATTGCAAGGTCATTCTGCAATGGAGCCTGGTGGGTTTTCTGTCCATATTTCTGACCATGGCGGTACAGTGGTTTATCTACGGGATGCCTTACCGGGGGACCGTTGCGGGAGGGATCCTGCTGACATGGATGTTCTCGGCCTGCATCACGCTCCTTGGCTATATCATGGGCTCCTTTTTTGAGGAAAGGACCTTCTGTACCCAGATATCCTGCATTCTGGTGCTTCCCACAGCCATATTCGGCGGCTATACCTGGCCGGTGCTTGCAATGCCGGCCTCCATGCGGCTGCTTGCCAAGGCGATTCCATTTACATATTACAGCAATTCCATCAGGAACCTCTGCCTGAAACCGGTCCGGATCGAGCATCTGCTTTCCGATTATATCGCGATGCTATGCTTCCTTGGCATAGGGATCGCCGTCTTATATCTGGTCACAAGGTTTAAGAGCAGAAGAGTGAACGCGCTGGAGGTGACTGCGGTATGAGAGAAAGGTTTCTTATCCTGCGCCCATATCTGATCCTGCTTTTCATTCCGATGCTGTTCACGGTGATGTTCGGGGAAGTGATGCGCTGCGTATTTGTAGAGAATATCCCTATCGCGGTGCTCGATATGGATAATTCCACGAATTCAAGGGTGGTGGTGGACGGCTTTTATGACTGCCCCGTCTTTCAGATCACGGAAAGTTATAACTCCTACCGTGAGATCGAGGACCATATCCTTTCGGGGGAAATCAGCGGTGCGGTGATCATTCCCGAGAACTTCGGGAAAGAGCTTGCGAAAAGGACAGGAACGGAGGCGGAAGTCCTCATCGACGGTTCCAATTTTCTCATCGCCAACAATATACAGCTCTATGCCACGACGATACTTACAACGGTGAACGCGGGGATACAGATCAATCTCCTGGAAGCGGGAGGCATGATTCCTTATTCGGCGGAACAGAGCGTCTATACGCTCAATCTGGCCGACAGGGCGCTTTTTAACCCCCAGTTCGGATACTTTTATTATCTCTTTGCAGGGCTTCTGGGCATCTTCGTGCAGCAGACGATCCTGGCGGTGACGCCGGCTGTGCTGATCAAGGAAAAGGAGAGGCTTCGCAGCCTGCGGGCGGCTGGACAGGAGAATGGCCGGAAGTTTGACATGAGGAATACGGCGTATAAGCTCGGTATCTATGCCATGCTGAACACTATCAGCATGATTTCATGCCTGATCCTGGCCAACCGGCTGTTTGCCTATCCTATCAAGGGGAGCCTGTGGTATCTCGCGGCCATTCATGGGGTGTTTCTGCTCTGCCTTTTCGGGGTTTCGCTGATTCTGGCGGCGCTCTTTAACGATGCGACCCACTGCCTCCAGTTTGTCATGTTTATGGCGGTGCCAAGCTTTCTGAGCTGCGGCTTCGGGTGGCCGGAATATATGATGGCGCCTGGGTTTGCGCCCGTCATGAAGGCGGTTTGGCCGCTGTATTATTATGCAAACCCAATGAAGGATCTTATGCTGAAGGGCGCCGGCTGGAGTGTGATCGGTCATTACCTCGTCGGCGGCCTGATTTTCGCCGCCGTATGGATCCCAATGGGCATGATGATATTTGGAAAAAAGACGACCAGGGCTGAAATCGTTTTATGATTTCAGCCCCGGCTGATTATAAGGCGTTTTCTCCCTCCTCGCCGTTGCGGATCCGGACCACCCGCTCAACGTCGCTGATAAATATTTTACCGTCTCCAACGTCATCGGTATGGGCTGTTTTTATAATAAGCTCCAATATGTGATCCACCCTTTCATCCGGTACCACCATACTTAATTGGACCTTGGGAAGCACATTGAGAAATATTTCCGATCCCCGGTAAAATTCCTTCCAGCCTTTCTGATTCCCGCATCCCATTACCTGCGTGATCGTAATCCCATTTATATCCTCATTGTTGAAGGCTTCTTTTATTTCTTCCAACTTTGAGGGCTGAATAATCGCTTCTATTTTTTTCATAATTAATATTCCCTTCTTTTTTAATCAATCCATTCCCTGGAAAGCCGGGTATGCGTTTTCGCTATGTTCTGTAAGGTCAAGGCCGATTGCTTCTTCGCTGCCCGTAACCCTGATTCTCATAGCCATCTTCAAAACGCCCATAATGATAGCGGTCATGACGGCGGACAAGGCTATGGTGGTGACGATGGCGATCAGCTGAGCCTTAAATAATTCCGCACCGCCAAAGATAAGCCCGTTCCACTGAGCGGCTGAATTGATGGAAGTTTTGGCAAATAGGCCGGTGGCAACACCTCCCCATATGCCGCCGACGCCGTGGCATCCAAAGGCGTCAAGAGCGTCGTCGTAGCCAAACTTTCCCTTCAGGAAGCCCAGTGCGAAATAGCAGATCGGGCTTACCAGAGCGCCGATGATAATAGATGCCCAAATCGGCACAAATCCGGCAGCCGGCGTGATTGCCACCAAACCGACGACAGCTCCGGTGGCCGCGCCCAGCAGGGTAGATTTCCCTCTGAGGATCCTTTCGACAAGCATCCAGGAAAGGACAGCCGTCGCGGCGGACGTATTGGTGGTAATGAAGGCGTGAACCGCCAGTCCGTTGGCTCCGAGGGCGCTTCCGGCGTTAAAGCCGAACCAGCCGAACCACAGGATCGCCGCGCCTAAAAACACGAGGGGAATATTGTGGGGATGATAGGAGGTCATTCCGATTCCCCTTCTTTTGCCGAGGATGATGGAAGCAACCAGGGCGGAAACGCCGGAGCTGATATGTACTACGTTGCCTCCCGCAAAGTCCACCGCTCCCAGTTCTCTCAGGATACCGCCGACGCCCCACATCATGTGAGCCATCGGATAGTATACCAAAATGGACCACGCCGCAATGAAAACGATCAATGAGGAGAACCGTATCCTCTCAACCAGCGCGCCTATGATGAGCGCCGGAGTGATTACGGCAAACATCATCTGGAAGGCTGCAAAGAGATTATGTGGAATCGTTGCTGAATAATCCGGGTTGGGATCCCAGGAAACTCCATTCAGCCCAAACCATTGAAAGCTGCCGATAACTCCTCCCATGTCGGGACCAAAAGCCATGGTGTAGCCCGTCAGGACCCACATGACCGACGCCAGGCCGACTATGACAAATGATAACATGATTGTATTAAGGACGTTTTTCCTTCGCACCATGCCGCCATAAAATAAAGCCAATCCCGGCGTCATAAAAAATACCAGTGCTGTTGAAGCAAGTACCCAAGCACTATCGCCTGTATTCATAATAATTCCTCCATTCTGAGCGTAAAAATCAGTTATATAAAAAAGAGGCGCCGTACAGGTACTCTCTAGAAAAATACCCATACAGCGCCTTTGCTGTCATTTATTTATAGCGTGGAAATCTTTATTTTTGCTATTTGCTCTTTATTTTTAGTATATTAGCACAGGCGGATGCCCAATGCAATAGTTATTTTTAAAATTTTCTGACAAATTTAAAAAACACTCTAATTGTGGAAATGTTAAATTTTGAATCAATAAAATTAATTATACAGAAAATATTGTTTAAATATATTAATAAATTTATTAAAATTATTAATTGTGCTATTGACATTATAATTTGAATGGTGTAATGTGGCATTACAGGAGAGGAGAAGTGGTTTATGGCGTATAAATTGATTGGAAAATGTCCGGTCTGCGGCGGAGGGCTCAGAGCAGTCAGACTGAAATGCGGAAAATGCGGCACCGTCATCGAGAATGAATTCGAGCTTTCCAAATTTGAGTATCTCAGCGACGACCAGCTGCAGTTCATGGAGACTTTTGTCCGGTGCAGGGGGAATATCAAGGACGTGGAAAAGGAGATGGGGATATCTTATCCCACCGTGCGGGCCAAGCTGGATGAGGTCATTTCAGCCTTGGGATATGTCGTCGTAAAAAAGCCCGCCATCGAGAGCACAGAGATCATCGACATGCTGGAAAAGGGCGAAATTTCCGCCGAGCAGGCCGTCAGCATGATGAAGGATAATAAAATTTAAGAGGATATGAAAGGGTGATAAAAATGCAGGAAGAAATAAAAAGAATCTTGCAGTTGGTGGAAGAGGGGAAAATTGATTCCGAGAAGGCTGCGGAGCTGATTGAAGCGCTGAATCCACAGCGGTCGGCCCAGCAGCCGTCAAAGCCGGCGAACAGTGATAAAATGCTGAGGGTCAGAGTTCTCTCCGGCACATCGGATCAATCGGACAGGGTGAACGTAAACATACCGGTCAGCTTTTTAAAAGCCATCGGGGCGGCGGTGAATAACATGAAGATCCCGGGCATTTCCGATCAGGAAGGAATCGACGTCAGGATGATCATGGACGCTATCGATTCGGGACTGGAGGGAAAGATCGTAGACGTTCAGACCTCAAACGGAGAGCTTGTGGAAGTTGTCATCGAATGAAAATTTATCTGAGGCTTGAAAACGGAAAGAGGTTCTTTATTCCAGCGCCGATCTGGCTTGTGAAAGCGGCGGTCGGCATGGGCGGCTTCGGGCTGCGGATCGCGCGGAAATATGCTCCCCAGGAGCAGATGGTCTATTTTGAGAATATTGATTTTGCTGAAATGAAAAGGGCGGTAAACATTCTGAAAAAACACAAGGGCCTCAACATGGTCGACGTAAAGACGAGGGACGGAACAGAAGTGAAAATTGTGATTTAAAAACGAAGGCGGTTATTTTCCGCCTTCGTTGATTTTATCACCGCTGTTTGCCTCAGCGCCTTCGCTTTGGAATGTTCTTTGGTTTTTGCCGCTTGCCCGCTTTTTCAATGAGGACCTTCCTACCCCGGTGAGTGAAATTTCTCATGGAGTCCATGACCTCGTCGGCAAACTCGGCGGGCACTTCCACAAAGGTAAAGTTTTTATGGATATCGATTTCCCCGATGAGTTTTCCGGCCATGGAGGTCCTGGCGGCGATGCTCTGAACGATGTTCTTGGGCTGGATGTGATCCATGGACCCGATGCCGAAAAACAGCCGGACCATGCCTTCCTTGCGGTAACGGGTATGATCCTCATCCAGATCGGAATGCTCATAATTTCTGTTGTCCAACTCCTCAAAGGCGAGGCTGAACAGGACCGCGGCTACGTCAAGGGTGGTGGCGTCGGCGGACTCCGCCAGAATCTTTTCGATGACGGAATGGTATTTCGCATAGCTGTCGGAGGCCTCCAGAAGAGAGAGCACTTCGCTCACCGCTCCTTCCAGCTTGACTTCTTCCACATCGGAGATTGTCGGCGGCTTCATGGGAAGGATTTCCGACTTGGTATAGCGCTGAATATCCTTCAGCTTATAGATGTCGCGGCCGAAGATGAAGGAGTAGGATACGCCGGCCTTCCCGGCGCGGCCGGTTCTGCCGATCCTGTGGACGTAATACTCCTCGTCGTTGGGGATATCATAGTTGAATACCGCTTCGATATCGTTGACGTCGATTCCTCTTGCCGCAACGTCTGTGGCGACCAGGATCTCGATCATGCCCTTTCTGAACTTTGTCATGACCCGGTCCCGCTCCGACTGTTTCATATCGCCGTGAAGGGCTTCCGCGGAATAACCGCGGGTCTGAAGGGCGCTGGTCAGCTCATCAACGCGCTTTTTCGTGTTGCAGAAGACCAGTCCGAGCTTTACGTTTTTAGCGTCGATGAGACGGCAGAGCAGCTCTGTCTTGGAGCTTTCCCGTACCTCCAGATAATATTGATCTATGCTTGGAATGGTCAGCTCTTTATGAACGGTTTTGATCAGCACGGGATCCTTCTGGTAAAGGTTGGTCAGATCCATGATCTCCTTCGGCATCGTCGCGGAAAACAGCAGCGTCTGCCTGTCCGAGGGAATATCCGCAAGGATCGTGTCGATATCCTCCCGAAAGCCCATATTCAGCATCTCGTCCGCCTCATCGAGGATGATCATCCTGAGGTTTTCCATCTTCAGGGTATGCCTTCTCATATGGTCCATGACTCTTCCGGGAGTGCCGATGATGACCTGGGGCCTGCCTTTTAAAGCCATGATCTGCCGGTCGATGGACTGACCTCCGTAAATGGGAAGGATCTTAACTCCCTTCTTGAATTTGCAGACGTTTTTCAGCTCTTCCGAGACCTGTATGGCGAGCTCACGGGTAGGGCAGAGCACCAGGACCTGCACGCCTGCGATATGGGGATCCAGCATTTCAATTGCGGGTATGCCGAAAGCGCAGGTCTTTCCGGTTCCTGTCTGCGCCTGGCCGATGACGTCTTTTCCTTCAAAAATCGGAGGGATTGCTTTTGACTGTATCGGGGTTGCTTCCTCAAAGCCCATTTCGTTCAAAGCCTTCTGAACTTCATGGGACAGATTCAATTCTTTAAAAATTATGTTTTCCATTGATTTTCCTTATTCTTTCTCTTTCTTTTTATATTTGGTTCAGTAAATATCATTCCCTGTTTTTTATGCAGAACAATTAATTGTAAACTAAAAGACAAAATTATGCAAGGAAAACAAAACGGGGTGGAGGGGATTGAAGGGAGATGTTCACGCCCACATTGGACTTATTAAAAAAACTCACCAAAAAATGGTGAGTTTTTAGTTATAAATTTGTTATAAATCAGTCGATCTTACAGGCTGGGGCTCTTTAATTTAATGGGCTTGCATTTGATCAGCTTTCCGTAGCCTTTCTTTCCGAGGAACTCGCCGTCTTTATAAACGAGGGTGCCTCTGCTGTAGGTCGCTACCGGATATCCCTTTACGCTGACGCCTTCCCAGATCGTATGATCGAGGTTGCCGTGCATCTCACTGTTTTTGATGGTTACGTTCTTCTTCGGGTCATAAATTACGATATCCGCGTCAAGACCCGGAACCAGAGCGCCCTTCAGATGATCCAGTCCGAACAGCTTGGACGGGTTGGTGGCGCAGAGCTCAACGGCCTTGTTGAAGGAAATTCTGCCCTTGTTGGCTTCTGATAACACGTAAGGATACATGTTTTCAATTCCTGCACACCCATTGGGGATCGTAGTGAAGTTACCCGGCTTTCCATCCTTGGTTTTGATTCCCCAGTCTTTTTCCGCCTGGGTGAATGGGCAGTGGTCGGTGGCGATGGTGGCGATGTCTCCCGACTGGATGGCCTCCCAGATCGCGTCCTGAGATTCCTTGCCCTTCATCGGAGGCGAGCATACGAAATCTCTGCCGCGCTCTCTCTTGTATACTTCCTTAGTGAAGTATAAATACTGAGGGCAGGTTTCCGCAAAGATCGGATAGCCCTCATCCCTTGCCTGTTTAACGGCTTCGACGCCCTGCTTATCGGCCAGATGGACGATATAGAGGGAAGTTCCCGCCATCTTTGCGAGATTGATGGCCCTGACGTCAGCTTCGCCTTCCACGTCCTCATTCTTGGACATGTAATGCCACCATGCGTCTGTCTTACCTTCCGCCAGATACTGCTTAATCAGAACGTTGTTTACTTCTCTGTTTTCCGCATGGACTCCCACCAGTGCGCCGATCTTGGAAGCTTTCTGAAGGACCTGATAGAAGGAGCCGTCGTCTACACCGAAATCATAGACCATAAATACCTTGAAGGAGGGAATACCGAACTTGAGAGCGTCCTCCATGGAATCCAACAGCTCGGGTGTCGTAACGTCGCAAACTCCGATATGGAAAGAGTAATCAACCGCAGCGTCGGGAGCGGCGAGAGCGTCTCTCCTCTTTATGGAGTCCAGCATGTTTTCACCCTGTGCCTGCAGTACGAAATCAAAGACTGTTGTAGTTCCTCCGCAGGCCGCCGATCTGGTGCCGGTGTAATAGTCGTCGGATGAGATGGTTCCGCCGAAGGGCATTGCAAGATGGGTGTGCCCGTCAATTGCACCGGGGAGCACCAGTTTGCCTTTTGCATCTACCACTTCCGTACCCTTTAAGGGTTTGATGTTCTGGCCCACTGAAATGATTTTACCGTCTTTCACGGCGAGATCAGCTTTGAAAGTTGATTCTGCGGTAACGATGGTACCGTTTTTGATTAACAGATCCAATTTACAAACCTCCTTTTTTTGAACGCCATGCATTCATCTTTGATGTCAGATAGCAAAAGCCCTTGGGTCTCAAGGGCTCCGCTCATTATTTAAATAGATTTATTGGATACAAACTTTTCATAAGCAATCGTTTTCCGATTACCTTTCCGTCATAGCTGCTTCTTCCTTCTCATCGATATAGGAATTCATAGCAAAGGCCGGCACCTTCATCAGGATCATGTATACGATGAGTCCTACGATAAATGCGAAGATGTAACCGTTGGCGGCGATATGATTCATAAGTGTAACAGGACCGCCCTTATACAGGAATACGGTGTTTCCAAGAAGCGGTAAGATAAACGCTGCTATCCATGCGATGATTGCGGCCCAGTTTACTCCGCCCCTGTACCAATACCTTCCCTGATCCCCGGCAAACAAAGCGGCTACGTCGATTCTTCTCTTTTTGCAGAGATAGTAATCCGATACGAAGATCGCGGCAACAGGCGCCAGGATGGTGCCATAGTTATTCAGCCAGGTAAAGATATACGCGGCTCCCGAACCATAGATCCACCAGGGCTGGAATACGAAGCAGGCGATAATACAGGTGATGACAACACCCTTTTTGTAAGAAATCCTTTTCGGGCTCAGATTGCTGAATCCGTTTGCGGGTGCTACAACGTTGGCGGCAACGCAGGTTGTAATGGTTGCGACGATTACACCCAATGAGCATACAAAGATGATGAAAGGATTGCTTACATGATAGAATACATTCGTCGGGTCAAACATGGGTTCTCCCAAGGTTAATTTTGTGGCCTGCGCAAAGTACGCGCCGACAAAAGCCAGAATAAACATCGGGAGAGGCATGCCGTACAACTGTCCTCTGAACTGAACTTTCTGGGATTTTGCATATCTTGAGAAGTCAGGAATATTCAATGCCATGGTAGCCCAGAATGCAATATTGCCGGTCAGGCAGGCGGCAAATACGTAGAACATGCCGCCGTTGCTGTCTAGCGCGGTCCAGTCGTTGCCCGCG
>DAITKX010000103.1:0-10120 GCA_036835995.1 Bacillota bacterium | reverse complement strand
ACGCTCTTTCAAACGGGCTGACGGGAAAGGGAATTTATTCCTATGTATACGAAAGCGGAGGAAACTACAAGGTATTAGGTCTTCCGTACCCCAACAAGGATAAGGCAAAAGAGGCGGCGGCTATCGTGTCCGCGGCGGTTTCAGATGCCTTTGTTGTCGATTTATCGACCTTAATACAATAACCCATACATGGCAGCATTGATACATAATCCAAACTTTGATACTTAATCCAGAAAGGCGGAAGCATGATCCCATTATCGACCAGGATGCGACCTGACCATATCGACGACTTCGCCGGGCAACGGCATTTTATGTACAAGGAGTCCTTGCTTTACAATGCGATCAAAAACAGGACCTTTGACTCCGCCATTTTTTTCGGTCCCTCCGGGACGGGCAAGACAACCCTTGCCCGGCTCATCGCGAGAGAGATGGATGCGGACTTTTACGAACTCAACGCATCCACCACAGGGATCAAGGAGCTGAAGGAGATTCTGGACAAGGCGAAGCTGAAATTTTTCGGACTCCAGAAAGAAACGACGTATGTCTATGTGGATGAGTTCCATCGCTGGAACAAGCTTCAGCAGGACTCGCTGCTGAAAGCCCTGGAAGAGGGCGCGATCCGGTTCATCGGCAGCACGACGGAAAACCCCTATTTTGCCGTAAACAACGCCATTCTCAGCAGGGTGGGTTCTATTTATGAATTCAAGCGCCTCGATAAAGAGGACATCTATCAGATCCTGGTAAAGGCGCTGAACGATACCGAAAGGGGACTTGGAAAACAAAATCTTGAATGGGATGAGGACGCAATCCTGATGCTGGCTGACCTCAGCAGCGGCGACGCCAGGATCGCTTTGGATACCCTGGGCTTTATCAGTGAAAACCTGAAAAAGGGCAGAAGAATCGACAAAGCTATCATAGGCGAGGCCATGCAGCGGCAGACCACTTTTTATGACCGGGGTGAGGACAAGTACAATCTCTTGTCCGCCCTTCAAAAATCCGTGCGGGGCAGCGATCCCGACGCGGCGGTTCATTACCTGGCAAGGCTCCTGGAGGGAGGAGCCGACATTCAGATGATCGGACGCAGGCTGATGGTAATGGCCAGCGAGGATATCGGAATGGCCTATCCCAGCGCGATTTCCATCGTGACGAGCTGTGTTCAGGCCGCTCTCATGATCGGTTTGCCGGAAGCGCGGATCAACCTGGCTCACGCGACGATTTTACTCGCTTCCTGCCCCAAGTCCAATTCGGCGGTAAACGCCATCGAAAAAGCAACGTCGGATCTGCAAAAGAAGAACATCGACGACGTTCCGGATCATTTAAAGGACGCCCACTATTCCGGCGCCAAATCGAGAGGGCTGGGAATCGGATATAAATATCCCCACGCTTACGGCGGATATGTCAAGCAGCAGTATCTCCCCAACAACCTGTACAACGAGGGAGTGAAATATTACGAACCGACGGAAAACGGAAAGGAAGGGGCTTTCAAAAAATTCCTGGAAAGTCTGAATAAAATCAAATGAAAATCACCCTGGCGGAGCATTCCGGATTCTGTTTCGGCGTGAAGGAAGCGCTGAAGAAAACGGAAGAGACAGTTGAAGAAAATAAGGGAAAAGACGTCAAAATCTACACCTGCGGCCCCTTGATACACAACAAAACAGTAACCGACGAGCTTGCGGAAAAAGGGGTGAACATCATAGGCGCTCCGGAGGAAGCGGAGGAAGGTTCCGTTGTGATCGTGCGTTCCCACGGAGAGACGGAAGAATTCTACAGGAGAGCAAAGGAGAGAAATCTGCAGCTGGTAGACGCGACCTGTCCCTTTGTAAAAAGGATACACAATTTGGTCCGGGAAGCGAAGAATCAGGGCTTTCACATCGTCGTTGTCGGAGACCGCAATCACCCGGAAGTGATCGGAGTCAACGGCTGGTGCGACAACGAAGCCTATGTCGTTTCGAACCTCGAGGAAGCAAAAAACGTGGATGCGGATCGTCTGTTTATCGTTGCACAGACCACCATAACGGAGGAGCTTTTCCAGGAGATCGTCTCTTATTTTGAGACGGAAAAGAAGGAAATCGTCGTCTATAATACCATCTGCCGGGCCACGGAGGAGCGGCAAAAAAGCTGTATGGAAACAGCTATAGATTCCGATTTAATGGTCATAATAGGAGGTATCGACAGTTCGAACTCTAAGAAGCTTTTTGAGATAGCGAAAAAATACTGTGGAAACACCTATTTTATTGAAAATAAAGAAACTTTACCATTGAAAGAAGTCGAGAAATGTAATAGAATAGGAATAGCGGCGGGAGCCTCGACTCCTGAACGTATTATTAAGGAGGTTATTGCTACCATGAGTGAATTGTTCACTGAAAACAAGAAAGACAACATGATGCATGATCTGATGGACGAGATCGAAAAGTCCCTGAGATTGCCACGCAGCGGAGAAATTGTAACAGGAGAGGTTATTCAGGTTTCCAACAGAGAAATCGTAGTAAATCTTGGTTGCAAGAAGGACGGTATCATTCCTAGAGACGAGTTTACTCTGGAAGGAGACCAGGAATTAACTGATTTATTTAAAGAAGGCGACGAAATTCAGGCTAAGGTTTTGAAAACTGACGATGGCGATGGTAACATCCTCCTCTCAAAAAAGAAGCTTGAAGTGAACGAGCATTGGGATGAGATCAATAATGCTCTTGAAAATAAATCATTTATTAATGCGAAGATTGTGAAAGAAGTAAAGGGCGGAGTGATCGCGGTTTACAAAGAAGTTTCCGGCTTTATTCCTCTTTCCCAGCTTTCCGATAAGTTTATCGACAAAGCGGACGAGTTCATTGGCAAGACCGTACCCGTCAGAGTTACCAGATTGGATCAGAGGAGAAACAAGGTCGTATTCTCACATAAAGCTTATCTGGCGGAAGAAAAGCAGAAGAAAGTCCAGGAGATTTGGGATTCTCTTCATGTTGGAGACGTGGTGGATGGAACCGTCATGAGATTTACCGATTACGGCGCATTTGTTGACATCGGCGGGATCGACGGACTTCTGCATATTTCCGAGATTTCCTGGGGCAAGCTGAGGCACCCGCAGGAAGCGCTGAAAATCGGAGAAAAGATCCAGGTCAAGATCCTTTCCATGAATACGGAAAAGGGAAAGATCTCATTGGGCCTGAAGCAGAACACACCTGAACCCTGGACCGTCATCGATGAAAAGTACCATGTCGGACAGGACATCACTGGAAAGGTCGTTCAGATCAAGGATTACGGCGCGTTTGTTGAATTGGAACCAGGCCTTGACGGATTGGTCCACATTTCAGAAATCGCTTACAAGAGAGTGACCAATATAGCTGATGAAATTTCGGTGGGTCAGGAAGTTTCCGCAAAAATCCTTGAAATCGACAAGGATAGGAAGAGAATCAGCCTGAGTATTAAGGAAACACTCGAACAGCCGACCGCCCAGGATGAAGCAGCCTTTACCGTGGAGGAAGAAGTTCCGGCTGACGAAGAGATTGCGGTGGAAGAAGCTCCAGCAGAAGAACCCGTTGCTGAAGAAACCGCAGCGGCAGATGAAGCTGTTGCTGCTGAAACGGTTGAAGAAGTTTTTGAAGCTCCCGCAGAGGTTGAAGCGGAAGCCGCCGAAGCGGTTGAACCTGCAGACGAGACCGCGGAAGCAGCAGTTGAAGAAACCCCTGCCGAAGCGCCAGAAGAAGAATAATCAAATTGCAATAATTAAGACCGTCGGACACCCGACGGTCTTTTTGCTGGCTTATAAGCCTGTTGCTCAAATTTTCAAGCAGGGCGTAGATTTAACCGCTCTAACGGCCTCCAAGCGGCAAATTCATACTCCACACTGAAAATTTTGCACACGCCGGGATAAAAAAGACCGTTGATTGTCAACGGTCTTTGGATAATTTGATGAGTTCTTCAGCGCTCTTCAGCGTGGTCTCGGTAATGTTGATTCCCCCCAGCAGCCTTGCGATTTCATTGACCTTTTCGCTGTGCTCCAAGGGAATCACCGTGGTATGGGTGGCTCCGTCCGCCGCCGTCTTGTCGATTTTGTAATGATGGTCCCCAAATGCGGCGATCTGGGGCAGATGAGTGATGCAGATGATCTGATGCCGTTTGGAGATATCCAGAAGCTTTTTGCCTACGATGCTGGCGGTGATTCCGCTGATTCCCGCGTCGATCTCGTCAAATATCATAGTTGGAATCAGGTCAAAATCGCCGATGATCTGTTTAAAGGCCAGCATGATTCTCGATATCTCACCGCCGGAAGCGATTTTCACCAGTGGCTTCGGCACCTCGCCCTTATTGGTGGTGATCAGGAATTCGATCCTGTCGGCGCCGTTTGCGGAAAAATTGCTCTTCCCGCCGTCGTCGTAAAAGAATACGGTAAAACAGGTATCTTTAAAGTTCAGCTCCTTGAGTTCTTCATTGATGCGGCCTTCAATGTCACGGGCCGATTTTTTACGGAGGGCCGTAAGCTCGCAGCTTGCCGAGGCAAGCTCCTTTTCGAATTCCGAAAGCTCCCGGGTCAGCTTATCCCTGACAGCGTCGATATTTTCAATTTTTTCCAAATCCAGCGCGATTTTATCCCTGTATTCCAGAATCTTCTCAATGGAACCGCCGTATTTCCGCTTCAGACCGTCGAGAACGTTCAGACGGTCGACGGCTTCTTCCAGCGCCTCCGGGGAGAAGGAGATTCCGTCTTTAAATTTCCGGACCTCTGTCGTGAGGTCTTCCATTTTATAGTACACGTCGGATAGAGAATCGTGGAAACGGCTGATCTCATCGGAAAGTCCGCTGATCTCCTGGACCAGATGCAAACTTTTCCCAATGCTGTCGACAGCGGAAGGAGAGGCTTCATAGAGAAATTCATAAGCGCTGGCAAGGTTTTGATAGATCTTTTCGCTGTTCTGAAGGAGCGCCAGCTTTTGATCCAGCTCTTCGTCTTCACCGGGATAAGGCTTTGCTCCGTTGATCTCGGAGAGCTCAAAGCGCATAAAGTCGCGTTTCCGCTCCGCGTCCGCCTGGCCGGAAAGCAGGGAGAGAAGCTCATGCTTTGTATCGGAATATTTCTGGAACAGCTCCGCTACCCGGTCTCTGACCGGTGAGATCTCCATGTCGTGATAGGTATCGATGAGCTTCAGATGGTTTTCCGGGTTTAAAAGGGACTGGTGGTCATACTGTCCATGGACGTCTGCAATTCGCCTGCACAGCTTATTAAGCTGGGAGAGGGAGACGATTTCGTCGTTTATTTTACAGACGTTCTTCCCGCTGGCGGAAAGCTCCCGGGTTATGACATATTCATCGCCGTTCAGATCCGCCACCATCTGTACTATGGCCTTATCCTTCCCGGAACGAATGAAAGCAGTGTCGGCTCTGCTTCCCAAGGCAAGGCTCACTGCTTCAATGATGATCGATTTTCCTGCGCCGGTCTCTCCGGTTATAATATTCAATCCATCGTGAAAATCAAGTTCAACGGTATCGATAATTGCAAAATCTTTAATGCGGATGTGAGAAATCATGCTCTTACCCCTTCGACTTCCTGCTATTTGATCATTTCGCTAAACCGGCTTACCAGCGCGGGTGCGTTGGCTGGGTCGTCCACCACAAGAAAGAGGGTATTGTCGCCGGCCAGGGAGCCTACGACATTGGGAAAGTTCAGCGTGTCGATGGCCTCGCCTGCGGCGTTTGCACAGCCGCTCAGGGTCTTTACAACGATGATGTTGCCGGAATAGGCGACGGTCTGTATCGTTTCCTTGAATATTTTGATAAAACGGTCGGAAACCGGTTGATTCACATTGACTCCGACGGTATATTTATATTTTCCGGAGGGAGAAAGCGTTTTCACAAGCTGCAGCTCTTTGATATCCCGGGAAATAGTGGCCTGGGTGACTTTATAGCCGCTTTTTCTCAAAAGCGCCGCCAGTCTCTCCTGGGTCTCGACCTCGTGCGTATTTATAATATCAAGTATCTTATTCTGCCTTGAATATCTCATGCTGCACATCCTTTCTACTGCAATGAATAAATATTAGTTCATATTGATTATTATATCATATTGGGAATTCTAATCAACAAAAAAGAAAAGATTTTTACAGTATTTTACAGGTTTTTAAAATTGAGTGAAAGAACATAGACAAACATATGTTTTTTATGGTAAAATAGCCATATTGAAATTGGAAATCAACAAGAATCTATGATAAAATTGATCCGGAGTTAACAATGAGAATATTAGGAATCGATCCGGGATACGCGATCCTCGGATACGGTGTTATCGATATGAAGGGCAATCACTTTTCCGTCTGCGGCTATGGCGCGGTAACCACCGACTCAACCATGGACATGCCCGACCGGCTGAAACACCTTTATACGCAGATCATGGAGATCATACGGGAATACGAGCCGGACGTAGTCTCCATCGAGGAGCTGTTCTTCAATACCAACTCGAAGACGGCGATACTGGTTGGACAGGCCCGGGGTGTAGCCATTCTTGCCTGTGCCAATTCCGGCCTCGAAATCAGGGAGTATACGCCGCTTCAGATCAAGCAGGGCCTCGTAGGATACGGAAGAGCGGAAAAAAAACAGATTCAGGCCATGGTCAAGACGATTCTGAATCTCAGCGAAGTGCCGAAGCCCGACGATACGGCGGACGCTCTGGCAGCCGCAATCTGTCACGGACACAGCGCAGGACATTTAAATAAGCTTGAAAAATATATGAAGAAATAACAGGGAAGTTTGCGCAGGAAAATTTGCGAGCAAGGGGAAATGAGTATGTTCCACTATATTAAAGGCAATATCACCATGAAATTTGAGGGGGGAGTCGTGATCGAAGCGGGCGGCATCGGCTATGAGGTCTTTGTGCCGGACAACTCCTCCGTTTACCTCGCAGGCAGCGGAGAATCCGTTCTGCTCTATACCGCGATGATCCTCAGGGAGGATGATGTGAGCATCTATGGATTTCATGACAAGGAGGGCATTGACCTCTTTCGCAAGCTGATGACGGTAAACGGCGTCGGAGCAAAGGCGGCTATGGCGATCCTCTCCTCCATGCCGATCGCGGATATCAAAAAGGCCATCGTCTTTGACGATGCGTCTACCCTTACAAAGGCCAACGGCATCGGTAAAAAGATCGCACAGAGGATTACTCTGGAGCTGAAGGATAAGATGGGCGCCGTAGGCGGCCTTGCGGAAGCCGCCGAAAAGGTGGCTGCGGATTCGGGAAAGACCGAGGCGATCAACGGTCTGATCAGCTTGGGATATAGCCGTAGCGAAGCGGTGAGCGCGCTGCATTTCCGACGACGACCTTTCAACGGAAGAATACATAAAGCGGGCACTGAAAGGAATAGGAAGATAAGAGATGGATTTTGAGGAACGAATCACAGCGTCACGCCTCAATGAAGAAGATGAGGTGATGGAGCTTTCCCTGCGGCCAAAGCGGCTTGCGGAATATATCGGACAAAAGGCTGTTACCGAAAATCTCAAGGTTTTCATTGAAGCTGCCCAGATGCGCAAAGAGCCTCTGGACCACGTGCTTTTCTACGGTCCGCCGGGCCTTGGGAAGACGACCCTTGCCGGGATCATTGCCAACGAGCTCGGAGTCGACCTGCGGATCACCTCCGGCCCTGCCATCGAACGGGCGGGGGATCTGGCCGCAATACTCACAAACCTCAACGACAACGACGTTTTGTTCATCGATGAAATCCACCGGCTGAACCGTTCCGTGGAGGAAGTTTTATACTCCGCTATGGAGGACTATGCCATAGATATCATCATAGGGAAAGGCCCCTCCGCGCGGTCCATCCGCCTCGACCTTTCCAAGTTCACGCTGATCGGGGCCACGACCCGGGCAGGCAGCCTTTCAGCGCCGCTTAGAGACCGTTTTGGCGTCATAAGCAAATTCGAGATGTACACCATAGACGAATTGAAAGAGATCATCAAACGGACCGCGGATATTTTGAATATAGGCGTGGACGACGCATCCATGATAGAGATGGCAAAGCGTTCAAGAGGCACTCCCCGGGTTGCAAACCGGCTTTTGAAGCGGGTCAGGGATTTCTGCCAGGTTGAGGGAAACGGCGTCATTGATTTGGAGATCACCAACAGGACTCTCAATTCCCTCGGCATTGATAAAGAAGGGCTGGAAGGATTGGACCGCGAGATTCTGAAGGTGATCATCGAGCGATTTCACGGAGGGCCTGTGGGCATCGACACGATTTCCGCGGCTATCGGGGAAGAGCGGATCACCATTGAAGACGTCTACGAACCCTACCTGATCCAGGCCGGCTTTCTTCACAGGACACAGAAGGGCAGAGTCGTGTCCGAGCTGGCTTACAGGCATTTAGGGCTGGAAAATCCAAGGGATGATCAGTTAAGTATGTAAAGGATACGCAGATGAAATACATAAGATTAACAATAATAACTATTATGTTTACCTTCCTGCTTTTTCCGTTTTTCGGCTCCAGGGCCGACGCAGCCTCAGAGGATGATTATCTAAAGGTTGGATTGAAATATGGAAGCAGTTCTGTCGATTCCTGCACCATCAGCTCGGAAGAGGGCTTTATTCTGGGCAGAGCGGAGGACAGGAGCTTTGAAGAAGGGATGCCCCTGCCGGCCTATACAAAGCTGGTCGCGTCCAACGAAAACGGAAATATCGTGCTGAGGGATGAGGAAGGAACCTTGCTGTCAAGTGATCTCGGCTCATCCGGGTGCATCATGCCAGCCGATTATGAGGACGAAGGAATCCTATATTATGAAAAGACTCCATATCGGGACGGCATCATGCTTCTCGCCAAGACAGACGGCACGATGACCGTGATCAATTACATAACGCTGGAGCATTATGTTTACGGAGTGCTGAATTCGGAACTTGGGTATGGCAATCCCATAGAGGCGCTGAAAGCGCAGGCTGTCGCCGCCAGAAGTTACGGAGAGCTGAATCTCGGAAAGCATTCGGCGCAGGGGTTTGATCTCTGCTGTTCGACGGACTGTCAGGTCTATAAAGGCTATTCCGATGAACATCCGCAGACAAACGAGGCCGTCGATGAAACGAGAGGCGAGATGATCTACTGCGATGGAAAACCGGTGATGGCCTTTTATTTCAAGAACAGCGGGGGATATACGCAAAACGCGGAGGACGTGTGGGCTAATAAAGAGCCTTACCTGAAGGCTGTTGAGGATGAATACTCTCCAAAGTATCCCTGGAGCGCAAGTCTGTCCTTCGATACGATCAGGACAAAGCTGGAAGCAGCCGGGTATGATCCCGGAACGGTCCAGTCGGTGTCCATCAGCGAGAGAAACGACAACGGCTCGGTCTCCGAGCTGAAAATAGCCGGCAGTCGGTCCACGGTCTGTCTGAAGAAGGAGAGCATCAGGAACGTGCTGGGGGCCGCGGTCATCAAGTCCAGCCAATTTGAATTGACTGACAGCACAGCGAATGGAAACTCTTCGGCCTGGAAGATAAGCAACGGAGATTCTTCGGCAAGCCCCGGCGATGATATCTGTGTGATCGGAGGAAACGGCAAGGTCCGGAAACTCGACTGCGATACGGTTTATGGTTATAACGGAGCTTCAACGGTTAAACTGGGAGGGACGGCCGTTTCCGAAACCGTGACGGGAGACACCGCGAATTTCAGCGGCAGCGGCTATGGACACGGGGTCGGCATGCCACAGGACAGCGCCGTTGAAATGGCAAAACAGGGCTTTACATATGAAGAAATCCTGGAGTATTACTTCACTGACATTAAGGTAAGACGATGAAAATCTACGATTGAGATAAAGAGGAAAACGAATGCACATCAATGATTTTGACTATGATTTGCCGGAAGAGCTGATCGCACAGCATCCCGCCGATAAGCGGGACGAATCAAGGCTTCTGGTAGTCGACCGAAAGACCGGGAGGCTGGAGCACCGGCATTTTTATAACATATTGGAATATCTCAACCCGGGGGACTGCCTTGTGATGAACAACTCAAAGGTCATACCCGCAAGGCTTTTCGGAACAAAGGAAATCACCGGCGCAAAGGTTGAGTTTTTATTGACAAAGCGAATAAGGGACGATGTTTGGGAAGCCATGGTCCGGCCCGGCAAAAAACTCCATGTCGGTGACCGGGTCTCTTTTATGGAGGACGGA
>DAITKX010000102.1:7162-10586 GCA_036835995.1 Bacillota bacterium | reverse complement strand
CAGGTTATGTATCAAATTTTCATACGCCTTGCTCTTGATGGTCACCTTTGTGCCGATGATGCCGATATGATTATTCTCCCCGCAGGTCTTTGCAACGATTTCGGCGGTAGGCTCAATGATCCCGACGATGGGGATATCGGGATACTTCTGCTGCAGGTCCGAAAGACAGGTGGAGCTGACAGTGTTGCAGGCGATGACGATCATCTTCACATTTTTTTTAACCAAAAAATCTGCGATCTGCATTGAAAAAAGGCGGACGGTGGAAGGCGCTTTCGAGCCGTATGGCGTACGGGCGGTATCGCCGTAGTAGATGATCCGCTCGTTAGGCAATTCTTTCATTAAATAGGGTATGCAGGTCAGTCCACCAAGGCCGGAATCAAAAAACCCTATTGGCCGGTTATCCATAAAAATTAAGTGTCCTTTCATGATTCTATGATATAGTGAATCTATTCATTTATATGCGGCCAGGACCGCAAAACGGCGTCGCCGTAGAGTGGATTCAATATAACATGTTCACAGAGCGATGTTACATGTTATAATAATATTAATTAATTGCGGATAAAATGTAAATAGAAAAATAAAAAAGGAGATTCGGGCATGGGAAAAGAAACGAAGAAAAGAGATCAGGTCGATCCGAAATATAAATGGAAAATCGAAGAGATGTACCCTGATGAAGAACAGTGGAAAACCGATTACAAGACCGTTGAGGACAAGGCAAAGGATTTCACCGCATATATGGGCAGGCTGAGCGAAAGCCCCCAGGTTCTGCTGGAAGCCATGGAGAAGAAGGACAACATCTGGCTGCTTCTTGAGAAGGTGTACACCTATGCCAAGATGAAAAAGGACGAGGACAACCGGGTCAACAAATACCAGGCCATGAGCGACAAGGCAGGCACCCTCATTGCCAAGGCATCCTCCTACATGTCCTTCTTCATACCGGAGCTGCTGGAAATTCCGGAAGAGACGCTCCGGGGCTTTATGAAGTCGGAAGAAGGGCTCAGGATCTATGAACACGCCGTAGACGACATCCTGAGGGAAAAGGCTCACGTCCTTTCCAAAGCGGAGGAAAACCTTCTGGCCCAGATCAGCGAGGTCACCGGCGCCACCAATGACGTGTTTACCATGATCAACAACGCGGACATCAAATTCGGGACCATCGTCGACGAGGACGGCGACGAGGTGGAGGTCACCCACGGCAGATACGGCGGTCTTATGGAATCCCATGATCGGCGGGTGCGCCAGGAGGCCTACGAGCATATCTATAAGGCTTACGGGGATCTGAGAAACACCATCGCTACAAACTATAATTACAATACAAAGACCGACGCCGTCACGGCCAGGATCAGAAAATACGGCTCTGCCCGGGAAGCGGCCCTCTCCGGAGACAATATCCCCACAGAGGTCTATGACAATCTCGTGGATACGGTAAACAGCAGGCTGTCCGTGCTTCACCGGTATGTGGAAGCCAGGCGCAGGATCCTGAAGCTGGACCAGGTCCACATGTACGATCTGTACGTTCCCCTGGTGGAGATGCCAAAGGAGGAGATTCCTTACGGAAAAGCCCTGGATATCATGAGGGAAGGATTAGCCCCTCTCGGCGCGGATTACATTGCCAGGATGAACGAAGGGATCGGAGCCGGATGGATCGACGTCTTTGAAAACGAGGGGAAAACCAGCGGCGCATATTCCTTCGGTAGCTACGACAGCATGCCGTACATCCTTTTGAACTACGACGGAAGGCTGAAGGACGTCTTTACCATCGTTCATGAGATGGGTCACTCCATGCACTCCTACTATACGAGGAAAAACCAGCCCTTCATGTACGGCGGGCATTCCATCTTTACGGCGGAAGTGGCTTCCACCGTGAACGAATCCCTCCTCATGCATCACCTGCTCGACAACAGCAAGGACCCGGAGGAGAAGAAATATCTGCTGAACCTGTATCTGGAGGAGTTCCGGACCACCCTGTTCCGCCAGACCATGTTTGCGGAATTTGAAATGCTGACACATAAAGCGGTGGAAAACGGGGAAGTCCTCACCGCGGAATGGCTCTGCGAAGAATACGGAAAGCTGAACCGCAAATATTACGGCGACAAGGTGGCCTACGATTCACAGATCGAGCTGGAATGGGCGCGAATCCCGCATTTTTACCGCGCGTTCTACGTTTATAAATACGCCACGGGCTATTCCGCGGCTACCGCCATCTCGTCAAAGATCCTGAACGAGGGGCCCGCCGCAAGGGACGCCTATCTCGAATTCCTGAAAACAGGAGAGAGCGATTATCCCATCGAGCTCCTCAAGATCGCGGGGGTCGACATGGGAAAACCGGCTCCGATCATCCAGGCCATGGACGCCTTTGAAAAGCTGGTTGTGGAAATCGAAAAACTGGTGTAAAATGTAAAAGCGGCGGAAAAGACGGCGGAGCACCGCGAAAAATGTACAGGCAAGGGGGACGTTTGTATATGAGAGTGATAAATATATTTACAAACGGTACCGTTTTATCAAAGGATACGAAAAAACTGCTGAAGCGCAAGC
The DNA here is from genome assembly GCA_036835995.1 of Bacillota bacterium. Taxonomy (GTDB): domain Bacteria; phylum Bacillota; class Clostridia; order Peptostreptococcales; family Anaerovoracaceae; genus Anoxybacterium. The sequence continues at coordinate 8,051 of DAITKX010000102.1, read as the reverse complement.
TTGAGAACAGCGGTTTTATCGTTCCACGGGAATACGACCCCAGCGCGGAGCTCATCATCTGCATCGGCGGAGACGGCTCCTTCCTTGAGACGCTTCATAAAAACAACTTTCCGGATATCCCGTTCATCGGAATCAACACGGGCCATCTGGGATTTTTCCAGGAGCTTCATCCCGACGATCTGGACGAGTTTATCTTCCGCTATAAACAGGAAAAATATGAAACCCAGCATCTGAAAACGGTGAAGGCCCAGATCACCGTCGGCGGCGAGTGCTTTGATTACATGGGCCTGAATGAAATACTGATCAAGGGAGAGAGCTCCCGTACGGTCCATCTGAACCTTTCCATCGGAGAAAGCTTCATCGAGCGGTTCAGCGGCGACGGGATTCTGGTTTCCACTCCGGCGGGAAGTACGGCGTACAACTACTCCCTGGGCGGCAGCATCGTGGATCCCCGGCTCAATCTGCTTCAGGTGACCCCCATCGCGCCCATGAACACGACGGCATACCGGTCCTTTACTTCAAGCGTTATCCTGCCGCCGGATCTGTCCATTCGAATCAATCCGGAATATTCACGGGAGCAGGGGCTGCTGATCGTAACGGACGGAATGGAGTCCGTCCACGAAGGAGTGGAGGAGATTTATATCGAGTTTTCCGAATCCATCGTCAAGCTGCTGCGCTTTGAGAATTATGACTTTTGGAATAAGGTAAAGAGTAAATTTCTATGAAAAGCAAATTTGAGTATACAATAAAAGAAGAAGAGAAAGAGCTCCGGATCAAGGAGCTCTTAAAACGTCATTTCGGATTTTCCAGGCGGCTGATGACAAAGCTCAAGACCAGCGATTTCGTTCAGTTGAACGGCTCTTTTGTCAAGATGTATGAAAAGGGGAAT
>DAITKX010000102.1:0-7137 GCA_036835995.1 Bacillota bacterium | reverse complement strand
CGGAGGAGGACAGCCATTTCGAGCCGGAGGATATCCCGATTTCCGTGGTTTATGAGGACGACGACCTTCTGATCATCAACAAGCAGCCCGGCTACGTGGTGCATCCGACGAAGGGGCACCCCTGCCGCACCATGGCCAACGGCATCATGAACTACATGATAAAGAGCGGGAAGCACTTCAAGATTCGGTTTGTCAACCGGCTGGACATGGATACCTCGGGACTGCTGGCCATTGCGAAAAACTCCCACTGTCAGGACGATATCCAAAGGCAGATGTATGAAAACGGCGTCACGAAAAAGTACGTGGCCGTAGTGCATGGGATCATAGATGAGGAGGAGGGCACCATAGACCTTCCTGTGGACAAGGAAGAGGAGGATAAGGCAAAGCGGGCGGTGGTGGCCGGCGGTTATCCGTCGGTGACTCATTACAAGGTGCTGGAACGGTTCGAGAAGGGCTACACCATGGTGGAACTGGTGCTGGAGACGGGCAGGACCCATCAGATCAGGGTACATATGTCCCACATCGTACGGGGAGGCCTCTATGTGGCTCATCGACCGGCAGGCGCTCCACGCAAGGTATCTGTCCTTCCGGCATCCGGTAACCGGCCGTTTTCTGGAGCTGGAAGCGCCGTTGCCCGACGACATGCTGGCGCTCCTTGAAAAAATAAGATAGCACACAATACGGCAGGGGCTCATATTATATACGAATTGCATTGTTAAAATACTTGGAGGTGTATATAAGGTGGGCGATGATTTTAAATGCATGGACCGGGATTTCAGACGTGATGACTGTAATTGCTCGAATCGCGACGATGACTGGGGCTTTGGAGACTGGCTTCCCATCATCATAATCGTATTCCTGCTCTGCGGAGGTACGAACATATTTGGAGGGTTTGGCGGCGGCAATAGAGACGACTGCTTTGACAACAACAACGGGTTCGGCGGCGGAAGCTGGTTACTTATCATTATTGTGATATTCCTTTTCCTTGGAAATCAAGGAGGGGACGGAAAGGGTTTTTTAGGCGGCCTCTTTGGATGACAGCCTGAAAACGACAAGAGGGAATTGTAAGCCTCCCGGGGCCTGCAATTCTTTTTTTATTTGAGAGGAAATATCGCCACTTTTTCCGAAAATTTCGAAATTCTGAAATTCCCTTTATAATCCTTGACTGAGACCGAATCGGGGAGTACAATATATTAATATAAAATTTTAGGTAATTTGTGTTGATCCAACAAATAAAATCGTTACAAATTAGCTGTTATATACAAAGGAGTGAATGAAAAATGGCAAAAATTTATTATCAAGGTGATTGTAATCTGGCATTATTAGACGGGAAGACCGTTGCGATTATCGGTTACGGCAGCCAGGGACATGCACATGCGTTAAACCTGAAGGAGAGCGGCGTCAAAGTGGTCGTTGGACTGTACGAAGGCAGCAGGTCCTGGAAAGACGCGGAAGCGGCAGGCTTGAAGGTTGCCACTGCGGCAGAGGCGGCAAAGGCTGCGGATATCATCATGATGCTGGTACCGGATGAGAAGCAGGCCGACATTTATGCCAACAGCGTTAAGCCGAACCTTACGGAAGGCAAGGTCCTGGCCTTTGCCCACGGCTTTAATATTCACTTTCAGCAGATCGTACCGCCCGCCGACGTGGACGTGATCATGATCGCTCCTAAGGGACCGGGACACACGGTCAGAAGCGAATATCTCGCAGGAAAAGGCGTTCCCTGCCTCATCGCGGTTCATCAGGACGCTTCCGGCAAAGCCCATGACATCGGCCTTGCGTATGCGGCCGGCATCGGCGGGTCCAGAGCGGGCGTTCTGGAAACCACCTTCAGGCAGGAGACGGAAACCGATCTCTTCGGCGAACAGGCAGTCCTCTGCGGCGGCGTCACCGCTCTGATGCAGGCGGGATTTGAAGTCCTTGTGGAGGCCGGATATGATCCGGCAAACGCATATTTTGAATGCATTCATGAGATGAAGCTCATCGTCGATCTGATCTATCAGGGCGGCTTCTCCAGAATGAGATATTCCGTTTCCGATACCGCGGAATACGGCGACTATGAAGTAGGAAAGAGGATCATCACCGAGGATACTAAGAAAGAGATGAGGAAGGTGCTCTCCGAGATCCAGGACGGAACTTTCGCAAGGAACTGGATCACCGAGAACAAGGTTGGCCGTCCGCACTTCCAGGCAACCAGAAGGATCAAGTCGGAGCATGAGCTCGAAAAAGTAGGAAAAGAACTGAGAAAGATGTATTCATGGAATGATGAAAAATAGAAACAGGTGAAATCATGCAGTTAAAGGGATCTCAAATCATAATGGAATGTCTGTTGGAGCAGAAGGTGGATACCATATTCGGATATCCGGGAGGGCAGATCATGCCTCTATACGACGCTCTTTACGACTATACGGACAGAATCAAACATATTTTAACCAGCCATGAGCAGGGGGCTACCCATGCCGCGGACGGTTATGCCCGTTCCACCGGGAAGGTCGGCGTTTGCTTTGCCACAAGCGGGCCAGGCGCAACGAATACGGTGACAGGAATCGCCACCGCGTATATGGATTCCAGCCCTATGGTGGTTATTACCGGGCAGGTCCCTCTCAACATGATCGGAAAGGACTCCTTTCAGGAGGTCGATATCGTCGGCATCACTCTGCCGATCACGAAGCACAGCTTCTTCTGCAGAACGGTGGATGAGCTGGCTCCGAACATTCGTAACGCGTTTCGGATCGCCTCCGGCGGGCGTCCGGGGCCTGTTCTGGTGGACGTTCCCAAGGATCTTATGGTAGAGCTCGGCGAATACACGCCCTGCGAACCGGCGGGCGCCGATTGCTGCTGCCCTCCCGCGGATATGGAAGCCATTCGCACCATCGCAAAGGAAATCAATGCCGCGGAACGGCCGGTCATCTATGCCGGAGGCGGCGTAATCATCGCGGACGCGTCGGAGGAACTGACCGAATTTGCGGAAAAAACCAACATACCGGTGATCACCACCCTGATGAGCATGGGGTCCTTTGACAGAAGAAATCCCCTGTCCCTTGGTATGGTCGGAATGCACGGGCAAAGGGAAGCCAATATGACGGTTCACCACAGCGACCTGGTTCTCGCTGTCGGCGCAAGGTTCAGCGACCGCGTGACAGGAGACGCCACGAGGTTTGCAAAGGGAGCAAAGGTCATACATATCGATATCGATCCGGCCGAATTCGGAAAGAACGTAAGGTATGACTACTGCGCGAAGTGCGATGTGAAGAGCGCGCTTCAGGCGCTTATTCCGCTGGTGGAGCGGTCGGAACGAGAGGCATGGCATGAAAGGATCGCCTCATGGAAGAAGAAAAAGAAAAGGAAGGGCGGCGGGAATGCGGCGAACGCGCTGAACTCCGATGTCCTGTTTGAAACCGTCAATGAGGTGATGGGCGATGACGCAATCATATGCACCGACGTAGGCCAGCATCAGATGTGGACCGCCCAGAAATGGCCCTTCAGAAAACCAAGGACGTTCATCACGTCCGGAGGCCTGGGGACTATGGGATTCGGCCTCGGAGCCGCCATCGGCGCGCAGGTGGGAAATCCGGACAAAAGAGTGATCCACATCAGCGGCGACGGCAGTTTCCGTATGAACCTGAACGAGCTGGCGACGGTGTCGGCGCAGAAGCTTCCCATCACCACCATCGTAGTCAAAAATCACACGCTGGGAATGGTGCGGCAGTGGCAGAAATTGTTTTTTGATCAAAGATATTCGGCAACGGATTTGCCAGATGTCATAGAATATGATAAACTAGCATCAGCGTTTGGACTTACCGGATGCCTGGTAAAGGATCGCGACAGCTTGAAGAAAGCTTTGGAAACAGCCAAAAACTCCGCCACCGGAACCGTGATCGCGTGCGAAATTTTCATTGATGAAAACGTAGCGCCCATCGTTCCGCCGGGTGAGGCGATCAATAACCAGTTGCTCACAGAAACGTTGGTGTAGATTTGAAACGATTCAATAAAATAAATGAACACGAGCAAGGGGTTGCATTTGCAATCCTTTCCTCTCTGTTATGGGGATTTTTACCGATCTATTGGAAATCCCTGGAGCCCATCGATCCGCTGCTGATCCTGTTTTACAGGATTCTGCTTGCTTCCGGATTTGCCCTGATTCTTGCACTTATATTTTACCGGCGGGAGGACATCCTGAAACCGCTGAAGGATAAGGGCACGCTTCTGACGTTGCTGGCCGCGGGCGCCGTGATCTCAGTGAACTGGGGAACCTATATCTGGGCGGTCAGCAATGGGCGCATTCTGGAAACCTCCATCGGTTATTACATCGATCCTTTGATCGTCTGTATCTTTGGAATCCTGTTTTTTAAAGAAAAGCTGAACAAGTATAAGCTGGCGGCGATTCTATCCGCGTTTGCAGGCGTCGCCGTCATGCTGATTTACCATCACAGGATTCCGCTGGTCGCTTTAATGCTGGCTTTTACCTGGGCGTCTTACGCGGCGATCAAGAAGAAGCTGCAGATGGAGGCGGTCTTATCCCTTCTGTGGGAAACGATACTGATGTCGCCTCTGGCTCTCATCGTGATCCTTTACTTTGAGCTGACCGGAAGGGGGGCGGCAGCCCACGGGACGCCTGCTCAATGGATACTGCTGGCATTGGCAGGCCTCATGACCGGAACGCCGCTGATGCTCTTTGCCATGGGAGCCAACAGGATCAACCTGATCACCATCGGGATCCTGGGGTATATATCGCCTTCCATCACTTTGCTATTGGGTATTTTTGTATATCACGAGCCCTTTGATAAGATCCAGCTGCTGACCTTCGCCATCATCTGGGCGGGCCTTGTGGTGTTTACCCTGGGTGAGGTGAAAGAAAGCAGGGCTGTGTCCGATGAGCGGGTATAAGATCTCAGCGGTAAATATTGCTTTTCTTTATGTCGGCACTCTCATGGGCGCCGGCTTTGCTTCGGGCAGAGAAATATGGCAGTTTTTCGGTGTTTTCGGAGAAAAGAGCTATCCGGCGGTGCTGGCTGTCACGATTCTTTTTATCCTGTTTGGCATGATGACGGTGAAGATAAGCCACTCAGTCGAATCCACCGATATCGGAAAAATCATCATGCCCTTTGAAAATAAGCGCCTTGCAAATATCTTCGGCTCCATTACGGCGGCGATCCTGTTTCTTGTGTATGTGGTCATGGCCGCGGCGGGGGGAGCGCTGTTTCAGGAGCAGTTCGGGCTGCACCGGGCCTTTGGCGGCGTTATCCTGATGCTGATGGTCATCGCCACCATCCTGGGTGGTTTTGAACGGATTTCAAAGTATTTTAAATATATCATTCCCGTTCTGCTTGTGATCGTGCTTTTCGTATGCGGGGTGATCATCCTCGGAGATCTGCCGCCTTCCGGGATTGAACCGGAATGGAAGATCAGCCCCATGACGCCGAACTGGTGCGCGTCCGCGATGATCTATATTTCGTACAATATGCTGGCCGGTATTCCCATCATGGCCAGCAGCGCCCAAAGGGCAAAATCCTATCGGTCCGCGTTGGCCGGCGCTGCGCTGGGAGGGCTGATCCTCGGACTTGCGGCCCTGTTCATGACGCTTTCCATGCTTACGGATGCGGGCTTATCCTCGGCAAGCGTGCTGCCCATCCTGGCTCTTTCCGGAAAACTGCCGGGCCCGGTTCGTTGGATCTATGCGGTTTTGCTGCTGTTTGCGGTCTATTCATCGGCCACCAGCAACTTCTACGGATTTACTACAAAGATAAAGGAAAACAGCTATAAGAAGCGAATCATCCTCCTGGCAGCGGTCGTCGGATTTTTTCTCAGCCTGTTCGGCTTCGCGGAGATCATAGCCGTCGCCCTGCCTCTGGAGGGGTATTTCGGCCTCGTTTTGCTGATTGCAATGACGATTCACTACATAAGGATTGCGATTGGAACCAGGGCTGAAAAAGAGATGGATAAAGGTATGGATAAAGAGAAAAAAATGGAAAGAAAGATAGAGAGAATAGAAGGAGAAGAGGAAAGAGAAAGGTTTGAGTTTGCCGGAGGGATCAAGCGGGTGACCGCAGGCATGGGAGGAGAGGCCCTGCTCGTTTCCGGCTCGGAAAAAACGGCTCTGATCGACTGCGGCATGGCATACTGCGGCGAGGCGCTGGCTGAGAATATCAGGAGAGAGCTGGACGGGAGACCTCTTGATTATGTGATACTGACCCATACCCACTATGACCATATCGGGGGAGTGCCCTATTTGAGAAAGGCGTGGCCCGATTTGATCTCCTTTGGCGCCGCATACGGCAAGGAAGTGCTTGAAAAGCAGTCGGCTCGGAGCGCCATCAAGATCTATTCAGATAAAAAGCCGGCGGTTTTGATGGACGGCCTGAGAATTGACAGAATAGTTTGTGAAAAGGATGTCATTCCATTGGGCGACACTGAAATTCATATTTTTGAGACGCCGGGACACACGGACTGCTCTTTGACGCTCTTTCTTGAGCCGGAAAAGATCCTCTTTCCAAGCGAGACCATCGGTGTTTACGCCGGAGGCGGGCGGGTCATCACAGGTATGATCAAGAGCTATCGCCAAACCGTTGAATCCATTGAAAAGTGTAGAAAAATCGATGCAAAATACATCGTTTCCCCCCATTACGGACAGGTGCCGGAGCACATCAGAAAGGTCTATTGGGATATGGCGCTGGAGTCCGTTGCCCAGAACAGGGATTTTGTTATGGAAAGGGTACGGAGAGGCGCTTCCTTTGATGAAATCATGGAAGACTATGAGAAAGCCTTCTATGACGAATTTGTAGCGGAAGAACAGCCAAAGCAGGCATTTTTACTGAATGCAGGATACATGATCCGATATCTGATCAGGGAAATTAAGGGAACTTCGCAAAATTGATTGATAAACACGAGTCTTTGCGCCGGAAAGCATCAGGTTTTCCGGCGTTTTTTGCACTTTGCCGGAAGCATAATAAGTATACAGAATACAGTGCCATTTTTGTCGGAAACATAATTGACAATATATTAACAATAAGGTAAAGTAGAACCTATAGGATTATAAGAATTTTTTATAAGAAATAAAAAGCATTACGAACCAGGAGGGAAACGAAAAATGGATTTTAAACTGTCAAAAACACATTTGCTTCAGCAGGAACTGTTTCG
>DAITKX010000101.1:0-11133 GCA_036835995.1 Bacillota bacterium | reverse complement strand
GGGAAGTGTTTGACAGTGAGGAGGATTTTGAAAAGGGAAGTGAAAACAGGAGGGTGAAGGGCAGGATTACCTTTGAAAATGTCACCTTTGCATATCCTAACGGAAGCGGCGTTCCGGCTGTCAGAAACCTTTCCTTTTCCGTAAACAGCGGGGAAAGCCTCGCCATCATCGGCCCGACGGGAGGTGGAAAATCCACCGTTGCGTGGCTCCTTCTGCGCTTCTATGACGCGGACAGCGGTGAGATCCGCCTGGATGATCATGATATAAAAAACCTTGGCACCAATGAAATCCGGAACAATATCGCCATCGTTCCGCAAAAGCCGATGCTGTTTTCCGGAACGGCGGCGGAGAACCTCAGGTGGGGAGACCGGCAAGCCTCCCAGGAGGACCTCAGGCAGGCCGTGGAAAAAGCCCAGGCCGATTTCATACTGACGATGCCGGACGGGTATGACAGCCTTCTTGGGAGCGGAGGAGTAAATTTGTCGGGTGGGCAGAAACAGCGCGTCTCCATCGCCCGGGGCATGCTGAAAAAGGCGCCGGTGCTTATCCTGGACGATGCCACCAGCGCGCTGGACGCCGTAACGGAAGCGAAAGTGCGGGAGGGCTTTAAAGACAGCGGACAGGATCAGACCCTCATCCTTATAACTCAGCGCTGCGGAACGGCGATGTCCGCAGACCACATCCTGGTCATGGAAAACGGCAGCCGGGTCGGATTCGGGTCTCACGAGGAACTGATGCGTTCCTGCGAGGTCTACAGGGATATTTATCATACGCAGATCGAAAGCGGCAGGGAGGATTGAAATATGGCGGAACAATTCAAAGGCCAGCGGCTGCAGAAAGCCCCCTCCTTTGCAAGACGCTTGGGAGGCGGCGGAAGAGAGCGCTTTATGCCCGGTGCGAAACCGAAAAACGCCAGGGGAACCCTGCTCCGCATCGTTAAGATCTATATGCGGTGGGCAAAAACGATCTTCGCGGCGGTCTTCCTGACGGTGATCTCTTCCGGCGTATCGGTGGCGATCCCGTATTTTGTGGGCAAGACCTTCAATACCTTTCACATTGGAAACAGAACTGTGGAGACCGACAGGCTCGTTTTTCTCCTGCTGATCATACTGGGCCTGTACCTGGCAAATTTGCTGATCAATCTGACCAACGGCGTCATGATGCTACGCATCTCCCAGAAGTTGGTCTATACCCTTCGGAAAGAGTTCTTCGAGAAGATGCAGAAGCTGCCTCTCGGATTTTACGATACGCGGTCTCACGGGGATACCATGAGCAGGATCACCAACGACGTGGACAATATCAGTTCCACCATCGCTCAGACTACGACGCAGCTGATTTCAAGCATTTTGACCCTCGGAGGCTCCCTGGCCGTCATGATCGGCCTGAACCTGTCCCTTACTCTGGTGGTTCTGCTGTGCGTCCCCCTGGTTTTCCTGCTGACAAAGATGATCGCCGCCAGAAGCCGGGCGTACTTCCTGGCACAGCAGAGAAGCCTCGGAGCGCTGAACGGCGTGATCGAAGAGAATATCCTCGGCCTGAAGATGGTAAAGGCCTTCAACCGGCATGAAGACGTCCTTCGGCAGTTCAGGGAGATCAATGAGGATCTGTGCAAGAGCAGCAATAAGGCTCAGGTTTGGTCCGGGTATATGATGCCGCTGTTGAATGTCATCAACAATTTTGTCTTTGCCGCCGTCGCCATAGCAGGGGGATTTTTATCCGTGCAAAACGGCCTGGCGGTAGGGACCGTGGTCAGCTTTCTAAGCTATTCCAAACAGTTTGCGCAGCCGCTGAATTCGGTGGCAGGAATGTTCAATACGATACAGTCGGCCCTGGCCGGAGCTGAGCGGGTCTTTGAAATACTTGACGAAGAGGAGGAGGCGCCGGATCGTGAGGACTCGGTGGAAATGGAGCATCCGGCGGGAGAAGTCACATTCCGCAGCGTGAGCTTTTCTTATGACAAAGCCACGCCGATCCTCAAAGATGTGAGCTTTCATGTGGAGCCGGGGGAGATTGTGGCGCTGGTAGGAGAGACCGGCGCCGGGAAGACGACGGTGGTCAATCTGCTGACAAGATTTTATGACGCGGACAGCGGCGAAATCCTCATCGACGGGGTAAACATCACCGGAATCAGGCGGGCCAGCCTGCGGAAATGCTTTTCCGTCGTGCTTCAGGATACCAGCCTCTTCAGCGGAACGATTCTGGATAATATCCGCTACTCCAAAGAGAACGCCACGGAGGAAGAAGTGGTCAGAGCGGCGAAGATCGCCCGGGCCCACGACTTTATCGATAAGCTCCCCAAGGGCTACGCCACGAGGATCTCAGCTGCCGCAGACAACCTGAGCCAGGGGCAGAGACAGCTCATCTCCATTGCCAGGGCTGTCCTGTGCGACAGCCCGATTCTGATCCTGGACGAGGCGACCAGCAGCGTCGATACGAAGACGGAAAAAGAGATACAGAAGGCCCTGGTCAGCCTCATGCGCAACCGGACCAGCTTTCTGATCGCCCACCGTCTTTCGACGATCCGGGATGCGGACCACATCATGGTCATCGGCGGCGGTCAGATCCTCGAACACGGCGATCATCAGAGCCTGATGAAGGAAAAGGGACATTATTATGAGATGGTCATAAGCCAGATGGGGAAAATATCGCAAACTGTACGATCAGCGAGGTGACGGACAGGACCACCCAGCAGCTGAATCCGAGTAGGATAGGCCTCCAGCCGTTCTTTACGAGCTTGACGACGTCGGTGTTCAGGCCGATGGAGGACATGGCCATGACGATGATGAATTTTCCTGCCTGAGCCAGCAGCTTTCCGGTTTCGGGCATCGGAAGGAAGGTGCTGATGACGGACGTTGCGAGAAAGCCCAGGACGAACCAGGGAAATATCTTTGAGAGCTTATAGCTTGTCCCGGGCGTGGAGCTGCCTTCCCGCGCCTGCCTGACGGAAACGTAGAACGCGAGGACAAGGGTCACAGGGACGATCATCAGGGTCCTCGTCAGCTTTACGATCACCGCTAGGTTTCCCGCCGCGTTGCTGAAGGTATATCCCGCGGCGACCACGGAGGATGTGTCGTTCACCGCCGTTCCCGCCCAAAGGCCGAAATGGTAATCGGTCATATGCAGCAGATGGCCGAGAAACGGAAACAGGAAGGCCGCAATCACGTTGAATAGAAAAATCGTGGAGATCGACTGGGCCACGTCTTCATCGTCAGCCTGAATGACAGGCGCTGTGGCGGCGATTGCCGAACCGCCGCAGATAGCGGTGCCTACGCCGATCAGAATGTTTGAGTTCCTGTCGACCTTCAGAAGCTTTCCCATGAAATAGGCGGCGAGGAAGGCCGCCGTAAAGGTAAACGCCATGAGGATGATCGTCTGGCCGCCCACCTTGAAAACGTTGAAGAGGTTTATATCAAAGCCAAGCAGTATGATTGAGTATTGCAGGAGTTTTTTAGATGTATAGGAAATCCCGCTTGTAAACGCGGCGGGTCTTTTCCAGAATGCGAGGATCATTCCAAACAGGATGCCGAGGACCGGGCTCCCGATGATGGGGAAAATGCGGCCGATCAGCCAGGCTGGAACTGCAATTGCAAAGGCGAGCAGTATTCCGGGTATTTTATCCGATAGTTTCTTCATATGTTGTCGACTCCTTTCGATGGGCACTTCTTGCGATTTCTTTCGATGACCCTCGACAACCAGTATATCTCTTGAAAGTATATAAGTAAAATATTATAATCTTATTAATATGATAATATATTACTTATGGATTCTGAGCAAAGGAGATATCAGTTTTGAGTCTGAGACACTTTCAAATATTTGTGACGGTATGCGACAAGATGAATATGACCGCGGCGGCAGGGGCCCTTTTCATGTCCCAGTCGGCGGTGAGCCAGGCAATCGGGGAGCTTGAATCGTATTACGGCATCCGCCTGTTTGAGCGGCTATCGAGAAAGCTATACCTGACCCAGGCCGGTGAAAAGCTTTTGGGATATGCGAGGCATATCATCCGTATGAATATGGACGTTGAGAATGAAATGCGGGTGATCAGCCAAAACGGCACCGTCAGGGTCGGAGCAAGCGTCACCATCGGCGCATGGGTCTTGCCTAAATTGGCGGCGTCATTTCTGGAGGACATGCCTGGAGCGTCCATTGAAGTAATTGAGGACAATACTGAGAAGATAGAGCGGCTGGTTTTGAGCGACAAGCTTGACCTGGGCCTTGTGGAAGGAGAGGTTTTATCTCCGGACATCGTCAATAAACCCTTTGCGGAGGATATGCTGGTGCTGGTCTGCGGAAAAAACCATGCCTTTGCAGAGCGTTCGTCCATAGAACCCCATGAACTTGAAGCGGAAATCTTCATATTGCGCGAGGTGGGCAGCGGGACGCGAAAGACATTTGAAGACGTCATGTCTGAAAACGGGCTGACCTGGAAGGCGGCCTGGACCTGCAATAATGTGGATACGATCAAAGCGGCGGTGGCCGAAGGACTCGGCGTCTCTGTAATTTCAAAGCTTGCGGTGGACAGAGAAGTCGAGTCGGGACTTCTTCGCATCGTGGATATAGACGGCCTTGCCTTCAAGCGCCGGTTTAAGCTGATCTATCATAAGAATAAGTATCTTACGGATACCATGAAGAAGTTTATCGATTTCTGCTTCGGGAGCGCCGGCCCGGCGGATCTGCAAGGGGAGCTTTAATGGCCCGGGCCCGGGCCTCTATCAGTCCCTTGGGTCCATTTACCACGTGTTGACATGGGTGATGTGTAAAAAGCGCAGCTTCTGATAATCGTAGTCGGAAAGCGGACGGTAATCGACGTCGTATGTGTGGGCCGCCACGAGGATGTTCGAGGGATCCGGAGGGTCTCCCACGGCGACGATCATCGGCGAATGTCTGAATTCGTTTCCATCGAAGGAAATCTGTACGATATCCCCCGGCTCTATCTGCGACATATCCGTTTCCACGGCGACGGGGCCGACCCCCCGGTTGTTCACGAGAAATTGGTACAGGTATTCAACGCCTGTCCACGCCGGGGCGCGGTTGTTCAGGCTGTAGTAATACCAGCCGAAGGTAGGGGTGGGGTTCATGACCCCTGAGCCGGCGTACAGCGCCTGTGATGTGAAGTTTGTACAGTCTCCTCCCAGAGCCTCGAAGTCATAGTAGCGCGGATTACGCCCGAAGGCCCATGTGTGGGCGTAGGATACGGCCGCCTCCCGGTCGTATGGTTTTGTTCTCAATGGTGTCACCTCCTCTGTGAGCAGTATATGCCGAGACCGGCGCGCCGGTGTACGCGGGAACGGGCGCCGAGGAGGGGTTGGCTCCCCTTGTGTTTGATTTATTTATCTGATACAATGAGGTAAATGTTCTTATAAACGAAGTAAACATTGCTGAAAGCGTGCTTTTAAGGAGGTGCAGGATGAGTAAGAAAACAGACGCATGGGACTATCTCGATATGGCCTATGAAGCGGACAGCGAAGAGACGGCGTTGAAATATGCGAGAAAAGCATTGAAGCTGGATCCCAACTGCCTTGATGCGGAGATGATGGTTTCGGAAATCACCATCAGGGACCAGGAAGAGTTAAAAATAAAATATGAAGAGCTGATCGCCAAAGAAGAGGCGCATCTGAGAGAAGGGGGACTTTTAACAGATGAGAATATCGGTTCCTTCTGGGGCATTGTTGAAACGCGCCCATACATGCGGTTAAGATTCTCATATTTGCATCTTTTAATAGACATGGGAAAGTTCAGGATGGCGGCCAAAGCCTGCGAAGAGCTGCTGGAGCTCTCGGAGGGCGACAATATGGGCGTGAGATATATTCTCATGAGCCTGTATGCATTCTTTGAAGATGAACTCAGCGTCAACAGGCTTTACAAAAGATTTGAAAGGGAAGAGAGCACGCAGATGCTGCTGCCTCTCATCGCCCTCTACTATAAGATGGACAATTATGATAAAGCCGAGCAGTATCTGAAAAAGCTGTATGAAGTAAACGAGGAGCTGGAAGAAGTTTTTTGCAGCGACGAAGAGTTTGATGAGGAAACCTTGGACGACGTGATCGATTCCGGTATGTATCAAATCGGCAGTAAAGAGGAAATCATGGTTGCAATGACCGACGCCGCGTTTCTCTATACGACGACGGTGGGACTCTTCCGCTGGATCGCCAGCCGAATAGAGAATTATTAAGCGGATTATCGAGGTTGATTTTCTGACCGATTGTAGTATAATAACAATAAATACAAGGGGAGCTTGCGAGGAGCAGGCTGAGAGTAAGCTGTTTTGCTTAGACCCATAACCTGATTTGGATAATGCCAACGGAGGGATATACTTAGCTTGGATTGCTGCATATATGCTTGTTTGGCGTATATGCAGTTTTTTTATGTTCACCCTCTGTTGACAAGGTAACAGAGGGTATCGGGTTTGTATTTGCGAAAGGAGATAATATGCTGAAAGAATGTCTGGAAAACGTCCGTGGGAATGCGCCCCTGGTGCACTGCATTACAAACTACGTGACCGTAAATGATGTCGCAAACGCGCTGCTTGCCTGCGGAGGGAGCCCGATCATGTCCGACGACCCGGAAGAGGTGGAGGACATTACGTCGATTTGCGGCGGCTTGGATATCAATATCGGAACTCTGAACCAGGCTACGATCCCCTCCATGTTTCTTGCCGGAAAAAAGGCAAACGAATTGGTACATAAGGTCTTGCTGGATCCGGTGGGCGCGGGGGCCAGCAGGCTTCGGACGGAAACGGCAGTCAGGCTGATGGAGGAAATCAGGTTCGACGTCATCAGGGGAAATATCTCCGAGATCAAGACGCTGGCCTTCGGGAGCGGGAGCACCAAGGGCGTCGACGCCGACCTCGCAGACGCTGTAACAGAAGCGTCCCTGGATAAAGCCGTGGACTTCGTAAAAGAATTTGCGAAAAAGACGGGGAGCATCGTCGCCGTAACAGGAGCGATCGATCTTGTGACCGATGGTGGAAAATGCTATGTCATCCGGAACGGCAGGCCGGAGATGGGAAAAATCACAGGCACGGGCTGCCAGCTTTCCGCCATGGTAACAGCGTTTCTTGCCGCAAATCCGGACCGCGGATTGGAAGCCGCCGCCGCGGCAGTGTGCGCCATGGGGCTCGCGGGCGAGATCGGATGGGGCAATATGCGGCCCGGGGACGGAAACGCGGCCTACCGGAACCGGATCATCGACGCGATTTACAACATGGACGGAGAGACCCTGGAGGGAGGAGCAAAGTATGAGGTGCGATAGGAAATCCGGCACAGAGCGGACCCAAAGGTGTGATAAAGACGACCTGCTTCTATATGCCATCACCGACAGGTCCTGGCTGGGCGACGAGACTCTTGCCGATCAGGTGGAAAAGGCGCTGAAAGGCGGAGCGACTTTCCTGCAGCTTAGGGAAAAGGCGCTGGAGACAGAAAGCGTCCTGAAGGAAGCAAAGGAAATCAAAGAATTATGCCGGAAATACAGAGTTCCCTTTATTGTCAATGATAATGTGGACGTTGCAATAGCGTCGGGTGCCGACGGGGTACATGTGGGTCAGAAAGATATGGAGGCAGGCGATGTGCGCCGGATCATCGGAGAGGACAAGATCCTCGGAGTTTCGGCCCAGACGGTGGAGCAGGCCGTATTGGCGGAAAAAATGGGCGCGGATTATCTGGGAGTCGGGACGGTCTTTTCCACGGACTCCAAGGATGACGCCGACGATGTGAGCCATGATACCTTGAAGGCGATCTGCGGGGCGGTCCGCATTCCTGTCGTGGCCATTGGTGGGATTGCCAGGGAAAATGTGGCGGAGCTGGCGGGAACCGGAATCTGCGGGATTTCCGTCATCAGCGCGATCTTTGCGCAGCCGGATATCGCCGGGTCGACGGCGGAGCTGAAGAAACTGACGGAAAAGATGGTGAATGAGCGAGGCTGCGCTGGAATGATCGCGAAAGAGAGTAATGAAATGATCGCGGGGGCAATCTTTGACCTGGACGGCACGGTGTTGGATTCCATGAAGGTTTGGGAAGACGCGCCGGAGCTTTACCTGGAATCCCTGGGGATCAAGGCGGAACCCGGGCTGGGAAAGACCCTGTTTCCCATGAGCATGGCGGAGGGCGCAGAGTTTTTAAAGGAGCACTACTGTCCGGATAAGGATGCTGACGCGATCATAAAAGGAGTCAACCGCATCGTCAGGGATTTCTATTTTGAGCAGGTTCGGCTGAAGGAAGGCGTGGGGCAATTCCTGAAAGACCTGAAGCAGGCCGGCATAAAGATAACCGCCGCCACCACCAGCGACAGGGAGTTCGTGGAAAAAGCCCTTGAACGGCTTGACATCCTGGATTGCTTTGACCGGATCTTTACCTGCACGGAAATAGGCGCGGGCAAATCGCAGCCGGATATCTTTCTCGCGGCGGCGGAGTACATGGAGACGGTCCCTGGGTCCACATGGGTTTTCGAGGATTCCCTCTACGCGATCAAAACGGCGAAAAAGGCGGGCTTCCGTACCGTCGGCGTCTATGATGAATCCGCTGGGGAAGATCAGGAGGAGATACGGAGCCTTGCAGATATCTATCTGGAGAGGTTGGGTGACGTCGCAGCCTTTTCTGGTGACGTCGCAGCCTTTTCCGCCAAATTAAAATGCTGTCATTCAGCGGAACAGGAGGAAATATGAGAACCGCATTGACTATCGCAGGCAGCGACTCCAGCGGAGGCGCCGGAATTCAGGCGGATATCAAGACCATGACCGCTTTTGGGGTATATGCCATGAGCGCGGTCACCGCACTGACCGCCCAGAATACCACCGGCGTCGCGGGTATTATGGAGGTTTCTCCGGAATTCCTGGGGAAACAGCTGGACAGCGTTTTTACGGATATCTTTCCCGACGCGGTGAAGATCGGAATGGTTTCGTCGGCGGGATTGATTGAAACTATTGCGGAACGATTAAAATTCTACCGTGCGGGAAACATCGTTCTGGATCCCGTGATGATCTCCACAAGCGGCTCGAAGCTGCTTCGGGATGATGGGATGGACGCCCTGAAAAACAGCTTGCTGCGCCAGGCGGTCCTGCTGACCCCGAATATCCCGGAAGCGTCGGCCCTGTCGGGGGTATCCATCAATTCAGAAGAAGACATGATAAAAGCGGCGGAGTTCATCAGCCAGGAATACGGCTGCGCCGTTCTTTGCAAAGGCGGGCACAGCGTAAATGACGCCAATGATCTGCTGTATCAGAACGGCGGGTATAGGTGGTTTTTCGGGAAGCGCATCGACAATCAGAACACCCACGGAACGGGATGTACGCTGTCCAGCGCCATCGCTTCGGGCCTTGCCAAAGGATTGGATATGGAAACGTCGATCCGCCTTGCCAAGGAATATCTATCCGGCGCGTTGAGTGCAATGCTGGATCTGGGAAAAGGGAACGGCCCCCTGGATCACATGTGGAATACCGGCAGAGAGGCAAACTGAGCATGCGAGAAACATTGAGTATAAGAGGAGAACTGAGCATAAAAGGAGAATGGAACATGAGAGAATATACAACGCAGATGGAAGCCGCCAGAAAGGGAATCGTTACAAAGGAGCTGGAAAAAGTCGCCGAAAAGGAGCTGATGGCCGCAGAAGAGCTGATGCAGCTGGTGGCGGCTGGAAAAGCGGTGATCTGCTCCAATAAAAATCATAAATGCATCGATCCACAGGGAGTCGGCTCGATGCTGAAGACAAAGATCAACGTAAATCTGGGAGTTTCCAGGGACTGTAAGGACTATGGGACCGAGATGGAAAAGGTGATGGAAGCCGTCAAAATGGGGGCCCACGCCATCATGGACCTGTCCTCCCACGGGGACACGGCGCCCTTTCGCAGAAGGCTGACGGCGGAATGCCCCGCGATGATCGGAACCGTGCCGGTCTATGACGCGGTGATCCATTATCAGAGAGACCTGGATACCCTTACGGCCCGGGATTTTATCGATGTGATCAGGCTTCATGCCGAAGACGGAGTCGATTTTGTCACCCTGCACTGCGGGATCACGAGAAAGACTATCGACCAGATCAGAAATCATAAGAGAAAAACAAACATCGTATCCAGAGGGGGGTCACTGGTTTTTGCGTGGATGTGTATGACGGGAGAAGAAAATCCCTTCTATGAATACTATGACGAGATTCTTGAGATCTGCAGGGAATACGATGTGACCATATCCCTGGGAGACGCCTGCAGGCCTGGGTGCCTAGCCGACGCTTCCGACGTGTGCCAGATTGAGGAGCTCGTCCGCCTCGGAGAGCTTACGAAAAGGGCATGGGAAAAAGACGTTCAGGTAATGGTGGAAGGTCCTGGGCATATGCCGCTGGATCAGATCGCCGCCAATATGAAGATCCAGCAAACCGTCTGCAGCGGAGCGCCGTTTTACGTGCTGGGACCGCTGGTTACGGACATCGCTCCTGGATATGATCATATCACCTCAGCCATCGGAGGCGCCGTGGCCGCCGCCGCCGGCGCGGCTTTTTTATGTTATGTGACGCCGGCGGAACATCTTGCCCTGCCGAATCTGGATGACGTAAAACAGGGCATCATCGCCTCAAAGATCGCCGCCCACGCCGCGGATATCGCCAAGGGGGTAAGGGGAGCAAGGGAGATCGACGACAGGATGGCGGAGGCCAGAAGGGCGCTGGACTGGGAAGCCCAGTGGCAATGTGCGATCGATCCGGAAACGGCAAAGTCGATCCGCGAAGACAGAAAGCCCGAACAGGAAGACAGCTGCTCCATGTGCGGAAAGTTCTGCGCCATCAGAAGCATGAACAAGGCCCTGGCGGGAGAACATATCGATATTTTGTAGCGTTTCGGGACAATAATCCTTTACTTCGTTTTGCAGGAAAATTATAATGAAAGTGAAAATATTTAGAAACATTTTCCACTTCGTTGAAGTCACAAAATCATATATTGCGATAAAGGATCATAAGAGATTATTGAAAGGACTTTAAGATCATGGCAGAATTACAGGCGCATATCAGGCTCTCGCAAGAAGACGCCGCAAGGTATGCATTGCTGCCCGGGGACCCAGGCCGCATCGACCATATCAAGACATTCCTGGCCGATGCGCAAGAGCTTGTTTATAACCGGGAATTGAGGAGCGTCAGCGGCCTCTACAAAGGAGTCAA
>DAITKX010000100.1:8810-11134 GCA_036835995.1 Bacillota bacterium | reverse complement strand
ATCGGCGGCATTGAAACCTGGAGAGACGCTATGGAATTTCTCGTGCTGGGCTGCAAAAACGTTCAGGTTACCACAGCCATCATGCAGTACGGCTACAGAATCATCGAAGATATCATCAGCGGCGTAAGCCACTTCATGGATGAAAGAGGATATGACAAGCTCGACGATCTTATCGGTACCGCATTAGGAAATATCATTCCTGCCGAAGAGCTCAACAGAGATTTCAAGATCGTTCCCCATATCGACGACAAGAAGTGTATCGGCTGCGGGAGATGCTACGTTTCCTGTTATGACGGAGCTCATCAGGCCATCGATTGGGATGAAAAGAAGAGAAGACCCAGCATCAACGAGGAATGCGTAGGCTGTCACCTCTGCCTGAATGTATGCCCTGTTCAGGGTTGCATCACTCCCGGAGAGATCAAGTGGAAGGAAGGCAGAAAGCCTGTTGACATCGCATTGAAGCATGATTACGAATAAGCTTAAGAGGTTTTCCTCTTAACATATTGAAACATGACCGCCTTAATAAACAAGAAAACCCTGCTTCCGGCAGGGTTTTCTTGTTTATTTCAGGGCAATACTGTATAATAATTCTACTGATTATAATGCGGCAAAGCGGACAGCAGCGAGGGTCGCGAGTCTGTAATATTTTTGAGATGGGGGCTGCTATGCAGAAGATTTTAATTGTTGAGGATGAACCGAACATCAGGGAACTGGTGCTCTATAACTTGAAACAGAACGGATATGAGACGCTGGCGGCTGAGGACGGCCCTCAGGGCCTTTCCATGGCCCGAGGGGAAAATCCTGACCTGATTCTCCTCGACATTATGCTTCCCGGGAAAAACGGCTATGATATCTGTAAAGAGCTGAGGGCGGAAGGAAACAAGACGCCGATCATCATGCTGACGGCGAAGAACGAGGAGATCGACAAGGTTCTCGGTCTGGAATTCGGCGCCGACGACTATATCTCCAAGCCTTTCGGAATCCGCGAGCTGATCGCACGGATCAAGGCGGTGCTGAGGAGATATGAAAACAGCCCGGAGCAGGGAGCCGCTGCAAGCGGCGCGGCTGCCGCGGCGGATTCAGGTCTCACCATCGGGGATCTTTCCATCAATATCTCCAGCCATGAAGTCAGGCTGGCCGGCAAGCTTCTGGAGCTGACTCTGAAGGAGTTCGATCTGCTCAGAGTCCTCGCTGAAAACAGGGGCAGGGTCATGACCCGGGATCAGCTTCTGGACAAGGTATGGGGCTTTGAATATATCGGTGAGACGAGGACCGTGGACGTACACGTCAGGTATCTGAGAAAGAAGCTTGGGGATGAGGATAACGAGGGAAAATATATTCAGACGGTTCGCGGCATCGGATATAAGATGCCATAAAAGGAGCGAATATGCGTAAAAGGTTTCTTTTGTTTTCGATTGGCCTGGTCCTCCTCAGCGTCGTCATTACCAGCACGATTTCCATCCATGTGAATATCAACAATTTTATCGAGGAAAAGGAGAAGGCGCTTCTGACAGATTGCCGGCTCATAAACATTGCGATTGCGGAGGAATACGACACAGGGACAGAGGTGGACTACAGCGAGGCGGCGAAGGATTTTTCCGCCGAGATGGGGCTTCGCCTCACTTTCATCGATATGAAGGGGAACGTTCTGGGAGACTCCGCGGAGGGGTCCAATTACATTTCCATGGAAAACCACCTCGGCAGGGAAGAGATAACAGAGGCGATCCTGAGAGGCGAAGGGAAAAGCAACAGAAAGAGCGAAACCCTCGGGACGGAGTTCCTTTATGTGGCGGATACCTTGGAATATCACGGCGCAAACGTCCTGATCACCCGTGTTGCCCTGGAAATCGACAAACTGAAAATGATCAACGAATACATCGTAAAGACGTCGCTCCTCTCGTCTCTGGTGGGAATCCTGATTGCGGCGGTCATCGCTTTCTGCTATACGGCGACTCTCATGAAGCCCATCAACGCGATGGAAAAGCGGCTTGAGGCGACAATGGAGGAAAACAAGAAAGCCGAACAGATCAGAAAGGACTTCGTGGCCAACGTCACCCATGAGCTGAAAACTCCGCTGACGTCGATCTCCGGCTTTGTGGAAACGCTGCAGGACGGCGCCGCGGAAGATCCGGAGATCCGGTCTAAATTTCTGGATATCATCGCTATCGAGGCAGCAAGGCTGAAGCGCCTCATCGAGGACATCCTGATCATATCCGACATCGAAAACAAGCGGGAAGTCAATACCGACAGCGATATCAACGTCCGGGAATCCATCGAAGAGATCCTCGCGTCCATGGGACCGATTATCGAAGGGAAAGAGATCG
>DAITKX010000100.1:0-8786 GCA_036835995.1 Bacillota bacterium | reverse complement strand
TCACTACCTTTTTCGAGTATGAAATATATATCGGAGGGAATGCCGACCGGTTCAAACAGCTCATGGTCAATCTGATCGAAAACGCCGTAAAGTATTCCCACGACGGCGGAACCGTTTCCATCAGGGCGGAGCGGAAAGAAGGGAAGGTCTACATCAGCGTAAAGGATGAAGGAATCGGAATCTCCGAAGAGAATCTATCCAGGATTTTCGAGAGGTTCTACCGGGTGGACAAATCCCGCTCTCAGAAGGTGGGCGGCACGGGTTTGGGCCTGGCCATCGTAAAGCACATCGCGGCGCTGTTTGAGGCTGAGATCAAGGTGGAGAGCGAGCTGGGAAAGGGATCGACCTTTACGGTGATCTTTAAAGGATAGCCCTTGGTATATGACGAAAATACGGCGGTTTTAACTTTTAAAACCGCCGTCTACCTATCGGACTTTGTTTTTTCGCCGTAGGTTTCTTTGATTTTACTGAATGTCTCCGGGCTCACGAAATGTTCTAAACGGCAAGCGTCTTTGTGCGCGTTCTCTTTTCCAACATCCAGGATATCCGTTAGAAAGTTTTCAATTACTACATGGCGTTCAAATATGGAGGCGGCATATTCCAATCCGCTCTCTGTCAGAATGAGATTGCGGTCACAGTCCATCGTTAGCAATCCTTCATTGCAAAGCTTCTTTACGGCAACGCTGACGCTCGGTTTTGATACGTCAAGCTCATTTGCAACGTCGATAGAGCGGACGCAGCCAAGCTTCTGGCGCAATAGGAAAATGGACTTCAGGTAGGTTTCCGCTGATTCACGGCTTTTCATTGATCCATACCATTCTATTGCCATTGCCCCGCACGGGCGGGTTTTTACTCGTCGTCCTCGTCATTTTCAAATCCCCCTTTTTTGAACGGTGAATGCCCCATTCCGGCCGGGCAGTGCCCATGTCCCCTGAAATGTTCGGAATCGTGCCCATGCCCTCTGAAATGCTCGGAATCATGCCCATGCCCGCCAAAGCCGCAACCGGCGTGTTGCCAATGTTCATAACCGTGCCCGTAAGACGACATGAATTTTTCCATGTACTTGCGGCGCTCCTCGAAATCTTCGTCAGGGAATTGCTCCTCATATTGCCGGATGATTCGCCCTAGGTATTCGCTTAAAGCGGAGAGCTCCTCGTCATTCAGGCAGTCAAGGGCGTCCAAAGCGTCCGGCTCGCCCTCATCCGTATGATCGGCGGCTTTCGCGCCTTCTTCAGTCAGCCGGATCGTCATAACACGCTTGTCGTCCTCCGAGGGTTCACGGGTTATATAGCCGTTTTTTTCCAGCTTTGTAACCAACTCTGCAACTGATTGCTTGCTCATATTGAGCAAATAGGTCAGCTCTTTTTGGCTGATTACGGGCTTCAATTTGAGGATTGCCAGCACCCGGCCTTGCCCCCTGTGGGGATTGTGCGCTTTGCCAAAATGGCTGAACATTGTACGGTGCATGAGCATTTGAAGCTGTTGCAGCTGTCCGTTGATCGTATCTTTAATTTCACTCATTGTTATATCCTCCTGATATCATTCATATCAGTCAGGTCAAGTACCTGACTTTTAGATTAGTATAGCACCTGACTAATTTAATGTCAAGTACCTGACATAATATTTTTTATTTGTTCTCTTTGTCCATATTGACATATAATGTTGTTTGGTTTGAATTATTTTGCAGTTTTTTGCAGTTTTTAGCCTCAAATCAGATTGACAGATTCAGCGATTTGGCGTAATATGATAAATAATTAAATCGAATTGAGTCGAAATTGAATTTTTTGAACAATACACTATTGGTTTATAGCTATCTCTTTAGAAAACGCAGAATTTGAGAGGAGAGTATCAAAATGAACATGCCAACAACATTTTTTGGATGGGTCGCATTTCTCGTAGAAAAATATTTTTTTGACTTTCTTCGGGGGCTTGGGGTCACGCTGGAGCTTGCAATCATCGGTACGATTCTGGGGTGTTTGATCGGCTTTGTAGTCGGCGTCGTCCGCAGCGTTGTCGTGGATCAAGGTGCGCCTCTTGCTTCACGCGGATTGATGTCGGCGCTGAAAGCGATTCTGGCAGTTTATGTGGAGATCTTCCGCGGAACGCCTATGATGGTGCAGGCAACCGTCGTCTATTACGGTACTATGTCACTTTGGGGCATCGACATCCCGTCATTTTCCGCCGGTGTGCTGGTGCTCGCTTTGAATATCGGAGCTTACATGTCCGAATCCGTGCGCGGCGCTATCAGCGGCATCGATCCGGGGCAGATCGAAGGCGGACAGGCCGTGGGTATGAGCTATGCGCAGATCATGTACCATGTGATCATGCCTCAAGCTTTTAAAAACCTTATCCCTCAGATCGGCAATACCTTTATCTCTGCCATCAAGGACACCTCGGTGCTCAACGTCATTGCGGTCACGGAGCTGTATTTCGCCGCCAAGAGCGTTGCGGGCACTTATTACAAATTCTTTGAGACCTATCTCATTATTTGTGCCATCTATTTCGTTCTTACCTTTACAATGTCTCGCTTGCTGCAAGTCCTGGGACGTGTACTGGAGGGCTCTCGAAACTATGAGTTGATTTTAGATGAGGAAGACGAAGAGGAGGTAACTGAGTCATGAGTGAACCGATTTTACGGGTAAAGCATTTGGAAAAGAGCTTCGGCACTCATCAGGTGCTGAAGGATATCGACTTTGAAGTTGAGAAGGGCGAGGTCATCAGCGTGATCGGCTCCTCTGGTTCCGGAAAGTCGACACTTCTGCGCTGTATCAATATGCTGGAAACGCCCAGCGGCGGCGAGATCGTTTTCGAGGGAACGCCGGTATCATATCGGCCCAAGGATAAGAACTACTTCCGTTCAAGAGTCGGCATGGTGTTTCAGTCATTCAATCTTTTCGCGAATATGAGCGCCCTCAAGAACTGCATGATCGGAGTTCAGATCGTCGGTAAGAAAAGCAGGCAGGAAGCAGAGGCGCTGGCACGGAAATATCTTAAAGTCGTCGGCATGGGCGCCTATCGCAATGCGCGTCCGTCTCAGCTTTCGGGCGGTCAGAAGCAGCGTGTTGCGATCGCGCGTGCGCTTTGTATGCAGCCGGATCTGCTGATGTTTGACGAGCCGACTTCGGCCCTTGACCCGGAGATGGTGGGCGAGGTCCTTGAGGTCATTCGTTCTCTTGCGGAATCGGGGATCACTATGGTGATCGTGACTCATGAAATGATGTTTGCCAAGGAGATCTCCAGCCGCGTCGTTTTCATGGACGACGGTATCATTTTGGAACAGGGAACGCCGGACCAGGTTTTCAATAATCCGCAGAAAGAAAGAACGAAGGAATTCCTCAGCCGGTATCGTCAGGGTTAAGGCTGCAGGCCGTTCTGATGCGGCCGGAACGATCAGAATTTCGGAGGAGGCGGATAAATGGCAGAGAAGATAATTTCGCCGGAACAGCCGGCGGCAATGGGCATACATTATCATTATTATTCCTTGAAGTATATGCTTGAGTCGCAGAAGCGGGCCGGGTACCAGAGCATCGAGCTCTTTTGCGCGGCGCCCCATGTGCAGATGACGGCGGAAGGCATTGGGGACCGGGCGGAGTTTATACAGACGATTCGGGATTCGGGATTGCGAGTGGTCTGCGTTACGCCTGATAACTGCATGGGGCCCTGGCAGTATGCGGCAGCCGGTGCGGAAAAGATTGATCAGGGCAAGAGGTATTTCCGTCATGCGCTGCAGCTGGCGGCCGATCTGGACTGCCGGCAGGTGGCCTGTCATTCCGGCTGGGGGCTTTTGGACGAGCCCCGTGAGGAAGCCTGGAAACGGAGCCTCGATTTTATGGAATGGTACTGCAAAGAGGCAAAAAAGCTTGGTCTGACGCTGGTGATGGAGAGCTTGCGGTCGGCAGAATCCAATTTGGTAAACAACCTGCCAACGTTGGAACAGTATCTGAAAGAATTGGACTGCGATAACATCAAGCCGATGATCGACACCTGTGCAATGGCAGTGGCCGGAGAGAGCATGGAAGAATGGTTCCATACCTTCGGCAGCGAGATCGTACATATGCATTTCGTGGACGGAACACCTTATTTTCATTTGGCTTGGGGCGACGGAGACCGTTCCCTGGACGGCTATATGGCGGTCATCAAGGCCAACAATTATCAAGGCGCATTAACACAGGAGATCACGGACGGCCGATATTACGATGATCCGGCGAAAGCGGACGAGCAGTCATACCGCATCTTGCGCGGCTATATGAAAGACTGATACTCGAAGCATAGGGCCGTGTACGCGGATAAGGACTGAAAAAGAGAGAAAATGAACAGGAGATGATACCAATGTGGACAAAGGATCTATTTGGAACTGATAAACCGATTATCGCACTTTTGCATCTGGACGCGCTGCCCGGTGAGCCGGCATTTTGCGGCTCCCTTGACACGATCATGGATCATGCGGCGGCAGACCTCAAGGCGCTGCAGGATGGCGGAGTGGACGGCGTCTTGATCGCCAATGAATATTGCTTTCCAATCACGCCGAATACCGGCACGGTGACGCTTATGGCTATGTCGGCAGTGATCGGGTCTTTGAAAAAGGATATTCGCATTCCGTTTGGAGTGAATGTTGTTTATAATCCGGAGGAGACAATTAAAATGGCGGCGGCGCTGGGCGCTTCCTATGGACGCAGCGCGTTTGGCGGCGCATATACCGGAGCTTACGGGCTCCACAGCGTGAACTATGGCGATATGGTTCGGCTCAAATACACTCTTGGTCATCCGGAGATCCAGCTTCTCTGCAAGCTTAATCCGGAAGGCGACGCGCGGCTTGGCGATCAGACGACGGAAGAAGTCGTGAACGGGCTTTGCCAGGGCGGCTTTATGGGAGGCCTTTGCGTATCGGGCCCCGGAGCCGGACAGGAAGCGAGCATGGAATTTCTTGAAGAAGTCGCGCTTATGGCAAAGAAGAAAAACGTGCCGGTGTTCTGCAATACGGGCTGCCGCCACGATACCATCGAAAAGATATTGAAAGTGGCGGACGGAGCCTGTGCCGGAACTGCCCTGAAGGGCGCGGACGGACGCGTCGATCTGGAGAAAGTGAAATCATTCATGGAGATCGCACGGCGGTAAGCGGCGGCGAAAGCGGGAGGCTGGAAAGAAAATGGATAATCTGACAGACAAGCTGTTGCTTGGAGTGGACATTGGTACAAACGAGTCAAAGGGCGTGCTGATCGACGGAAACTTTCGCCCTGTTGCGGACTTTTCGGTGCCCCACGCAATGGAGAATCCGCAGCCGAATTATTTTGAAATGGATGCTGAAATCTGGTGGTCCGATTTTTGTAAAATCAGCCGCGGCCTCATGGAAAAGGCCGGCATCGGACCGGAACGGATCGCAGGCGTCGGAACAAGCGTGATGGGCTGCGACTGCATTGCGGTGGATGAAAACTGCAAGCCGCTGCGCAAGGCTATCCTCTACGGAATCGACGCGCGCTCCGGTCCTCAGATCGAGGAACTGGTCAATGAATTGGGAGAAGAGGGCGTGACCGCAATGTTTGGCCACATTCCGCGCTCCGACGATATTGCCTCCAAAATCCTCTGGATCAAGGAAAACGAGCCGGATATCTACGCGCGAACATACAAATTTCTGACGGGCTCATCCTATTTGACGGCAAAGCTGACAGGGAAGTATACGATAGACAGCTACTTGGCAAAAGCGGCTTTTCGTCCGATCTATAAGCAGGACGGGACATATAACGAAGAGCACGGCCCCCGCTTCTGCCGGGCCGATCAAATGGCAGCCATCGGCGATGTAACTGACGTCGCGGGCGGTATTACCGCTGAAGCGGAGGAAGAGTGCGGACTCCTGGCCGGTACACCGGTCATTGTCGGCACGGGTGATTCCACCGCGGAATCCATAGCGGGCGGACTTGTAACGCCGGGAACGCTGTTTGTCCAGTTTGGCTCGACCATGTTCTATATCTATTGCTTGGAAGGGCACATGGACGCCTGCTCGAAGGATAATTTCCCGGGCAGCAATCCTTTTACGATACCGGGCAGCTTTGCTGCGACAGGCGGCACCAATTGTGCAGGAACTCTGACAAAGTGGGTGCGCGACGTGTTTTACGGCACAGAGGCCGAAGCTTCCAAGACAGGGGGCCCGAATGCCTATTTAATCATGGCCGAAGAAGCGGCAGAGGTTGCGCCGGGCAGCGGCGGTCTCATAGTTTTGCCGTATTTTTACGGAGAGCGCAGTCCGATCAACGACCCGGATGCCAAGGGCGTAATGTTCGGCCTTTCCGGCAGCCACACACGCAAAGAGATAAACCGTGCGGCGCTTGAAGCTGTGGCCTATTCCCTCGGTTCCCATATGCGGATGTTCCAAAACCACGGTTTGACACCGGAAAGCGTTATTATCGCAGGCGGCGGCACGAAGAATCCGGTTTGGATGCAGATCGCTGCCGACGTTATAGGGATGCCGGTCCAGGTGGTGGAAAATTGGCAGACAGCCAGCTACGGTGACGCCTGCATGGCTGCCATCGGCTGCGGGATCCTCAGGGATTTCCGTGCGCTCAAGGAAGCAATGCCCTTAAGCCGGCCCGTGATGCCTGACACACATAATCATGCGCTTTACCAGCGCTATTTGGATATTTACGAGGAGTTGTACGTGAGCAATAAGGAGCTCATGCACCGGCTTCCGTAACGCTAATAAATCAAATTTTAAGGAGGAAAAAAATGAAGAACGTAAAAAAATTTTTGGCAGGTCTGCTCGTAATGATCATGATAGTCAGCCTCAGTGCCTGCGGTAGCAGCGGCAACAAAGCGGAGGCCCCGGCTAAGGGCGAAGAAGTTTATGGCGAAGGCTATGTGCTCCGCGTCGGCATGAACTGCAGCGCAGCTCCTTTCGGCTGGACCCAGGATGATGATTCCAATGGCGCATGGCCCATTGACGGCACGAGCCAGTACGTCTGCGGTTATGACGTACAGGTCGCCCGCAAGATCTGCGACACCTACGGATGGAAGCTCAAGATCATCAAGACTGACTGGGATGGCCTGATTCCCGGCGTTGTCTCCGGCAAGCTCGACTGCTGCATCTCTACCCTCGGCGTTACTGAGGAAAGACTCAAGTCTGTTGATTTCTCTGACTACTACTGGAACAACGGCTGCGTCATGGTCGTCCGCAAGGACAGCCCCTATGTAGACGCCACCTCTATCAAGGACTTTGACGGCGCTAAGATCACTACTCAGATCGCGACGATCTGGGAGCCGCTGGTTCAGCAGATCCCCAATGTTAAGGCCGAACCCTGCCTCAGCGGTCTTCCCGAGCTGTTCGTCGCTGTTAACTCCCGCAAGGTTGACGGCATCATCACCGGCCTCTCGGAGGCGCAGTCCGCATGCATGTCCAACCCGGATCTGACTTGGGTCACCTTTGACGAAGGCAAAGGCTTCGATGTCGAGCTCTCCGCTCTCTGCGCCGGTATTCCTATCGCAAAGGGCAACACGGAACTGAAGGAGAAGATCGACGCCGTTATTGCGACTATGGATCACGATACTCAGATGGAAATGATGACGACGGCGCTCAATGCGCAGCCGCTCAGCAATGGCACTGGAGAAGCTGTCCAGGCTGATGAAACCAAGGGTATGTAAAAAATGCGAAGACGTCTTGGGATCTGGACCTCGGTTCTGACACCAAGGCGTCTTTTTTTGCCATTGCTTCTTGTATCTTCCCGATTTTGCTATTACGCAGCCCTTAAGATGCAATTATCCGCATCTTTTAATTAGATGCGGATAATTATAATTAATGAATCTTGAGCGTATTGCGGGTTGACGCTCAGTTTTCCGAAACCTCGATGACTTTGATCTTGCATTTACCCATTTCCTGCAGGGTGGCCTCATCCAAATGCGCGTCGGTTATGAGCACGTCCACCTGATCCAGAGGGGCCACATGTATGAAAGCGCTGCTGGTGAACTTTGAGTGGTCGGCAAGAAGGATGACCTTGGAGGAGTTTTCAATCATTATCTGTTTGAGCCGCACATCGTACATGTTGTGCTCGCTCATGCCGTTAGCAAGGCTTACCGCGTCAGCGCCCAGAAAGCAGACGCTGGCATGAAACTGACTGAGCATATTTTCCGCGAAGTAGCCGTGGCAGGCCCTGAAGTCCTTGCGAAGCTTTCCGCCGGTGAAAAATATCTCGATATTTGGTTTGCTGTCCAGAGCAACGGCGGTGTCAAGGGAGTAGGTGATGGCGGTCAATGGGGTGTCGGACGGGATCTGGCGCACAAGCTCCAGGACCGTTGAACCGGAATCCATCATGACAAAGGAATCCTTGTGTACGAATTCCAACGCTGCCGCGGCGATCTGCCGCTTTGCCTCTTTGTTGGTGATCTCTCTGGCTGCGTTTGAAAGCTCGCGGGAATTAGGCTCCTGAACGAAAATGACGCCGCCCCGGGTTTTTCTCAGAACGTTGGCGTTGCACAGAATATCAGCGTCGCGCTGTACGGTCGCTTTTGACACGTTCAGGCAGCGCTGAAGCTCTTCCCATGTGATAATATCTTGCCTTTTTGCAAGATTTTTGATCTTTTCAATACGTTCGGCACGAATCATTTTTTACCAACCTTTGTTAAAATTAACAAATCATTTCATATATTTGTTAAATTATATCAAAGTAAATTAAAAATATCAAGGTCTATTAGGGAAATACAGGAAGATAGAGTGAAATCCCTTAATTGAAAAAGTAAACTCCACCCCTGAGGGATTCGATATGGAAATCAGTTTTTCAAAGTCAAGGATGGAAGTCAGTCTT
>DAITKX010000099.1:0-11495 GCA_036835995.1 Bacillota bacterium | reverse complement strand
GAAAGGTGCCTGTAATTGAACTCTTTGCTGTACATCCCGTACAGGAAGAAGTCCAGCAGATCGAGGACCACGGCCTCGCCGCCTTCCTCCTCGATGATCCCGACGATGTCGTTATTGGCCGTCGGATGGTATTTAACCAGGATCTCTCCCACGACGCCGACCTTGGGCTTCTTGATGTCGTTAACAGGCAGCCGGTCAAAATCCTCGACGATCTCATGGATGTATTTCTTGAATTTGCGGGTACTTCCGGTTTCGATATTCTCCTTTGCCTTTTCAACCCACCTTCCATACAGCTCGTTGGCGGATCCCTTCACCGCTTCGTAGGGCCTGGTCGCGTAGAGTACCCGCATGAAAACGTCGCCGTAAACCATAGCCATCAAGCCTCGCTTGATCATCGGAATGGTGAATTTAAAGCCGGGGTTTTTCTCAAGCCCCACCGTATTCGCGGAAACCACCGGGATTTGGTCCATCTTTAAGTCCTTCAGGGCTTTCCGGAGAAGCGAAACATAGTTGCTGGCCCTGCAGCCTCCCCCTGTCTGGGACATGACGAGGGCGGTCCTGTTCAGATCATACTTGCCGGATTTCAGCGCGGAAATAATCTGCCCCAGAGAAACGATGGTGGGATAGCACGCGTCGTTGTTGATATACTTCAACCCTTCCTCCACGGCGTGTTTGTCGACGGAAGGCAGCAGTTCGACGTTATAGCCGCTGTGGTTCAGCGCCGGTTCGAGGAACTGGAAATGGATCGGGGACATCTGCGGAATAATCAGCGTGTAGTCCCTTTTCATCTTCTTGGTGAAATACCTGCGCTTGAATACGGTATCCTCCATGCTGTGCCGGATATTGTTCTTTTCACGCTCGTCCATGGCGGCCTTCAGGGACCGGATCCTGATCTTTGCGGCCCCCAGATTGGAACCCTCATCGATCTTCAGCAGCGTATAAAGCTTGTTTTTGTTTTTCAGCAGTTCCTCCACCTGATCCGTCGTGACGGCGTCCAGACCGCAGCCGAAGGAATTGAGCTGCACCAGTTCGATATTGTCGTTCCGGCCGGCGATTTCGGCCGCGCGATACAGTCTGGAATGGTACATCCACTGATCCAGCACCCGGATCGGGCGTCTGAGCTTCGTAAAATGAGCTACGGAATCCTCTGTCAGAACGGCCATCCCGAAAGAATTGATGAGCTGATCGATCCCGTGGTTGATTTCAGGGTCCAGATGATAAGGCCGGCCCGCCAGGATCACCGCTTTTTTGTTGTGCTCATTCAGATACTTGATGGCGTAGGCGCCTTGTTTCTTGATATCGTCCTTGAACTTTTTATCTTCTCTTCTGCCCGCTTTCACCGCTTTAGTGATCTCGTTCAAACCGATGTGAAGCGACTTCATCTGTTCGTACAGCTCCCGGATCAGTCTCATATCGTCGTCGTAGGGCAGGAACGGGTGGCTGAAGTGCACTCCGTTTTCTTCAAATATATCGTCCATGTTATGAGAGACGACTTCCGGATATGTGGCGACAATGGGGCAGTTGTAATGGTTTGGAGCGCTCGGATCCTCCACCATCTCATAGTTGATGCAGGGATAAAATATCCATTTGATCCCACTGTTAACCAGCCATTTTATGTGGCCGTGAACCAGCTTTGCCGGATAGCACGCGGTGTCGGAGGATATGCTCTCCATCCCCATTTCGTAGATCTCTTTCGAGGAAATCGGCGACAGGACCACGCGGAATCCCAGCTTTGTAAAGAATGTAAACCAGAACGGATAGTTTTCATGCATATTGAGCACCCGCGGAATGCCAACGGTCCCCCGGGACGCGTAAGCCTCTTCCAGCGGTTCATAGGCAAAGAGCCGCTTATACTTATAATCAAACAGATTTGGAAGCTGTTCCTTGTTCTTCTCCAGCCCCGCGCCCTTTTCACACCGGTTGCCGGTGATGAATCTTCCGCCGTCGTTAAATTTGTTGACGGTCAAAAGGCAGTTGTTCTCGCAGCCCTTGCACCGCGTGTGGGAATTGGTCACCGTAAAGCACTCCATCTCGGCGGGCTTGATGATCCCGGATTCCGTATCGGCGACATAGTTTTCCCTGGCGATGAGGGCGGAGCCATACGCTCCCATGATTCCGGCGATATCAGGCCGGACGATGTTCCTGCCCATGATCCGTTCGATGCTCCTCAAAACAGAATCGTTCAGGAAGGTCCCGCCCTGGACGACGATCTTATCTCCCGCCTCGTCGGGATCCCGCAGCTTGATTACTTTATACAGCGCATTTCTGATGATGGAATGAGACAGACCGGCTGAAATATCTCCGATGGTCGCCCCTTCCTTCTGAGCCTGTTTCACCTTGGAATTCATGAACACGGTGCACCGCGTTCCCAAATCCACCGGATTTTCCGCGAAAAGGCCTTCCTTAGCAAAAGCCTCGACGTTCATATTTACCGATTTTGAATAGGTTTCGATGAAAGATCCGCAGCCGGAGGAGCACGCTTCATTGAGCATGATATTATAGATCGCTCCGTCTTTGATCTTCATGCATTTCATGTCCTGGCCGCCGATGTCGAGGATAAAATCCACCCCCGGCAGAAATTCCTCCGCCGCTTTGTAATGGGCCATGGTCTCGATCTCACCCATATCGACGTTGAAGGCGGACTTAATCAGCCCTTCGCCGTAACCGGTCACCGAAGCGTTTGCGATATACGCGGCCTCGGGCAGCTGGGCATAGAGCTCTTTCAGCATCGCCATGGTCGTTTCCAATGGCTTTCCTTCATTATTTTTATAGAACGAATACAACAGGTATTTCTCATCGTCGATCAACGCCGCCTTTGTTGTCGTTGAACCGGCGTCGATTCCTAAAAAGACCTTGCCCTTCGCCCGCTTGATGTCTCTCCGTTTGATTTTATCTCTGTCGTGGCGGGTTTTAAACATCTGGAAGTCGTTAAAGTCCTTGAACAGAGGCTCCATGTGCTTCGTCTCCGAAAGCATGTTGAGATCGGCGTTTTCGATCTTGGCAAGGATGCTCTCGATGCTCACGGGGTCGTGTTTTTCGGAAATCATCGCAGCGCCGATGGCCACATAGTACTCCGAATCATCGGGGAAGATGATCTGCTCCGGCTCTAAGGCTAGCGTCTCCACAAACCGCTTTCTCAGTTCCGATAAAAATGACAGCGGCCCCCCCAAAAATGCCACATTCCCGCGAATGGTCCTGCCGCAGGCCAATCCGCTGATGGTCTGATTGACCACAGCCTGAAAAATCGAAGCGGAAAGGTCTTCGATCTTCGCCCCCTCGTTGATGAGCGGCTGAATGTCGGTCTTTGCAAAAACACCGCACCGCGCGGCGATGGGATAGATCAGGTTATAATTTTTCGCAGCCTCATTGAGGCCCTGGGCGTCCGTATTGAGCAGCACCGCCATCTGGTCGATGAAAGCGCCTGTGCCGCCGGCGCAGGTCCCGTTCATCCTCTGCTCTATCGTCGGGCCGTAAAATGTGATCTTCGCATCCTCGCCGCCGAGTTCGATGGCGACGTCCGTATTCGGAATCATCGATTCCACCGCGGTGCTGCAGGCGATCACTTCCTGTTCAAACGGAATTTTCAAAAGGGTGGATAAGGAAAGCCCTCCCGAGCCCGTAATGGAAACCGTAGTTTGTATATCCTTGAAGGTATCGTATAGCTGCTTCATGAGCTCGGATACCTTTTCAAAAATATTTGACATATGCCGCTCATATCTGCTGAAAACAATCTTATTGTCGCGATCCAGCAGAACAAGTTTTACTGTTGTTGATCCTATATCGATTCCTAATTTCATAAAATCGTCCGCATCCTCCTGCCAGAAATGAGCTCTGGCGAGCTCCTCTGAAATGTTATATGTCTTCCTTCTTAAAGTGTGATTTTTCTGATGTATAAAAGAAATATTACCATTTTTTATAAGGCTTTTACTCTGAATGATATATACGCTAGGATTAAATTATACCATATCGATCTTTTAAAATCAAAAAAAAGAAGAAAGTCCGCTCTGCCTCTTTCAACCAGAACTGGTAGCATAGCGTGATTACATGATATAATGCTTCTATCATTTGAAGCTACTATTATGGTATAATACCCTTACTATGAAAAGCACAATCAGAAAAAATACCTACAGAGCAATATACCGTCTATTGGACAGAGTCAGCCCCCTGCCGGCCGACTGCGGAAAGCTTTGCGGCGCCGCCTGCTGCAACTGCGGTGGAGATGGCAGCGGCGGGGACAGCCTGGACTTTGACATGGGGATTTATCTGCTGCCCGGCGAAGAAAAGCTGTTTACAAGAAAAGAAGACTGGCTCAAATGGAGCGTGGAGGACGCTGAGGATTACGAGTTCCCCGATTCCTGGTCCGGTCATGTCTATTTCGTAAGATGCAAAACCCCTCCCCACTGTCCCCGTGAAATGCGGCCGCTCCAGTGCCGCTTTTATCCTCTGGCGCCCTATTTGACCGAAAATGGAGAACTAAGGCTGATCCTTTCTCCCACGGAGCTGCCCTACAAATGCCCGCTGATCACGGAGAGGATGCCGCTGCAGGAGTCCTTTATCCGGGCTACCTGCACGGTTTGGAAAAGGCTGATCAGCGACCCGCTTATCAGGGACCTGGTCGAAATGGATTCAAGAGAGCTTAGAAAAAATAAGCGAATAAAAATTGAAGTAATTAAATAAGCGCCGCGCCGGGGTGTTCTCCCTGGCGGGCGCTTATTTAATTAGTCCGCAAATTATCGCTTATTTGCAGTACATTGTAGATGATCGTTGCCGCTTCCGCGTTCGTCACCGGATTTGTTCCGTTAAACCGTCCATTTTTATCCCCCTGCATTACCTTCAAACCGTAACAGAGCGCGGCATAGCCCTTATACGTATCTGCGACCTTATCCTTAAACGGATTGATGAAGATTTCCGGATGCTCCGCGGCTTTTCCCAGACCGAGATACCTTACGGTAAACTTTGCGGCGTCCTGCCTGGTCAGCTCTGCTGTCGGCGCTTTCTCTCCATCCTTAACGATCTTATTGTCGATCAGCATCCTGTAGAATTCCTCGTCGCTGTAATAAGCCTGATTTGGCGAGTACAGATATCTCAAAAATCCCATCTGGGTAATTTTCTGGCCCGGATTGAATTTTTCCCCTTCGAGATAGTAACCGTTCTCCAAAAGCTTTTTAATTGTGGCTTCGGCCCAATGCCCTTTGATATCGCTGTATTCCGGCACCGAAGTATCCTTGTAAGGCTTTCCGTCGGTTCCGATTCTAACGCCGGTAAAAGGATCGATGCGATAGCTTCCGGTATTGTTGGTGAAATCGTACACCAGAGCCGGCTGTCCGTCGTTGATCTTCTCATACATCAGGTCCATCTTTCCGAAAGAGTTGATGGAATCAAAGGCGGCTTTCTCGGTGATCACATTGTCGATGGCCGGGAATACGGCTTCGTCATACCAGTCGCAGCGATATTGAGTCACCATTCCGCTGGCTCTGTTTACCACTACGTTAAAGCCGTTGTCAACAAAGTCGATCCCGTTTACCTGCCTGTAATAGTTGAAGCTGTAATCGGTAACATCCGCCGCATCCCTCACCGCACCCTTATACACGATGTAGTCCGGTCTTTTGTAGAATCTGGACTGGGCAAACTTTTCCGGAGCCATTGCTTTCAGAAAGCTTTCCGCCTTCTCTCTCGCCTTTTCCTCCGTTAAAGCACCGCCTTTTCCGTTATCTTCTTTATAGACGGAAAAAGAAATCAGCTCTCCTGTTTTCGCGTTGACCGTTCCATAGGCGTTGTCAAAACCGATATTCCAGATGTATTTGTTCGGTTCCGCATAGGCCTTGTCAAGGGATGTGCTTGTAACCTTCATGTCCGAAGTGATCCCGGTGGCCGCGCTCCTGAGAATGCTCTCCGCTTTTTCCTTGGAAATGAGATTTGCAATGTTTTCCACCGCGGCGAGCTCTTCCTTGGAGAGTCCGTTGTCAAGCTGCGCTGTCGATTTTGCCATGTCGGCCCCGCCCATGCCGCCGGCATAGCGAGCGCTGTCATAGTAGAGGTCAACCGCTTTTCCGGTCTTAGCGTCGATGGCCATCCTTTGATTTTCCGAAATTGAATAAGCCGGGAAAATTGTCAGGAGCTTTTTTGCGTAGTCATAATTGGAGTAGTAGCTGAGAGGAACGTTGATCTCGTCCAGATACGCTGACTTTGCGGCATCCAGACCGATGGCGCCGTCAGCGGAGGGCAGCTTTGAGAGATCCTCTCCGTAACCCTGGAAATTGTAACCGATCACTTCGCCGGTAAATTTATCGACTTCGACATCGGCCCCCACATAGCTGACCACCACATCGTTTTTATACAGCTGATACCGGTAATAATGCCTGTCGGTACTGTAAGAATCCTGATTTTCCATAAGCCGCATGTTTGCCGCAAGGTCCGGCCTTACCTTTGCCAAAAATGCCGCCGCCGTCTTTTGCCCCGCTTCTCTCGTTACCGATCCAAGCCCTTCATTGGAATTATCAGAATACCTGTTATAATTGATCAGATATCCTCCGTTTTCAACAGATGCGGAAATGCTGCCGCGATAATCGTCATTGTTCCAATTCAGGTACCAGATGGAAACCGATTTTCCGTTTTCCTCATATTGACTCGACGAGTATTCAAAGTTTTTGTAATCATCCGGTATCGTCACGATGTTTTTTACCTGAAGGATCGCCTTTTCTAAGCCTTTGCTGTCCGTTTCCTCACCGAAGGCCGGAATGGCGGAGGCTAAAACGAGGCTGCTTGCTACCAGAATGCTTAATATTTTTTTCACTAATACCTTACCTCCTTTAATATTCTGTCCGACGCTTTAGCGTCGTTGACGGAATTTATGCTGGAAAATCACGAATTTCAATTCGTAGATTTTCGTCGTATAAATCCATACTTATTGAGACGGGTTTTCATGGGAAAAGTTCCCGAAACAAGAATAATTTTTTATAGCTCGATATCCAGCAGAACCGGGCAGTGATCGCTGCCCATGACCTGATCGTAGATGACCACGTTATTGATTTTATCCTTGATCCTGTCGGAGACCAGAAAATAGTCGATGCGCCATCCCGCGTTGTTGGCTCTGGCGTTGAACCGGTAGGACCACCAGGTGTAAATACCCGTCACGTCCGGATACAGATACCGATACGCGTCGGTGAAACCCGCTTCCAGGAGCTCCGTCATCTTGGCCCGCTCTTCGTCGGAAAATCCCGCGTTTTTCCTGTTGGCTGCCGGATTCTTCAGGTCGATTTCCTTGTGGGCAACGTTCAGATCGCCGCAGATGATGACCGGCTTCAATTCATTCAACTTCAGCACATAGGCCCGGAAAGCGTCCTCCCATTCCATTCTGTAGCCAAGCCGCGCAAGCTTTTCCTGCGAGTTTGGCGTATAGGCGGTGACAAGATAAAAGTTTTCGTACTCCAGGGTGATCGCCCTGCCTTCCTTGTCGTGTCCGTCCGCATCGATGTCATAGTTGACGCCGGAAGGCTTCTGCTTGGAAAAGGCCGCCGTGCCGGAATACCCTTTTTTTTCGGCGCTGTTCCAGAATTGCTCATATCCCTCAAGGACGACCTCTGTCTGGCCCTCCTGCATCTTTGTTTCCTGGATGCAGATTATGTCAGGATCCTGCTCCCGGCAGAAATCCAAAAACCCTTTTCCCAGACAGGCTCTCAATCCGTTAACGTTCCATGTGATCAGCTTCATCGTAAACCTCCGTTATTCCATTGTATATTCGCATTCGATCATATCCCGTATCGTTCCATACCAGATTTTATCATATGAACTATAAGAAAGATACCCGGTCTGTTCTTTTAAAAACTTTAATCGTCCCACTTTTAACAGAGCGCCCTGTCAAGGGAGGGTAAAAATACCCATCAGAAAAAGCAGCCTGGGTGGGCTGCTTTTTCTTTTCATAAAGTCTTTTTGGGTTTTGCAAAAGCGGCGCTTCTGCTATTTTTTGTTGTTCTTATTGCCGCGGTTATATCCGCTGCTGTTATAGTCGCTGTCCTCGCTGTTATGATCGCTTCCATAGCTGTCCGAATGGTATTCACTGCCGGATGAGCCGGTATATCTGCTCTCGGAATTATTTTTATTGGCGTAGGGGAACAGGTCGCTGCCGGTTTCCGTATTATAGCCCGGCTTATTTCTCCTGTAGAAATCGGAATCCGATTTTTTCTTTTCTACGATATGAGCGTTGAACAGATACATATGGAAGAAAAATCCCACACAGGCTGCCAGCACTGCAAAGATCCAGAGAGACCTCGTGGAAGCGAAGGCGATCGGCGAATAATACAGGATGGCCCACGCCGTCAACCCTCCGATAGCGCCTTCAATGATCGAGGTCCAGATATTTCCGATCCTCGACAGCAGAAGCAGATCTCCTATCAGATAATTCAATATTGTGGTTACCACCGCTATGATCACTACCGTCCAGAACGCCACTGTGCCAAATACCATAAAAGCTATCCAGGCCACGGCCCAGGCCGCAAGGAACCTGATAATAAGTGCAATTGTTGTTTTCATTAATTAAATTTCTCCTTTCAGAATTTATAGTTTTTATTATCTTTCCCTTAAAAATGAAAAACATTCCAAGCCATCGGAAACTTAAATGATAATGCTCCCGATTTTTTTTGGGAATGCTAACAAGGAAATGCATTTATTAAAATGCGAAATTTTATTTAAACTTTTTAAGGGAGAAAGCATGTCCAAAAAGATAAGAAAAATACTCTATCGGGTCCTGGCGATCACCTTCGGAGCGGCGCTGGCTTCCATCGGGCTGGAAACTTTTTTGATTCCGAACAATATCATCGACGGCGGCATCGTCGGAATCTCAATCATGCTCTCTTATTTAAGCGGTTTCCCCCTTTCGGTGTTCCTGATCGCTCTGAATCTCCCCTTTCTGTATCTGGGATACCGCCAGATCGGCAAGACATTTGCGCTGTTCACCATGTACGCGGTATTCTGCCTTTCCGTCGGGGTTTCCATCCTGCATCCGGTCCCGAAAATAACCGACGATTATATTCTGGCGGCCCTTTTCGGCGGGGTGATCCTGGGCGCCGGTGTCGGCCTGATCATCCGGTGCGGCGGTTCGCTGGACGGAACGGAGATCGTCGCTATCATATTTGACAGGCGGACCTCTTTCACCGTCGGCCAGATCGTGATGTTTTTCAACCTTTTCATACTCAGCAGCGCGGGGCTCCTCTTCGGGTGGGAGAATGCGATGTATTCATTGCTGACATATTTTGTTGCGTTTAAAACCATCGACATCGTGATAGACGGGTTGAATGAGACAAAGAGCGTGCTGATTCTGTCGGATTACTATGAGGATATTTCCGAGGCAATACGGGACAGGCTGGGAAGGGAATATGCGATCTTCGAAAGCATAGATGATAAAAACCGCACCTTTGCCGTGTTTGCAGTGGTGACGAGGCTTGAGATCGCAAAGCTCAAAGGGATCGTAAACGGCTTTGACCGCAACGCCCTGATTTCGATTTCCAGCGTGGAAATCGAGGGGAAACGGTTTCGAAAAAAGGCGATCCATTAGTGGTATTTTTCGGCGGTTACTCTATTTCCCATACTTTTTCAACCGTTCAAGGACATCCGGATTCTCTTTTATAAATGACATATACCTCTCGAAGCACTTCACGGTCTCGGCGCTCAACGTATGCTCGACCTTTTCCGTTTCAGTTAAAATTCTGTCCTCATCGATTCCCATGATACGGAAAAAGGACTCGATGGTGTTGTGCCGCGAGAGCAGCATCTCGCCCAGTCTCTTTCCCTCCGCCCTGAGCAGGATCACACCATACCGCTCGTACTGCAGGAGATTCAACAAACCCAGCTTTTGCACCATCCTGGTGGCCGACGGAGGGTGAACGTTCAATGCTTCCGACAGTTCGTTGATCCGGGTAAAGCCATTCTCCTTCGACAGCCGGTAGATCATCTCAAGATAGTCCTCCATGGACGCCGAAAGCTGGTTTTCTTCACTCTTCATGTAGCCGCTGAAAGTGCGGAAATCATTATTGCCCATCCATTCACCCCCTTATGAATTCTATAGGATCCCAATAAATTATATGCGGGAGAAAAAAATATAGCCCGGGGGTAACACTTTTCACGCCTCGGTCATAATTTTATAGATGACGAAACAATTTAGCTGCACCTAAATTATTTATACGGCATTAATACCCGGATACATATCTAAAAATTCAAGCTTGCCAAGAATTCATAATCGGAGCGGGCTTATATAAGAAGGTGCATCCCTATTGGATAAAGAAAATATTTTAGCAAGCCCCTGCGGCTTAAATTCTGCAGTGTCCGATACAAACGATACCTGCAAGACCTCCTTCAAGCTGAAAGATCAGCTGAAATTCTTCGGACCGGCTTTTATTGTCAGCGTCGCTTATGTTGATCCGGGCAACTTCGCCGCCAATATCAGCGGCGGATCCCTGTTCAACTACAACCTGCTCTGGGTTATCCTCTGGAGCAACCTGATGGCGATCTTCCTTCAGATCATGTCTGCGAAACTGGGCATCGCGACAGGCAAAAACCTGGCGCAGATGTGCGGGGAAGTCTTTTCAAGCAGGATGAACTGGATCTTTTATATCGTTACAACCCTCGCGGCCATGGCTACGACGATGGCTGAATTCTTAGGAGGTGTCCTAGGATTTTATCTGCTGTTCGGTATGCCTTTGTCCTACGCCATGATTTTAACGGCATTGGTTACATTCATGATCGTCTATCTCCAGAAATATGGCCAGAGGCTCGTGGAGCTCGTCATAACGATGCTGGTGGCGGTCATCTGCGCCTCTTACATTTTGGAGTTGTTTCTGGCAAAACCCGAATGGCCCCAGGTAGCTCTCCACACGCTCATGCCCTCTTTCCCGGGAGGCCAGGCGGTTTTGGTCGCCGCCGGAATGCTCGGCGCCACCGTTATGCCCCATGTGATTTACCTCCATTCCCAGCTCGTGCAATGCCGAAACGAGGGGCTGACCCTCGAAGACAAGAAAAATCACCTTAAGATGGAAAAGATTGATATCTTCGTTGCGATGAACATCGCGTTTATAGTCAACGCCGCCATGGTCATCGTATCCGCGTCCGTCTTTTTCAGCAGAGGCATAGCGGTTGGTTCCATTGAGGAAGCCCATCGCTCTCTGGAGCCCCTGTTGGGCGCCCTGTCCAGCGGAGCGTTCGGAGCCGCCCTGCTGGCCTCCGGTTTTTCCTCGTCCTCAGTAGGCGCTATGGCCGGAGAGACCATCATGGACGGTTTTGTGAATTTCAAGCTGCCCGCACTGCTCCGGAGGCTCATCACCATGGTTCCGGGAGTCGTCGTCATCCTGGCCGGTGTAAACCCTATGAAAGCGCTCCTGATGAGCCAGGTATGCCTGAGCTTCGTCCTGCCCGTGGCCATCATCTCCATGCTGATCATCACCAACCGCAGGGATTTGATGGGAGATTTCGTGAATAAACCGCTGACTAAATTTGCGGGCTGCGCC
>DAITKX010000098.1:0-12149 GCA_036835995.1 Bacillota bacterium | reverse complement strand
AAGCCCCAGCTCTGCTGTGGTCTTCCTGATCCCCTTGCACAGCACATAGTGTGCGCCGTGATACCATTTGATTGTTCCGAACGGATGCTCGGAAATGCAGAGTCGCTCTTTCTGTTTTGGAATGTCATCCCGGATCCTAAGGAGAACCGTCTTTTCGATTCGGTTTTTTACAAAGAATGAATTATGGGGGGTAACGGCGGATTGCTTACATTAAGAGGATATTGGATTGAAAAATGGTATAACACGTGCTATGATTGTCAGTAAATGGTACGCGAGGAGATGCAGATGAATCAGGAAAGCAAGCTGAAAATATTTGAAAAATACTTTTTATATTTCATGATGTACGCCCTGCTGGGATGGCTTTATGAGGTGTTTCTTGAGGTCGTGGTCTACCAATGGGGCTTTTCCAACAGGGGAGTTCTCTTCGGACCCTACCTTCCCGTATACGGCTTCGGCGCGCTGACCTTCATTATCTGCCTGAGAAAATTGAAGAATAAGAAAATAACCATCGCCGGTATCAGCCTTACGCCGCTGATTATCTTCCTCGGCGTCATGGTTATTGCTACCGCCATGGAGCTTGCCGCCAGCTATGCTATGGAGGCTGTATCAGGCGCCTGGCTATGGGATTATGACGCATATCCATTTAATTTTGACGGTCGGATCGCCTTGAATCCCAGCATACGCTTCGGAATCGGAGGCACGATTTTCATTTATTTCGTCCAGCCCGCTTTTGAAAGACTGGTTAAACGGCTCAGTGAATTTCAGCTTCATCTGTGCTTCGCCGCCCTCTTTATCACCTTTATTGCGGACGTTGCGGCGGGGCTCTTCGCTTTGTAAGGAATATCATACGCTTCCTTTCCGTCCATTCATCCGGATGAATATTTTTCTCGCCATATCGACAGGTATGACCGTGAATGAAAGCAGCAGCACGATTTGCAGCTCCATAAAGCTCAGGCCTGTGGTCCGGAAGACCGTGCCCCCGAAGTAAATCAATATCAGCTGAACGATGACAATAAAGGATAATACGAGCATAAACACCTTGTTTCCCCAAATGTATGCCAGCAGGTTTAACCGGTAGGTCCTGGCGTTAAAGCTGTTAAACACGCTGGTAAAGATGAACAGGCTGAAGAACGCGGTCATTAAGTACTGCCTTCCTTCGGCGCCCCGGAACATTTCGCCGAAAATCGGGAGCTTCAGGAAAACGATGCACAGGAAAGCCGTATAGATCCCGGTGAACAGGATCTGATTCCACATATAGGCGTTTATGATAGGGGTGTCCCGGCGCTTGGGAGGCTCCCGCATGTATTCCTCAAGGGGAATTTCTCCGGCGAAGGCGATCCCGGCTAACGTGTCCATGACCATATTGATCCACAGCATCTGGATCACCGTGATCGGCGCGGCCACCCCGATGAACGGGCCGACGATGGATACGATAACGGCGCACAGATTGTCGGTCAGCTGAAATATGATAAACTTGCGGATGCTCTTGAATATGGTTCTGCCATAAAGTATTGCTTTAGCTATGGAAAGAAAATTGTCGTCCAATATGACGATATCGCTGGCTTCTTTCGCAATTTCAGTGCCGCTGCCCATGGAAAAGCCAACGTCCGCTTTTTTCAGCGCTGGAGCGTCGTTTACGCCATCGCCGGTCATTCCGGTGACCAGACCCATCTCTTGAGACAGCTTTATAAGCCTGCTTTTATCGGAGGGAAGGGCTCTTGCTATCACCCTCAAATCAGGCAGCATCTGTTTTAACTCG
Organism: Bacillota bacterium; assembly: GCA_036835995.1. GTDB lineage: Bacteria > Bacillota > Clostridia > Peptostreptococcales > Anaerovoracaceae > Anoxybacterium. Next base: position 10,390 of record DAITKX010000098.1, on the reverse strand, counting down.
TCGTCGGTGAGCAGGGCCAGCTCTCCGCTCGTTATGACGGCGTTTTCCTGACCGTCCCTGACAAGTCCCACTTCTTTCGCGATGGCCGCCGCCGTGTCCTTGTTGTCCCCGGTTATCATCACTACCTGTATGCCGGCGCGTGTAACCTGGCGGATTGCGCCTACCGCTTCGCGGCGTATTTCGTCTCTGATGCCGATAATTCCCACAAGGGACAGGTTTTTTAAATCCGATGTCTTTTTAACCTCGGATTCGCTTGTTGCGATGGCCAGCAGTCTTACGGCCTTGTCCGCCATTTTGCCCATAATTCTGCGGAGGCCGCTCATTTCGGAAATCGGGCGAAGAACGCCTTCCTCGTCATAGTAGCTCGTACAATTTGAAAGGATAATTTCAGGAGCGCCCTTAATCAGCGTAAGCTGCTTATGGCCATATACGATCTCGGCGGAGGAAAATTTGTCTGCGCTGTTGAAGGGTGTTCTTGATATGACCTGAACGCCTTTCGGGTCGGCAGAGTGCTTTAAAATAAAATCGAGGATCGCTCTTTCGGTTGCGTTTCCGCCAACGGCTTGTCTGACAGCATCCTTGTTGCTGATAAACGCGCTGGTGTTGTATACCGCGGATAGATTAAATAATTGATAGAGCTTTTGGTACCTTGCCAGCTCCGGCATCGACGTATATTCCATGCAATTTCCGGTGACGAAGGACGTGACCTCAAGCTTTCCTTTGGTAAGGGTTCCGGTCTTATCCGTGAACAGGATGTTCAGGCTGCCGGCGGTCTCTATGCCCACCAGCTTTCGAACAAGGACATTATCCTTCATCATCCGCTTCATATTGGAGGACAGGACCAGGGTAATCATCATGGGAAGGCCCTCGGGAACGGCGACCACAATGATGGTGATGGCCAGGGTCAGGGCGTGGAGCAAGTTGCCGACGATGACGGAGGGCGTTGTAACCACTTCTATAACCCTTGGGAGATCAAACCCCTGCTTCATGACGACGGAATTGAACAGATCGGCGAAGAATACGATGGAGGCGCCGGTATAGCCGAAGTTGCTGATGGTCTCCGCGAGCCTTTTTAAACGGAATTTAAGAGGGCTGTCCCGGGTTTCGTCCTGGATCTCATGGGCGATATGACCGTAAAAGGTATTATTTCCGACGTGGGTCACCTCCATGACCCCTTCGCCGGAACAGACGATGCTGCCCCGGAACAGCTTGTTCTTCTGCATGAAGTCGGAACCGCCGTTGAATAGAGGATCTTTTGACGGTATTTTTGTAGTTTCGCTTGATTCGCCGTTCAATGCCGACTGGTCGACGCTTAACTTTCCGGATATGATAAACCCGTCTGCGGGTATTCGTTCTCCCGCCTGCAGGATTATGCGATCTCCTACCACCACCTCGCTGATGGGCAATTCCAACAATCCCTCAGCCCGCCTTATTCTGCACGTTATCTTGTCCGCTTCTTCCTGAAGCTTTTCAAACGCGGATTCACTGCCGTACTCGGAGACCGTAGATACAAACGTCGCTAAAAAGATGGCGATGGCAATGCCGGCCGATTCATACCACTTGAAATTTTTAAATAACAGGATCAGATTGACTGCGAGAACAATCAAAAGAATTTTGATGATAGGGTCATCAAAATTCTCAATAAATTTTCTTAAAAAGGATTTTGTCTTCCTGCGGCCCAATTGATTATCACCGTACTTTTCTCTGGATTCCAATACTTCATTGACGGTAAGTCCCAATAAAGAGCCGGGCTGAACGGTTGTTGATTTTTGCATGATATAAATCCACCTCCTTCAGAAATGATATTCAGACAAGCCTTGATATATGACTAATGAGTTTGGAATGTCGGATTTAGGAAAATTAATTTTTGCGAACAGACTGAAATTATCTTGACAATAAAATATAAACAGAGTATATTATTAATATAGTTAATTATTATGAATGTTTAACCCATGATAAAAAAGAGCGCGTCATTGTTGGCGCTCACAGAAGATTTAAATTGGAGGTGTGGGAGATGCCGGTAGAAAAAAATCAGAACGGTCCGAGGTATGCCGAGGAAGCGGCTGCCGCCTGGAATGAAATCATGTCCAACAGCCGGAGAGATATGATGGAGGACATCAACCGTGCGAACAGAGGAGAACTCTTTATTTTGCATTTTCTGGCGATGCACAACACGGCGGCGCTTCCATCGGAGCTCAGCGCTGCGCTGCGGGCGAGCACGGCACGGGTTTCCGCACTCCTTGGCGCATTGGAAAAAAAGGGACAGATCGTGCGGGAAATAGACAGAAGCAACCGCCGCAATATTCTTGTCAACATCACCGAAAAGGGCCGCAGCCGCGCGGAAGATGAGATGCAGTGGATGAGGAACAGAATGGTTCGGGTATTCACCGACATGGGAGAGGCTGATACGGCAGAGTTCATTCGTCTGACACACCGGTTTTCCGAGCTCATGCAGAACCACATGCCCAGGGAGCAGGGAACTTCCCCGGGTGGGTTGGCAGGTACATTTACGAAAGACTGATGCTGGTAAGCAAGCGCCCAGGTATGCGGCGCACTTGCCAAAGAGTGGTACGAATTATGCGGACAATGAAGTCCGCATAAATACAACCCTATTGCTAACAGAGTTAGAAATGAATATAGATCATATAAAACACTGTAAATGATTGGAGGAAGAAATTTATATGCTGAAGATTTTTAAATATCTCAAGCCGAAAGAATGGCTGATGGCAGGGATCAGCCTGATCTTCATCGTCGCGCAGGTCTGGCTTGATCTCAAGCTTCCCGGCTATATGTCGGAAATCACAACGCTGACCCAGACGCCGGGCAGCGCCATGAGCGACATTTGGCTCCATGGCGGCTATATGCTGCTGTGCGCTTTGGGCAGCCTGACAGCCGCGATTATCGTCGGATATTTTGCGGCGAGAATAGCCGCGTCTTTTTCACAGCGGCTGCGTAGCCTGTTATTTAACAAGGTCGAATCCTTTTCCATGGAAGAGATCAACTACTTCTCGACTTCAAGCCTGATCACCCGTTCCACAAACGACATTACGCAGGTTCAAATGCTGGTGGTCATGGGGCTGCAGCTGGTGGTGAAAGCCCCAATTACGGCTGTGTGGGCCATCACCAAAATCGCGGGAAAAGGCTTTGAATGGACTATGGTCACAGGAGCCGCCGTCTTGATTCTCATCGTGATGGTCGCGTTTCTTTTGATCTTCGCCATGCCGAAATTCAAGAAGATGCAGATCCTCACCGACAATATAACCCGTGTGACGAGGGAAAACCTCACGGGGCTTCGGGTCGTCCGGGCGTACAATGCGGAGGATTATCAGGAAGATAAATTTGAAGCGGCGAACGAAGAGCTTACAGGAACGCAAATGTTTACCAGCCGCGCCATGGCGATCATGATGCCGGTGATGAATGTGCTGATGAGCGGGCTTTCCCTCGCGATCTACTGGATCGGGGCATATCTCATCGGCGCGGCGGGAGCGATGGATAAGCTGAACATATTTTCCAACATGGTCGTCTTTTCGAGCTATGCGATGCAGGTCATCATGTCGTTTATGATGCTTGTGATGGTGTTCATCATGCTGCCCCGGGCCAGCGTCTCCGCAAAGCGCATCAACGAAGTGCTCGATGTGAGGCCCCGGATCATAGATGGGAGCGAAACCCAAGGCAAGCCGGGAATTCGGGGCGAGGTCGTATTTAAGTCCGTCAGCTTCCGATATCCCGACGCGGCGGAGCCTGTCCTTGAAGATATCAGCTTTACGGCGTCTCCCGGAGAAACCGTCGCCTTTATCGGCTCCACCGGAAGCGGAAAATCGACCCTCATCAACCTCGTTCCCCGGTTCTTTGACGCCACCGGGGGAGAGATACTCATCGACGGCGTAAATGTGAAGGACTATAAGACGGAAGCGCTTTTCAATAAGATCGGATATGTGCCGCAAAAGGCCATGCTGTTCAAGGGAACGGTGGAATCCAACGTGGCCTACGGCGATAACGGAGGCGAGGGCTACAGTGGCGGCGAGGTGGAAAAAGCCATAGAAATCGCCCAGGGGCTGGACTTTGTCGAGAAGATGGAAGGCGGGTGCGAAGGGGCCATCGCTCAGGGAGGGGCCAACGTATCGGGCGGGCAAAAACAACGGCTTGCCATTGCCCGGGCGGTGTGCCGCAAGCCGGAGATCTATATCTTTGACGACTCCTTTTCAGCCCTTGACTACAAGACAGACCGCGCTTTGCGCAGCATGCTGAAAAGGGAAACCGCAGGCGTGACCAGCCTGATTGTAGCACAGAGAATCGGCACCATCATGGACGCGGATCAGATCATTGTCCTCGACGAGGGCAGAATCGCCGGAAAGGGCACCCATAGGGAGCTGCTCCGGGACTGCGCCGTATACAAGGAGATTGCCATGTCCCAATTGAGCGAGGAGGAATTAGCATCATGAGTGAGGATCGCACAAGAATACAAAACAGAGGGCCTATGGGCGGACCCATGGGTAGGCCCCACGGCATGGCCGGCGGCGAAAAGCCAAAGGATTTCAAACGGACATGGGGGAAGCTGATACGCTACTGCAAGAGCTATATGCCTCTCATCATCACCGCCCTTGTCATCGCGGCTTTGAGCACGGTCTTTCAGGTCATCGGACCCGACCAGCTCAAGAACATGACAAACGAAATCGCAAAGGGGCTGCCGGCGCTGATCAACGGGGTTCCCGTGCCCGGCGCAATTGATTTTAACGCTGTGTTTAAGATCGGCATGATGCTCGTCTGTTTCTATGGGCTGGCAGGCATTTTCAGCTTTGCTGAGAACTTTATCATGGCGACGGTGACCGCCAGGATATCAAAGGGTATGCGCGCTGATATTTCAAAGAAGATTAACAGGCTGCCCCTCAAATATTTTGACAAGACGAGCTATGGCGACGTCATCAGCCGCGTGACCAACGACGTTGACGCCATCGGGCAGACCCTCAATCAAAGCCTCGACAATCTGGTGAGGGCGGTGATCATGTTTGTGGGCTCGCTGGTCATGATGTTTTACAACAGCTGGATTCTGGCCCTTGTGGCCGTCGGCTCCACGTTGGTCGGCTTTGGGCTGATGATGCTCATCATGTCAAAGTCCCAAAAGCATTTTACGACGCAGCAGCAGGGGCTTGGCGATATCAACGGCCATATTGAGGAAGTCTATTCAGGCCACAATGTCGTGAAAGCGTATAACGGCGGAAGAGCGGCGAAAGAAACCTTTGAGGAGATTAACAATTCGCTGTATAACAGCGGCTGGAAGTCCCAATTCCTATCCGGGTTGATGATGCCCATCATGAACTTTATCGGAAACTTCGGATATGTGGCCGTATGCGTGACCGGAGCGGCGCTGGCCATGAAGGGCACCATTACCTTTGGGGTGGTCGTCGCCTTCATGATGTATATCCGCCTCTTTACGCAGCCGCTGTCTCAGCTTGCCCAATCGATGCAGCAGCTTCAGAGAACGGCAGCCGCAAGCGAGCGCGTCTTCGAATTTTTCGATGAAGAGGAATTGACCGACGAAAGCCAAAAGCTCAAAAAGTTGGAGAACGTAAAAGGCGATGTGGAGTTTCGAAATGTTCGCTTTGGCTATGAGAAGGGCAAGACGGTCATCAACAACTTTTCCGCAGAGGTAAAGGCCGGGCAGAAGGTCGCCATCGTGGGGCCCACCGGCGCGGGGAAGACGACCATGATAAATCTGCTGATGCGCTTTTATGAAATCGACGGCGGGGAGATCCGCATAGACGGCGTGCCGATAAGCCAGGTCACAAGGGAAAACGTGCACAACCAATTCTGTATGGTATTGCAGGATACATGGCTTTTTGAAGGGACCATCAAAGAAAATATCATATACAGCAAGGAGGGCGTTACCGATGAAGAGGTGATCGCCGCCTGCAAAGCTGTGGGTCTTCACCACTTTATCCGCACGCTGCCCCAGGGCTACGACACCGTGTTGAACGATAAAGCCAACCTGTCGGCAGGCCAAAAGCAGCTTGTTACTATCGCCCGGGCTATCATACAAAATTCGCCGCTCCTGATACTGGATGAGGCGACAAGCTCGGTAGACACCCGTACGGAAAGGCTCGTGCAGGAGGCTATGGATAAGCTGACCCAAGGCAGGACCTCATTCGTGATCGCCCATCGCCTATCTACAATCAAAGATGCGGACCTGATTCTGGTGATGAAAGACGGAGATATCATCGAAAGCGGAAATCACAGGGAGCTGCTTGAAAAGGGCGGATTCTACGCCGAGCTTTACAACAGCCAGTTTGAGCAGGCGTCATAAAGTAAAAAGGAAATAAAACACAATAAAACAAACCCCCTTTAAAAATAAAATTTAGTCGAAAAAGTGAAATTGTATGAATATTCTGATCGACTGCGGGTATTTTTTACTATACAATACCGAAAGATGTTTTAAAGGGGGTTATATTATGAGTAAATTCAGCTTGCTGATGGAAAGTGCGGGAATTAGGTTAAAGGCCGGAAAGGGCGAGGCGATGGCGGCTCCCGGAGGATATTCTTCCGAAAGTACATATCGCGCTGAAATTGCCGGCGCACAGAGAAATGCATCATCTGCAGGGGAATCCTGCAAGATCATAGACAATCTGCTGAGATGGGAATAATGGGGATTCCGAGACAAAGGTTGAAGGCTGACCTGTACCCAACACAACGAGAAAGAAGTCGATCCCGCGGGAAGCTCGACTTCTTTTGATTTGCGCGGGTATTTTTTTGCGGCTTTTCCAGATCAGTTATCAGTTGAATTTTTTCATAAGTTGCTGTAAAATAATTACAGGTTTGCACGGGGGATGTGGCCGCCAACTTTATATCTGTGGCAATCTGTTATTACAAAATGAGAGGGGAAGGGCTGTGGAGAAAAACATAGATTTCGGCCATGTGGCGGATATTTATGATTATTACGCCAACGCCGATATCGATATCGATTTTTTTAAAATGCTCTGCAAGGGCCATAAAAATATCCTGGAACTGATGTGCGGGACCGGCAGGCTCTCGAAGCCGCTGATCGAAGCGGGATTCCCCCTTACCTGTGTGGATTATTCCGAGGAGATGCTGGAGGTGCTTCGAAAAAAAATCGGCGTGTCGGAGGCTGGCCCGCAGGCCGCATCGGAGGCCGTGTCACAGGAAGCTCCAAACGGCCGGTTGCAAAATGTGGAAATCGTTTGCCAGGACGTCTGTGAAATGGACCTGGGAAAGCGCTTCGATCTGATCATCATTCCTTCCAATTCCATAGCTGAGATCATAGATCAGGAGAAGAGGAGGCAAGCCTTCCGCCGGATCTATAAACATCTTACCTCCGACGGAATTTTTTTCTGCACGCTGTATAATCCGCCGTACCGGATCAAGCAGGCCGACGGCAACATAAGATATCTGGGCAAATACGACCTTGAGGACGGCAGGACGCTGTTTATTACATATTATAATGTCTATTCCTCCGCGGCACGCCTCATAACCGGCACTCAGTTCTACGAAATTTACGATCACAACCGCCTTGTGGAAAAACGGTGCCTTGACATCAGATTCTCTGTAATATCGAAGGAGGAAATCTGTAAAATGGCACATGAAGAGGGCTTCACCCTGAAGGCGATCTATGGGGATTATACGCCTTATCACTATGACGAGGCCAGCACCCACATGAACCTGCTGTTTCAAAAAAAACGCCGGTAACAGGCCGAATTGGAAAAACAATTTAAATGTCGAAATTTGTCGAAGATATGTTGGGTCATGTCTGTTGCACAAGGTGCCTTTAATGTTATAAGATAAAACAGCATGTATATTAATGCAAAAAAAATAAAGGGAGGTGTATTAATTTGCACTATAAGTTTCAAAGCTTGCTTGCAGCACTTATCGTGATCTGCGTACCTGTTACATCCTATGCAAGCGAAGCGGATCTCGTAATACCGCAGTTGAGTTCTTCGCAGAACTCGCTGTTAATGTTTGGTATTGGAATCTGCATCCTGGGAATGCTGTTCGGCTTCTATCAGTTCACAAAGGTGAAGAAACTGACCGCGCATCAGTCGATGCTCAATGTGGCGAACACCATTTATGAAACCTGCAAGACCTATCTGATTCAGCAGGGGAAATTCCTGCTGTTGTTGTTTGTCTTTATTGGCGTATGCGTCGCTTTTTATTTCGGGGCATTGCAGGGAAAAGGAGCCGGAGTCGTCGTGATCCTGCTCTGGTCCGTCGTCGGCATCCTGGGCTCTTATGGAGTCGCGTGGTATGGGATCCGTATGAACACCATGGCAAACAGCCGCATGGCATTTGCCGCCCTCGAGGGAAAACCGCTTAACCTGCTGAAGATTCCCCTTGACGCGGGAATCAGCATCGGCGTTCTGCTGGTCTGTGTGGAACTTACCATGATGCTCATCATACTGCTCTTTATCCCAAGGAGCATCGCGGGCTCCTGCTTCATCGGGTTTGCCATCGGAGAGTCCCTGGGCGCTTCCGCGCTGAGGATCGCCGGCGGTATCTTCACAAAGATCGCCGATATCGGTTCCGACCTGATGAAGATCGTATTTAAAATCGGTGAAGACGATCCGAGAAATCCCGGAGTCATCGCGGACTGCACGGGGGACAACGCGGGAGACAGCGTCGGTCCTACCGCCGACGGATTTGAAACCTACGGCGTTACCGGCGTAGCGCTGATCTCATTCATCGTGCTTGCTGTAAACGGAGAGCTTCAGAGAGACCTTCTGGTATGGATATTTGTAATGCGTATCCTGATGATCATCACATCTGTCGCCGCATTCTATATCAACAATGCATATGCAAGCGCAAGGTATAAAAACGCAGAGGATCTGGATTTTGAGGAACCCCTGACCCATCTGGTATGGATCACTTCCATTCTGTCCATCCTCGTTACGTTTATCGTAAGCTATATACTGATCGGTCCGGGGACCGTCGTCGGGGGGGCGGGCGCGCATATGTGGATCGTGCTTTCCTGCATCATCAGCTGCGGAACCATCGGCGGCGCGGTGATTCCGGAATTTACGAAGATCTTTACAAGCCCGAAATCCAAGCATGTCAACGAAGTAGTCGCCACCTCCAGGGAAGGCGGAGCTTCGCTGAACATCCTTTCCGGTCTGATCGCCGGCAACTTCAGCGCCTTCTGGATGGGCATGGTATTCTTCGTGCTGATGCTGATCGCCTACATCGCGAGCGGATTCGGCCTGGGAGACGTCATGATCTACCCCTCCATCTTTGCGTTCGGCCTGGTTGCGTTCGGATTCCTGGGAATGGGTCCTGTCACCATCGCTGTGGACAGCTACGGCCCGGTAACAGACAATGCCCAGTCCATCTATGAGCTGTCCCTCATCGAGACCATCGACGGAGTTGAGGATGAAATCAAGAAGGATTTCGGATTTGAGCCAAACTTTGAAAGGGCCAAGCATTTCCTCGAAGCCAACGACGGAGCTGGGAACACGTTCAAGGCCACGGCAAAACCCGTGCTCATCGGAACTGCCGTAGTAGGCGCCACCACCATGATCTTCTCGCTGATTCTGGTTATCAAAAACGTGGTCGGCGTAGAGCCTGAAATGGTGCTGAACATGCTGAATCCCTATACGATCCTCGGATTTATCTGCGGCGGAGCGGTGATCTTCTGGTTTACAGGCGCTTCCATGCAGGCGGTATCCGCGGGAGCGTACAAGGCGGTGGAATACATCAAGAGAAATATTCGTCTCGACGAGGATGCGGACCTGAAGGCGTCTACGGAGAAGTCCAAGGAAGTCGTAAAGATCTGCACCCAGTACGCCCAGAGGGGAATGCTGAACATCTTTATCGTGATCTTTACCTTCACTCTGGCCTTTGCGTTCTTCTCGGCGCCGGCCCAGAGCGAAAAGCCCGTTGCGTTTTTCGTGTCCTATCTGATCTCCATCGCCGTATTCGGCCTGTTCCAGGCGGTCTTCATGGCGAATGCGGGAGGATGCTGGGACAATGCCAAGAAGGTGGTTGAAGTCGACCTGCAGATGAAGGGAACCGAGCTCCACGACGCGACAGTGGTGGGAGATACCGTAGGAGACCCCTTCAAGGATACCTCCTCCGTAGCGCTGAACCCCATCATCAAGTTCACGACGCTCTTCGGACTGCTGGCGATGGAAATCGCCATCACAGACGCATTCAAGAATATCGCTCCCTATGTAGGAGCGGTGCTGTTTGCTGTCGGTCTCTTCTTCGTATACCGCACCTTCTACACGATGCGGATCAAAACTACGGTAGAGAACAGCGAAAAATAGAGCGGGCATTGAGAGGTTCGAAGTCAACCGTTTGAACTGAGCCTGCAAAGCTGAATTATGACAAAATAAAAGAGGCTGTCGCACTGACGATTAAATAATCGCCAGTGCACAGCTCCTTTTTA
>DAITKX010000097.1:0-12475 GCA_036835995.1 Bacillota bacterium | reverse complement strand
TAAAAAGGAGCTGTGCACTGGCGATTATTTAATCGTCAGTGCGACAGCCTCTTTTGGTGCAGGCAAGAGGACTCGAACCTCCATGAAGTAACCCTCACACGGACCTGAACCGTGCGCGTCTGCCAATTCCGCCATGCCTGCATGGCACTTTTTCCATTCAGTCACAAAATCAAATTCTGTAAGACTGAACAAGATTTATTTTACTGTGTTTGCGCCGCTTTGTCAAATCCTTTTTTATTTAATTTTAAATTTACATTATCTACATTATCTAGGATTTTCGCGTTTGAAGCCTATTTTGCTCACACGATTATAATCGTGTGCCATTCAGTCCGGTTTGTTCTCTAAAAAACCCTTCAATTTCTTAAAATGTATCATTGTCTTCGTCAAACCGGACATCCAAGGTTTCCCCATTGTCCATTTTATAAGTCTTTCCGGAAACTGTTCTGGCAAGCACGGCTGCTCAAGGGCATTTGCGAAAGAAAGGAACTGGGGAAATCGGGTGTGGCTATGGCTAATACCCGCGGATCAGTCCCTTACCTTCTTGAATTCTTCATACACCTTAGAATATCTTTCAGCGCGGGCAGAGCCGGAATCGCTCCCTTTTTCCGAACCGTCAGCGCCCCTGCAGCATTGGCAAAATCCGCAATCTCTTCGACCATTTCCCGGCTGAATCCTGACAGCTCTTCCCTGCCCGCGTCGCAGATCCGGTAAAGCACCGCTCCCATGAAGGAATCTCCGGCCCCGGTCGTATCCACGGCCACCGTATCGTAAGCCGGAAGAAACCCTTTATAGTCATGCCACCGGTAATAGCAGCCCTTTTCCCCAAGGGTGACGAAGAACACAGAAACCCCGTTTTCGCAAAACCATTGGATCCCTTCCTCAAAGTCCTGGCACTGGCTGATGAAGCTGAGCTCCTCTTCGGATATTTTAACGATATCCGCGTAGGACAGCCCCACGCGCATCTGTCTTCGTGCCTCGTCCAGATCCGCCCACAGAGCGGGACGCAGATTCGGATCGTAGCTGATGATGAGGTTGTTTTCCTTTGCGGCCTCCAGCGCCTTCAATGTCGCGCTTCGCGCAGGCTCGTCGGTGAAGGACAGAGAACCGAAGTGGAATATCCTTGCCTGGGAGATCAGAGAAAGAGGGACGTCATCCTCATTTAACAGGATGTCAGCCCCCGGCTTCCGGCTGAAGCTGAACGACCGGTTTCCGTTCCCGTCCAGTGTCACAAAGGCCAGAGTCGTAAGGGCCTCCCGGGTCCTCGATACGGCGCTGACATCGATCCGCTCCTTTTGAAGGCTCTCGATCAGAAAGTCGCCGAATCCGTCCTCTCCTACCTTCGCGATCATCGCCGTCTCAACTCCGAGCTTTGCCGCCATGGCGAGAACATTGGCCGGCGCCCCTCCGGGATTGCACTTGTAAATCAAATTGGAGGCGGAAGCCCGTCCGTGAGGTGTAAAGTCGATCAGGAGCTCCCCTATCGCAACAATTTTTGCCATTGCACTATTTCCTTTCTCTTAAAATGAACTTCTTACAATGATTTCAACCGGCATCCGAATTTCCCTGCAAGGCCGGTCCGGTTCCTCAAGGCGCTGCAGCAGCAGTTCCGCGGCTTTCCTGGCGATTTCACAGGCCGGCTGTTTGATCACGGACAGAGGCGGATTGCAGATTTCCGCCCAGTTGTAATCATCAAATCCTATGACCGCAACATCCCCCGGTATGGAAAAACCGTCTTTTATCAGATAATCTACGGCTCCTACCGTCATAAGGTTGTTTCCGATGAACAGCGCCGTCGCCATAGCGGATTTCACGAGGCTGCGGGTCAGTTCATACCCGCTTTCGAACTTTGAGTTTCCGTATCCGATGAGGGCGTCGTCAACGGGAATACCGTGATCCTGCAAGGCGCGCCTATAGCCTTCCAGGCGTTCCTCGGAAGTGCTGAGCCGCTGCAGGCCCGAAATAAATCCGATCCTGCGGTGCCCTTTCCCTATCAGTCGGCTAACTGCGTCATGAGCCCCTTCAAAATTCTGTACCAGAACGCTGTCGGCCTCATAGTTTACCGGCTTGCGGTCGATAAATACCACCGGATATCTGTGGCCTATAGCCTCCCTCAAATAGGCTACGTCTCCTGCCGTGGTCACCATGATCAGCCCGTCGACGCACTGATGATTGAAAAGCTCCACCTGGGCCTTTTCATCGCTGATGTCCTCGTTTGAATTTCCCAGGATGAGCCGGTAGCCGTTCTGTTTCAGCGTGTTTTGAACGACTTCGGCGATTTGCGAAAAAAAGTAGTTGGAGATATCCGGGATCAGGAGCCCAATCGTGTTTGTCTTTTTGCTCCGCAGGCTTTTTGCGACGCTGTTCGTGTTGTAATTCAGCTGCCTGACGGCAGACCAGACCTTTTCCGCCGTATCCCCGGAAACAAATCTCGTATTGTTGATCACATGGGAGACCGTAGCCGTCGAAACCTCCGCCAGTACGGCAACGTCCTTAATTGTAACGCTCATAGTTTGCCTCCCCACTCGTTTAATCGTTTACGTAATCGTTTAACTGATATGATAACATAACCCCGGCAAAAGTCAATTAATTTTTGCCGGGGTTGTATCTGTTGAAACGCGATATTTACTTATTTTCCGTTTATGTCTATTAAAGCGCGATATTTATTTGTATTTTTCCGCCAGTGTCCTTGCCGCAAGCACGCCGCTTGCGGAAGCCTGGGACAGGGAATGGGTCACGCCGGAACCGTCCCCCAGAGCGTAGAGCCCTTTGACCTTGGTCTCCAGGTTCTGGTCCACCTGGACCTTGGAATTGTAGAATTTGACTTCCACACCGTAAAGCAGGGTATCCTCATTGGCGGTGCCAGGTGCGATTTTGTCCAGGGCGTAGATCATTTCGATGATGTTGTCCAGCTGCCTCTTGGGAATGACCAGGCTCAGGTCTCCGGCCGTAGCCTTCAGGGTCGGCCTGGTAAAGCATTTTTCCATGCGCCGGGTGCTGCTTCTCCTGCCCTTGACCAGGTCGCCGAACCGCTGGAGCAGGACGCCGCCCCCCAGCATGTTGCTGAGTCTCGCGATGGATTCACCGTATTCGTTGCTGTCCTTGAAAGGCTCGGTGAACTGGTTGGATACCAGAAGCGCAAAGTTGGTATTCTCGGTTCTCAGGGCGGGGTCGGCATAACTGTGGCCGTTTACCGTCACGATCCCGTTGGTGTTCTCCGCCACCACCTCGCCGTATGGGTTCATACAGAAAGTCCGCACCATATCGTTATATTTGTCCGTCTTGTATACGATCTTGCTTTCATATACATCGTCGGTGATATGCTTGAAAATCTCCGCGGGAAGCTCGACGCGCACGCCGATATCCACCCGGTTTTTCTTCTGTTCGATATCGAATTTATCGCAGATGGATGAAATCCACTTGGAGCCGGAGCGGCCCGTAGCCAGCACCAGATCCGTACATTCGTATTCCTCGTTCTTGTCGGTGACGATGCGGAAACCGTCCTCCGTCTTTTCCACGTCCAGAACCTGGGTGTTAAACTGGGTGCTGACCCTGTCCTTCGTGTATTCGTAGATTCTCTCCAGAATTTTGACGTTCAGGTCGGTTCCCAGATGCCTTACCTTCGCGTCCAGCAGATGGAGGTTGTTTCTCAGCGCTAATGTTTTCAGATCTGAATTTGTGGTGGAATAGAGCTTGGCGTCCTCGCCGCCCATGCTGCAGAGAACCTGATCGACGTATTCCATCAGTCCCAGCGCTTCTTCCGTTCCGACATAATTGTGAAGGTCGCCGCCGAACTGGGTGGTGATATTGTATTTTCCGTCCGAGAGGGTACCCGCTCCGCCGTAGCCGTTCATGATGTGACAGGGCGCGCAGCGGATACAGGTCTGAACCTTACCGCTTTTGATGGGGCAAAGCCTGCCCTCAAGCCCGGCGCCCTTATCGATCATGAGAACCGTGGCATGGTTGGGAAGCTTGGTCAGCTCATAGGACATGAATACCCCGCTGGCTCCCGCGCCGACGATTATAATATCATATTTTTTCATATTAATCTCCGCTTTCTGTGTTTTGTTGATTCAAGTCAACCCTCGCAGGTGCGCAACTGAAACTACGACAGCACTATTATATGCCGTCCTTTCATTCCTCGCAATAGGTATTTCTGCGGTCAAGCAGTGTTTCAATAAGCCTTACGCGATCTGAGTCGCTATGATGCCGTTGATCTCCTTGGACAGATCCTGAATGGAATCCGCGGCCCGGTTTCTGGTATCCAGCATTTCCGCCGCGTATTTGTAGAACACTTTTCCGTAATCGGTCAGAAAGGCTTCCCTGCCCGTTCTGTCGATCAGCCTGACGCCCAGCTCCTTTTCCAGTGAAGAGATCCTGGCGCTGATGGTCGGCTGCGTTAAAAAGCAGACGTCCGCCGCCTTGGAAAAACTCTTGTTGTCAACAACCGATACAAACGCTTCAATTTGCTTAAAATCCATAATCAGCTCTCCTCCTCACTCATTCATGGTCTTATGATAACTCATTTCATCCGCATATCTGGCCGCCTGTACCGCCGCCATCGCTCCATCCGCAGCCGCGGTGACCACCTGCCTGAGATACTTTTCCCTGATGTCGCCTGCCGCGAACACGCCTGGCAATCCGGTTTTCATATTTTCGTCGGTAATGATATATCCGCTGTCCGATAGATCCAACTGCCCTTTATAAAGCTCCGTGGCAGGGTCGAATCCGATAAACACAAAGAGCCCGAAGGTTCCGTCCTTGGGATCGGCCTTGATCTCGGTGACGGTGTGATCCTTTACATTTTCAACCAGCATGGATTCCAGGATTCCGTCCCCCTTGACCTCCAGGACCCGGGAATTATACATGAAATGAATCTTTTCGTTCTTAAAAGCCTGCTCTTGAATGGATTTTGCGGCTCTCAGAAGATCTCTCCGGTGGATCACGGTCACCTTCCGGGCGAACTTGGTAAGATAGATTGCCTCTTCAACCGCCGCGTCTCCCCCGCCGACCACATAGACGTCCAGACCCCTGAAAAAGGGTCCGTCACAGGTCCCGCAATGGGAGATCCCTCTCCCTATAAAATCTTCCTCGCCAGCGCAGCCGATGGATTTAGGAACGGCTCCCCCTGCAATGATGACGCTTTTCGCCTGATAGCTTCCCTTGGCGCAGGTGATGGTTTTGATCTCGTCCTTTAGGGAAACCTCTTTTACAGAGTCGTTGATCTTTTCAATCCCAAACTTCTGTACCTGGGCCGCCATCCTGCCAATGAGAGATTCGCCGCTTTCCTCCGAGGGCGAGCCCGGATAGTTCTCAATTTCCGCCGTCTGTACGATCTGCCCGCCGTCCGGTCCCTGTTCGATGATCAGGGTGTCGAGCATCGCCCTTCCCGCGTAGATCCCCGCAGACAGACCCGCCGGTCCGGCGCCGATAATGATCAAGTCGTATACCTTCATATTTCACCTCAAATGCTTCGATTCGCAGATTTTTACCGCAATAAAAAAAACAGAACAGAAAGAATAAACGCCTTTCCGCTCTGTTATTAACCTGAGAGATTCCTCCTTGGGAGTTGCCCCTTCGGTGCTTAACTGAAATTGCTGAAAAATTGCATTCCAGTTGAAGCTTTCCAGAGTTCTGTCCGGCTGCGGTCCACTTTACCTGAGATCATCGCATCGATTATGGCTCGTCAATGCTTACACCTTCGGTGTTGCCGGAGCAATCTCTCCCGCAGCTTTCATCCAGATCCTATTCAATTTTTTAATTGCTATTAATATTTTCTATAACAAGGTTATTATACCAATTATTCGGCATGTTAATCAACTGTTTTTTTAATTTCTTTAGTTATGCTGGTAAAATGGCCGCCGGCAAGAACAGCGAGCTGCAAATACAGCCAGGCGCCCAATCTAAAAAAAAGAGCGGGAGCAGAGGAATTAAATTCCTTCTGCTCCCCTATCGGCTTTTGAATCAATTGGTTCCGCGAGTTCAGCCCGACGCTGGCGCTGATATTTAGATCAGTTTCTTTGTTTTTTCATCCCGCTGCGGAATGGGGGTATCGTCGAGCTTGTCGATATCGTTTAAATATGTCTTTGTCTCTTTTACTACTACTCCGCTGAGGAGAAGGACGCAAACCAGATTCGGAAGCGCCATCAAGGCGTTCAGCGCATCTGCGACATTCCATACCAGCCCGAGGCTCATGAGGGAACCGAGGAAGGTAAAGATGATGTAGACGATTTTATAAGGCATGATTATTTTTTTACCAAACAGATATTCGGCTCCCCGTTCCCCGTAGTAGGACCAGCCAAGGATCGTTGAAAAAGCAAATGTGATCAAGCCAAAGGTCAGGACGATTGGGCCGAGTACCGGGATCTTGCCGAAAGCAAAGCTCGTAAGCACTGCTCCGTCAACCGCGCCGCCTGTTACGACGAGATCGGGATGCGCTATGATCGTGCTGACAAGGGTGAGACCGGTGATTGCACAGATGACGACCGTATCCCAGAACGTACCTGTTGAAGACACCAGCGCCTGTCTGACCGGATTTCTCGTTTTCGCGGCCGCCGCTACGATGGGGGCTGATCCCATGCCGGACTCATTTGAAAATAAGCCTCTGGCAACGCCGAACCGGGCCGCCATCATCACGCTGGCTCCGATGAACCCTCCTCCCGCGGCGTGTGGAGTAAAGGCAGCCTTGCAGATCAACGCAACGGCGTCATCCAAATAGGAGAAGTTTATGATCAGAATGATCAGGCAGCCGAGGACATAGAAGATCGCCATGAAGGGCACA
Source organism: Bacillota bacterium (assembly GCA_036835995.1). Classification (GTDB taxonomy): domain Bacteria; phylum Bacillota; class Clostridia; order Peptostreptococcales; family Anaerovoracaceae; genus Anoxybacterium. Next base: position 5,697 of record DAITKX010000097.1, on the reverse strand, counting down.
AGCGCTTCGCAGGCCCTGGTTATGGATTTTACTCCGCCGATAATAACGACGCCCACCAGCACCGACAAAATGAGCCCGGTAGCCCATAGCGGAATATGTAGGTTTGTCTCTACGACTTTTGCCACCGCGTTTGCCTGTACGGAATCGCCGATTCCAAAGGCGCACAGGCCTGCAAACGCTGCAAACAGTACACCAAGCCATTTCCATTTCAAGCCGCGTTCCAAGGCGTACATCGCGCCGCCTAACATAGTCCCGTCGGAAGTTTTGACTCTGTACTTGACAGCTAACAATGCCTCCGAATATTTTGTGGCGATGCCGAATACGCCGGTCAGCCACATCCACAGAACCGCTCCGGGCCCTCCCAGTGCAATGGCGGTCCCTACGCCGACGATGTTTCCGGTTCCCACGGTAGCCGCCAGAGCGGTGGTCAATGCTCCAAACTGTGAAACGTCTCCAACGCCGTCCGGGTCTTTCTTGACCGACAATTTAATGCCCAACCCTATTTTTCTTTGGATAAATCCTGTTCTAAAAGTCATGAATAAATGCGTGCCAAACAATAAGACGAGAAATACCGGTCCCCAAAGGTAGCCATTCAACCAGGTAATAAAACTATTTACTGTTTCCATACTCGCTAATTTCCTTTCTTACATATTTTTGTGGATTTTTGTGGATTTTACAAGTGCATGATTAATTATAATAATTATTTTTATAATTTACCATAATTTATTCACTTTTTATATATAAAATTATTTCGATAAAAAAGAACAAATAAGCGAAATTTTTGTCGATTTAAGGAATATTAATGGCAGTAATTCATAATATTTATGTCAATCAACAACAAATCCGTAATTTTTTTTGTCATTTCAGCCCTTTATTTTTAATGTATAAGCTTCTTTTATCCTTTATTTTTAATGTGCAAATTGCTTCAGCCGTCCTTTTCAGCCTCGATTTCTTTCAGCCAGGGGAACCGGGGCCCCATCGATCCGCTCGATGTTGCCATCGATAAGGTAATATTCCGTCTCTTTTGCCACGACTCCGCTCAGGAGCAGAATGCAGACCAGATTGGGGACCGCCATGAGCATGTTCAGAGTGTCCGCAATATTCCATACCGTCGTGAGGCTCATGACCGCTCCGAGAAATGTGGTCATGACATAAATAGCCCGATAGGGGGGGATCGCCGCCTTGCCGAAGAGATACTCCGCCCCGCGCTCTCCGTAATATGACCAGCCGAGAATGGTGGCAAACGCGAACACGATGATTCCCACGGAAAGGATGACGGGGCCCGCCACTGGGATCTGCGCAAAGGCCAGGCTGGTAAGAGCCGCGCCGTCGATCTCCTGTCCAGTCGCCGTAACCGCCGGATTTGCGAGGATCGTGCTGACGAGAACGATCCCCGTGAGGGCGCAGAGCACCACTGTGTCCCAGAAGGTTCCCGTGGACGATACCAGGGCCTGCCTGACGGGATTTCTCGTCTGGGCGGCGGCGGCCACGATGGCGGCGGAACCCATGCCGGATTCATTGGTAAAAAGCCCTCTTGCCACCCCGTATCTTACCGCCGCCATAACTCCGGCTCCTGCAAAGCCCCCTCCCGCGGCCTGGGGGGTAAACGCCCCATGAAGAATAAGGAGAATTGCGTCCCCGACAAAGGCTCTGTCGATGAATAAAATAATGAGGCAGCCGGCGACATAAAAGGCCGCCATGAAGGGGATCAGCATTTCGCATACCGCGGTGATGCTCTTTACCCCGCCGAGGATCACAACGGCGACGGTCACCGCCATGACCAGACCGGAAATCCAAAGAGGGATTTCGAAGTTTTCAGTCACCACCTTTGATACTGCGTTGGCCTGAACGGCGCACCCGATTCCAAAGGAAGAGAGCATGGTAAAGGCCGCAAAGAGCACTCCCAGCCATTTCATATTCAATCCCCGTTCCAGCGCATACATCGCTCCGCCGAGCATGGTTCCGTCGGAAGTTCTGACACGGTATTTTATGGAGACCAGCGCCTCCGCGTATTTTGTAGCCATGCCGAAGATTCCCGTCATCCAGATCCAGAGGACCGCTCCGGGGCCGCCCAGCGCAATGGCAGTTCCGACTCCTACGATATTTCCGGTCCCAAGGGTAGCCGCAAGGGCGGTTGCCAGCGCTCCGAACTGGGATACGTCTCCCACGCCTCCCTTATCCTTCGCAAAGGACAGCCGGATTGCCAGTCCAAGCTTTTTTTGGATGAATCCTGTTCTGACCGTCATGAAAAGATGCGTGCCAAATAATAAAATCAAAAGCGGAGGCCCCCAGAGGTAGCCGTTCAGCCATGTAAAAAATTGATTGATCCCTTCCATATCCCTCGATTTCCATCCGTTTTCTTGTTAACATTCTGTCCGGCGTTTTAGCGTCGTTGATAGATTTTCGCCATATCTTCTAAATATATATGTGGCATCGACACATAAAAAGACCTCTGCAGCGCAGAGGTCCTCAGACATTATTCTTGAATCGTCAGTCCTTTGTTTTATCTTCTATTCTTCCTCGACAGTAATCTTCTCGAATTCTTCTACGACCTGCTTGAATTCTTCATCGTCTTCAATGTCGACCAGTTCGAATTCGTCATCACCCGTCTCCTTGTATCCATAGATGTAAACATCGTCAGTTCCGTCGTCAGGTATCAAAGCAATGTATTCCTTGCCATTGAATTCGAATACGCCCATGATCTCGCATTCCACTTCCTGCCCGTCGTCAAATTCAAGCGTAAGGAAATCGGCGTCATCATCCGAGCAGCTGCAATCGTCGCTGCATCCGCCAGGCATACATTTCTCTTTATCTCCCATAATAGTCCTCCATTATCATCAAAATTAGTGGGTGTCTTTGTGTACTTCAACTATACCATTATATTTTGCAGGAATCAAATGAAATTATTCATTTTTTCGCGGCTCTTCAGGGGCTTTTCCCGAGGCCCATTCGACAATTTTCTCCGCTGCCGGCTTCGTAATTCCAGGCACCTGACAAAGCTCCTCAAATGTCGCCTCCTTGATTCTATCAATGCTGCCAAAATGCGACAGCAATGTATTTCTTCTTTTTTCACCGATTCCCTCGATGGTATCCAAGGCGGATTTCTGCAGCGACTTTTTCCGCAGGCCCCGGTGGTATTCGATGGCAAACCGGTGAACCTCCTCCTGAATGGACGCGACATATCGGAACAAGACCGGATTTTCCTTCAGGTCCAACTCCCGCTCCCCATAGAGCAGGCCTCTGGTGCGGTGCTTATCGTCCTTCACCATTCCTGCGACACGTATGTCGATTTTCATGGCGCTGAGGACTTGCTCTGCTGCGGAGACCTGGGGTTTTCCACCGTCCATCAGGATCAGATCCGGGAGCCTTCCAAAGCGCGGATCGCCCTGAAGCCCGCGCTTAAATCTCCGGTAAAGCACCTCCTGCATGCTGCCAAAATCGTTAGGCCCCTCCACCGTCTTGATTTTAAATCTCCGGTAGTCCTTGCGCATGGGGCGGCTGCCTTCAAAGACGACCATGGCACCTACCGAATCCACTCCGTAGATGTTGGAGATGTCGTAGGCCTCAACGCGCCAGTCCCGTCCCTGGGGTCCATCGGAGATAAAACCTTCCAGCGCGTTGCTGATGGCCGAATTCTTCTCTCTGAGATTGTTGGCCCTTTCGTCCAGAGTTTTCATCATCTCGATCACGTCGTGCTTCGCCAGGTCAAGAAGCGCTTTTTTGTCCCCCTTCTGAGGGACGGCGATCTTTACCGCGCTGCCCCGCAACCCCGACAGCCATTGCTCCAAAAGCTCCGTTTCGACAGGCTCGCTCTCTACGAGAATCTCCTTGGGGATCATGGTGTTGCCCGAATAGTACTGCTTGATGAAGGCCGAGACAACTTCGTTCAATTCGTCCTCTTCCCTGGCCTGCATGGGGTAGCTTTCCCTGCCGGAGAGCCTTCCCTGCCGCACGAAAAATAAAACGACATGCGCGTCTTTTTCTCCTTTCGCGCCCAGAATCACGTCCATATCCCCGGCGGACAGCAGAACTACCCGCTGCTTTTCCGTAATGGCATTGACCGCGGCGATATAGTCCCGGTATTCCGCCGCTCTTTCATAGTTCATCTCCCCGGCAGCCTCGGTCATCTTCTCATTGAGCTCGTCCAGCACCTTTTTGTTCTTTCCGTTCAGCAGGTCCACCACCTGGTCCACCGCCTTCAGATATTCCTCTCTGGGAACCATGCCTGTGCAGATCCCGCGGCACTGATTGATGTGGTAATTGAGGCAGGGCTTGAAGCCCTCCGGAAATCTATGAGCGGAGCAGCGCTTCAGCGCAAAGATGCCGTTCAGCAGGTCGATGAGTTGGTTCACCGCCGTAACGTCGGTATACGGGCCAAAATATTTACAGCCGTCGTGATAGATCCTCCTGGTCTTTAATATCCTCGGATAGGCTTCGTTGGTGGTGATTTTGATATACGGATAGGTTTTATCGTCCCGCAGGAGAACATTATACTGGGGCATATACTTCTTGATCAGGTTGTTCTCCAGGATCAGGGCTTCCATTTCCGTGCTGGTGGTGATGTATTCGAATTCTTCGATATGGGAAACCATCGCCCTTACCTTGGGGTCCATATTCCGGGAGGACTGGAAATATTGGCGCACCCGGTTCTTCAGGGAAACGGCTTTGCCGACGTAAATCACCTGTCCCAGCTTATCCTTGTGAAGGTAGACCCCGGGCTTGTCCGGAAGCTTTTTTAAATTTTCCTGTATGTCAAACATAGACTCAAACTCTATACTTTCATTTTTTTCTATTTTAACACCTGTGGGCTCCCCCTGCAACTGCCCGTCCGCTTTGCGGCGAAGCTTTCAGCCCTAAATTTTCTGATCAAATTGATCAACTTTATGCAGAAAATTGTGACAGTTTCCCGTTAATTATATAACGAATTTAATAGACAAGAAACCTGTCATAGTATAGAATACTTTTATGAGATTATAGTCTATTTTCTTGCATTAAAGTAGAAATGCAAAGGCTGAAAGGAGATCTTATGAACAACGCCAAAACCAATGGCTTTGGAGTTTTAACCAGCGAGCTGGCTTTGAAGATCGACGAGATCATAACGAACTATCAAAGCAATTCGACAAAGCTGGTAGGTATCCTGCTCGACATTCAGGATATTATTCCAAAGCAGTATATCCCAAGAGAAGTGGCCGCGTATGTCAGTGAAAAAATGAACATACCGCTGAGCAAAATCTACGACGTCATTTCATTCTATGCCGCCCTGTCTGATGTGCCGAGAGCTGATTATGTCATTCAGTTATGTGACAGCGTCGTCTGCAAAGTCACCGGAAACACGGCCCTTAGAGACGCCATCACCGACCTGCTGGGAATCGGAGAGCAGGAATCCACCGCCGACGGTAAATACTGGCTGGAATATACTCCATGCTTCGGAGCGTGCGATATTTCTCCCGCCATGAGAATCAACGGCAAGGTATTCGGCAATCTCACTTCACGAGACAGCGTAAAAGCTGTTCTCGCGCAGTATAAGTAGGGGGGGTGTTTCAAATGTCTCAAACTGTAAGCTTTATTACGGAAAACTTCGGAAAGTATGATCCGAATTCCATCGACTCGTACCTGTCCATCGGCGGCTTTACCGCCACAAGAAATGCCCTGGCCATGTCCTCCCGGGTCACCCCATTGGCACCATTGTAGACCATC
>DAITKX010000096.1:2293-12747 GCA_036835995.1 Bacillota bacterium | reverse complement strand
GAAAGAGCATCCGTACCCCCGCGGCTTTTTCATTCCAGATCACATCCCCGCCTCTTGCCAGCCACATCTGAATTCCTCCGAGAAGCTGAAATGCCAGTACGAGCAGAAATGTCCTCCCTGAATGAATATCCCCAATCCTCGACGTTAAAATCCGGCCCAGACTGGTTTCCTGCCGGAGGGTCTCTATCCCCTCTTCCGACGGGATAAACTGAAACTCCGCAGTCGCAAAGGATATCATATCTCCGATCTTAACATTTCCCGATTTTTCTATTTTTTCGCCGTTGACGCTGATCCCGCCCTTCGAGCCGAGATCGGTGATGGTCCAGCCGGTTTCCCCGAGGGAAAGCACGGCGTGGCTGCGGGATATAAAGGGCAGATTGATCACGATATCGGAAAGCTTGCTCCGCCCGATGGAGTTTTCCCAGTGCATGATGGGGATGCGATAGGCGTTCTTGACCTCGAGAAAGCCCCATATCCTGTTGGAACCGCCTCCGCGCAGCATCGGCACGGCGCAGCGCGCAAAGATCAGCACAGCCAGTACGGGGAAAATCCAGCGCACCACAAAAGTATAGAATTCTCCGAATTCTATAGGGTTCGCCATATATGACTGGACGGCGGCGATGATACCGTCCGCCCAGGCCCGCACTCCGTCAATCGTCTGATTGATCAGATTTATAAATTGATCGATCTGTTCCATAGCTTATTGCTTTTTATACCGGTCGCCGAACTTCTTTTTAAGGAACTTTCCAAAATCCTCCCGATCATCTTTGTGGATATCTATTTTTCGGATCATGGAAGCGCTGTTCGCTCCGGCATAGATGATATAGTAATCCTCGGTTTCCTGCACCTGACCCAGCTTGTCATATCTGATTTTATTGGAACCTTTGACATTCTCCTGCTCCGCGATGAGATAACTCTCGTAGAAGGTGATGTGCTGTCTTCCGCCTGCCACGCCGAGCCTTATCTGATTCATCCGGTTCATCGCCTTATACTCCACCCTCAGGAAGATCGCGGCAAAACACAGCGCTACGAGAGCCACCCATATGAGCAGGATTATGGGGATCGAATAGGTATCTATCATGGTGGCCGCAAGGCCGGAGCCAACCGTAGCCAGCAGCAGGATCAGCAGAACGGTCTTGACCTTCTTTCTGAAAATGGTCATATAAGAGAATTTCCGGTAATCGTTCTTATCCATCTCCGTTGTGATTTCGTATAATATGCTTTGATTGCTCATGAAATGCAGTCCCCCGATCATTAAATAAATTCTACTGCTATCATACCATAATCTAGGGTCATAAAACAAGGCGGCTGCCAGGTGTATTTTCCCTTATCCCATGATAACTTCTATAGTATGAATTTTTCCATCATTGATCAGGCTGACCACATTTCCTTTCAGGATATTTCCGTCCACTGTCACCGAAGCTACTCCTCCGCATACATTATCCGGGTTTCTGACCGTGATCTGATAGACCGTGTCCAGGTATCGGTATTGGATGGAATATTCCGCCCATTTTGGGGCGATGTGGGGATCGATCACCAGCTCGCCGGCGGATTTGCGGAATCCCAGGATGTATTCCAGCCCGGCCTTATAGACCCAGCTTGCGGTCCCCGTGTACCAGGTCCATCCGCCTCTTCCCACGTGGGGGGGAACGGAATAGACGTCTGCGGCCATGACGTAGGGCTCCCCTTTATAGATCGAACATTCCCTGTCGGTCCGCGTATGATTCACCGGATTGATGAGGTCGAACAGCTCCCAGGCCTTATCCCCGTCGCCAGTCAGGGCAAAGGCGATGATGGCCCAGGCCGCCGCGTGGGTGTACTGGCCTCCGTTTTCCCGCACCCCCGGCACATAGGATTTGATATAGCCCGGTTCCAGCTCTCCCTCGTCAAAGGGCGGCGTAAGCAGCTTGATCAGCCCCGCGTCACGCATTACGAGGTAGTTTTCAAGGGAATCCAGCGCCTTTTTCGCTCTGGCGGGATCTCCTTTCCCTGAAATCACGGCCCAGGACTGGGCAATGGAGTCGATTTTACACTCCTTATTGTTCGCCGATCCCAGGGGAGCGCCGTCATCGAAGAACGCCCGCTTGTACCAGTTTCCGTCCCAGGCGTTTTTCTCGATGGCCGCCGCCACGTCGTCGATGATCCCCAGATAGCGCAGCTCCCGTTCCGCATCCTTCATTTCCCGGCAGATGGGAACGAACTTCTGCAGCGTTGTGCATAAAAACCACCCCAGCCAGACGCTCTCCCCCTTTCCTCCGTTGCCAACGGTATTCATACCGTCGTTCCAGTCGCCTCCTCCCATCAGCGGCAGGCCTCTTTCGCCGAACCTGAGACCGTTTTCGATGGCGCGTATGCAATGTTCGTATATGGAGGCAGTCTCCTGGGTGACCCTCGGCTGGCAGTACCTTTCATCCTCGTGGTTTTTCAAAAGGTCGTCGTCGACAAAAGACGCTTCTTCTTTCAGAATCTCATAGTCTCCCGTAACTCTGACATATTCCGCAGTCACATAGGGCAGCCACAGGTAATCGTCGGTAAACCGGGTTCTGGTGCCCTTGTTGGCGGGCTCATGCCACCAGTGGAGCACATCCCCCTGCAGAAACTGATGCCGCGCGTGCTTTAATATCTGCTTTTTCGTGAGCTCAGGCCAGATTGCCAGGACGGACAGGCTGTCCTGGAGCTGGTCCCGGAATCCAAAGGCGCCTCCCGCCTGGTAAAACGCGGTCCTTGCCCACATCCTGCAGGAAATCGCCTGATATACCAGCCAGCCGTTCAGCAGGATATTCATGGCAGGGTCCGGGGTGTCCACCTGGATCGCCTGCAGCTTTTCCTGCCAGAATCGCTTTACCTCCAAGAGGGCGTTCTTTGCATTTTCAATATTTTTAAAGGAATCCGCCAGCTCCCGAGCTTTCTCCGGACCGTCGCCCATCCCCAGCAGGAACACAAACTCCCGGGTCTCCCCTGCTTTTAGCCTGAAGTTCACCTGCATCGCCGCGCAGGGATCATAGCCTGCTCCAAGGCTTCCCGCCAGCTTTTTATACTTTAATGCTTCCGGCGAGGCCAGGGTGCCCGATCCGAAAAACTGTTTTCTGTCTCCGGTGACGGAGCGCTCTTCTGTCGATGCCGAGGAATCGATAAAGCAGACCCTGCCGGCAAACTCTCTGTTAAAGGGATTTGTCACAAGCAAAGCTCCGCTTTCATCCTGAGAGGTGACCAGATGCATGGCGGTCTCCCTCGGATTTACCCCCAGCACGGGATTCAGATAGTAGGTGATTCCCAGCTTCTTCTCCTCGCCGCTGTCGTTTTTTACGCTTAACAGGCTGATCTTTACCGTCCCCTTGACCGGTACGAACTGAGTCAGCCGCTGGGTGTAACCGTGGCTGGCGTGTTGGAATTCCGAGTAGCCGAACCCGTGCCGGACTGTGTAGGGATCGTCCTCACTGATAGGCGACGAGGTGACGGACCACAGGTCTCCCCTCTCTTCTTTCAGATAAAAAATCTCTCCCGGCGCATCGCTTACCGGATCGTTGGACCAAGGTGTGAGCTTGTTTTCCCTGCTGTTTTCACACCAGGTATAACCGCCTCCGGACTCCGTCACCAGAAATCCGAATTCAGGATTGGAAATGACGTTGGACCATGGGGCCGGAGTCGTCCTGCCCTTTTCCAGCCGGATCACGTATTCCCTTCCGCTGTCGTCAAACCCTCCGATCCCGTTGAAGAACCGGAGCTGATTTTCCGCAGGCTTCCCGGGTTGATTCCCCGGCTGCGGGGCTTTGAGGGCACGGTTGGCAGAGCTCTTTCCCGTACCCAAGGGCGCCTGGATTCTTTGTGGCCTCCCGGTCCGGCTCTGCGCCTGCTCTTTCATGGTCCCCTTGCCGCCTTTGAAAATCATCCGGGCCACGGCGTAAAACAGCGGAATATCGTCGGGCGGTATATTGTTCCTGTTCAGAATAAAGACGTCGTTATTCCGGTTCAGGGCGTCATAGGTCTGGCTGGAGTGAACGATCTCGAAAATCAAGGAATACAGCGGATTTGAGTAGCTGTTTTCCTCATTGCTGAGGATGACCAGATCCACCTTCAGATCCTTTAGCCGCCAGTATTCATGGGCTTTCAACACTTCGTAAAGGATATCGACCTCCTCGGGCTTGCCGATCTCCACCAGAATGACGGGCCTGTCCCCTGAAACGCCGTAAGGCCACAGGCTGGGCTGCCCTTTCTTGTTCTCCAGGATCACCTGACGATAGCTCAGCCTCTGAGAGCCCACGAACAGGATATTTGAAATCATATCCTGATACAGTTCCATCTCCGAGGCCTTGATATTGAGATACTGGGTCTCCACCTGGCTTCTGGTGAGGGCCAGCCAGAACGCGGCGTCGCAGGCTTCCATGCTGCTGTACTTTTCCATGAGCTCCATGAGGGCCTCCCTGCTGCCGGCGGTGAAGGTGACGAAGGAGATCTGGGCCGCGTCGTCGGGCTCGACTCTCACCTTGATCCTCAGGCTGAAGACCGGGTCCAAAACCGCGCCGGTGGTATCGGACAGAGGCTTGTCCCCCTCGATGACCAAAGGGTTATTGACGGTGCGGTCCCGGCCGATAAATTTCATCCTGTCTGTTTCAAACTGGACGTCCTCCGCAAGCTCCCCGCTGATGACGGGAATTTCCGCGATCCACACCTCCTTGTCGTCCTGGCCCCGGGGCCGCCTGTTGGCAATCAGCGCTCTATGGGCCGGGTCATATTCCGTCCTGATAAAGAGGTTGCTGAACGCGGGGTGGGCCAGATCGCTGTTCCTCGACGCCAGAACCACTTCAAAATAGCTGGTCAGCTCCAGAAAGCAGGGCGACCTTCCGTTATTTTTCAAAGTCAGCTTTCTGATCTCCGCATTATCGTCAGAGGCGGCGGCGATCTCCATGGAGGTTTCCACGTCCCCATCCATCCTTCGAAAGGAAGCTTTGTCCGGGGTAAAGACCACCTCGTATTTTTCCGGAAGCAGGTTAAAGGGCGCATAGGCGGCAGACCAGCACTGGTCCGCGGTGACGTTCCTGATATAGAAGAACATTCCGTAGTTGTCGAGGACGGGATCCTCCCTCCATCTTGAGACATCCATTCCGTTGTTTCTGCTGTAGCCCGTGCCCTTATCGGTGACCATGACGGAATAGCTTCCGTTTGAGAGCACATGGGCCTTCGGCAGCTCGAAATCCGGCGACCCGAATCTCCTGCAGGCCCCCCTGTCCTTGTGTATTTTGACCTTGGATATGGCAATTTTTTCCTTGTTGTCCTTTGTAAACAGGATATTCACCGGGATTTTTTCCTGAAGGAGAAGCCGGGCGGCCTTCACCTCCGGGTCGGCGGAAAAGCGCCTCTGCATGATATTGTCGTTGAGATAATTGTTCAGCGATAGCAGGCTCATACCCTCGTGGTGAGCCATAAAGCTTTTGATGATCACATGCTTCCTCTGGAAATTGGTGCGTTCCGGCGTATAATCCGCCGCTTCGTAAAATCCGTAGGGTCCCTCCAGGCCCTCCGCCTTTAAGTATCTGATGTTTTCATACGCATCCTCGGGGCACACCATGAGAGCCATAAAAGTGGAATAGGGAGACGTCACCGCGTCCTCCACCAGACCTCTTTTCAGCCCCAGCCAAGGCACTCCGATGGCCTTGTATTGGTAATCGAGATTGATATCCAGAGAATGAAAGGACGATTCCGAAACTCCCCAGGGCATATTTCGAACCCTTCCGTATTTTTCCTGACTCTTGATCACAAAGGAATAGGTCTCGTCCAGAAGGGTGTTCCGATAGCTTTTCATCAGCAGCAGCGGCATCAGATATTCGAACATGGTTCCGCTCCAGGAAACCAGCCCCTGATACCGGTCTACCACCGTCAGCAGCCTGCCCAGCATGAACCAGTGCTTTGGCGGGACCTCGCCCCGGGCGATGGCGATATAGCTGGCCTGCCTTGCCTCTGAGGCAAGGAGGTCGTAATAGGAATTGGTCAGCTTCTTTTCATCCACGTTATAGCCGATGGAAAAGAGCTGTCTTCCCTCATTATACAGCGGTTTAAAGCTGATGGCGGCGGACAGGTTCTCGATCCGATCCAACAGCTGCCGGTACTTATCGATAAAGCTCCTGCAGAACCGGTCCGACTCCAGAACGGCGCCGATGACTTCGTTCATCCAGGCGTAGCTCTTTGCAAAGGAAGGCTCCTTTGCCACCTTCACGGTGGCCTTGTTCAGACGGTCGATCTGTTCCACAATACCCCTGTTGATTTCCGGGATCCTTTCCAAAGAGGGGTTTTCCGCGAGAAGGTCCAGCAAGCTGCCCGTCTCCTCCGCCAACTCCTCACAGAGCAGCTCTTCCGGGATCCCTTCCGCAAGGGCCGCCCAGGGAGCAAATGCGCTGAGCTCCTCTTTGAACATCTTTCCCATCCGCTCCGCCTTCGCTCTCCAGGCCGGTTTTTGAATGTCCGCTGTGAGCCTGCCGCTCTCCAGCTCATTCAGGGCGTTGTTCCATAAGACCAGGCTGATTTCACCGTCCTTCTCCATGAAATCAAGACAGCTGAAATCCGCAGTCCGCTCCTGGCCTTCTCCAAGGCCGCAGGAAACCGTATCCAAAATTCCCCGGGCAAAGGATTTATCCACCAGAGGCACTGAAAAATAGCGCTTCAGACCTTCTGCCAAAGTGATGAGATAGCAGACAAAATTTCCGCTGTCCACTGTAGAAACGTACAGAGGATGCAGCGGCTCCAGGACTCTGGTGTCATACCAGTTATACAGATGTCCGTTCCATTTTTCCAGCTTCTCTATGGTCCCAACCGTCCTGTCGATGGACTCCACCGTCTCCTTGATCCCGGTATACCCCATATCCCTGCCGGTCAGGGCCGCTAAAAGCCCAAGCCCGATATTCGTCGGCGACGTCCGAAAAGCGATTCCTCTTGGAGGATCCTCCTGGAAGTTATCCGGGGCGAGGTAATTGTTCTTCGCATTGGCGAACTCCTCGAAATACCGCCAGGTTTTTCGGGCGATCTTTCTCAGCTCTTCCAGGTCCTCTTTCGCGAGCTTTTCTTCCTCTCCGCCGTCGTCCCTGCTGATTCGGCAGGCCGCAGAGGGCGCAATCCCCCATGCGATGAGAAGAATCAGACTTACTATGAGGCCCTCAGGCTTGAAATAGCAAGAAAAAAAGACGAGCACCGCTCCCAATGCGGCGCTGGGTCCCATAGCGCGCCAATAGCTTTTCATAGAACTGCTCAGGGTTTTTTCGGCGTCGGCCGCCGTCACCCATTCCAGCATATGCTTTTTGGAAACGCAGACCCGGAAAAGGGTCACAAAGATCGCATCCAGCATTCTCACCGCCTGATACGGCAAAAATAGGACGGACAGCAGGAACTGGAACAGGGAGGATTTGATTCCGAAAAATCCGGGACGGTATCTCTTGATCCTGTCGTATTTCATCCGTTTCCGCAGTTCGTCCAGAAGGTTCAGCAGCAGGGGAAGCCCGAGGACGGCGAGGGCAATGGCCGCCCAGAAGTTGAAATTTCCGGGAAGGACGCTTGCGCCCAGCAGTAATAAGACCAGCAGAGAAGGAGCAATCAGGCTTCTCCTCAAATTGTCCGCAATCTTCCAGAGAGAAATGAAGGACAGCGGGTTCCTGACCCGCTCCTTCTTTCTGTTGTAAACCTTCCTGCCCAGCCACGGGATGAGCTGCCAGTCGCCTCTGATCCACCGGTGCAGCCTGGCCATATATGAGTTGTATTTTGAGGGATAGGAATCCACCAGTTCCAGGTCCGTAACCAGCGCCGCCCTGACATACGAGCCCTCCAGCAGGTCATGGCTGAGGATGGCGTTTTCCGGGATCGCGTCCTTTAAAACGCTGTGAAAGGTCTTTAATTCGTAAATTCCCTTCCCGGTGAATATCCCCTCTCCGAAGAGGTCCTGATACACGTCGGATATGGCGCTGGCGTAGGGGTCCATGCCCTCCTGCCCGGTATATATCCTCGAAAAGACGGATTTGTTTGCGCTCTCGATATCAAAGGAGATCCTGGGCTGCATCACGCCGTAGCCCTCTGTGACGACGCCCCTTTCCCGGTCTACCACCGGAGTGTTTAAGGGGTGGGCCATAGCTCCGATCATCTTCTTCGCCATTCCGAAGGGCAGCATGGTGTCCGCGTCCAGGGTTATGATATATTTTATATTGCCGGCGGGAAGCTTTCCGTTGGAGTAAAAAATAAAGCTGGTCTCCTGGGAACCCAGGAGCAGCTCGTTGAGCTCCATCAGCGCCCCCCGTTTGCGTTCCCACCCGGTCCATTTGTTATCGCACTCGTTGAATTTTCTCAGGCGGTTGTAGAAGTAAAAGACATCCTTGCCGTCCTTCGAGTATTTCCGGTTCAGGGACCTGATCCCTTCCGCGGCGGTTTGGAGGACCCTGGCGTCATTTTCCTTATTGGGCCCGTCGGAATCCGAAAAGGCTCCGATCAGCGCGAAGTACAGATTGTCCTCCCTGTTTGCGAGGTAATGACTCTCCATGTTTTCCAGCAGCTGCTCCACTCTTTTTTCATCCGAAAGCAGCGCCGGAACCACAACCATGGTGCTCAGCTCCGCGGGCACCCCTTCTTTCAGCTCAAGCCGCGGGAAAAACGACGGCTTTTTCACCTTGCAGATCATCCAATTGGCAATGGAGACGACGATCTCCGAGATGGGGATCAAAACCACGATCCCTGCGAGAATGCGGCCGGCATAGAATGCGGTCAGAGCCACGAGCAAAGCGGTGAAAAGTCCGATGAAGCACAGATAAGCGCGTCCCAGGTCTTTCTCCAGGCGGCTTTTGACCCTTCCCCTGCCGCTCCTTTCGCCTTTTTGCCTGCTTTCCAGCGATTCCAGTCCCTTTCCCATGAGATAATATCCCACATGGGATCTCTTGCTGCAGCGGTTTTCTTCTTCTCCTCCCCTGGCCTCCCTGCACTCTTCAAAAGCGGCCTTGGCAAGCTCGACGGCTTCCCTGGCGATGTGGAGCTCGGAAACGCGATACGCTTTCGCAAGCTCTCCTATCTGATTTTTATAATGATTTCTGGAATCGATATCCATCCTGCTGTAGACCCCTTCCGGGTCCTGCCGGAGGATGTTCTCCAGAAAGCTGACGGTTTCAAATATCTCAGACCAGTCAAAGCTCGAGATATACTTCAGGCTCGCGATGGCGTTTCCCATGGAAACCGTATACACGGCCTGAACGTTATGCTCCTTCTGGGCGACGGCTTCTGTCGTCGTATTATATCTGTCCAGATTTTCATCGATATACTTCAAAATGGCGGAGTAACTGCGCCCGGATCTCCTCAGCCGGTAAAGCAGGTGCTCGAGAAATGACGGATTGACCTCGTCCATGGATTTGGCTCCGCCTTTAAAAAGCTTGTCGATGGTCTTCGTGTCTACGGTGTCTTCTGCCAGCCATTTTTCGAAGATCTCATCGGCGATATTCCATTGCCGCTTTGCTTCCATGATCTTTTCGCTGATGGTCCGGATCTTTTCCACTAGAGCCAGCTTGATCATGATTGGAATGATCCTGATTTCCCGCTCCAGAAGGACGGTATGGGACTGATAGGCTTCCAGATATTTGAGGAGGGTATCGATTTCCACCTGTCCGTCGGTATGGGATACCAGCTCCATGGCGATGGCCAGAATCCTCGTATGCCCTTTGGAAACGCCCTTGCTCAAGGTGGGCAGATTGCTGTATTCTTTCTTCGTCAGGTCTCTGCGGATGCTTTTTACCTGCTCTTCAACAATATAAAAATTGTCCAGAAGCCACTCTGCCGCGGGGGGCACTGTGCGCTTCTGGGCTACATCTTCATTCAGGCTGTTGCAGACGGACAGAATCTGGCTGTAATTATCGTTCATCCGCGCCACCGGCCAGTTCGCCGCGTTGAATTTCATGGAAGCGGAATGCTCTCTCGCGATAGTCCTGGCGTGATCCTCCAAAACCTCTTCCGACAGCGAAGCCGCGCTGATCTGAACATTTTTATTTCTTCTCCCGCGGATCACGACATAAAACAGCAGCACTGCTATTACGAGAGCAATACCGATTCCGAAAAAATAATAAAAATCGAAGCTCAATTCAATAATCTCCTAGATTTAACTTAAATCAAATACACTTAATAATTATCTCCTCTTCGGCTCCGGAATATTCATATTTTTACCAACATTAGACGGGGGGACTTTTTATTTTACTTTCCGACGATTTAGGGATATAATAGTAAAAGTGAGTGGCTTACAGCCGCCCATTTTTTATGGAAGAAAATTAACTGGTGAAGAAATGAAATCAAAAAATACAATATTATACGGGTCCCTTTTGTTGATTCAATGCCTGCTTTGGGGAGTCGGCAACCCTGTGATGAAGATCGGCTTAAACGTTATCCCGCCCCTTTTCTGTCTGACCATACGGTATGTTCTGGCATTTCTTATCTTCATGCTGTTTTTC
>DAITKX010000096.1:0-2251 GCA_036835995.1 Bacillota bacterium | reverse complement strand
TGCGCTGATCTATACCACCGCGACAAACGCCGGTTTCCTGATGGGGACTTCCGTTATTTTTACTCCTCTGTTATCCTTCTTCATCTTAAAATCGAAGATTGATAAAAAGCATTTTATACCTATCGCCATCGTTACCGTCGGCCTTTTTTTGCTGTGCAGCGGCGGCGGCAGCTTCAGCCTCGGGCCGGGCGAGGTCCTCGCATTGATTTGTGCGATTACCGGGGCTGGCATGCTGGTTTTCAGCTCAAAATATCTGAAAGATATGGACCCCTTTGCCACCACGGTGATGCAAACCGGATTCACCGGGCTGTTCTGTCTGATCTTTTCGCTGTTGTTTGAGGACATGCCGAATTTAGCAAGCATCCCGATGATGGGCTGGTGGGTCATCATCTATCTGGCGGTGGGCTGCACCTGCGTCGCATATCTGATTCAAAACATCGCCCTGCGTCACGTATCCGCCACCTATACGGCGCTGGCTTTCTGCTCCGAGCCGATTTTCACCGCCATCGCTTCTTACATCATGCTCCACGAGGTGCTGTCGGTAAAAGGATTCATCGGCGCTATCCTGATCTTAGCCAGCATCGTTGTCGCTTCCCTGATGCCGGACAATTAATTTCCGATCCGAAGGTCACACAGCAAAATATACATCAGGTGCACAGCTGGTTGTGCAAGAATAAATTTACCGGAAAAGCCCCATGTTTCCGGTTTTTTGTGGCGTAAGCAACATTTATCGCTCCGCTTAACCATTGCAACAAGTCTACAATTGTATAATAATATACACATGAGGTAAAACAATAGGTTAGGAGTGACAAATTATGAAATTTACCGATCAAATGAAGGTTTTCGGCTTCAATCAAGCGATGAAATACCTGGAAAAGGACCCCGAGGTCAACATTCCGAAGCTGATGGATCTTGCCGACCGCTTCATGCCTAAGGATCTGTTTCCAGCCCAGAGAAAAGCTTTTCACAACGCCATCAATGAAAAAAACTGCTGGTACGATCTCATCATGAAGGTATACGATCTGGATCCCGGCGCCAGAGCCGCGTTTTTCCAAAACTTTATCTTAAATTCCGCCGTTTTCTCCTGGCCCGAGCAGGAGAAAAACCGGGAGAAATACGGATGCAACATCCCCTGGGCGATCCTGCTGGATCCCACCTCAGCCTGCAATCTTCACTGCACGGGGTGCTGGGCCGCGGAATACGGAAATACCCTCAACCTGAGCTTCGAGACCATCGATTCCATCATCACCCAGGGAAAGGAACTGGGGGTGTTTATGTACATCTATACCGGCGGCGAGCCGCTGGTGCGGAAAAAAGATGTGATCCGGCTTTGTGAAAAGCATTCCGATTGTCTCTTTTTGAGCTTTACCAACGCTACCCTCATCGACGTGGATTTCTGCAAGGAAATGCTCCGGGTGAAAAACTTCATTCCAGCCATCAGCGTGGAGGGCTTCGAGGAGGCCACCGACGCCCGGCGCGGCAAGGGAACATACGCCAGCGTGGTAAAAGCCATGGGACTGCTGAAAGCACATAAGCTGCCCTTCGGGATCTCATGCTGCTGCACCAGTGAAAATATGGAATCCATCTGCAGCGAGGCGTTCATCGATCAGATGGTGGATTGGGGAGCCTTGTTCTGCTGGTTCTTTACCTTTATGCCTGTCGGCGTGGACGCCCCCGTAGAGCTGATTCCCTCCGCGGAACAGCGGGAGCACCTGTACCGCTTTGTCAGGGATATGCGCTCTGAAAAGCCGATTTTTACCATGGATTTCTGGGGCGACTCCGAATATGTGGGCGGATGTATCGCCGGCGGCCGCCGCTATTTACATATCAACGCAGCCGGAGACGTGGAGCCCTGCGTATTCATCCACTATTCCAATGTCAATATCCATGACACCTCGCTGCTGGACGCCCTGCGCTCCCCGATCTTCATGGAATACCACAACAACCAGCCCTTCAACGACAATCTGCTTCGTCCCTGTCCCGTGCTGGATAATCCGGGGCGGCTGGCTGAAATGGTTGACAGAGCGGGCGCAAAGTCCACCGATTTACAGCATAAGGAGGACGCCGGCGAGCTCTGCGGTAAATGCGTTCCCACCGCCGAAGCGTGGGCTCCTGTGGCGGACCGCCTGTGGGCGGAAACCCATAGTTCCGACGGCATAAAAAAGAGCTAAACCCATATTGGAAATAGAAAAAACCAATCGAGTAGGAGGTAGGTGATTAATTCACCTACCGACCTCTCCCAGCACCGTGC
>DAITKX010000095.1:0-12951 GCA_036835995.1 Bacillota bacterium | reverse complement strand
TTTTTTATCCACCTCGAGAATCTCCATGAGCGTATCCTCACCGTTGATTCTCGCCGCCATCTTTACCAGCTGTTTGTCCTTGAAATATAGTTTCAGATGATCAGTCGCCGTCGAATACTCTTCGCAGGTGAGTCCATCCTCTTCACTGTTTCCCAGGTAGGCCATTCCCGCCGTATCGATCTTTTTCAGGCAGCCGCCCTCATTGTTTACCGCCCAGCTTATAAGGGATTTATCCCTGTGGTTCATCATATAGACGGTATCATCCTTGACGATGGTCGCCAGGTCGTCGGAAATCAGCGCGGCGCTTCCACCGGATACGGCATAGGTGATCTCCACCTCATAGGGCTGACCCTGGTATATGGCGGTGGTCCTGTAGCGGATCGCGTATTCCCCCGATTCCAGAGTGCGGATGAAATCCGAACCCAGCCGGCCGCTGAATTCTGCTGTAGCTTCCCGATCCGCAACGTCCGTCTTTCCTGAATTTTCGGAGTTTCCTGAGCCTTCGCTTTGACCCTGCCCTTGGGTCTGCTCCGTGTTTTTTCCAAGATGGATGCGATCTTTTACGGCTCCGACTCCTGCCAGCGCTATCACGACGATTAAAAAGAGCGCTATGACAGGCAGGACCAGCTTTCTTTTTCTCAATTTAGTTTTCGGTGTTTTTCTGGGTGGTGCGTCTACTTGTAAAAATCGTAAGTTCATAAATTGCTACCTTATTTCATGAGTTTCCTAAATTGCCGGTGTTTCACATGGCTGACGGCGGTAACCGACGTCAAATCAAACTGACCGGCGGTAACCGCCATTAAACCGAGACGCCCGGTTCCGGCACCTGGTCCCTCGATATGTCCTGGGTTTCTTTCTTTGCGGCATTTTGAGCCTCATAGGCGTCCAGCTTCATTTTCAGCTGCTTGTTCTCCTGTTCCAGCGTGCTGGCGGTCTTTCCCAGGCTTTTCAGTTTTCCCTGAAATTTGATCCAGCGAACCAGGCCGAGAAGCAGGGCCGCCAAAGCTCCGAATACTGCCGAGATCAATATGACCAGCGCCTGGGATACCGAAAGGTCCATCGTCAGAAAGCTGATGTCCACAGCTCCCGCGTTCTGCAGTGCGAAGATTGCTACGATCAGTGCAAAAATTAATGCTAAAACAAATTTCCAATCCATTTTTCAAACCTCCTAAAATTTTTATCTGACGGTCAGCTCACCTCTCAGGTTGGCGCCCATCAGTTTTTTCACCGTGTCGAGGTCAAGATTCAGGCTCAGCAGATAGTAAAGCTTCGTGACCGCGGCCTCCACCGTCATGTCATAACCGCTGACTGCTCCGGCTCTGGCAAAGCTCAGGCTCGTTTCATACTCGCCGATCATAGCCGAACCCCGCAGACATTGGGTGCACACGACGATGACGGTGCCGTTCTCCTCCGCCCGTTCCAGCATCCTGCTCAGAGCGCTCTTATTTTCAGGAATGTTGCCCGCTCCAAAGGCTTCAAAGACGATGCCTTTCAAATCGGCGGTCAGGATGTTCTCAAAGATCTCAAACTGGATTCCGGGGAATATCTTCAGCACGGCGATCTGCTGCGGCTCAAATTTCGACAACCTGAGCTCGGTCCCCGCTTCCCGGACGACGCCCTCATTGATGATGATTCTCACCCCCGCGTCGCCCAGAATCGGGTAATTGGGAGAACCAAAGGCAATCAGCTCGTCGGAGCTCACCTTGGTGACGCGGTTCCCCCTGTAAAGCTCGTTGCCGAAAAACAGGCAGACCTCAGGAACGTGATAATTTCCGGCCAGCATGAGAGATGTAATCAGATTGTCCCTGCCGTCGTTGCGAATTTCACACAGGGGAATCTGAGAGCCGGTCAGAATCACCGGCTTCGCCAGCCCTTCCAGCATGAAGGAGAGGGCGGAAGCCGTATATGCCATGGTGTCCGTCCCATGAAGGATCACAAAGCCGTCATATTGCTCATACCGCTCCTTGATGTCCTGAGCGATCTTGACCCATTCCCGGACGGATATGTTGGATGAATCCAGCAGTGGGTCGTATTCCACAAGGTCAAATTCCGGCATTTCCTCCGATTTCAGCTCGTTAATCCCGGACAGTATGGATTCCAGAAATCCCTTTTTCGGCGCGTACCCATGGGGGCTCCGCGCCATGCCGATAGTTCCTCCAGTGTGGATCAGACAAACCTTCCCTCTCATAAACCCTCCGTTTTCATATCCTTTTTTGTTTTACCGCCGTAATATTATGATATAATGATTCCACCGTTAAATGCGGCGTTGCCTTTTTTCCGCAGCTTTAGCTGCAATGGAAAAACGGACAGCAGCGAGCGCTGCGAGTCGGAGGCCGAAGGCCGTTGCCGCAAGGTAGGAATCATTGAATCATCCTGGGGCCATTGTTATGATATAATACCATGTAATATGGTTCTGTAAACAGGATTCAATACTATTATATAATTATATCTTTTAATGTTATTGTTCAGCAAGTATTTTTCAAATCGACTTGTGCAAAAGAGGTGCAGAAAATGGAGCGAAGTGAAGCGAAAAGCCTGGTGGTCAAGGCAGGATTGGAGCTTGTACGGTCGGGGCTGATCGCCCGTACCTGGGGCAACGTGAGCTGCCGCATCGACGAAGAGACCTTTGCCATCACCCCCAGCGGAAGAGAATACCAGACGCTGACGGCCGACGACATCGTAGAGGTAAAAATAAAGGATTTAAGCTGGGAGGGGAGCATAACGCCCTCTTCGGAAAAGGGAGTTCACGGAGCGGTCTATCGGCTCCGCCCGGATATGAATTTCGTGATCCATACCCATCAGGAAAATTCCTCCGCCCTGTCTGCGGCAGGTTTGAATTACTTCCGGCCTTCCCTATCTTTCTCCGAGCTTGGAAAAACCGTCCTGTGCGCGAAATACGCCCTACCCGGTACGAAAGCCCTGATCCGGAACGTATCCGACGCGCTGGAGATCTCAGAGAGCCACGCCATCATACTGTCGCACCACGGAGTCCTCTGCTTCGGCCAAAATTACGAGGGCGCCTTTAAAGCGTCGCATCAGCTGGAAATTGCGAGCGGAGACTTTATCAATGAAAACGGCGGTCTCATCGATATAGAAAATCCCGACTCCATCAGATCCCTTACTGGCGAGGCCAGGCCCGTTACCGATGAGGAGAGAGCTCTGGGGGCGGCATGGGAGGCCTCGGGAAAAAAAGGCTATATCCTGCTCAATACCGATCCCGACGTAGTGCGTTTTTCAAAGCTCGGCTCCGTCATGAAGCCGCTGCTTGACGATTTTGCCCAGATCGTTGGAACGAGGATAAAGACGGTGAAAAATGACACAAGGCATATCTTCCCGGCCCTGGGGCACGTTTCCGCGGTCATGGTAAAGGATCTCGGCGCGGTCTGCTGGGGACCCTGCCAAAGGGACGCAGAAGCGGCCAGCATGATCGTAAGAAAAAACTGCAAAGCCTATTTTGCAGCTTCCGCTTTCGGCCGTCCGCAATATATCAAGCCCTGGGAATGTCTCGGGATGCGCCGGATCTACCTGTATAAATACTCAAAGATAGCCGGGGAGAATAGCTGAGAAAAACCCATAATCAATCGAGGAGAATCTATGGCCAATACAAATACAAGAAGAAATGGAAACGATGCGATAAGAGAACGACTTTCCGCCCTGGCGGATGAGAAATACAGACAGTTTCACAGCGGCCTGATACCTGGAGAGGACCGGATTCTGGGTGTCCGCCTTCCGTTGCTTAGAACGATGGCCAAGGAAATCGCCAAGGGCGATTGGCGGGAATACCTGGCGGGCGCACAGGATGAGTATCACGAAGAAATCCTGCTGCAGGGTCTTGTGATCGGATACGCAAAGGCGGACCTGGAAGAGCTCCTGGGCTACGTCGCGCAGTTTGTTCCGAAAATATCCAACTGGGGAGTATGCGACAGCTTTTGCACGGGATTGAAGGTCGCGAAAAAGCAGCCCCAGCTGGTTTGGGATTTTATCCAGCCCTATCTGGACTCGGAAAAAGAATTCGAGATCCGCTTTGCTCTGATCATGATGCTCGGTCACTTCATCACCGACGGCTTCATCGACCGCGTGATCGAAAACCTGGACAAGGTTGACCACGAGGGGTATTACGTAAAGATGGGCGCGGCCTGGCTCATTTCCGTCTGCTATGTGAAATACCCTGAAAAAACCATGGCTTATCTTAAGAGTTGCCGCCTGGACGATTTCACATATAACAAGGCGCTCCAGAAGATCCTGGAATCCTTCCGGGTGGATCAGGACGCGAAAGCAGTCATCCGCGGCATGAAGCGAAAATAAACCCCGGCCCTCTATTCGTTTTTATAGAGACTTCTGAGGAGCTGGATTTCATGGGCATATCCAGGCAGTTCGTTGGGCGTTTCCAGAAAGAATGGCAGCCGGCGGAGCTTCGGATGATTGATCATATTTTGAAACGCTTCCAGTCCGATGGACCCCTCCCCGATTTTTTCATGGCGGTCCTTGTGGCTTCCCAAAGGATTTTTGCTGTCGTTCAGATGGATGGCCCGGAGTCTTTCCAGCCCTACTTCTCTGTCGAATTCATCCAGAACTCCGTCCAGATCGCCGACGATATCGTACCCCGCGCTGTACACGTGGCAGGTGTCGAGACAAACGCCGACTTTTTGATCGAGCTTTACCTTTTCAATGATCCGTCTAATATCCTGAAAGGCGCTTCCCATCTCCCCCGTCCTGCCGGACATGGTTTCCAGCAGCACAGTGGTGGTCTGGGACCGCGTCAATATGGAGTTCAACGCTTCCGCAATCCTGTCGATTCCATCTTCGGGGTTCTGCCCCACGAGGTATCCGGGATGAAAATTGTACAAATTGCCCGGAAGGTTCTCCATCCGAACCAGGTCGTCCGCTAAAACCTCAAGGGCAAACTCCCTCGTCCTGCCCCCGGCCGCGCTGGGGTTCAGGGTGTATGGAGCATGTCCAAGCAACGGCGCAAAACCGTTCTCCCCGGCGATCCTCAACATTTCTTTTACGTCCTTTTCGTCAATCGCCTTTGCCTTGCTGCCCCGGGGGTTTCTGGTAAAAAACTGAAAGGTGTTGGCGCCGATGTCCAGCGCTTCCTTTCCCATATGTGCAAATCCCTTGGAAACGGACAGGTGACATCCGATATTCAGCATAGTTTTTCCTCCCGCTTTTTTATTTCTATGTTAATTCTTATTGTCTGTTTTATACCCGTAATTGTCGAAAATTCCCTGCGAATGAGTTATAATTTACGTAATTCTATTTGGCAGCAAAAATTTAGATATGGAGGATACCTTTATGGAAACCAGACCCTATATATCATGGGAGCTGATCGGAAGCTTTATGACCTCGGCCTTTGAGAAAATCGGCGTGCCCCGGAGCGAGGCGCAAATCTGCGCCGACGTTCTGATGGAAAGCGACCGGAGAGGGATAGAAAGCCACGGCTGCAACCGCTTTAAACCGATTTATATCGACCGGATCAACGCGGGCATACAGAAGCCCGTCACCGAGTTTGAGATCCTGAGGGAGACGCCCACCACCGCCGTAGTGGACGGTCATGACGGCATGGGAATGGTCGTGGGTCACAAAGCCATGTCTATGGCCATTGAAAAGGCGCGGAAGTACGGCATGGGAATGGTCGCGGCGAGAAATTCAACCCACTACGGCATCGCGGGATATTACGCATCCATGGCCACGAAAGAAAACATGATCGGCATCACGGGAACCAACGCCCGGCCGTCTATCGCGCCTACCTTCGGGGTGGAAAACATGCTGGGCACAAACCCCATCACCTTCGGACTTCCCACCGACGAGGAGTTTCCGTTTATGCTGGACTGCGCCACCAGCATCACCCAGCGCGGCAAGATCGAATACTTCGCCAGGGAAGGAAAGGAGACGCCTGCCGGAATGGTCATCGGCCACGACGGAAAGCCTATGACCGACAGCGTTGAAATCCTGGACGCCCTGGTAAAGGAGACCGCCGCCCTGGCGCCTCTCGGCGGTATCGGCGAGGAACTCGCGGGCTACAAGGGATACGGATACGCGACGGTGGTGGAGATCCTGTCCGCCGCGCTCCAGGCGGGAAGCTACATGAAAATGCTCACCGGCCTCGGCGGGCATGGAGAAAAGGTTCCCTATCACCTGGGGCACTTCTTCATCGCCATCGACACGGAAGCGTTTCTTGGAGCGGAAAGCTTCAAAAAGACCGCCGGCGATATCCTGAGAGCGCTGCGGGCCTCAGCTCTGGCGCCGGGAGAAAGCAGGATCTATACCGCCGGAGAGAAGGAATATCTCGCCTGGCTGGAACGAAAGGACAAGGGCGTCCCGGTAGGGGACGCCGTACAGAAGGAATTCATTGAGGTCCGGGACAGCCTCGGCCTCGACATCCGCTTCCCATTCGAATAAAGTTGACTGTCACTGAGCTGATGCCGTGCTGATGCGGCGCAGAGCTTATCGCTGTGACGTTGCGGCGCAAGGTTAAACTTTGCGGCGCAAGGTTAAACTCTGCGCCGCCGATTTAGTTTTGCTCAAAAAAGCGAGCGTGGAGCAGCTATGCCGTTCGCTTTGTTCAAAATCTCGAGCATGGAGTAACATTTTGCTCATATTATCAAGTATGGCGCACTTTTTCCGGCTCTTATAGGCATAAAGCCTTAAAAGTGTACTCCATGCCTGAATTTTTGAACACGTCGGTGCGATTGGCTGCTCCATACTCGGAATTTTGAGCAGACCGGTGCGCTTGATGCGCTTAAGCGCACCAACCGTCAAACTCTCTTTATCTGCACCCTATGCCCGCACCGGGTTTTATCCTTCGGCGTCCTGTCACTGCTTCAGAATGACGCCGCGGTTGTTCTGACCGTCTATTTTGATGACCAGGGGCTTTTCAAACCGGGCGAGAGTTACGTGCTCGGTCCGCCGGACAACTGAGGCCTTTTTCAGCGTGTCCCAGTTGATCCGTTCCACCTCTCCGGGCTTTTTCCCGATGTGGAAATATCCCATCTTCAAGGAGGTCAGATTGTGGTGGAAATGGCTTCCCAGCGACGGCTCCACCACCAGGTCCCCGAGATCCGCCTCCACCACCACCTTCGTCTGGGACATCTGCCACCAGAACACCGGAATTCCAAGCCACGGGTCGGATGTCCCCACCCTGCCGAAGCCCATCAGGACGCATTTGCGCCCCTCTTTCTCCAGCAGCTTGTTCAATTCGCCGATTTCCGACGCGATATCATTTGTCTTGCTCAGTTCAAACCGGTCGGGATCCACAAAGATGATATCTGAAATGTCCTTGTAAACCCCGTTTCCGATGATGTGAGGACTGGTGCAGATCAGGTTTTCGGTATTGTAATCTTCGATCTTTACCTCCCGGGCTTCCCTGCCCACCACCATCGGGCGGATCTGCAGGAAGTAGAATTCGGGGAGTCCGTCCTTTTCTACAGGGATGTTGACCGCAAATTCGATCTCCACATCGGACCCAAACGCGTCCTTTGCCATCGTAAAAATATCCTTGATGATGTCCACCAGCGGAAAGGAATTCTGCTTCAGGACAGAGGCGAAATTGACGATCTTGGGGCCGTCTACCGCAAAGGTATCCATGATCATGTCATTTTCCCTCAGATAGGTGCTGGCGACCAGCTGCAGGCTTTTATCCTGTTCCGCCCGCTCAAATCCGATGATCTTGTAAGTGACCCCGTCGTCGATGGCGAGCTGCCGGGAGGATTCGCTCAGGTCAAGGGCATAAAAGCGCGACTGCGTATTTTCCATGAATTCCTTGGGGGACCCATAGGGGGGATTCATCTTCGGATATGCCGGCGAAAAGCTGTAAACCTTGCCGCCGTCCACGATGGCTTTCCCAAACCCGAGTGCAAGGCTTACGATGCCCTGCTCCGGCTTCATGTAGGAGTAGGGATAATAGTTATAGGTCTGGGCGACGCCCGATATGGCGGGGTAAAACAGGTCCCCGTGAGCCTCTCCCACCAGCTGCTGAATCAGCACGGACATCAGCCCGTCCTCGATGCGCACATCCGCGCTTTTGGCGTAGCCCTTGGGGGACTGGTAAAAGGCCGAGGCGTAGATGAGCTTTACCGCGTCCTCCAGCTGTTTGAACCTGAAGGCGGGGTTAGCATCGCAGTTGGGGATGACGTAGGTCTTGAAAATTCCCGCGAAGGGAAGGACCTGGGAGTCCTCCAGGATGCTTGAGGAGCGCACCGCCAGCGGGTAGTCGATCTCTTCGATCAGCACCTGTAGGTTATCGACGATGGCGTCGGGCAGGCGGGCGTTGAGGAACCGCCTGGCGATTTCCTTTTCATTGTTTGAGTTGACCGCGATATCGTAAAGGTCGTTTATAGACATAAACGCTTCAAAGACCTCGCTGCAGATCACAAAGGAGCTGGGAATTTTAAGCTTGACGCCGGGATACTTCTTCTGCAGGTCCGAATTCATGATGAGGGATCGGAAGAATGCGACGCCCCGGGCTTTTCCACCCAGAGAACCGCCTCCCAGCCTGACAAATGAATTGTCAAAGGTCATCTTGGAGAGCCCGAAATCGATGATGGTCCCTTTTTGATAGCTTCTGAAAATGCTGTCGAGGCACTCGAAGATAAACTCCCTGAATTCCCTGATATTGGCTGACGCTCCCGATTCTTTCTCCCTCAGGCTGTCGGCCACCTCGAACTCCGTTCTGGCCCGGAACCAGCGGGAAAAATGATGGTGCTCCGCGTGATAAGCGAGGCTCCCCTCGGGCAAGACCTGAATCGCCCGCTCAAAGGCGGAAATATCGGAGGCCGTAGAAATGATGTCTCCGCGGGCGTTCCGAAACACGAACTCCCCGAAGCTGTAGCTGTCCAGAATATAATTGCGAAGCTCTTTCATCAGATTGGGCGAGTTCTTGTCCAGGTATCTCAACCCCAGCTTCCTGGCTTTTCTAATGCTTTCTGTCTCCTCGGACTGCAGCAGGACCGGGAGGTCCGGAATTTCCTCCCTGACCATTTCAGCCAACTCCAGCCCCGCTTCGGCATAAACGCTCCCGTCCTTTAAAAAACCGATATCGGAAATCACCCCCAGCAGGTTGCTCCTGTACTTATGGATGATTTCCACAGCCTCTTCATAGGTGGTCGCCAGCAGGATCTTGGGCCTCGCCCGCATCCTCAGCAGACGGTGAAAGTCGTTGACCGCGTGGGAAATGAGATATTGGGTCTGTTTCATGATCTCCGTATAGATCAACGGTAAAAACTGAGAATAATAGCCGGGAGAATCGTCCACCACCAGGATCACCTGAACGCCCTGCTCACTGTCTTCTTCGACGTTGCCCAAGTCCTCCACATATTTTATGATGGCAAGAAGGATCTGGCTGTTGCCGGACCAGACGAACACTCTGTCGATGGTTTGCACCTCCCGGATCGCGCTGAGGGTCTCATTGTCCAGAGTCTCATAGGTCAGCATCACCACCGGCTTCTCGGGATAAGCCTCCTTTACGCGCTTGCTGAACTCCAACGGGTTCATGTCGCTGATTCGCGGCATCGTGATCACAAGGTCGTAAGTGCGGTTCTTCAGCGCTTCAAAGGCTTCTTCCGCCGAGGACGCGTGGGCGATCCTCGGGACAAACTGCAGGTTCAGATCAAGATATTCGCTGAATATCTTGTCGGAAAGATGGCCGTCCTCCTCCAGGACAAAGGAATCGTAAGGGGTCGATACCAGCAGTATCTCTCTCACACGAAACCTCATCAGATCATGGAATCTGGTAAACTTCGAGTCGTACTCTTTTGCGTTGTTCATAGGGCCCTCCTTGCGTTTCAGATGGTTATTTTAAGCAGAATAGCGCGTTTATGCGGCCACATTGGCCGTGAATAGTAACAGCTCTGTATCTTGATTTAGTCCATTTTATTACTTTATTCTTTTAATTTCAAGAAAAAACAGCTATACTTAAAGGGCGCGCTCAAAGGACGCACAGAGACAAAAAGAAAGGCAACGCATTATGTTATTCAGCAGTATTTACGAAAGATATATCCCGTCGCAGGATCTCCCCGCAGGTGATATCGCCCACTCCGTCGTGTTTGCGGCAGACGCCGACAAATTGCTTGTAAAGAAGGGGGCGGCGGAAGACGAGGTGGTTTTCCCCGACCTGAACGATTTTGGTTCAGACCTTCTCGAAAACGAAGACGTCGAATACCTTGGGGCCATAGACGGTTTCCACTGTTTCTTCCTTCCCTGGGAACCCTCCGCCTCCATTCCCGACGGCATGGTTTTCCAAAGCCTCAGGACGATGTATGACAGGATCGGAGAAAATATGGGCCTGGTCGCTTCAAGGGCGGTGCACCTTGCCGGCTGGAGCAGACAAAACAGGTATTGCGGCGTCTGCGGCGGACCGACTCTGAAAGACAACGCCGAAAGGGCAAGAAGATGCCCTTCCTGCGGGAATGTGATCTATCCCAGGATATCCCCCGCCATCATCATCGCGGTGGTAAAAGAGGATAAACTGCTCCTCGCCCACAACAAGGGTTTCCGGGAGCGCTGGTTCAGCACTATCGCCGGGTTTATGGAGCCGGGGGAATCCATTGAAGCCTGCGCCAAACGCGAGGTGTATGAGGAAACCGGAATCAAGATAAAAAACATTCGATATTTTGCGAGTCAGCCATGGCCCTTTCCTGACTCCCTGATGATAGGGCTTACCGCGGAATACGAGAGCGGAGAAGTAACGACCGACGGGGTGGAAATCGACGAGGCGGACTTCTTCAGCGTCGCCGGCCTTCCGGAACGGCCCGGAAGTCACAGCATCGCCGGAAGATTGATCCAATGGTTTATTGACGGACAAAAGGACCCGGGAGAAGGCAATTGATCGAAGGACAAAAGGACCCGGGCGAGGCCAATTAATTGAAAGACAAAAGGAGCTGGGCGGAAACGATTGAGAAATCGCTTCTGCCCAGCTCCTGATTTATGCGCGCCAGGAAATTTTTTATCATCTGTGGATATTTTTTATCATCCGAGGGTTTTGGGGAACTCTCTAAAGCGGCCCTGGCGCGCATAATAAGAGAACAAAAGCTATCTACACATCAATATTTGTCAAGAGCTCCATCCCTCAAATCTATTTTATCTGCTGGCTCAGAGAGGGTTTTTTCTCCTGCGCGGACTCTGCCCTCCAAAAGCCTGGCCGGGGCTGCCGATCTGCCGTTCAGCCTGAACCTGCCCATCATCTCCTTCAGAAGCTCCGCCTGACCGGAAAGCTCCTCGCTTGCGGCGGCGCTCTCCTCGGCAGTTGCGGAATTGTTCTGAATGACCTTGGCGACCTGGTCGACTCCGTTGTTGATCTGAGATATTCCGGTAGCCTGTTCGTTGGAAGCCTCCGCGATGGTTTCCACGAGGCTTGCCGACTTTTCGATTTCCTCCACGATATTTGTCAGGGCGGACGCCGTCTCATTGGCTATCTTCGTGCCGGCCTGCACCTTGCTGATGGAGCCTTCGATGAGCTCCGTAGTCTCGCTGGCTGCCGCCGCGCTTCTCGCCGCAAGGGTCCTTACCTCCTCGGCCACCACCGCAAAGCCCTTGCCGTGCTGGCCTGCCCGGGCCGCCTCTACGGCCGCGTTCAGCGCCAGGATGTTGGTCTGGAACGCAATATCGTCAATGACCTTGATGATCTTCGAGATATTGGCGGAGGAGTCGTTGATCTCGGCCATGGATCTGAGCATGTCTCTCATCTGGGCGTTGCCCTTTTCCGCGTTGTCCCTCGCCCCCCGCGCCAGGTCGCTTGCCTGGTTTGCATTCACCGCGTTCTGTTTTGTCTGGGCAGCGATTTCCGTGATGGAAGCGTTGAGCTCCTGAACAGAGCTTGCCTGTTCCGTAGACCCCTGGGAGAGGGCCTGACTGCCGTCAGATACCTGCTTTGATCCGGAAGCCACCTGCTCCGCCGCCTCGCTGATATCCCCCATCACCTGGTTCAGAGAGCCGATGATGTTGTTCAGCGAATCTTTGATCTCTACAAAATCTCCTTTGTAGTCCCCTGTGATGGAAAGGTTCAGATTTCCGCGGCTGATTTCCGTCAGCAC
This sequence comes from Bacillota bacterium, assembly GCA_036835995.1. Classification (GTDB taxonomy): domain Bacteria; phylum Bacillota; class Clostridia; order Peptostreptococcales; family Anaerovoracaceae; genus Anoxybacterium. The sequence goes on along the minus strand of DAITKX010000095.1, from coordinate 922 downwards.
GCTGGAAATTTCCTCGATATAGCTTCTGAGGCTCTGGATCGTCCCGTTCATCGCCGTCTTGATGGCTGCGTGGTCTCCTCTGTAGTCCCCTTCCATCCTCTGATGAAGGTTTCCCCGCTCCATTTCCTGCAGCACCTTCCTTGCTTCGTTCACCGGAGCGATGACCGCGTCAAGGGTGTCGTTTACTCCCCTTACCACATTTGCATACTCTCCCCTGAACTTTTCCGTGTCGCCCCTCGTTGAAAGATTTCCTTCCACCGCGGCGGCCGACAGCATGGCGGCTTCATCCACCAGCGCTTTTATGCTCTCCATCATGCCGATGGACGCGGGCATCAGAATATCGTTTTCACTCCGTTTCCCGATCCTTTTGAACTCCTCGAGCTGTCCAAACTCTCCCACCGCCATGTTCTGAATCGCGTGGATTACCATGTTTGTCCTGTCGTTGACCTCATTGACGGACTCTGCGATCTGCGCGTAGATCCCCTGATACCTGCCTTCCACTTTCCTCGTGTAGTCGTTCACAGCCATTCTGCCGAGGACTTCGTTCCCCTCCGCCAGGCCGCCCAGACCGTCGATGCAGGAGTTGATGCTGTTTCTGATGCCGTCGAAGTCTCCCTTCGCCTCTTCCGTGATCCTCTCGGGAATCTCTCCCCTTCCGATCTGCTCGATGTAGCCCGCCGTCATGTTCAAAGGTCCGATGATGGCGTCCAGAGTATCGTTGATGCCCTGAACCAGCGACGCATATCCGCCCTTCAGTTTGGAAATATCGGCGCGGTGCCCCAGGTCTCCTTCGGTCGCCGCTTCCGTCAAGCCTCCGATTTCGGAGAGCATGTTCAGGAGAGAGCCCAATACGCTGTTGAGACTTCCGATCAGGTCGCCGTAATAACCCCTGTAGCTGTCCGCGTCGGGGATCATGTCCATC
>DAITKX010000094.1:12571-12993 GCA_036835995.1 Bacillota bacterium | reverse complement strand
AGAGGATATGTGGCCGCTAAGTCGGGCCACAGCCGGGGCGGTACAATTGATCTGACGCTTTATCACTTAGCTGACGGCTCCCTTGCTCCGATGGGCGGCGGCTTTGATTTGATGGATTCAGTCTCACATCATGGAGCAAAGGGAATCACCCAGGTCGAAGCGAGAAACCGCCAATATCTTTGCGCTATCATGGAGGCCTGCGGGTTTATTCCATACGACTGCGAGTGGTGGCACTATACTCTGAAGCATGAGCCTTATCCGAACACTTATTTTGATTTCCAAATCAAAACCAGGGCGGGACATTAGCCCAGACACAGGTGCACATTTTATCGCCGATATTTCTTTTAGAATGAGGGTCTGTAGAGTTAAACGTAATGCTGTCGCCGGCCTTCAGCAGGTATACCTCTTCTTTAATTTGAATT
>DAITKX010000094.1:12090-12555 GCA_036835995.1 Bacillota bacterium | reverse complement strand
ACTCTCCGGAAAGAATAAGGCCGCACTCACAGCCTGGATGGGTATAGAGATCCGGGCCGGTGGTGCTGCCGGGATCGTATTCATTGTAAATGAATTCAATGGGGCCTGTCAGGTTGGGCGTGAGCAGATAAAACCGGATCCCCTTGCTCGGGGACAGCACTTTTCTTTGACTTTCATGAACAACCGGTGACTGATTATATAAATTAACCGGGGCAAACTGGCTCAAAAACGCCTCCATGCTGCTATGGCTCATCTGATTGATCAACGGGGATGCAGGTGACGCCGGCGCATGGTTTTCCGTATCTTCAAAGAGAACGCTCAAGGGAATCTCCAGAACGTTTCCAATCTTTTTCAGTGTTTCAATCGACGGCGAGATGATTGATCGCTCTACCTGACTGATCATGCTGGGAGTCAGGCCGGTAGCGTTTGCAAGCTGCGTGATTGTCATCTTTTTTGACTTTCTGA
>DAITKX010000094.1:0-12080 GCA_036835995.1 Bacillota bacterium | reverse complement strand
ATATCTCTGATCTTTTCGCCTAACGGTAAAGGCGCTAATTCCAAATTGGATGAGACTTCCATAAAATAGTACCTCAAAACTTTGTTTATCAATTTGCAGCAGAAATTTACAGATTGAATTGATTCAGGTGTATTAAATTATTTAAGTATAATTTAAAATACTTTACTATTAAACCATTATTTTAGACTCGTGTCAACCTTGAGATGTGGGAGAAAATTTAATTAATAATTAAAAAAGTAACCTTCGGAAGCTTTGGAAAGAAGGGTATTGGACACGGGCAGAAGGGCTTTTCGGAATGAGAAAATGAAATTAATTAAAAATTAAAAAAAATTAATTTAAAACAATTGACACGGGTACTGAGGGGGCCTATAATGAATTAAAATTTAATTTAAAATTAAAATAAAATTCAATATAAATTAAATATTGCATTATGACTTTAACAGTAGGACTCCGCCGTCAATTTGACTCGGCGGGCCGGTAAGGAGGATGCGTTCTATATGAAGGACTGGCAATTTGCGTTATCAAGTGCTGATGAAGCGCCTCTGACTGCACCGATTCTCTTGCGCGGGAGCTTGAGCGATAATTTAATTCAGGCTTCGCAGCTTGGATATCAGGCGTTGGAAGTACATACAAGGGAAACGGTATTATGGAATTATTTGGACATTGAAAAGGTAATGCGCGAATGTAATATGAAGATATCGGCAATTGTGACCGGGAGACTGAACACGGAAGGACAGGTGACCTTGATCGACGATGCGCCCTATATTACCCAGGCCGCAATGGCTGGCATGAAGCAGTACATCGAGATGGCGGAACGGTTTAAAACGGACATTGTGGTTGGCTGGGTAAAAGGGCAGCTTCCCGCCGGCGGCAGTGAGAAGAAGTATCTGGACAGATTGGCGTACCATCTTCAAGTTCTTGACGACTATGCCGGAGAGCGGGAAGTTCGGATGTTTCTGGAAGTCATTAACCGCTATGAGACCAATATTTTCAATACCGCGGAAGTCACTCTGGAATTTATCGAAACCAATCGTTTAGAAAATTGTTTTGTTCACCTGGATACCTTCCATATGGGCATTGAAGAAACGGACCCGGTTGAAGCGATCAGGCTCTGCGGAAAAAAGCTGGGTTATATGCACTTCGCCGACAACACGCGCGGCTATCCCGGAAGCGGACAATTTGATTTCAAAAAAATAATTCAAGCGTTAGATACAATCGAATATCAGGGCTATCTCTCCGTCGAGTGTTTGCCGAAGCCGGACGGCGTAACGGCGGCGCGGTACGCGGTTAAACACTTAATGGAATGTATCGCTTCAGGTTAAGATCAGTTTTCTCATTGGAAGTGACAAAAAATAATAAGGAGGAAGAACAATGCGAGGTTTTTACGTTACTGCGGACTGGGCGCCGAAAGAGGGCTATAAGCTATCCGAGCGGGAAGCGTCCACAAGGCGCTCTGCGAGAGGCAATTCCATCTGGAGAAATATTAAAGGTACGGTAACAGACCGCCCGATGCCCGTGCCGGCGGATGATGAAGTGCTGCTTAAAGTCGGTGCGGCAGGCATTTGTGGAACGGATGCCCATTTACTGCTCAAAGACGAGGACGGCTATACAAAATATGACGGACATTCCAAATACCCAATCATCACCGGGCATGAGTTTTCCGGCGAGATCGTCGAAATCGGAAAGGCCGTGAAACAACGCCTCAAAGCAGGAGATCTGGTAAGCGTGGAATCCATGAACTGGTGCGGTGAGTGCGATGCCTGCCGGATGGGAATGTTCAACCAGTGCAAAAACCTTGAGGAGCCGGGACTCACCTTTGACGGAGGCTTCGCGGAGTATGCGGTAGTCAAGGCAAAATACTGCTACCTTTTGAACGATATCGTGGATTTCTACGGCGATAAAATGACGGCCTTTGAACTTGGAGCCATGATCGAACCTACCGGAGTCGCATATAACGGCTTGTTTGTAAGGGGCGGCGGCATCCGGCCCGGCGGGCATGTGGTTGTGTTCGGGGCGGGACCTATCGGTCTGTCTGCAATTTCTTTGATGAAGACCAGCGGCGCGGCAAAACTGATCTGCTTCGAGACGACGGAGGAGCGCCGCCAGCTGGCAAAGGACTGCGGAGCGGATTACGCCTTTGATCCCATCTCTCTCACAAAGGAAGGCGTCAACCAGTCAGAAATGCTGATGGATCTCACAAACGGAAGAGGAATCGCGCTGTTTGCCGAATGTTCAGGGGCGACCAACGCTACCTACCCCGTAATGGCCGGGGCGCTGGCCATCGGAGGAAAGACGGTACAGATTGGACATTCCATCGGAAAGACCAGCATCGATCTTTACCCATATATGTTCAACGCCGGAGGAATCAGCGGTTCAAACGGGCAATCCGGGCAGGGAATTTACAGCGACGTCATTGCGCTGATGGCCAGCGGGCGCATCGATATGCGGAAGATGGTTACCAACAGAGTTCATCTGGAGGATATTGAAATTGGCCTTGCTGAAGCCAACAACCGCATTTCCGGCAAAGTGCTGGTGAGCATGGATTACCCGAGAAAATAATGATATATAAGAAAATAACGCCCCGAAAGGGACGCTGGAGCAACAATACATAGAAATGGAGGAACAAACTATGTCAAAATGGCAAATTCCCGCTGCAGGCGGCAACATGGAAAGCGCAAACGGAATATACTTCCAGAATATGACCAACCGTGAAGTGGCGGAAAGGCTGAAAAAAAACGATGTGATCCTAATACCGGTAGGTTCCACGGAAAATCACGGTCCCAACGCGCCCTTCGGGGAGGATACATATCTCGATACCCGCCTCTGTGAGCAGGTTGCCAAGGCTACCGGCTGCACCGTGGCACAGCCCATCTGGTACGGCTCACATCCGTATCATCACCTCGGCATGCCTGGAACCATCATGATTCCGGAGGAAACCCTCGCGGACTATCTCTGCTATGTATTCGCCGGGTTTTGGAATACAGGATTCCGCAAGATGATAGTTGTCAACGGCCACGGGCAGGATTACGTAATCCCCCTTGCCATACACAAGTTCGGTAAAAAGTTCCAGGTTCCCGGAATTACGCTTTATGTCCACTTCTGGAACGCGGCGAAAGACCCGGTAACCGGATTGACCGACCTCGCCACCAAGGATCAGGGCGGTGTTTACGATACTCCGTTTGTTCATGCGGATGAGGTCGAGCAGTCTTTCTCGCTGGCTCTTTTCCCCGAGCTGTGCAAACAGGAATACGCGGTGGCTACAAAGGCCTCGCCGATGCTGCCTCCCGGCCATATCAACAACTCTGCTGAAAACGGCGTAGGACCGATTAAATGGTATAACGCATACGGCAGCGTGGGCATGGAATGCATCTGCACCCCGGAAGGAGTCATAGGGGATCCCACCCTTGCGGACCCTGAAAAAGCGCGGGCCGGAGTGGAGAATGTGCTGAACTATCTGGAAAAGCTTGTAAACGATATCCTCGAGAAATACCCGGCGGGTGTTTTGCCTCCCATCGAAAAGGTAACACAGAGGAAGCGCGAGGATATCGAGGCGGTCATCAAGGGACCGACAAACGGCGGACGCCATCTCTATACGCTGGCTTATTAAATAATACTGATATTGAAAAGGAAAGGAGAAGGTCTATTTGAAAAGCTTTCAAATAGGCCACGGAAAAACAATGGAAACAATTAAAGGAAAGGTTGCATTCTTGCACGGACCCTTCGACCTCCAAGTTGAGGAAGTGGAATTTCCTCCTCTCAAAGACAATGAGATCCTGATCAAACTGAAAGCCTGCGGTATCTGCGGCTCAGATGTTGAATGCTATGAAGGCCTGTCAGCGGAAGGAAGATATGATATTGCGCCTTACACCCCCGGACACGAATGGGCAGGGCAGGCGGTGGCGGTGGGCGGTACCGTTACAAGCATAAAGCCCGGAGACAAGGTTGTCGGAGATTGCGTTCTGCCTTGTTTCAACTGTGCGAACTGCAAGGACGGCAAAATGCCTTCCGCGTGCCTGAATATGCGCGAGGTGGGATTCCGCCCCGACTCTCCCGGAGGAATGGGAGAATATATGATATTGGAGGAATGTTACACCCATCGCATTCCCGACGACTGGGATTATGAGCTGGGCGCATGGGTTGAGACCTTTAACGTCGGATACTGGGGAGTCTGGGGTAACGGCTGTGCGCCGGATGCTTCCGACGACTGCGTCATCATCGGCGGAGGACCGATCGGACTCTGTGCCAGCATGGTCTGCAAGAATTCCAACGCAAAGGTAATCCTCATTGATCCTCTGGAATCCCGCAGGGAAAACGCGCTGAATTACGGCGCGGATTATACGGTAGACCCGGGCAGGGAAGATTTCTACGAAGAGATTTTAAGGCTCACCAACGGCCGCGGCCCTTCCGTAGTAATCGAAGCCTCCGGGAATGACAAAGGAATCGCGTCCCTGTTCGATCTTGCGGGACACAGCGCCAGAGTCGGTCTGATCGGACATTCCATCGGCCGTAAGGTTCCTGTGGAAATCGGAAAGACCATCTGGAAGACGTTGAAGATCTCCGGTTCGGGCGGAACCGACCGCTGGTTCCCGCGGACGATCCGGTTCATGTCCACAATAAAGGATAAGTATGATTTTGCGGCATTGAATACGCATCACTTTGACTTCAGCGAAATACATAAAGCCTTTGACGTAGCTTGTCACGATAAAGCAAACGCGCGTAAGGTCATGCTCACCTTCGATAAATAAATTTTCTGCGGAGGTATGCCATGAAACTGGGATTCAATGAAGCAACCTGTATGAAGCGTTCCACAGTGGAGCAGGATCTGGCTCTGTGCGAAAGGTACGGCTATGATTATATCGAGCTTCGCCTCGACATGCTGAAAGACTATTTTACACGTCATAGCATCAAGGAATTACAGTCTTTCTTCGCATCGAGCAGGATCAGGCCCTACGCCTTTAACTCTATCGAGGATATTAATTTCCGCAGCCCCGGACAGTGGGAAACGCTGTTGGATTTATTCCGGTTCGGCTGCGAAACCGCACAGGCGGTTGGAAATCCGTATATCATCGTCGTTCCGACCATGGGCGACGATATGTACCGCAAGACGAAAAAAGAAGTGTTTGATGATAGCACGGAGGTCCTTGCGAAGCTTGCCGACATTGCGAAACCTTACGGCGTAAAGCTGGCATTTGAGCCCATAGGCGACAAGCGCTGGTGTGTCCGAAGCCTCGATCAGGCATTGGAGATCGTTCAGGCAGTCAATCGCCCGGACGTCGGATTAGCGCTGGATTCTATCAACCTGTTTCTGTTTAACCGGCTGGAAAACATCGACACCATCGACGATGTTCCGCTGGAAAAACTGTTTGTCTACCACATCGACGATTGTGAGGACCTGCCCTTGGGGGTATTGGATCACTGCCACCGGCTATATCCGGGCGAAGGAATAATCCCCCTTGCACAGATCAGTGAAAAGCTGAGCCGGAAAGGGTATCACGAAATTTGCTCTGTTGAGCTGTTCCGTCCGGAATACTGGGAAAAGGATCCGGAGGAAGTCATTCGGACGGCAGCCGAAAAAACAAAACCATTCCTGTAATTAAAGAACAGCAACGGGGCTGTTTTGCCTGGAACCGCCGGCCCGGAAAAGGGCCGGCGCGCTCGAAGCTTGTTGGGAACAGGGGAATCCTCCCTTGTTTGCATAAAGAAAAATAATTGGAGGAGAAAACAATGAGTAAATTCTCAAAAGTGACAGCATTATTGTTAGTAATGATCATGGTGCTTGTTGCGTTTGCAGCCTGCGGTTCGTCAGACCAGGCCGCATCGCCGGGATCGGACGAAGGGAAGCAAGCAAAGGATATCAAGGATATCATTGTCGGCGTTTCCGTCGGAACGACAACTGAAGAGCGCTGGCAGCGCGAGATCGACATGTTTAAGCAGTACGCTTCGGACAACGGTTTTAACCTGATCGTACAGTCTGCGGAAAACAATGCGCAGAAGCAGGTTTCCCAGTGTGAAAACCTCCTGAATCAGGGAATCGACGTTCTGATTCTTCAGTCTCTTGACGCGGACGCGGTAGCTCCCATCATCGATGAAGCTCATGATGCAGGCGTTCCGGTAATTTCCTACGACCGTTTTGCCATGAACTGCGATCTGGACTATTACGTATCATTTGACTCTTTCAAGGTAGGCGTGCTCCAGGCCACTTTTGTAACCCAGAAGGCTCCGAAAGGAAACTACATCTGGCTGAAAGGCGGCGAGGAAGATAACAACGCCCACCTGGTGGCAGACGGACAGAAAAGCGTACTCCAGCCTCTTATCGACAAAGGCGACATCAAAGTAGTTCTGGAACAGTGGTGTAAGGGTTGGGATCCCAACGAAGCTCTGAAGAACACGGAAAACGGCCTCACACTGGCCAACAATGACATTCAGGGCGTTGTCGCTTCCAACGACGGAACCGCAGGCGGCGCCATCCAGGCTCTTGCGGCGCAGGGATTGAAAGTTCCGATCTCAGGACAGGACGCCGACATCGCCGCATGTCAGAGAATCGTGGAAGGCACCCAGACAGGAACCGTATACAAGCCTCTTGCAAAACTGAACCTCGCTGCCTGTGAACTGGCGGTGGCGCTGGCTACTGGAAAGGATCCCAAGACGTCTATCGACTCGGATCTTGGAACATGGACCGCACTTAATAACAATCAAAAGGACGTGGACACATTCTCCGTTGACGTTATGGCTATCGACCAGAGCAATCTCTATGATATCATCATCAAGCAGGATAAGTTCCATACCCTGGACGAAGTTTACAAGAATGTACCGAAGGATCAGTGGCCGCAGGAATAAAATCCGGCAACTAAAGAGATTCAAGTGCATTCCCGGAGGTTTCCGGGAATGCACTCTCAGTATGAAAAAGAGGTGATACGATGCAGCAGCCGGATTATATTCTTGAAATGCGGGGAATAACCAAGCTGTTTCCCGGGGTAAAAGCTCTGTCGGATGTTGATTTCAAAGTCGAGCGCGGTCATGTACACGCGCTGGTGGGAGAAAACGGAGCAGGGAAATCGACTTTAATTAAAATCATAAGCGGTGTATACCCTTACGGCAGCTATGAAGGGCAGATGTTTTATGATAGCAGGGAAATGAAGTTCCAAAGTATACGGGACGTCGAGAAGGTAGGAATCGCCTGCATTCATCAGGAACTCAACGTTGTACCGGAACTCAGCGTTTCCGAAAATATATTTCTGAATGAAAAACCAACGCACTTCGGGTTTATCGACTTTGAAAAGATGTATGTCGACACCATGAAGCTCCTCAACCAGATCGGGCTCAACACGGAAGGCAAGGTTACAATCAGCCCGAATGAAAAAGTCAAGAACCTTGGGATAGGCCAGAAACAGATGGTTGAAATTGCCAAGACCCTTGCAAAGAAAGCCCGCCTGCTCATATTGGATGAACCTACGGCGGCGCTGACCGAGGCGGAGGTAGACGTGCTGCTGGATATCATATGCAAGCTTAGAACGGAGGGCGTCACCTGTATTTACATCAGTCATCGCCTGGATGAGGTCATGCGGATCGCTGACGAGATTACGGTTCTCCGCGACGGGAAGACAATTGAAACGCGCAAGCGGGAGGATTTGAGCAAAGAGACCATGATCAGACTGATGGTCGGCCGCGAATTGACCAACATGTTTCCCAGAGTTTCTCACTCACGAGGTGAACTGGTGTTGGAAGTCAAGGATTATTGTGTAAAAAATCCCGATGTTGAGGATAAGCTGCTCATCGACCATGTAAGCCTCTCCGCATATCGGGGAGAAATATTGGGCATAAGCGGACTGATGGGAGCCGGGAGAACAGAGTTGTTTACCGCATTGTTCGGAGCCTATCGGGAAAAGGGCACGGGCGAAATTCTTATCAGCGGTAAACCGGTTTCCATTTGCAGCCCCATGGACGCCCTTAAGAGCGGATTTTTCCTCATCAGTGAAGACCGCAAGAAGCTGGGGCTGAACTTGATTATGTCTATAAAGGAAAACACTACCTTAGCCGCATTAAGGAAGGTATCAAAATATGGAATTCTTAACGATGACAAAGAGGTGTCTTTTACAAATAAGTACATGAAGAGCCTGCAGATTGCCGCTCCGAATATCAATACGGCAGCCTGCAATCTCAGCGGGGGAAATCAGCAGAAGGTGGTCATCGGAAAGGCGCTCGTATGCGATCCCCAGATCATCGTATTAGATGAACCCACCCGCGGAATCGATGTCGGAGCTAAATATGAAATCTATAAACTGATGAATGATTTGGTGGACCAGGGTGTGGTCGTTATCATGATTTCTTCTGAAATGGAAGAGATCTTAGGGATGAGCGACCGGATTATCACTATGGCGGAAGGAAAAATCACAGGCGAATTTGATATTTCCGAGGCGACGCAGGAAATCCTTCTGCAAGCATCGGTACCAGGGAGGGTAATGCAATGAAGCAAAAGGAAGAAACAACGCAGCGCTTTTCTAGCGTAATGAAAATCGATGTCAGAGTATTCGCCATGTTTGCGGTGCTGGTCGTACTTTGGATCATGTTTACTTTTTTTACCAGCAGCGGCTTTACTAAAATTGACACCTCGTTTTTATCCACAAGAAACTTGTCGAATCTGACGCGTCAGATGACGACGGTAGGAATTATCGGAATCAGCATGGTCTTGGTTATGGTAAGCGGCGGAATCGACCTTGCAGCCGGAGCCGTAGTGGGTTTCATCGGCTGCGTCGCCGCCGCCTTGCAGGTTTTCCTGGGTGTCGGAACGCCGGTTACCATTGCGATCTGCCTGGTTTTGGCCATTTTCGTCTATGTGGTACAGGGCTCGATGATCGCCTACCTTGGACTTGCGCCCTTTATAGTAACGCTGGGAGCCAGCCTGATATTCAAGGGGTTGATTTTGGTAGTCACACACGGCACCACGGTTGCGCCTCTGCAGAAATCCCTGCTTTATTTTGGTCAGGAATATATCAGCAAGCCGGTAAGCCTTGCCTTGGGGATTCTGTTTTCCGTTATCTATCTGCTGAACGAGCTCCAGAAGCGCGCCGGCAAACGTAAGAACGGCACCATTACGGAAAGCTTTCAGCATATGCTGCTGAAATGGCTGGGGGCAACAGCGGCTGTCATCATTATCGTCCTCGTTATGAACGACTACCACGGGTTGCCGGTACCCGTGCTGATTATGCTGGCCCTTACGATCATATTGACGATCGTGTCGGACCGCACGAGCTTTGGGCGCAGCATATATGCTATCGGAGGAAATCTGGATGCCGCAAGGTATTCCGGCATCAACGTAAAAAAGAACCTGGTGATGGTGTACTCCATTCATGGCCTGATGATCGGCATAGCCGGACTGATTCTGGCAGCCAGGCTGAATGCGAGTACTACCACCGTAGCCAACATGAGCCTTGAGCTGGATGCCATCGCTGCCGCCGTCATCGGCGGAACCAGCATGACCGGCGGTATTGGAAGGGTTTCCGGCGCCATTATAGGAGCGCTGATCATGGCGACCATCGATAACGGTATGAGCATGATGAACGTGGACGCTTCCTGGCAGTATATTGTTAAGGGCATCATTCTGGTTGCCGCGGTATGGTTCGATGTAAGCACCAATAAGAAGAGGAAGAGCTAAGGAGGCTTTGCTGAAATGAAAAAAGAAGTGAACATAGGCCTGATCGGAGCGGGGCGTATCGGCAGACTGCACGGGGATAACCTTGCGCATTCCGTGCCGGAGGCCAGGCTGGTTTCCGTGGCAGACGTCAATCTGACCGAGGATATGAAAAGCTGGGCTTCCGGGCTGGGCATAAAGAAAATAACCGATGATCCGTTGAGCGTAATCAACGACAAGGAAATCGACGCCGTATTCATTTGTTCTTCAACGGATTCACACGCGGAGATGATTATCGCGGCGGCAAAGGCCGGCAAGCATATCTTCTGTGAAAAACCGATACATACCGACGTATCTATCGTAAAAAAGGCGTTGGAAGAGGTGGAAAAGGCCGGAGTAAAGCTTCAGGTAGGCTTTGTCCGCCGCTTTGACCACAACCATAAAAAAGTCCGCGATACGGTGGCCTCCGGCAGACTGGGAAAGCCCCATATTGTGAAAGTGACTTCCCGGGACCCAGAGGCCCAGTCGATCGAATATGTGGCCACCTCCGGCGGCATATTCATGGATATGACCATTCATGATTTCGATATGGTGAGGTATTTATCGGGAAGCGAAGTAACTGAGGTTTGCAGCTATGGATCCATCATGATTGATCCGCGGATCGAAAAATTCGGAGATGTGGATACGGCTATCGTCATGCTGAAGTTTGAGAACGGCGCCATCGGCGTGATTGAAAACAGCCGCGCCGCCCATTACGGCTATGATCAGCGCACCGAAGTCCACTGCGACAAAGGCTGCGTTCAGGTCGCAAACGATCTGATAGATACATCCATGATCAGCACGGCGGAAGGCGTTTTCTGTGAGAAACCCACATGGTTCTTCCTTGAACGCTACAACAATGCGTTCATATCGGAGGCGAAGGCTTTTGCGGACGCTGTCTTGAACGGTACGGAAACCCTCGTGACCGGCAAAGACGGGCTGATGCCCGTATATATCGCAAAGGCTGCGGAAAAGTCCCTCAGGGAGGGCCGAAGCGTCAAGCTGCGCGAAGTCATGGAGGACTGAGCGCCGGCAATCAAGATATTTTTCCTCTCCTCATAGATCGGCATTTATAGCGAAAGCGGATGGTTTGCCGCCTCCGCTTTGCTGTAAATGTCTGAGTTTTGCATGTCAGAAATTATAGAAAGGAAGAATGTATCTACAGATAAACTATTGCAACAATAATGTTTTATCTGTAAACCATTCGGGGTTAAAAATATGGATAAGTTACTGGAAATGACACAGAAGTTCCCCATGACAAGGTACTGGAACGATTCCTGTTCCATCGGGGAGCTCGCCTACGCCATCGAGCGGGGAGCCGTGGGGGCCACCACAAACCCCGTCATCGTAAAAGGGGTCCTGGAAAAGGAGCTGGACAGCTACCGGGAATATATCGCGGGGCTCGTAAAGGACAATCCCACGAAATCCGAAGACGAGCTCGCCTGGATAGTCATCGAGAAGATGGCGGCGGACGGAGCGAAGCTCCTTGAACCGTTGTTCGATACAAAGACAGGAGCAGGCCGCATCTCCATCCAGACCAATACGAAGTACTTCAACAACGCGGAAAAGCTGGTGGAGCAGGCCGTCTACTTCAATACCCTGGCGCCGAACATGCAAGTGAAAGCGCCGGCGACCTCCGCGGGGATCAAGGCCTTTGAAGAGATGACCTACCGCGGGGTCAGCATCAACGCCACGGTATCCTTTACCGCGACCCAGGCCCTCGCCGTAGGGGAAGCCGTGGAGAGAGGGCTTGCAAGAAGAGAGGCCGAAGGCCTTGACAACTCGAAGCTCAACCCCGTCTGCACCATCATGGTTGGGAGGCTTGACGACTGGCTCAGGGAAAGCGCGGAGAAGAAGGGGATCTGCATCGATCCCTGCGCCCTGCACTATGCAGGGATCGCCTGCGTGAAGAAGGCGTACAGGATCTACAAAGAAAAGGGCTGGAAGACGAAGCTGCTTTCCGCGGCCTACAGAACGCCGCTGCAGTGGCTTGAGTTCATCGGAGGGGATATGATCATGACCATTCCCTATAAGAACCAGGTGGCCTTCAACGGTTCGGATTTTGAGATCAGGGCCCGCATGGACGATGAGGTGGACCCGTACTATATCAAGGAGCTGAGAAAGCATCCCGACTTCGTAAAGGCTTACGACGGAATGAGCGTAGAGGAATTCGACACCTACGGCCCGGTGAACAAGACCCTGGACCAGTTTGCAAACGGCTATGACGACCTGGTGAAGATCATCAGGAAGTTCATGATCAAGTATTAAAAAAGCTTCCTCTTAAATTAAATAATAGGCTTGAAATCTTGCAAAGTAAAAGCATCGGACAGCCGGTGCTTTTGCTTTTAAGTCGTTGTCCGCATCCCCAGGTGAGTAAAAAGGGGGTGCGGACAAAAAGTTGGACACCTTAGAG
>DAITKX010000093.1:0-13424 GCA_036835995.1 Bacillota bacterium | reverse complement strand
CTGTAAATTAAATGATGACTTTGCTCCCATTGCGGAAAAGATGAAGGAAGCGGCCGCCATTGTGCTCGGCGCTCCCTGTTACTATGATTTCGTCAATGCAAAGACTCATGCGCTGATTGAAAGGTCTGCCTACAGCTTTCATCATAACAGCGTATATGTTTTAGGCGGGAAACCATGCATTACGGTCAGCACCCGCTGGGTGCGCGACAAGAAAAACATGGAGGGAGATGCCACAAAGGATTATATGCAGTGGGCGTTTGCCTTTGCAAACCGTATGGAATCAATCGGTCACGTAACTGCCCACGGATATGGCTGCTGCTATCTGTGCGGCTTTGGACACAATTGCGGGGCGGGGAATGCAATGACCGAGAAAAGCCAGAGAATCGGCGGGTTTGAAGAGGAAGATCTGCCGCCTGATTTTCCAGTGCAGACGGATACGCTGGATCAGATCGATGATATTGTAAAGTTATTAAAAGGCAAAATAACATAACATCAACTGCTGTAAAATTTGCATCAGTTGTACTGAGACAGAGGAAGGATTTTACAAATGAAGCAGTATCCCAACATATTATTAATATTTTGTTTAGCCATGTCAATCATAGCATTATTAGTCTCTCTCAAACCCTATTGGAGTTCTATGATGAAAGCTCCTTTCAGAACATTAAACAATGTCCGTAATAGTTACTATCGAAAAAAGTATAATAAATATTACGACGAATACAAGTTACTTGATATAGAACAACTTGATTTTAAAAAGGCCACTCTTAAATTTAACGTATTTTTTTCATCAGGGCTTTCAATGCTTGTCGCATTCTTTATTCTTGCTGTAACAGTTATAATCACTTATAAGATTGCTGGAGATTCGTTGTATATTCAAATAGCAAGTAGTGAAATTTCTAAAGCGGACCTTCAGACAAGACATGCGTTAATGGAAACCGTAAATGATGAATATAATAATGCAATTGTTTTTTTACTGCCTATGTGTGGAATTGTTATGGCTTCAACCATACTTGTCCAAAAAGGATATGCAGAAAATGAGTTCCGGTTGTCAATTCTTAATGATATAAGGGAAAGAAAAATAAGGGAAGAAGAACGTTTGGCGAAAATATCCGAATCAGTATCAATTCTTTAAAATAAGAAGCATATATTTAGAGATATTAATCCAACAATAGAAAAGAAGGTGTTTGTATGAAAGAGACATTGCAGGACTTAAAAACAAGGAGGAGCTGCCGGAGTTATAAACCGGAACAGATCTCAGACCAGGAGCTGGATCAAATCCTGGAAGCGGGAACCTGGGCGCCGTCGGGGATGGGAGCACAAAGCCCGGTCATAGTGGTGATTCAGGATAAAGAGACCATTCAAAGGCTCTCCCGGATGAATGCGGAGGTTGCGGGCCAGCCCGGCAGCGATCCGTTTTACGGCGCTCCCACCGTATTGGTCGTCCTGGCGGATAAAAGTGTTAGAACATATCTGCAGGATGGGAGTCTGGTCATGGGCAACCTGCTGAATGCCGCTCACGCAATAGGCGTAAGCTCCTGCTGGGTTCACAGGGCAAAAGAGGAATTTGAAAGCGAAGAGGGAAAGGAGTTTCTGAAAAAGTGGGGCATCGAAGGAAACTACGAGGGGATAAGCCACTGCATCTTGGGTTACGCGGTGAAGGAAGAGGAAGCAAAGCCAAGAAAAGCGGACTATATTTACAGGGTATAGCGCCATGACAGAAGTCGTAGCAGCCCTGATTTGGGACGGTCATAAATTTATGATCTGCCAGCGCCCCGCAAACAAGACGCGCCCTTTGCTGTGGGAGTTTGTCGGCGGCAAGGTGGAGCCGGGTGAAACTCCGGAACAAGCCCTGGTCCGCGAGTGCCGGGAAGAGCTGGCAGTCGCCGTTTCCGTAGGAGGCGTGTTTATGAATGTGGTGCACTCATATCCCGATATGACCGTTCACCTGACCTTATATAACGCGGTAATTTCGGAAGGGACGCCGCGTTTGCTGGAGCACAATGATATTCGCTGGATTCCCGTTGAAGATATCCCTGAATATGAATTCTGCCCGGCGGATGAAGATATCCTTGCGAAATTACAAAAAAAGAGCCCGGGGCACATGGGAAGTGTGAAAGGTGTGGAATGAGATGAAAAAGAAGTTAGCGATTTTATTGGTATTGCTCTTGGCCGTCGGGCTTGTGGGCTGCGGCGGCGAATCTCCGGAACAGGCCGTAAAAAGCGCATTTGACGCGATAAAGAAAAGTGACAGCACGACCGCGTCAAAATACATTAACTATGACGAACTTCTGAAAGCAGGAGAATCCAGTGAAGAGAAGTCAACCTCCGAGCCGGATGAGCAGGCCGGAAAGATGGCTGAATCAATCCTGAAGCATTTCGATTATAAAATTATTTCTTCTTCCCAGGATGGCGATTCGGCAACTGTCAAGGCGGAGATAACAAATATTGATATGAAAACAATCATGGCGGATTTCATTTCGGAGGCGTTTGCCCTTGCCTTTTCCGGTTTGGATGAAGAGACCATGGACCTTCAGATGAAAAACAAGTTCGACGAGCTCGTCGACCGCCCAGACAATAAAACCGTCACCAAAACGGTGGATATCAAGCTTACCAAAAGTGAAAGCAGTTGGAAAATAGACATGAGCAATGAAACCACCGATGCGATATTCGGAGGAATGCTCAGCGCAGCCGAAGACTTGAATTCTTCCTTTGGAGGGGCTTCGAATTCGGATTCGGATTCGGATGAGCTTGTTGAAATCGACAATTGGCTGACCGACGATATTTGGAATAAGGGCTTTTGCGATATCAGCTGGTATGCTTCCAGCGGAACGGGCAGCACGGGTGAAACCCTCGATATAGACTTTACCTTGTCTCAGCTCGATGCGGCTATGGAGAAAAAAGCGGAATATGACGCATATATCAACGGTCTGGGCGATGACTTTTCGCATATTAAAGACGTGTGGAAAAAGCTGTCGCCGGAGATAGATGCTCTATATGCGCAAGTTAAAAACAATAAGCCCGTTGCAAACGATTCGTCGACGGGCATTGATGCCGGAAAATTTAATCAATATGAAGAAGCATTTTCAGATGCGCTGTATGATATCGATTGACTATTGCGGCTGGGGTTGCGGTTGCGGCTGCTGTTCCTGTTCCTGTTCCTGCTGTTGTTGCGGTTCATGAAACATATAGTTCAGCAGGCCGTCGGCAAAGTACTCGCTCATGTTTTCCGACTGGTCCATCAGCCGGCTGAAGATATCCAGATTTCTGGCGTAATCCTGTGTCAAAAACGTGGTGGATTCATCGATACTGTTGCGGACGTTGTTGTATATCCTGGTCTTCCATTCCGTTTCATCCCAGTAAGGGTTGAGGGAGGCGATCGCGGTCGCCCTGTCGTTGGCATTCTGATACAGCAGCCTGGTAATCCGGTCGGCTTCTTCCGTGTTGCCGGCCTTCTGGGCCGTGATCAGTGAATCGATCAGACCGATATACGCCGTCAATCTCAGCCGCAGCAGTTCCGTTTCGGCGTCCTCTCCGAAAAAACTGTTCAGATTATTGATGAAATCGGCAATGACCTGCTGCAAGCGGGCATAAACCTCATCCTCGTCTCCGACGTCCCGGTACCTGCTCAGCATAAACGCCCGGGTCCAGTTGTTCAGATCAAACCAAAACATCCGGATATCATAGATCAGGTTTATCTGTTCATAGGTGAGGCACCTTTCATCGGGGGAAATATTTTCATTCTGTGCGCCGGATGTGATATAGTCAAACCACGCCTGGGCAAAGACGTCGCCCATGGTGTTGGAAAGGGCCGCGAGACGGTCGAAATATTCGATATCCATCCTGTAATCTTTTGATGCGTATAAATTTGCTTCTTCCATGGTATATTCCAGATACCTTATCAGCAGATCCCGCCATTCCGCTTCGTTAAAATACGGGTTGATGGACGCCAGAAACTCCGCCCTTTCATTGGCATTCGCCACTAAACTATCTATATTCCGCCGGATCGCGTCCGCGTCGTTTTCAATTTGAGATGAGATGAGCTCGCGCAATCCGATGGAGAACTGGTTCAGCAGACGGGAGTATTGCTCAGCGGTGCCACGGCTGAAAACGACCCTCAGCAAATCCCCGAAATTCAGGTTTTCAAGATATAGGCGGTCAAAAGCGACCTCTGCCGTTCCGATCCCTAAATATCTGCTGATGATATAGGTTCTGGTCCAGATCGTCAGCCGCCTCCAGAAGATGCGCATATTAAAGATCAGATTCATCTGACTGAGCGTGATGCATTGGTCGTTAAATTTGTTTTTCATCGTAATCCATGCTCCTGCGCTTCATCAATCTGTGGAGTCGGATTGTCAACATCCGCAGCAGGATTGCCGATGTCCACAAACGGCAGATTTAAAAACTGGGTGATGGCCAGGACCAGACTCTTTGCGATAGTATTGATATTTTCCTTCATCCACATTTCATCCTCAGGATTTCCCCGATAGCCCAGCTCGACGAAAACCGCCGGGAAATTGGGGTTTCGCAGCTCCCTGGTATCGGCGCGGACGATTCTGACGAGATCCGGGTAAGGGTAGATATCCTTTAAGTTCTCCGCGATGTAAAATGCGGCCCTTTCCCCGCCGACAGGGGTGTAGGCATAGTGAAACACATTCAGGCCTTGCAGCGGAGGTTCGGTTCCTTCCGGTGAATACCCGGAATGAAGCGCCAGATACAGGTTATAATTTCCCTCGTTGGCCTTAGCGATTATCTCATCCAGAGAATCCTCAGGATTGTTTCTCGAAAATTCGAAGCCGTTGGCCCTCAGATAGGGGATCATGGCGTCGACGATAAGATTCATGTAATATTCCTCATTGCCGCCGGTTATATATTCATTCATCTCGGTGGAAGGGCTTAAATAAACTGCAGGCACGAAAAAAACCTCCTTTTTCAGAGTATTGTTGTTATATTCATGTATATTCGTAGTAAAAATGGATTATACCGCCGCGTTCAGCTGGCTATGGACCATGACGCCGTTTTCTGATATGATGACCTAAAGAAGGGATTGGATAGGAATATGAGAAGGTATAAGAGAAGGTCGGTATTTGGGAAAGTACTGTTATTTTTTGTCGTGGCGGCGCTTTCCTCCGCGTTTTATATCTACAGGGCAGGACATGACCATGCAGACATGAAAACGGATGAACCGGATTCGGGGAAGACTGTTTCGGAGCAGGCGGATCTGACGCCGGAGTTTATGATTTCAGGACAGTCCCTTACCCAGCCTCAACAGTCCGGAGCCGCCCAGACACAGTCGGGGGATGCCCAGGCCCAGCCCATCAAGGTTACCCAGGGGCAGCTGTTGGAGGTCACGGTTCTTCACGCCGGCGATCCGTCGGATATCATTTTCGAACAATCCATTTACGACAAATTTCAGTGGTATAAAGAGGACGGTTTTCTCAGGGGCTACCTGCCCACGAATTACAATGTGAAGCCCGGCGTGTATCAGATCAGGTACGGCATTAAAAGCCAGGGGACAGAATTTACCCGGGAGATCGAACTCGAGGCGTATGATTACAACATTCAATACCTGACCGTTAACTCCAAGACGGAAAAGGAGACGAGAAGTGACGCCGCCTATGCGGAGTACGGGAAGTATTACACCCCTGTAAGAGAGCAGTCGGAGCCGTCCAGATATTATACGGAAAGCTTTATCCTGCCGGTGAAGGGGCGCCTGACCACGGAGTTTGGCGAGACCCGCTACGTCAACAATCAGCCGACTTCCTACCGGCATCTCGGCTTGGATATCGCCGCGCCGGAAGGAACCGAAGTAAAGGCCGCGAACCGGGGCAAGGTGGTTCTTGCAAGGATGCTGACCCTCACGGGAAATACCGTCATGATCGACCATGGAGAGGGTCTGTTCAGCATCTATCACCACATGCGGGACATTTCCGTGGAAGCGGGGGAAATCGTGGAACGGGGACAAAAAATAGGAGAAGTGGGCTCCACCGGCTTTGCCACCGGGCCCCACCTTCACTTTATGATATCATATTATATGGTGAATCTTGAGCCCGGTTATTTCCTCGTCGGGGAACCGATCACCTATGAAAATTACGCAAAATATATACAGTGAGGATCGCCACGGGTCGCGCCGGTTTCCGGCGTCGCTGCCGCGGGGAAGGATCAAACCTCGGGATCCGCGATCAGATTCGTCTTTAACGCATACCGGTCCGCCCGGATGACGGCGGTGCTGTACTCCACGATCCGGCCGTCTGCGTCGCGCATCACGCCTGTGATATAAAAGACCGGATCCCCTTCCTTCACCTCGAGATACTCGCTTTCCTTTTTGGTCATCACGGCCAGATTGGCGACCTGGCGCTGTTTGGCCGGTTTTATGCCGTAGGTTTTCTCCAGGGTGGCATAGAGCGACTTCTTTTCGAAATCATGCCGGTCCAGATCCGGGCAGAAGGAAACGGGGATATAGGCGGTTTCCACGGAGAGGGGCGAGTCGTTGAGGAGTCGGACCCTTTTTAGTTCAAAGACCTCCGTGCCGAGATTGACATCGAGATTTTTGGAAAGGGTTTTGTTCGCTTCTACTCTCTTAAAAGAAATCTTTCTGCTGGACACGGAATAGCCGTCCGCCTTCCAGCCGGCGGAGTATGAAATGAACTGGTTTACGCTGTCGACATACTTAGGGGGCGCCACGAAGGTGCCTTTTCCGTGCAGGGTATACAATTTTCCCTCGTAGACATGCTTTTCGATAGCGTCCCGTAAGGTGAGCCTGTTTACATTCCATACCTCCGAAAGATAGCGCTCGGAGGGAAGCCTGTCATGGGGCTCCAGATGGTTCCGGTCGATATATTCTTCGATCTTCTCATAAATGTCGTTGGTCAACAGATTGGTGTGCTTGCTCATAATTTCTCCTCTGCGGTGCGCCTGATTATGATATATTATACCTAAATTGAATGGAAACATCAACTGCGGCAATCCGCCCGCGGGGAAAAGGAGGACATCCGCCGCGCCCGGCCGGCAAAGGCCGGCATGACGGATCCTGTTATGAAATTATCTGTGAGAAATAAATTTGCATACGCGTCCGCGGCATTGGGAGACTCCGCTACCTACTGTGTCGTCGGAACGTTTCTTATGTTCTTTCTGACCACGGTGGTGCACATCGACCCCGCAGTGGTGGGCGCCTTGATTGGCGTGTCCGCTCTCTGGGACGCCGTCATCTCTCCCCTCATCGGCTTCTGGTCGGATCACAGCTGCAATAAAATGGGCAGAAGAAGGCCGTTCCTCCTGGCGGGAGCGACGATCCTTGCGGCTTCCTGTTGCCTTCTGTTTCATACCGTTGACGCCGGCCCGGCGGTAAAGGCCATCTATTACGGGATCGTGATCATCATCTTCTGGTCCGGCTTCAGCCTGTTTTATATTCCCTATCTCGCTTTGGGAGCTGATTTTACCGATGATTACACGGAGAGGACCCATCTGAGGTCCTATGCGTACGGCTTCAACACCGTGGGGACGCTGCTGGGGATCGTGATGCCTTCCTTTTTTGTAGACCTGCTCCACAGCAAGGGAATCAGCGTGGAAGGGGCGTGGCAGATCACGGGAGCCTTGATCGGGGTGGTTTCCGCACTGTCGATTTACGTCACCTTTGCCCTGTCAAAGAACAAGGACGTCTGCCATCAGATGAAAAGCGGCGGCGGGGTTGATCCTCAGACGGCGGCTCAGGGCGGGGAAAAGCTTTCTCCGGGCAGGAATCTCATGGAAATCGGAAAGGGTTACCGCGATATTTTGAAGCTGAAGCCGATCCAGTATCTTCTGGCGGCCAGCATGATCTATCTGGTGGCCAACACGATCTGCGGAGCCGACCGCATGTATTTCTACACCTACAACCTGGGTCTGAGCGCGGCGTCCATAACGGTCGTCCTGTTATTTTCCTCTTTCATCGGAATATCTTTCATGCCGGTGGTGATAAGACTGTCCAAATGGTTCGATAAACGCTCGCTCCTTATTCTGATGATGCTCACCTCCGCGGCCCTTGTGCTCCTTGCAAGATTCATCGGGGTCGAGACGATTCAAGGCGCGCTTGCCTTCACCTTCGTCTTTGGGATAAGCAGCGGAGCGTACTGGCAGCTGATGCCGTCTATGATCTACGACGTCTGCGAGTACGATGAGCTGGAAACGGGCGGCCGCCGCGAAGGAAGCATCGTGTCGCTCCAGTCTCTGTCGGAAAGCATTTCGGAAGCGGTGGCAATGCAGCTCCTGGGCATCGTTTTGCAGCTTGCCGGATTTAAGGGAGAGGCCGCGACCCAGTCTCCGCTGACTCTGGAGTGGATCGAAAACTCCATCATGGTCATTCCGGCCATATTCATGATACTGTCTGCGGCGATGGTTTACCGGTATCCCATCACAAAGGCGAAATATGAAGAGATACAGGCGGAGCTGGCGGACAGGCATATAAGCTTATAGCGGAAAAATATAGCACCCCCCCTGGCATTTGCATAGCAAATGTGGTTAGGCGCGTAAAAAGGCTGCCGCAGATTGCGGCAGCCGGTTAATGGCGGGATTATTCAATATTCTACGACCCTGTAATATCTTCTGAGGTCCAGGGAGTGATTCCGAGCGACCTCGATGTGGACGCTGATCCTTCCGCCGATCACCGTGATGAGGGCGGGGGACAGGTCTCCCCGGAACTCTTCCGGGATGAGGCCTTTCCCATAGCTTGCCGTATCGAATACGGTGACCTTGTCGGAGTATTTCACGGCAAAGCGCTGGACCCTTTCCATCAGAGGCCTTGTGGCGTCCTCTCCTTTGAAGAGAACGATGCTCGTGTCCTTGTCGATGATCTCAAGTGCGCCGTGGAAAAATTCAGCCGCGTGGATCGACTGTGTTCTGATCCACTGCATTTCCTCGAGAATGCACATGGCGTAGGAGTAGGTTTCTCCCCAGCAGTTCCCCGATCCCACCAGCATGTGAAACGTCTCATCCTTGTATTTATAGGCGAAATCCTTTGCCGCTTCCTCACATTCCTCCTTGACCTTTACGAAGACATCCGGAAGGGATTCCACGGTGTTCATAAACGCGTCATACTGCGGAAAATCCCCGAGATTGTGCAGCAGCCGGGCGACGATCATATACAGCCTGATAAAATCGCCGTCTGAGGAATAACGGTCGCTTTCCTCGCTGATGATGCAGTTTTTGATAGCCTTTGCAAGGGAAGAGTTCCTCTTGCAGGAAACGCCGACCGGGTTCAGACCGGCCTTGGCACAGTATTCCGCAGCCGCGACCGTTTCCTTCGTCTCGCCTGATTCGGACATCATCAGCGCAAATGTGCCGGGGCCGAAGGGCTTTCCGGGATCCAGCACCAGCTCCGCCGCGCTGACGGTATAGACAGGAACGGCGGAATACTTTCTGATCATGCAGTCCAGAGGCTGCATCAGCGCCAGGGTGCCGCCGATTCCTATCAAATAAACATTTTTAATGGGATTTTTCATGACGCCATCCACGAGATCTTCGATCTCCGTGCGCAGGGCGGTTATTTTTTTAAAGTCCTTCAGATAAATATTTTTGTCGAAATTGAGCATTTCTACCTCCTTTGAAAGTTTGCGGTATATGAATATAACCCAGTTAACAAAATAAATATACCACATTTAAATTTCAATGTCAATTATCTATTCTTCAGTTGTGATTTGCAGCCATATCTTGACAATGAGCAATCAAAGTGATATGTTAAAAACATAATGTGGTATAATAAATATACCTTTCCCTATCATGCAACAGGAGGAAATAAAATGGAAGAAAGCAATAACAGGAGTTTTTGGTCCAGATTCAATCCGAAAACAGCAGATAACCCAAAGATGATCTATCTGTGGATTTTTCTGATCCTTACTTATGCCGCCGCACTTCTCATCCCGCAGGAATCCATCATCGCTACGGCGTTGACGCTGATTCCAACCATCGTAATCTTTATATACGTTATTATAAGCAGAGACTTTATTCAGGGATTTATTTTCGGAAGTCTGCTGATCTACATAATGCTGGACAAAATTGGCGGCGTTATGTCCTGGATCGATGCGATCATCGGCAATCTGGCGGACGAAGACAATATGTTCATGATCGTGATATTCATGCTGATCGGCGGCATCATCCGCTCGCTTCAGTATAGCGGGGCCGCCAAGAGCTTCGGAGAATGGGCGACAAGCAAGCTGAAGTCGAAAAAGAGCTCGCTGTTAGTTACGTTTGTTTTAAACGTGCTCATGTCGGTGGACGATTATATAAACTCTCTGACCATCGGAACGACCATGACGCCCATCAACGACAAAAATGGCATTCCGAGAGAAATGTCGGCCTACGTCCTTCGCGCGTCCGCATCGGCTCCGAGCCTCATGTATCCCATGGGCGACTGGGGGTATTTCGTAGTTCTGCAGCTCGTGTCCCTGGGGCTCTGCGCCTCGGTTTCCGAAGCCGCTTCCACCTATGTGACGTTTATCCCGTATCTGTTTTATCCGGTCATAACCATGATCGTGTGCCTTCTGGTCATCTTCGGCGTTATTCCGAAGTTTGGAAAGATGAAAGACGCCTATTCCAGAGTCGCGGAGGGCGGCCCTATCTCGCCGAATGCCGCGGAGGAAGAGGAGATCGCGAAGGAAATCGCGGAAGAGCTGGGGGACAGAAAGCTGCATCCCGCTTTCTTCATAATTCCTGTATTGTTCCTGATATTCGGGCTGGTGCTGACGGATTTTGACGGAATCAAGTCGAGTTTGATCACCCTGACCGTCATCGCCGTGATGTATATCGGCGGAGGCGTGTTCACGTTAAACGACTTCTTCGGACACATCGTAGAAGGAATGAAAGATATGCTGGACCTGACGCTGCTTTTGATCTTCGGCTACGTGATCGGCGGAGGAATGGAAGATATGGGCTTCGCGGACTTTATCGTGAACGTGACAGCAAACAGCGGCGTATCTCCCGCCCTGCTTCCCTTTATCGTATTCACCCTGTTCTGCTGTACGGAATTCCTGTGCACTCTGAACTGGACCCTGTATATCATTGCGCTTCCCATCATCTTTGAAGTCTGCAATGCCGTGGGCGCAAACCTGCCCATGACGGTGGCCGCGCTCCTGTCCGCGGGCATGTTCGGAAGCAACGCATGCTTTTATTCCGACGGCGGGATCATCGTATCCAAGTCGGCGAAGATCGACCTGTACACCCACGCGTTTTCAAGCTATTTCTATATGATCATAGCGGCTGTGATTTCAGCGGTGATGTATTTAGGCGCAGGGCTGATCCTGGGCTGAAGCTGAGTTGAAGTCAGGATAAAATTAAAAAGCCCAAAAAGGGGCCGCCCCAAGTGAAAATGAGGCGGCTCTTTTTTTGGCTTTCTTTTTTGCCGAGCGTCAATCCGTTTGGCCGGAATAGCTGAAGCGCTCGCCGCGGGTGTAGGATACGGTGTATTCCACGATCTTTCCCTCGGCGCTTCTGCTGATGTTTTCCAGGCGGAAGGCCATGGAGTCCGGCTTGAGGCCCAGAAGCTTTGCTTCGGGGTTTATGACCCGGACGATTTCAAGCTTTTCCGTTCCGTCATGCATCCTGATGCCATACTGTTCGAACACGCTGTAAAGAGAATATATCTGAAAGTCGATCTTTTCAATTCCGCGCACCATGTCATAGGGAACGTAGGTATCCTCCAGGGAAACCGGCTCCCCGTCGCCCAGTCTCAGGCGGTAAAGCCGAAATACCGGAGCGTCCTCTTCGATCCCGAAAATCTTATGAAATTTATATCCTGCAGGCCTTGTGCCCGAAAAAATCACCTTGCTGGAAGGCTTTACGCCCTGTTCCTCCAGAAAACGGCCAAACCCTTGGATCGTATCCATCGCGGAGTCGATCTTCGGCTTTTGGACGAAGGTCCCCTTTCCCTGCACTTTGGAAAGCAGCCCCTCATCCACGAGGATGTTGACCGCGTTGCGGACCGTCATGCGGTTAAGGCCGTAGGTTTCAGACAGCTCGCGTTCGGAAGGGATCGGCTCGCCGAAGCTGAGTACTCCCGATTCTATTTTCTCCCGGAGCAGGTCCGAAAGCTGTATATATAATGGCAGTCTTGAATTCAAGGTAACGCCTCCCGCACGATTTTTATTTTATTATACATAAACCGAATGGAAACATCAAGGGTTACGGCCGATTGGCGGCCTTTACATTGCCCAGGCCGCGCCTGATCGACGGTCCGCACACGCCCGATTTGGAGTCTGCGGCAGCGGATTTGGCGTTGACAGAGTCTGTGAAAAGAGGTATGCTGAAAACATAAACACGTATGCAAGCGGTATATGATCTTGGAAAGTATTCGAATGAAGAAGATGGATAGCAGGAGGTAGCTATGAAAGTTGTTGGATTTGGCGATAACGTCGTTGATCGCTATGTAAATAAACAGATTTTCTTCCCCGGAGGAAACTGTGTCAATTTTTCCGTTTACGCCGGAAAGGTGGGGGTTCCCTCCGCTTATCTGGGGATGTTTGGCGATGACAGGGAAGCCCGCGTAATTCAGAGCGCCCTTGCGGAGCTCGGCGTGGACCTGTCCATGTGCAGGACCGAGGCGGATACGGTTACGGAGCGCTGTGATGTGAATCTGGTGGACGGCGACCGGGTCTTTGCCGGAGACGACGAGAGGGAAAATATACACGGACCTTTGGTATTGACGGAGAAGGACCTTGCCTACCTGTCGGAATTCGATCTGATCCACAGCGGATGCTACGCGGGAGAAGAAGAGGAATTGAAAAAGCTGGCGCCTCTTGGTCGGCTAGTCTCCTTTGACTTTTCCGCCGAGGACGAATACAGAAGCGACGAGTACCTTGGAAACGTATGCCCTTACGTAGACTTCGCGCTCTTTTCCTGCGAAAAGATGACCCGGAAGGAGATCGAGGCGCTTCATGAAAAGGTTCACGGACTGGGAACCCAGTACGTTATGGCCACCATGGGCGTGAAGGGACAGATCCTGTACGACGGAAAAAACTTTTACGACGGACATGTGGAGACGCTGGAGCCGGTGGATACCATGGGAGCCGGAGACAGCTTTTTCACAGCGTTTCTGATGACGCTGCTGAAGGAGGGCTGGTCAAAGGGAACACAGTTAAACCAGGCGTCCATTGAAAAAGCATTCCGGTTCGCGGCGGGTTTTTCCGCCGAAACCTGTCTTGTAAGCGGGGCTTTCGGTTTTAGCGAATCCTATGGAGACGCGGATATCATTCTGCGGTCAAGCTGTATTTTTACGGCGGAAAAGGATGGGACGACGGACGGGATCATCGCGATCAGAGGAAATAAGATCCTCGCGGTAGGCCGGCCGGAGGATATGTACGCCTTCCTGACCGGCGAGACGAAGGTTTATGACTTGGGAGATAAGACGGTCACTCCGGGCTTTGTGGACAACCACGTATTTTTCACCGGTTATGTATGGC
>DAITKX010000092.1:0-13666 GCA_036835995.1 Bacillota bacterium | reverse complement strand
GCACTTGATCAACGGTTTCCCGCAGCAAAATATTTCCCACCGCTTTTTTACCTTTCGTTCAGTTTTCTATTATTTGATTTCGGCATTTATCTCGCTCAATTCCTTCGTTAGCAATGGCAACGCTATATGAAGCGCCTTGAGATTATTATTAAGCATCGTATGCTGCCATGTACCTTGTGCTAATTTTGCTTGTGATTTCTCAGATTTGCTAATCAGAGAAGCGATTGGTGCAATTGCGTTTTTCAAATCTTCTTCGGTATAATAATCCAGAGCGTTACTCTCTGTTAATCTTTTTGATATTAGTGCTGAAGCTATATGGAGCGCTTCCAGCCTGTTCTTTTGCAACGTATGCTGAGAAGTACCTTGTGCTAACTTTGTTTTTTCAGTCCTGTTAATCATCGAATCTATTGCTTGGAGAGCTTCCACCATATCTTTTTCTGTAAACTTATTCATAAGCCCATCCTCCAAATTATAAATGATTCACGGCCCAATCACCCAACAAGCTCCGGTTCATCTGTATGATGAACGAAATCTACATCTATAATATCAAATTTTTGTGCATAAAGAAAGACATGGCTTATCCGGATAACAGGTTACTTGGGTACCACATCTTCATTGCAGCTGTTGCGGATAGAAGGCGTCACCAGCATCGCAAGGGCAAGGCAGACTGCCAGCACGCCACAGATAAAGAAGCAGCTTTCCACGCCGGCCGCCTCGGAAACCCCGCCGCCCAGCAACAGCCCCAGCGGCGCAGCGAAGAGACTCACGCTGTAGCTCAAAGATAACACCCTGCCAAGGTATTCGTTAGGTATCCGGCTTTGGAATATTGCGGTGCGCAAGCCATAGAAAAATGGAATCGTCATGCCCATAACCGCCGACAGCAGGATAAACGTGTGCAGACTCCCGGGAGCCAGTTGTCCGCTGAATATTGCCCCTAGCCCATAGATACCGATAGATGCGGAAATAGCGATTACCTTATGGATTTTATTTCCCCACCAGCTCAACAACAGGGCGCCCGCCAGCGTACCGCTGGAAAAGACAATCTCCACCACGCTGGAATCGGCAACGCTGCCTCCAAAATAGGTCATGGTAATCAGCGGGTACATAGAGCCGATGGGAAAATAGATAAAAGCATATAGAGAGCTGATGACAAGTATCGCCATCATCCCCTTTTCTCGCCGCAGCACAGCCATCCCTTCCTTTGTATCCTGCCAGATGTGAACCCGATTCACTTTGCCCTCCGGCGCTGTCTTGGGAATAGGAATAAACAGGATCATGGTAATGGCAACGGCGGCGCCGAAGACGTCCAGCAGAACAATGGAGCTCAGATTCCAAACATTGAACAGGACAGCGGCCAGGGCCGGGCTCAGAATCATGGACACCGATTCAAAGCCTTGTAAAAATCCGGCACACCGCTCGGGGCAGATAGCCGGATAAGGTGGACATTGTAATGACCGCCGCCGACCCTGTTCGCTGGGTAAGATACCACACAATTGCTATTTGCAGAATGGAGCTGGTAAGGATGGACACCGCCTGTCCGATGCCCAGAAATACGAATTTATGATGCCAATTGCCCATAGATACTATGTCGCCTTTCCTCTCAAGCTTTCCGTTAAATGCTCACGTCAAGGCTGGGCGTCGGGACGGAGCCTTCGGAGCTGTCAGAGATTTCAGCGCCGCTGGAAATTTCGCCGCCCGCCACGCTTTGGGGAGACTTTGACTTCTCGTCCTCGGAGAGCTGGTCGTATTCGTAGGGATCCTCCTTGAACCTGCGCAGCATAATCGACCTGGCGTAAAGCCCCATATCGTGTTCCATCAGATATTGATGGTCTTTTGGCGGAACCTTATCTCCGCTGATAATTCGCCTTGAAATTTCCATGCAGGTTATCAGAGCTTTTAGTTCATCCTGCTCCGCTTTCGCGCTTTCCTCGGCTTGCTTCATCTGGGCGCGCATGGCTTTCATCTGCTCAGCGGCCTTTTTCAGCTTTTCCTGCTCACTCTTCCATTTTTCCATGACTTTCTCATCGGATGGCAAATTTTTCGCCTTCAGAAGTTCCGGCTTTGCCTCCTTGGATAGCCCGATAAGCCTCTGGCTGTAAGGGTTTATGCGCGCTATACCCATCTCACTTTTCCTCCATAAATACTTTAAATATTTAAAACGGATCGATCATGTTCTATTCATTCTTCGGACAGTTTCTACTATTCTTTAGCCATATCGCTTATATTCTTCGCTCACGGTGTAGGTATTAAAGTCACACTCATTTGTGCAATCGGCTTCCTTATACCAGCCGTCAAAGCTCTAACTTGCGTCAGCCGGGGTGGTCGGCTTGGTGATTTTACCACCTAATGGAATCAGTTGGTCGCTTACTTGGCGGCCATGTCCTTGCATGTCGAAGCTGACGGTGTATTCCCTGGCGGCAAAGGCCGTCGTGGGCGCAAACGCTGATGTTTGCCCGCAGTTACGAAATACTCTAATTTTACGGTTTTCGGAGCAAAGTGTAGAAAAAACGTAAAAAAATAACCGGCGTATCGTATCACAACAAGTATCTGATACCAAAAGATTGCCTGATAGAATATATCACAACCAAAGCCAATCGAGACATTCACAAGAAATCCGAAAAGCGCATGGAATTGATACGCCAGTATCGGAAATTACCGTAAACATTTCTTCTAAGAAATGTTTTGTGCATATCTAAGAATACCCGTTCCTTAAATTGCACAAAACAGTTGAAATAGGGAATGTTTTGTGCAACAATAGGAATGGAGGTGGGATTATGAAATACCTGGATAAACTAATTGATATGGGTTGTTTCTCACGTCGGGATGTTGTTGTACTTACAGGCGGTGAACATGCAGCGCATTCTCTGCTGTATGATTACATTAACGCCGGATATATTGAGCGTATTCGAAGAGACCTCTATACAGCAATCAGCTTAGAAACGAAGCAGCCTATCGCAAATCGATTTATGATCGCAACTAATATTGCAGAAGATGCCTGCGTTTCATTCCATAGTGCATTCGAATATTACGGTTATGTCAATCAAGTTTTTTATGAGGTTTATGTCATAACAAACCATAGGTTTTCCAATTTTACCTATGATGGAATCACCTATTCACGGGTATCTCCCCGCATTGGATCCGGCATAATAAAAACCAACACCGGTATACGGATCACAGATCTTGAAAGAACCGTCATTGATAGTATTTATGCCTTTGAAAAAATCGGCGGACTAGAGGAATTGCTTCGCTGTCTGATGTTGATTCCCTCATTACGAACTGAAAAACTGATAGCATATCTTGATGAATATGGCCTGGCAAACTTATATCAAAAAACTGGCTTTATTCTGGAACAATTTTCAGATCAGCTGAGTCTTTCAAAACCTTTCTTTGATTATTGCAGAAGTAGAATTCCTAAAGCAAAAAAATATTTGTACTCTGAGAAAGATACCCTCTCTGAAGGTTTTGTCTTACATGAAGATTGGATGATTTTTGCCCCTAATGATATCAAATCCTTAATCGACAAGGGGGTTGATCTCAGTGGCTGAGTGGAATAAATTGCTGCTTGGGAAACAAGCTAAAGAACTTGGGTTTGTCCGAGATACTTATGAAAAAGTCTGCAGATTAACTGAAATCCTGAAGTTTTTTGAAAACGATGATTTGCTTGGAAGATCTCTGGCATTGAAGGGCGGGACAGCAATCAACCTGACAATCTTTAATCTGCCAAGATTGTCAGTTGATATTGACTTGGATTTTTCAGAAAATGTTCCCCTGGATGAAATGATGGCTTTACGTTCTAAAATCAGTGACCAAATCGAAAAATATATGATAGCCAACGATTATTCATTGAGTTTAAAATCAAAGCAGTACCATGCTCTGGACTCTTTCGTATTTGAATACTCAAATGCTGCCGGTATGAACGATAATATAAAGATTGAGATCAATTATATGCTTCGCTGTCATATACTTCAAATTGAGCAAAGACGTTTCAAATCGGCTTGGGAATCTGCGGGGGTTTCAGTCCTAAGTGTGGTTCCAATCGAAATATTTTCAAGCAAAATTGTTGCGCTGCTTAATAGAACGGCGCCTCGAGATATCTATGATATTTATAACCTTGTGAAATTCGGCCTGTTCGACGAATCCGAAGAAATACTGATGAGGAAGTGTGTAGTCTATTATAGCGCCATAGCTTCGGAACATCCTCCCTCAGAATTCAAGCTGAGCAATATAGGTCAAGCAACTCAGAATCAAATCAAGAGAGACCTATATCCCGTTTTACGAAGTAAGGAAAGATTTGACCTTCAGGCTGCTCAGACACAAGTTAAAACTTGGCTTGAAGCCTTGCTGAATCTGGAGGATAATGAGTGGGAATTCCTGAATGCCTTTAGAATTAAAGAATATCATCCAGAGCTTCTTTTTGAATCAGATGAAATACTGGAGCGTGTCAAAAACCATCCCATGGCATTGTGGAAGTGCTCTCAAAAGTAAATAGCATGAGAATCTTATAGAAAACAGAAAAGAAGAGTCTGTCTGCGAACATTGACCGCAAACAGACTCTTGTGGCGGAGAGAGTGGGATTTACGCATCTGCTCCCTATGGTCGCATCTGCCGTCCTTCGCCTCCTCGTTCAGTCGTCTCGGACCGCTCCTTACTCGAAAGTCCGCCGGACTTTCTCCTGACAGTCGCGCCCTTTCGGGTTCTCATCCCACTCTTTTTTCGTAACGTGAAACAGGACCCTCTCGATAATTCCATTCGAGAGGGTCCTGTTTCACGTTGGCGGAGAGAGTGGGATTCGAACCCACGTGGAGTTTCCCCCAAACTGATTTCGAGTCAGCCCCGTTATGACCACTTCGATACCTCTCCATATTCGTCCACTCAAATTGCGCGGCAATTCTTTCATGGAGTTGTGTCCGGATGAGACGGACAAATCAGATTATAGCACACATTGACGGTCATTCGCAACCCTGAGGAACAGAAAATTTGATTCCCTTGGGAATAATTTCGAAGGTTGTCTCGCCGACTATTGAAATTTCACCATCGCTACTGAGTTTAACGGCTTTTGAAGTTCGGATCGTCAGACTTCTGCATTGGCGGTAAGTGATGAAGCCCGCCGCCGCCGGATCCTCCAGATGGGTTCCCTTTCGGTACTTTCCTATGAGGGACAAAAACCTCCTTCTGCTGATATTGCCGACAATGCTGACGTCGATAAGGCCGTCGTCGGTTTTTGCCCGGGGCAGGCATTTAAAGCCTCCGCCGCAGTAACAGCCGTTGCCGATTGCGATGAGCATGATACCGCCGTCATATATCTCACCGTTGTCCAACGCGATCTCGAGATTCACGCCCTCTTTTTTCCCGAGGATAATGCCCACGCCAAGGCCGTAAGCCAGCGAACCGGGGACAAAAAGATATTGTTTGATCTGCGCGGCCTTATCCGCGACATTGCAGTCCAGCCCGATGTTGAACATGTTGACGCCGTACCGGACCACCGGGTCCGGGTCCGACTCATAGAGGCGGTCCAGGTCATATTCCAGGGAACCGGAAACCGGGTTCGCCATTACCGCCTCATAACGGATGATATCGACGGGTCTCGCTTCCCCGCGAATTTGCTTTTCAATATCTTCAAAACACTTTAGGCCGCCGAAGTTTCGCGGAAAGTCGTTTCCCGTTCCCGCCGGAATCATCGCGGCCTCAATATTTTCATATCCATATAAGCCATTGACGACTTCGTTGAAGGTCCCGTCGCCTCCGCAGGCGTAAAAGCGCAGGATGTCTCCGTCCTGCCTGTTAAGGGATTCTTCGCAGCGCCTCTTCGCAAAATTCATGGCATCCAAAGGCGCTATGGTCCGATGGATTTCATAATCAATTCCCAATCTTTTCGCGGTTGCTATAATCTCAGGCAGGAAAACCTTCCCCGCCCTTCCTTTTCCGGCCGCCGGATTTATGATAAAAATATGCTTCATTTGCTGCTCCTGTAAAAATGGCCGCGTACTTCCTATGTGTTTATTCTAACATAATCCGGCAGACAGTTAAAAGGCTATTTTATAATTCCTTTTTTTGGGGTATAATAATTTTATTGTTAAAAAGCGCTAGTTGTTTATAAAATATTAGACCAAAGGAGACTTTTATATGGATTCAAGAATTAAAAAATTAGCGGATGTGCTGGTCCACTATTCCTGCAATGTGCAAAAGGGAGAAAAGGTTCTCATTTCCTATGAGGGAGAGAGCACGAAAAATCTTGCAAAGCTTCTGGTAAAGGAGGTTTATGCCTGCGGAGGTCTTCCGTATGTCGAGATCCGCGATTCTTCCCTGACCAGGGAGCTCCTTCTGAACTGCAGCGAGGGGCAGCTTGAATTTATGAACGATTACCTCCTTATGCAGATGAAGGGAATGGACGCCTATATCGCGATACGCGCAAGCGACAATACCGCGGAGCTTTCCGACGTCCCTTCCGCCAAAATGAATATGTACAACAAAGCCCTGCGTCCGGTGCTCGATTACAGGGTGAACCACACCAAATGGGTCGTCCTGAGATATCCTAACAACGCCATGGCCCAGCTTGCGAATATGAGCCTGGAAGCTTTTGAGGACTTCTATTACGACGTCTGCACCCTGGATTATAAAAAGATGTCAAAGGCCATGGATCCGCTGGTTGAGCTGATGAACAAGACCGATAAAGTCCGGCTCACCGCGAAGGGCACCGACCTGACCTTCTCCATCAAGGGCATCGGAGCCATCAAGTGCGACGGCGAAAAGAATATCCCCGACGGCGAAGTCTATACCGCGCCGGTCAGAGAATCCATGAACGGGATCATCTCCTACAACACGCCTTCCGAGGAGCAGGGATTCACCTACGACAATATCGTGTTTGATATCAAAGACGGAAAGATCGTCAAGGCGACCTCCAACGACGACAAGCGGATCAATGATCTTTTAGATACCGATGAAAGCGCCCGCTATTTTGGCGAGTTTGCCATCGGCGTACATCCATATATCCTGAACCCCATGAAGGACACCCTCTTCGATGAAAAGATCGCAGGAAGCATCCATCTGACCCCGGGAGCTGCCTATGAAGACGCTTTCAACGGAAACAAGTCCGCGATCCATTGGGACCTCGTCCTGATCCAGCGGCCGGAATACGGCGGCGGAGAAATCTGGTTTGACGACGTGCTGGTCCGAAAGGACGGCCTCTTCGTGCTGCCTGAGCTCCAGTGCCTGAATCCGGAAAATTTAAAATAGCCGGCGAAAGGGCCCTCCGCGCTCCCGACCGACGCATCAATAACAAAAGGCTGTGCACATGCACAGCCTTTTGAGTTCAGGCGATCTGCCTGTAATTTATTTTACCGTTGTCATATTCGATCAAGTAAACTCCTCTGGCCATGATCTGATTTTGTTCCAGGATATTCATGGCGGCGCGGATGTTATTTGTTTTCAGCTGGACCGCATACCCGCAGGTTTTCAACAGGTTAGGCGGCACCTTTTTCACCGCTGACCCGATTCTGTTTTCCTGTAGCTTTTCCTGTGCATAGACTGCCCTGTAAAAGGAAGAAAAAGCTATTACGTATTCATTCATTCTTTAACCCCCTATGGTGGCTTATAGCCTCAGCTTTCTGGACCCTGTCAACCGAGGCTATGCCAAGGTTTTTATCATCCTCAGATAGATCTGTATCAGACTGGATTTATTCACGTCCTCCTCGGCCACAATGGGATATCTGGCAATTTCGCTGTCATTCTGATAGATAACCAGCTCTCCTACCTGATCCCCCTTGGCGATGGGCGCGGAAACGGTTCCATGATAGTCGAGCTCGCCCCGGATGGAATCCTTATCGCCTTTTTTCACCAGAACGCTGATGTTCTCCGGCGCCACTGCGTTCACCATGTTGGGCGTACCCTTCTCGATGACCACCGTCCCCATGGGCTCTCCTTTTTCTGCCAAATTTACGGCGTCATAATTTGCAAATCCGTAATCCAGCAGTTTCGCGGCCTCGGCGAACCTCGTCTTTGAAGCCGGACTCCCCATAATGACGGCGATCAGATCCAGATCTCCTTTTTTCGCCGAAGCCGACAGGCAGTACCCCGCCTCCTGAGTAAACCCGGTCTTGATCCCGTTGGCGCCCGGATAGGTTTTGATCAGCCGGTTGGTATTGGTCAGCCCAAGCTCTGTCTGCTTTTTCCCCGGAAGGCCCACCGTTATATTCGTCATCCAAACGCTGAACCAATCCTGAATTTTTTCATGCTTTAATAATTCTCTTGACATTAATGCTATATCATATGCACTGGTATAGTGATTGGCTACCGGGAGCCCGTTGGTATTTACAAAATGAGTGTCCACCATTCCCAGCTCCGCCGCCCGCTTATTCATGTTCTCCACGAAGATATCCACCGAGCCCGCAAGGTACTCCGCCGCGGCGACGCAGGCGTCGTTGGCGCTGACGATGGAAATCCCTTTCATCAAGGTTTCCAGCGTCTGCTGTTCCCCCGGTTCCATATACATCTGGCTTCCGCCCATGCTGGCGGCCTTTTCACTGACCGTAACCTTATCCTCCAGGCTTATCTGCCCTCTGTCGACGGCTTCCATGACCAGAAGCATCGTCATGACCTTTGTCACGCTGGCAGGCGGGAGATGATCGTGGGAATTCTTCTCATACAAAATCGTCCCGCTTCCCGCGTCGATAAGGACGGCGGATTTGGCGTCTACATCCATCCCAATGGCTCCGCCCGTAATGGAGGTGGGCAGGACTGTAGGCACTACCTCTTCTGCACTTGAAACGATTTTATTAGAAATGTTATCTTCCGCGCCGGCCACGCAAGGAGCCATCGTGACCAATAAACAGAACGCAAGCAGTAGCGTTGCCAGTCTATATTTAAGCAATACAAAAACCCCCTCACATCGATTATGTTAATAACATATGGATGTCTTGGGGGTTTTATGACAAATTTCAACGCCGTTTGGCTTGTCCCGACATTATCGGATCACTTTGCGGATCAGGCTTTGTCCCTCAGGCCTGATTTCCTTTAGATGAAAGGCCGCTAACGCTTCTTTGGCGCCTGCCTCCACGCGATCCTTTTCATTTCCATAGACTGTTGCAAGCAGGTCGCCTTTCTTCACATATTCGCCGGTTTTTTTATGCAGCATGATTCCCGCCGACAAGTCGATGATGTCCTCCTTGACGACCCTTCCTGCTCCAGAATGCTGGGACGCAAGTCCGATGGCCCTGGCGTCGATCTCTCCTATATACCCGTTGGTTTTAGCGCGCACGTCAAGATGGCGGCACGGTTTCGGGAATAGGTGGTAATTGTTGATCACCTTGGGGTCCCCGCCCTGCCCCTCGATAAATTCGGAGAGCTTCCGCAGCGCAGCGCCGCTTTTCAGCGCAAAATCCGCGAGCTTATATGCGTTTTCCGGAGAATCCGCCTTATCCCCCGCATAGATCATATAGGAAGCCAGGGCCAGGGAAAGCTCCGTGATATCCTTAGGACCGTTCCCCTTCAAGGTTTCAATGGCTTCCATAACCTCAAGGCTGTTTCCTACCGCATACCCCAGAGGCTGGCTCATATCCGTCACCAGGGCGATGGTCTTTTTCCCGTCCGCCTTTCCGATTCCCACCATGAGTTCCCCCAGCTCGCAGGCGTCTTCAAAGCGCTCCATAAAAGCGCCGCTGCCGCATTTTACATCCAAAACGATGGCGTCGCTGCCTGACGCCAGCTTCTTGCTCATGACGCTTGAGGTGATCAGGCTGAGGTTATCTACGGTAGCGGTCACATCCCTGAGGGCGTAGAGCTTTTTATCCGCCGGCGCGATATGAGCTGTCTGGCCGATTACCGACAGGCCTACCCGATTCACAAGGGATATGAACTCATCCGCTTCCAGCGTGGTCCTGAACCCGGGGATGGACTCCATCTTATCCACCGTGCCTCCGGTAAAGCCGAGGCCTCTGCCGGACATCTTCGCGATGGGAACGCCGCAGGCCGCCGCCACAGGCCCTACCACCAGCGTCGTCTTATCGCCCACGCCTCCCGTGCTGTGTTTATCCACCTTCACCCCGCTGATTCCGGAGAGATCCACGATATCTCCGGAATTTTTCATCGCCCTCGTCAGTTCATAGGTTTCCGTGCGATTCATCTTTTTGAAAAAGATTGCCATCAAAAGCGCGGCGGCCTGATAATCGGGAATAGTGCCTTCGGTATAGCCATCGACAAAGAATTCGATTTCCTCTTTTGTAAGAACACCGCCCTCCCGCTTTTTAAAGATGATGTCATACATATTCATATCTTAAATCTCCTTTATCTCTTTAAAGAAACTTTCTCCGATCTCCGATTTCGGCACTGACAGATATTCCGCTATGGTTGCGCCGATATCTGCGAAGCTTTTCCGCGTCCCGAGGTTGACGCCAGGCTTGACGCTCCTGCCGTACAGGATCACCGGCGTGTGCTCCCTCGTATGATCCCATCCGGAATGGTCCGGATCGTTTCCGTGGTCGGCTGTAAGGACGAGGATATCCTCAGGCTTCATGGCCTCCATCAGTTCCGGGAGCCTGCGGTCGAATTCCTCGATGGCCTTCCCGTATCCCACCGGATCGCGGCGGTGTCCGTACTTGGAGTCGAAATCCACCAGGTTGGTGAACAGGAAGCCTTCAAAATCCGTGTGCATAGCCTGTAAAGTCTTATCGACTCCGTCCATGTTGCTTTCGGTATGAACGGATATGCTGACACCCTTTCCGTTGAAGATATCCCTGATTTTCCCCACGGCGTAGACGGTCATCCCCGCTTCCTTCACGTTGTCAAGGGTTGTTTTTCCGCTCGGCGATACCGCAAAGTCCTTCCGGTCAGCGGTTCTGACCCGCTTCCCGCCCTCGATGACATACGGCCTTGCGATGACTCTGCCCACCTGAACATCTCCCACGAGCATTTCCCTTGCCACTTCACAGATATGATAAAGCTTCTCCAAAGGGATCACGGCTGTATTGGCGGCAATCTGAAATACGCTGTCCGCGGAAGTATATATGATGGGCTTTCCGGTCTTCTCATGCTCCGGCCCCAGAGTTTCAATAATTTCCGTGCCTGACGCCGCATAATTGCCCAAGGTCTCCATTCCGATGGCCTTTTCATAAGCTTTCATGAATTCCCCGGGAAATTCCGGGAATGTTTTAAAGGGAACCTCCGTATACAGCCCTGCGATTTCCCAATGTCCCGTGATGGTATCCTTGCCGTTGGACATTTCCGTCAGCCTGCCGAAAGCTCCTGACGGGCTGCGCTCCTTTGCGATCTTCGTAACGCCGTCGATATTTCCAAGCCCCAGCTTTATGAGATTTGGGATCTTAAAATCCGGCATGGCAGCCGCGATATGATCCAGGGTGTGAGCACCCGCGTCTCCATATTTTTCGGCGTCCGGCATCGCCCCGATCCCCAGGCTGTCCAAAACGATCAATATTACTCTTTTCATCATGCGCCTCTCTTGTTTTAAATTATTTGATATGGTGTGCATCTTAAATAATCTGTGGATGTCAGGATATATTCTATATTGTTTCTCATACCCTTCAATCCGCAGCCATAAGCATCTTTTCCGTGAAGATGTCCGTAAACGACTTTCACCGCGCCGTACTCTTCGAAGAGATCGGTAAATCCGGAGCCTCTGATATCGTCCGCCGCAGGAGGAAAATGGATCACTCCGAGGATATTCCCCCTGTTTATTCCGCTCTCTTCCGCTTTTTTCCCATATCCGGCTTTTGCGGCCGCTTCCAGCGACAGCTTTATTCTGCCGAGTTCCCGGAGATATATCTTCTCATCCTGAGCCGTGAAGTCGCTGTCTCCGGGGCAGATCCAGCCCCTTGAGCCGCAGATCGCGTAGCCTTCCGCCTCGTAAAACGTGTTCTGAAGGAAATACATATTCTCAAACTGGGCGTTCAGCTTGCTCGTAGAGTTCCACCAGAGGTCGTGGTTGCCCTTGATGAATACTTTTTTTCCCGGCAGTTCGCTGATCCATTTCAGATCCGTCAGCGCGTCTTCAAACCGCAGAGCCCACGAGTTGTCGCCGGGAAGGATCACGGTATCTTCATCCGAAATCATCGATTCCCAGTTTGACTTCACCTTTTCCGTATGATTGATCCACTCCCCTCCGTAGATATCCATCGGTTTATCCGACGAAAAGGAAAGGTGCAGATCTGCAATCGCGTATATGCTCATCGATCAATCTTCCTCGCTTAAATCGACATCTTCCGGCAGTCCGATCTCCAGGATTTCCCGGCTGCTGGCTTCCGGGAGGCTTGTAACGTTTCTCAGCTTGCTCTGTATCTTGCGGGTCCTGGTCCCGATGAGCTTATCCAGCTCCGCGTTGGCCTGGTTGATCCGCTGCTGGGTGGCGGTAAGCACATCCCCGAATTTATCAAACTCCGTTTTCACCGCCCCAAGAATGTTCCATACCTCGCTGGAATGCTTCTGGATCGCCAGAGTTTTAAATCCCATCTGGAGGCTGTTCAAAAGAGCCGCCATGGTGGTGGGGCCTGCGATATTGATCTTATATTCCCTCTGGAGCGTCTCCACCATGCCCCTTCTCACGACTTCCGCGTAAAGGCCTTCAAAGGGCAGGAACATGATCCCGAAATCCGTCGTCTGGGGCGGTTCGATATACTTGTCGTGAATGCTCTTGGCAAAGGATTTGACAGCCCGCTCCTCCGGATTCCCGGTATCATAGGCATCCACAAGCTTCGTATATGTATCCGCGGGGAACTTCGCGTCCACGGGGAGGTAAACCACTCCGTCTCCGTCCCCCGGCAGCTTGATGGCAAATTCCACCCGTTCCGAGCCGCCCTTTTTGGTCACGATATTTTCCTCATACTGCTCCGGCGAAAGGATCTGCTCCAGGATAGCTCCCAGCTGGATCTCTCCCATGATCCCCCGGGTCTTGACATTGGAAAGCACCTTTTTCAGATCGCCCACCCCATTCGCCAGATTCTGCATTTCTCCCAGGCCTTTATAGACCTGCTCCAGCCGCTCGCTGACAAGCTGAAACGACTTGCTGATCCTGTCTTCCAGGGTCTTCTGAAGCTTTTCGTCCACCGTAGCCCGCATTTCTTCCAGCTTCTTGGCGTTCTCTTCCTGCATCGCGGTGATCCGTTTTTCCATGGTCGTCCGAATCTGCTCCAACTTCAGCTCGCTTTCCACGGCGTTGTTCGCGAGCTTCACCTCGATCTGGCAGAGCGAATCGTTGACAGTCTTTTGGAGGGTGTCGTTTCTCTGGGTCAACTGCAGATTCAGCTCCTGAAGCCGCTTATCCTGAATCTCCGCCGCCTGCTTCTGGGTTCCCGTCAGCAGGTCTCCTAAATTGGTGAAACTGCTCTGTATGTACTGTATGCTCTTCAAGCTATGATCCTCGCCCGTCTTCCGGCGAACGCCGAAAAGGAGCGCCGCGCAGACGCATGACATAGCCAATATCAGTAAACCGAGAATCATCAAAAGCATCATCTGGGTATTTTCCGTCATAGTGTTACCTCTTTTCTGACCTAATTTCAAATAAAGCTACATATATATTAACATATAATACCCGGCCCTGACAAAATAAAAGTAATTATAAGGAAAATTTATCCATATCCTTCATGCGACGAAAATCTACGAATTGAAATTCGT
This sequence comes from Bacillota bacterium, assembly GCA_036835995.1. Lineage (GTDB taxonomy): Bacteria > Bacillota > Clostridia > Peptostreptococcales > Anaerovoracaceae > Anoxybacterium. The sequence goes on along the minus strand of DAITKX010000092.1, from coordinate 49 downwards.
GATTTTCCAGCATAAATTCTGTCAACGGCGCTGAAGCGCCGGACAGAAT
>DAITKX010000091.1:0-13810 GCA_036835995.1 Bacillota bacterium | reverse complement strand
ATTAACGATACAATAGGTTCATCGTATTCATCCATTCCGCCAACCTCCTGGTCATAACATTCTGCCCAGTGCTTTAGTGCCGCTCGGCAGATACTAGCTTGCCCAATTTGCAAAGCAAATTGCCGGTGAACTTATGCAAAGAAATCACAAATCTGTGATTTGTAGATTTCGACTGCGAGGCTTGTTAAAATCGCCCACAGCGTTGTTGCCCGCCTTCGTTCGGTGCTCACGTACGGGAAGTACGTTCCGCTCTCACTCAGGCGTGCGCCTAGCTGTGAACAATTTTTACTGCGCCATTGGAAAATATGGCGTTGTGAGTCACACAGCTGAATAAGAATAAAATGAGGACCTGCAGAGATGCAGGTCCTTTATCATGATTCATAATGTGTCCAAATGCTGATGATCTTAATGGTCTTTGATTCTTCTATAATTTCGTAGACAAGCCTATGCTTGATGTTTATTCTGCGGGAATATGAGCCGTACAAATTGCCTTGAAGCTTTTCATAAGATGGAGGAGACTGGTACGGGTTCATACGGATCAGTTCAATAAGCGCCTTCGCTTTACTGTCAAGCTTTGCCGCTTTTATCTTTGCAATGTCTCCGATCGCCTTTTTTGTATAGACAATCGTATACATTACCATTTCACCTCATCTTCGGGAATGCATTCCGAAATCGGCGTATTCAGTCCATCGATAATTTGCTCTCTCATCGTTGGAACAGAACAAAGATATAGAGTTTCCATCAGACCGTTATAGTCTTCTTCGCTGAGAATTACAGCGTTTCCGTCTTTTGTACTGATATTTACGGGTTCGTTATACTTGATCGTCTCTTCCAGAACCGCGAAAATATTTTTTCGGAAATTAGTTATATTTGTATTTCGCATAATGTTCACCTCGATATGTACATTATAGCGTACACGATAAATGATGTAAAGCTATTTATGTACATTTTTATGTACGCCCTTATGCACGCTAAAAAGTAAACATACGCTAAATAAATAGAGGGTGGCTCCTTGCATCCTCAACCCAACTTCTTTTTCATCGCGTCGGGATTTAAACTGTGGGTCAGGGCGTTTTCAGCGGTGATCAGGCCTTCCTCATAGAGCTTCAGAATGCTGGAGTCCATGCTGATCATTCCCGCGTCGGCGCTGGAATAGATCGTGGAGTCGATCTGATGGGCCTTGGATTCGCGGATCATCGTGCGGATGGCATTGTTGCACAGCATGATTTCAAAGGCGGGAACCAGAGTCCCCTGAGTGGACGGGATCAGCTGCTGTGAAATGACCGCCTGCAGGACCATGGAGAGCTGAATCCTGATCTGCCGCTGCTGGTTTGCGGGAAATACGTCGACGATCCTGTCCACGGTATTGGCGGCGCCCAGGGTGTGCAGCGTGGAAAACACCAGCTGGCCGGTTTCTGCGGCCGACATGGCGATGGAAATCGTTTCAAAATCACGCATTTCCCCCAGCAGAATCACGTTGGGAGCCTCCCGGAGCGCGGCACGGAGGCCTTTTTCATAGCTAGGGGTATCCACGTAGATTTCCCGCTGGCTGACGATGCTTTTATCGTGTTTATGAAGGTATTCCAAAGGATCCTCCAGGGTGATGATATGAGCTTCTCTCATTTTGTTGATCTTGTCTATGATACAGGCCAAGGTCGTGGATTTGCCGCTTCCGGTGGGTCCGGTCACCAGCACAAAGCCCTTAGTCTTCTCATACAGATCGATGACCTGCTTTGGAATCCTGAGGGTTTCGGGATCCGGCAGCTTGAATAATACGACCTTCAGCACCGCGGCCAGAGAGCCTCTTTGCATAAACGAATTTACCCGGAACCTTCCGACATTTGGGAGGGAAAAGGAAAAATCGTCGTCCATGCACTTCTTCAAGGTCTCGACATCTCTTCCGGCAAAATCATAAATCTGGCGGATCATCATTTCCGTATCCGGCGGCAGAAGCCGTCCGCCCACCGTGATAATGCTGCCGTTTGACGTATAGGACAGCGCTTTGCCCGCAACGATGAATATATCAGCCGCGTGGCCGCTTACGGCGTCCTCCAGAAATTTTTTCAGATCCACAATATAATCCTCCCTGCTTTATTCCACAATTGTATCATCAAACTCTGTTTTATATTGGTCATAGTCCCACTGGGATTTGGGGACGAGGGTTCGGTGAGTGACGGTGTATCTGCTGCCGTTCACTTTCAGAACCATGACCAGATCCTGGGTAGCGGTGGCCGGAATTGTAAAGGAGCTCGTCTCCAAGGCCTGCCCGGCGCTTAGGGACGCGTCGGCAGACGCCAGGATCTCCTCGGCTTTACTGTCGGCGGAATAATAGCCCGTGACCGCTTCCGTCGCTTTCTTCGTCAGCTTCCAGTCTGCGTTCGCAGTCATCAGAGAAAGCGCGGCCAGGGTTGTCAGGCATAGGACGACGAAAATCATGATGATGGAAGGCCCGCCGATTCCGACGCTCATTTTCAGCTTTTTATCCATTCGACTCACCTCGCTCCGCGGAAATACTTCTTTGTGTCCAGCTCGTAAATGATTTTATTGCCAGAGGCCGCCGCATAATGAAAGACCGCCATAACACCGGCCGGCCGCTCCTCTAAAACGACCTCGGAGGTCAGGACATATACGGCTCCGTCTGGATCTGTCAACCTCCAGTCGGCGTCAAAATAAACGGGCGCGCGGGCGTTTGCCATGCCGGATGCGCCGTCCGCAGGTGCTTTCGTGGCGTCGAAGGACGCGTCGATTTCCCCAAATTGCGCAGCCTTATCCGCTTCCGCGGCCGACTGGACCGCCAGGGTCGCACCGTTCAGCGCTTCCGTATCATGCGCCAGTTCATGGGCCTTAGCAAAGACCTGGACCGTGACGGCGCCCGCGAAAGCGAAAAACAGGATGACGACGATCAGCTCGATCAGAAAAAGGTGGGACCGTGACATCGATTTCATCGGGAGCCACCTCCCTGATCCGTTCGGAAGGAGAGGGCAAGAGTGCGGGTTTTCCCCCTATGGTCCGAAGCCGTGATCTGCAGCAGATCGCCCTTCAGCTTGAATTTCAGCCCGTGGCTCGGAATCATGGCGAGTCCGTCCTCAAGGCGAAAGGAAGTCCCCTTTTCGAGATAGACCTCATAAAGAGAATTCTGATATTCGTAAATCCACGTTTCACAGGTCACGCCGTTGTCGGGAGTTTCCAGCACAAGAGCGTCGGTTCCTTCCTTATTGATGATGCGGATCGAATCGATCCGGTCGTTTTGCCTTATCTTTGTGGCGATATAGGAAAGGGGCGTCCGGAATTCAAAGTTTGAATCCATGTCCTCTTTGATCCCCTTATATGTATTTGAACCCAGGATTGCGGTCATCAGCGCGCCGAAGGCGAAGACGCAGAGGAGTGCCAGGATAAAGATAAAGTCAAGGGGCGCGTGATTACGTTCCATTGCTTCCCTCCTGTCACATCGAAAGATCGATCACGGTGATGTCGGGCAGGATATTTCCGGCGAAGACCTCGTAGTGAACGATAAAACGGTTATGGTCGATGACCAGTCCGTAATTGTCCTCAAGATATTTGATATTGGGGGGATACATCCCCTCGATGGCATAGCACTGAACCGTCGCCCGCAGAACGGCGTCCTGAAGAATATTCCGGCTTTCCGCCTCCCCCGCGGCGGATACGTTTCCGACTCCCACGGATAAAAAGGCAAGAAGGCAAATAAAAATAAGGACCGGCACGATAAGGCTCTTCCAAAAATGACCCACGATAGCACCTCCTGTCAACCGATGGCGGAAAGGACTCCCAGAAGCGGGAACATCACCGACATCAGAACGGAGCCGATGAGAATGGAGACCGCCACGATGGAGACCGGCTCGATCAAAGCAACCCTTCTCATCAGGGCCGACTGGTATTCTTCCTCATAAAGGTCGGCTATGTATTCCAGCGCGGAATCCATCGATCCCGACAGATTTCCCATGGAAAGCAGGCCCGTCATGGTGTTGGAGAGCAGGCTGACCTTTTCCAGCGCTTCTATGAAAGACACGGATTGGCTGTTCATCAGCGCTCTGGCCTTTTCCACCTTGCTCTTTACGGTCCGGTTAAACACAGCCTGGGAGGAAAGCCGGAAGGAGAGGTCCAGGTCGAGGCCGCTGGAAAGCATAAGGGCCATAGACGAAGTAAAGGTCGCAACAGCGAACTTCTCAGCGATTTTTTTCCCCATGAGAAAACCGGAGACGGCCGCCTTTCCCGCCTCGGTGCGCATGATGAAAAGGCAAAGGACCAGCAGTACCAAAAACAGCACGATGAATATGGCGGAATAGCGGCTGAACAGAGAGCCGGTATTCATAATATAGACGGCAAAGGGAGACATCTGGGCGCCCAGGCTGTTGAAGACCTGTCCAAAAACAGGAAGCACCTTGGCGGCCAAAAAGATAAGGACGATGAGCATCATGAAAATCAGTACGAGAGGGTAAACCACGGCGCTTTTGATGTTTTCCCGCATGGATTGCTGACGGCTGTAATATGCGGACAGCGCGGTCATAACCGCGTCCAGTTTGCCGGATTTCGTTCCGATTTCAACGATATGTACCATATATTCCGGGAATACGCCGGTTGACTTCAAAGCGGTTTCCAGCAGTTCGCCCTTGGACAGCTGATTGGCAATGTTCTGAAGAATCGCTTTTTTCTGCGGGCTCGCCGTGTCGTCGGCGATGAGCTGAACGCCGGAGTGGAGCAGGATACCGGACCGGATCATCATGGAGATCTGCTCACAGAAAACGGCCAGATCCCTGTACGAAAGCTGTTTCATGACTAGATTTCCTCCATTGCTATGAGATAAGTTTTCCGTGGATAATGAGCCTATGGGTATTGGAGCCCTTCGGAGCGCAGGTGATCAGCGTCACGATGGCGCCGTCCTTCGGCTGCGCCAGCACGGAAGTATCATCGGGCAGTACGGTCAATATTTCGTAGGCTTCGTAGGTATATGAATTTTTATTATATTCTACTGTGATCCGGTCTCCGATTTGAACTTCCCCCAGCCTGCTGAAGTAGGAGCCGAAGGTGTAGTTGCGGTGTCCTGCAATAGCGCAGTTGCCGGCTTCTCCCGGCATCGGAGTCGCGGTGAGATGACCGGCGCCCCAGTTGAGATCCTTGGATGTGGAGCCTTCAACCAAAAGCAGGTCGATGTCTGCGCTGGGGATCTTGATGCGCCCGATAACGGTAGGCTTGTAGGCCGGAGCGGACTTCTCGGCTGCAGGGGTAACAGCTTCCGGTGATGCGACGGCTGCGGGCGTCGTCTGGTTTTCCGAAAAAGCGCTGTCCAGATCGTGGATAGAGTTTTCCAGTTCCTGGCTGTTCATGTACTCTTCATACAGCTTATCCTGCTGATAATTTGTATATACGGCTCCGACGATGGGAACCAAAATGATGATGACCCCCAAAACAATAAGCCAGGTTGAAAATTTTTTCATGAGATCCTCTCCCCGCCCTTTGGTATCTATTAGCATTATAAGGAATTATGTGGAAAGAAACAAGTTTATTTCTCTCTTTTAGATCAAAAAAGCCACCATTTGTAAGTAATTCGTTTTTTTGTCAAGTTTTAAAAATGAGTTGATTTTTCAATGGAAATAGTACATAATGTTAGAACCGGAAACGATAGAGTTCTACATCCATAAATGCATCCAATATTCAACTGTTTCAAAGGTCACATATTTATTTTCAGTTCATTATTGAACAAAATAAGAGGCAACTTTATGGAAAAACCCGAAGCAAAGACGAATCAAGGAATATTGGAAATCCAGATGCTTGGCGATTTTTCACTGCGGTATGGCGATCGCATGCTCTCCGGCGACAAGGCCAGAGGAAAGCAAATTTGGAATTTCCTGGAATACATAATGGTGAACCGCCACAAAGAAATCTCCATGGACGGCCTGATTCAGGCCCTGTGGAGCGAAGATGAGACCGAGGACCCCGCCAACGCGTTAAAAAATCTGGCTTATCGCCTGAGAACGACGCTGAAGCAGTCCCTTGGCCTGGAGGCGGAAAACTGCATCGTTTACAAGCATGGCGCTTACGTCTGGAATAAGGACGTCGCGTGCAGCATAGACGTGGACGAGATGGAAGCAGCTTACAAGGTGGCGCAGCAGCGCCCGCGAAATCAGGACGAGCAGATGGCCCATTACAGAAAAGCCATCGACACGTACAAGGGGAATTTCATGCCCCAGTCCTCTTTTAAAGAATGGATCGTGCCGCTGGCCGTCTATTACCAGCGTATCTTCATGGAATCCGTCGCCGCATACTGCGAGCTCCTGATGGAAAAAGAGGATTACAGGACGGTGGAGGAGGTGTGCCGCAGGGCCATCGCCGTCGATCCGTTTGTAGAAGCGAATCACGCGATGCTGATCAGAGCTTTTATCGGATCAAACAGCCATGATAAGGCCATCGCTCATTACAACTATGTAAATAAGCTGTTTTATGACGAATTGGGCGTCAGACCTTCCGATGCCCTTGCGAAGCTTTACCATGAAGCGACCAAAAAAAGCGCGGCGCCGGAGATAAATATTGCGCTGATCAAGGACGACCTAAAGGAGTCGAAGGAAATTCTGGGGGCTGTCTACTGCAATTACGAAGAGTTCAAGATGGTCTATCAACTGGAGGCGAGAGCAGCCCTGAGATCGGGAAAATCCGTGTTCCTCGGGTTGATTACCGTGACGGGAAAACAGAAAAAAGAACTCTCTAGGGATAACTTTGAAAGAACCTTTGAAAGAATACAAAAGGCTATCGTTTCATCCCTGCGAAAGGACGATCTCGTTACGAGACATGGCCGGACGCAGTTTCTGGTCCTGCTTGCAAACCTGACCTATGAAAACAGCAATATGGTTCTGGGCAGGCTGGTGGAAAAAATCAACGGCAGCGGAATCAGCGGCATAGAAGTTTCCGGCCAGCTGCAGGCTTTGGACCCGGTAGAGCTGGAGGAGAGATATGTTTGAGTTTGAGAAAAAAACCATATCAAGCAACATCTCCCGGTTCAAACTAGTCATGGAAGAGACGGAGCGCTTTGATATTGCCGGCACACTGTATAACGACTTTTACGGGTTTGCCATCGATTTTCAGGGAGTCAGGCAAATGTTGGGCCGCTTGGACGAGTTCTTTGACTATGTGGACTTCCCCCAGGCGACTCACGAAGGGAGAAGCTTCCGCGAGAAACCACCCGGCAGGAAAAAACATCCTCCGGCAGGGCTTAGAGAAGTTTCGGCTGAGGAGATGAAGGGCAGGCGGACGACTTTTTTGCTGCATGTACAGTTCCGCAGGAATTCAACATGGCAGGGCGCCCTTGGCTGGGTCGCTGAAAATAAGACAAAACGGTTCCTCAGCGAGCTGGAGCTGATCGGGTTGATAGTGGAAGCCCTGAAAAGGGAAGCCGATGGCGAAGGCATTGAAAAAATAGATTGAAAAAATATGGTTTATGACCCGATTGTGACTGAACGGTATCATAATAAAACAGAGTAGTATGAATCACAGTATTTTTTAAAGCAAACCAATTAGATGGAATATCGTCGCAAGGGGGAACTCAGATGAACGTTCTGACGAAAAAGGACGACTGTAAAGCAACGTTTACCATACAGATACAGTTTCAGCAGAATGCCACCTGGCAGGGCTCGATCGCGTGGGCGGAAGGCGACAGGTCGCAGCGGTTCCGGAGCGAGCTGGAAATGCTGAAGCTGATGATGGAAGCGGTAGCTTCCGACAGTTCTGCAGAGGACAAAGAAGTTTTGAGTACCTGGGAATAGGCAGAGCTTGAACATATTTAAACGCATGGAACTGGAAAGAGTTTAATCATGGCAATGGAGGAGGCAGTATATTATGAAGAGAAAGCTTTTGCTTTGCCTGTCGGCGCTGTTGATATGGACGACCGCCGGGGCCTCGGCAGCATTTGCCGCCGACTATTTTGATACGAAGGATATCGGAAGCGGTGTGATCCATGTTACATATGACGGCGGCGGCAAGACAAAGGTGATCATCGAAAAAGGGGACAAGAAGTATACCTACGATATCAACAGCTCCGGAACGACGGAGAGCTATCCGTTGCAGCTTGGCAACGGCACCTATAAGGTCAGCCTGTTTGCCAACACTTCCGGAAATTCCTATCGGCTGATCTCGTCAAAGAGCATCGACGTGAAGCTTACCAACCCGAATTCAGTATATCTGACTTCGATTCAGAATATAAATTGGAACGTGGATTCAAAGGCGGTTGCAAAAGCGGTGGAGCTCACGAAGGGCGTGGACGATCTGCAGCAGAAAGCGAAGATATTATGGGATTACATGGTGAAAAACAACTCCTATGATTATCAAAAACTTGCCGCGGTATCCACGGGATACATACCGGTCATCGATCAGACCCTGGCCGACAAAAAAGGGATCTGTTATGACTTTTCTTCTTTATACGCGGCAATGCTGAGAAGCGAGGGAACGCCGGCAAAGCTGATCAAGGGTTACGCGCCGAAAAACGCCTCAGGCTATCACGCATGGAACGAGGTTTACGATAAGAACAAGGGCCAGTGGGTCATCATCGACACCACCTACGACCTTCAGGTGTTCCCTAAAAACCCGAATGTTCCGATGGAAAAGGATTCGAAGGATTTCAACAAGGTATACGAGTACTGATAAAAATAATTGACTTTCGGTATGAGTAAAGGCCATAATATGGGTACAAATAAAAAAGAAAGCTTGCGGAATATTTTTCGGCTATAGTGTAGAAACTCAACATAAACATATTAATGCGATATTGAAAGGGCAAACCCCCCGAAAGGGTGGGGCGCAAAACCAGGAGCCTAAAGCGGTCGTCCGGTGAGCCGGATATGTTTGCTATGGCGGTCCGGTTGCCACATATTTCATTACCCGAAATGAAACAGGATATGAAACATGTGGCTTTTTTATTTGGGAGAACGCTCTCGGGGGTGTATTTTGCCACTCTGCGCCATGGTCACAGAAAAAAACAAAAAACCGGTAAAAACTAGAAATTTATGACTGACATGTGACCGGTGAGTGGGATAATGGCGGCAACAATAAAGATATCGACAGCTATACGGGGAATTTTTCAAAATCAACCGCATCAAAGTGTGGTTAGATAGATCAAAGAGAAAATAGTGAAAAGGGCAAACCTGCCGAAAGGAAGGGGCGCAAAGCCAGGAGCCTAAAGCGATGGCCCGAGGATTCGGACCGATCTGTCATGGCAGTCCGGTTGCCACATATTTCATTCTCAAAAAAGTGTGTGTAAGGAGAGATGAAAAATGATGGCTCATTTTAAAGGAAAGAAGAAACCGAAAATTTTACTGGTCACAGCATTAATCTTAACCCTCCTTGTGACCTACGCCGTTCCGCTGACCGTTTTTGCGGACGACACCCTTCCCACGGGACAGCGACTGGAACAGCAGAATACGTCGGCTGATCCCGGCACAACGGATCCGGGAACGACTGATCCTGGCACAACCGATCCTGGAACGACTGATCCTGGCACAACCGATCCGGGAACGACTGATCCCGGCACAACCGATCCGGGAACGACTGACCCTGGCACAACCGACCCGGGAACGACTGACCCTGGCACAACCGACCCGGGAACGACCGATCCCGGCACAACGGATCCTGGAACGACTGATCCCGGCACAACCGATCCTGGCACAACTGACCCTGGAACGACTGATCCCGGCACAACTGACCCGGGAACAACGGATCCCGGCACAACCGATCCAGGAGCGCTTGATCCCGGCACAGTCGAGCCTGAAGGCGTTCAGATGTTAATGGCATTGCCAAAACCCGGGCTATCGCTGGAAGTCACCGCATCCGTCGATCCAGCATATCAAGGTGACGAGGTAACCTATACTTATAAGCTTCAGAATACTGGAAATATAGATCTTTCAAGTGTTATTATTACAGATCGGTTCCCAAAAGAGATCTCACGGCAAGTCATTTGGGGGGACCTTTTTACTACCTTGAAAGTTGGAGCAAAAGTAGAAGCAACTTATACGTATAAGATATCCGACGGGTACGATAAAAGCAGTCTGAAAAATGATGCACAAGTAACTGGAGCATATTGGGGAGTTGTGCCTGTATCTGGCGGAGCATCGGTTACCATCCAGATAAAAGAGAAACCGGATTATGACATCACCTTTACGAAGGAGGCTTCTGTGGCTTCTGCGGAGCCTGGAGATGTGATTCAATATACTTTTACAGTGGAGAATACCGGCAAGAAAAATTTGGGAAGCGTAATCCTGACAGATAAATTGTTTGGCGACGATTGGTCCTATGATTTGGGCAGCTTGCAAAAGGATAAAGAGGTCAGCTGGACTACGAGCTATGCTATTTCAGCGGAAGCGAGCGGAGTTCTGACAAACACGGCCGCCGCTACGGCGTTCGGAAAAGCGGTTCCCAAAACTTGGCTGGCGGCAGTGGTACAGTGGATTAATGATGAGATACTTGAGCTGCCCCAATGGCTTTTAAATATTTTAGGGATTGGCAAGGACGACATGGTGAAGGCAGAGGCTTCGGCAACTGTGACGATTTCTTCCCAAGAGGAACCGACAACACAGGTACCTGTCACATTCTATGTTTTGAAACATGGCAACCCAAGGCCGGACACTGAAGGAAGCCAGGATGAAAACAAATATACGGAACGGGGAATTTTGACGATTACGGCTCCCGGAGTGACAGTTGATAAAGGTAGGAGCCTGATCAATGAATTTACCTCTTCCGGAAATGACAAGGATGCTGTTGAAGGCAAAATCGTTGAGCTGAGCAGCCAGGAAGCGTATGAAGGCCTGATGAGCTCCATCAACGAGGAGATGAATGATGCGGCATATGGCGCCGTGCTGCCGACAGGCTGGTATATCGACTGGTATGACTTTAAATGGGAGGACGACGGATGGCATGTAGACGGAGATATTAAAGTAGATCAAGGTCAAGAGCCTCAGGACCCGGAAACGAAATATGAATATACGGTTTATTATAAGGTAGAAGGAACCGAGGAGCTTATTCATACAATATCGGGTTCCACAACAGCCGGCTCCATCACCATCCCCGAACCTGCTGACATTGATCATAGTAAATATAAATTTGCTGCTGGCTCTACTACCGGTGCTGTGACTTTCGATTTTGCCAACGATGAACCATCAGAAGGTTTATATGTTAAAACCGTCTGGTATGAGCCTGTTGGTAAAGAGGAGGATCAGATCGTCGGATATTATCATATTTGGTATTTGGTCAGCGGAAGCGGAATTAGCATTTATGACAGGGACAACACGGACTGCTGGGCTGCAGACGATTGGGATGATGAGACCGACGCGAGTTCTGTAACGGTAACCGGTCCCGCGCTATATGAGAAATATAAAAAATACGTGCCTGTAGCAAGTGAATTTGTTCCTGAGGAAGAGGGACCGGTATATTTTATGCTTAAAGGCATTGCATCAGGAATCTCTGATGGACCTGCGTTTGATAAGGATGGAGCAGTGACAATTAATTGGGATGATCCCGATCCAGGATATCATCAAGTAATCGTATGGTATGATCTGGAGAAATCGGATGAACCCGATACGCCAGATAATCCCATTAATCATGGCGGCAGAGGGAACAAACATAGCAGCACCCCAGACACGACGATCACTCCCGAGCAGGTTCCTGCCGCTCCTGTTGAGCAGGAATCACAGAAACCAGCGGATCCGGTGATCATGGATGACGCGGCAGTTCCCGCAGGCCCGCTGCCGAAAACCGGCGGTTTGGACGCTCTGATTCTGTACGGATTAGGCGCGCTGCTGGCAGGCGGAGGCACAGCCATTAAACTGAAGAACAGGAAGAATGGCGGAGAGAAATAAATAACCAAAGTTAAAAATTAAAATGCAACTGGGCTCTAGACTTGAAGGGCTTGGAATCAGGCCCTTCAAGTCGCTTTTTCCCAGACCTTTTGCACCAATAAAAAATATTTACATAAAACCTGATATATGACTGGCTTGTGACTGCTTTCGGCGATAATGAAAGTACGATCACAGTTTAGGGCAAGTGAATTCGGTAGCAGCCATATTGACGTACCCCGGTACGCAATAAAGGTTTCTATAAATGCTATTTAAAAGCAGGAGAATATTGAAAAGGCAAACCTGCCGAAAGGCAGCGGCGCAAAGCCAGGAGCCTAAAGCGGCGGACCGTAGATTCGGACCGGTCGCCATGGTGGTCCGGCCGCCATATATTTCATTCCGACTTTTAAAGGAAACTTAAAAGAAAGGAGAAATGAAAGAATGGCTTTTTTTAATGGAAAAAAGAGATCGAAGCTATTCGTGGCGTTTCTGCTGACATTATCGATGATTGCAGTCTTTGCTTTGCCAATATCGATTTATGCGGCGGGAGACAACGCACGAGAGCCAACATTGACAGAAGGAACCCCAGTGGAGGAGGGCACAGACCTCACTCCGGCGGACAATCCAGAACCGGGAACACCGGCCGCCATCGAACCGGGAACGACGACTGACCCCGAAGAGGGAACCACAGCCGCTACCGAACCGGGAACGACGACTGACCCTGTGCAGGAAACTCCAGCCGCCATCGACACGGGAACTCCAGCCGACCCCGATCAAGGAACAGCGGTTGACCCCGAGCAGGGAACACCAGTCGACCCCGAACAGGGAACGACGACTGATCCTACTCCTGTCGTTGAGCCCCCGGCTGCCGGCGAAGAAGTGACCACCGATCCGGCGATCACAGAGGAAGAAGCCGCCACCGAGCCCGCGATTGTAGTGGAACCTACGGCAGCCACGCTGACGATTGTGCAGAGATTGTTGACCGAAGAAGGCAATGAAGAAGACTCACAAGTGATCGAAGGCCTTGAAGCCGGTCAGACAATTGATCTCGCGCAATATCTGGTGGATGTAGAATGGGCACAGTGCATTACGGAGGAAATGAACATCAGTCTGGATTCCGGAGAGAATACCGCTGTACTGGAATACGTAATTGTGGACCAGGAAGATGAGATCCAAGCAGCCGACGTCGATCCCGAGGGTATTCCGCAATAGGTGGAATTCAAAGTTTAGGAGGATAAGATGAAAACGAAAAAGATATTAGCCTGGACTTTGGTTCTGATGATGCTGCTCACATCGACACCTTTGATTGCCTTTGCCGATGGCGATAAGGATTGGACCACTCTCCAACCGGGCGATGTAATGGCCGATAAAAGGATCGTGGGCTATGACTCAGACGGAGATCCCATCGTTAAGTTGGAAGTCCGGGGAAAACCTGTGAAGACCGATTTGGGTGCAGATGTTATTCTGATTGTCGATAACTCCGGGAGTATGGGTGGAAATAATGGACAAATAACTTATACGGAGGAGTGCGGCGGTACCGTGACCAAAGCCTATGGCACATGGTATTGCAACGAAGATTATAGACACTCTTACGGTAGTGGAACCACACCGTCGGGGACGACAGTAAAATCGGACGGTCATGGCGGATGGATTTGCACCAAACCAGTAACAAAAACGACGCACAGAATCGATTTGGCTAAAGAAGCATCTAAGGCCTTCGTTCAAAGTGTGTTGGGTGCTGACAGTAAAAACGAGGTTGCGCTGATTGGATTTTCTTCGGGAACGAAAAACTCCGGAACCCATCTCAATGAAACCGGAAGCAAACCGAATACAATTAATTTTACAACCAACTACACGATGATAGAGACAAGAATCACCAATATGTCTGCAGACGGCGGCACCAATTATACCGAGGCTTTGCAGAAAGCGATAGGCTATGCTGATAGCAGAGCTAATAAGGATAAGCCTCTTTATGTGGTGATGAT
>DAITKX010000090.1:0-13840 GCA_036835995.1 Bacillota bacterium | reverse complement strand
TGCTCGGCAATTCCATCGCCATCAAAGTCATCGAGAAATTCCGGGAGCCTGCCAGAGAGGCGCTGCATCACAGCAACAGATTTGAACCGCCGCTCTTCATCCAGGAAATGGCGGAAAAAGCGGGACGCATCCTATCTTTGGGGAACCAGTGCGGAGAAGGCTGGCTGCTGACGGGAGAAATGGTCGAACTGATCGACAACGGCGTGGAGAACATCGTATGCCTGCAGCCCTTCGCCTGTCTGCCGAACCACGTGACTGGAAAGGGTATGCTGAAGGCCCTGAGAAAATACAGCCCCCTTGCCAACATCGCCGCCATCGATTACGATCCGGGAGCCAGCGACGTCAACCAGCTGAACCGGATCAAGCTGATGATGGCCACGGCTTATAAAAACCTGGGCAAAGGGAAGGTAGACCGTCTGGATCAGGAAAAGCTCGCAAGGCATGAAAAAGAAAAGCTTGAAAAGCAGAAAGCGAAGAATTTGGAAAAGTCCGGATAAAATTTGTAAAATCATATTCTTTGTGGTAAAATACTAAAGAAAAAATTGTATATATTACAGATAGGAGGAATTGTTTAATGGGCAGACATGGAACAATTGCAGGCAGAAAAGCGGCGCAGGATTCGAAGAGAGCGCAGGTATTCACAAAATACGCCAGGGCTATTACAGTAGCCGCGAAAGCCGGCGGAGACCCTGATTACAATATATCGTTAAAGCATGCTATCGATAAGGCGAAGAGCATCAACATGCCAAACGACAATATTACAAGAGCTATCAAGAAAGGAACCGGAGAGCTTGCGGGAGAAACCTACGAATCCGGCAGTTTTGAAGGATATGGAGCCGGCGGAGTCGCGGTGATCGTCGACGTTCTGACGGATAATAAAAACAGGACCACCGCCGCAATAAAGCACGCTTTTGACAAATTCGGCGGGAACCTTGGAGTTCCGGGCTGTGTGTCCTACATGTTCGAGAGAAAGGGCATCATACTGATCGAGAAAACAGCGAAGGTGGATGAGGACGCCCTGATGGAAGCCGCGCTGGAAAACGGCGCCGAGGATGTGATCACCCATGAGGACGCCTTTGAGGTACAGACCACGACGGACACCTTTGACGCAGTATCGGAAGCTTTGAAGGCGGCCGGTTACGAATTTGTCGAAGCCGACATTGAATATGTTCCGTCTATGGAGACCACGCCCGATGAGCATGCGCTCAAGACCCTGAAAAAGATGATCGAGATACTGGAGGAGAACGACGACGTACAGAAGGTATATCACAACTCTGCCGTGGACCTTGAGGATGAGGAAGAAGAATAAAAAAATATCGAAAATATTTGAATTTTAGTGGCTAAAAGGGAATAATTGGATTTGTAAAATAAAAACGAATCGTTTATACTATAGTTACGAAAAAAACAAAGCATCAGAATCCTGAAATGCTCGTTAAGGAGATATAATTCAACCTACATTTTGACCTTGGGAATTCGAGTTTCCCGGCCTATGTCAAGCCCCCTTTGAGAGGAAGACAGAAGCAGGAACAGAGTACCCCCCTATCTCTGATAGGGTGTGAATTATGTGCCTGACGACATGTTCGGGATTTTTATTGTTTTTTCTCAGGACGGCCGGCGGAACCGCCTCTCCTTGATTTATGGGACGAGTAGGAGCCGGCGTTTTTTGTGTATTTTTTATTAAAAATTCTGATAATTTTCGGCTTGCATTTTAACGGCTAAAGGGATAAAATTTAGTTAAATTATGGAATGAAACGACATTTCACAATGCGAAACTGGAAGAAAATGTATGAGTGAAATTGAAACTACAGGGAGGAAGAAATGGGCTTTAAAAGTGATATTGAAATCGCACAGGAAGCGGAACCAAAGCCGATTCAGGAGATTGCAGCCGGACTTTCCATCGAAGAAGATTATCTGGAGTGTTACGGAAAATATAAAGGAAAGATCGACTACAACATATTAAATAAACTGGAACATAAAGGGAATGGGAGATTGATTCTGGTCACGGCCATCAACCCAACCCCTGCGGGGGAAGGAAAGACCACGACTACGGTCGGCCTGGGCGACGCTCTGAGCAGGCTCGGAAAAAAGACGGTGATCGCCTTGAGAGAACCGTCTCTGGGCCCGGTTTTCGGAGTCAAGGGCGGAGCCGCCGGAGGCGGATATGCCCAGGTCATTCCCATGGAGGATATCAATCTGCACTTCACAGGGGATATCCACGCGGTGACCACCGCGAATAACCTGATTGCAGCCCTCTTGGACAATCACATTCAGCAGGGAAACCGCCTTGGGATCGATGCGAGAAGGATCATCTGGAGAAGGTGCCTTGACATGAACGACCGCCAGCTGAGATTCATCGTTGACGGCCTGGGCGGGAAGGCGAACGGAACGCCGCGGGAAGACGGGTTTGATATCTCCGTCGCTTCCGAGATCATGGCGCTGCTCTGTCTTTCCAACGATCTGGAGGATCTGAAGGCAAAGGCGGCGAGGATCATTGTAGCCTACACCTATGACGGCGAACCTGTGACAGTGGGCGACCTGAAGGGTCAGGGTGCGGTAGCGGCGCTGATGAAGGACGCTTTAAAACCGAATCTGGTACAGACGCTGGAGCATACGCCGGCCTTCATTCACGGCGGGCCCTTCGCCAACATAGCCCACGGCTGCAACAGCGTGATGGCGACGAAGACCGCCTTGAAGCTGGGGGACTACGTTGTAACGGAAGCAGGATTCGGCGCGGATCTCGGCGCGGAAAAATTTCTGGATATCAAGTGTCGGCTTAGCGGCTTAAGGCCCGATGCGGTAGTAATCGTTGCGACCGCAAGGGCGCTGAAGGTCCACGGCGGTGTTCCGAAGGCCGAGCTTACCAAGGAAAACGTCTCGGCGCTGGAGAAGGGGATCGAAAACCTTTTGAAGCACGTTGAAAACATCACCGGCGTTTATGGGCTTCCGGCGGTGGTTGCGGTCAACCGGTTCCCCACCGACACAGAGGCGGAGCTGGGCTATATTCAAGACCGGTGCAGGGAGCTGGGCGTAAAGGCGATCCTTTCCGAAGTGTGGGAAAAGGGCGGCGAAGGCGGAATCGCCCTGGCCGAAGAGGTCGTCGAAGTCATCGATAGAAATGAAGGCGATTTCAGATTCTGCTATGATGTGGACCTCCCCATCAAGGATAAGATCGAAGCCATCGCCACCAGGATCTACGGCGCAGACGGAGTTGATTACATAGGAAATTCATTAAAGCAGATCGAAGAGATCGAGGCTCTGGGATACGGCAATCTGCCGATCTGCATCGCAAAGACCCAGTATTCCCTTTCCGACGACATGAAGAAGCTCGGAAGGCCCGCGGGATTCCGGATCACCGTCAGGAATATCAAACCGTCCATCGGAGCGGGCTTCATCGTCGCCATCACAGGAGATATCATGACCATGCCGGGGCTGCCGAAAACTCCGGCGGCGGAATTGATCGACGTCGATAAAACAGGAAAAATATCAGGATTATTTTAGGAGGCACATAGATGCTTGAATTAAGCTGTTTAAAATTTATTGACGAATTATCGTCAAAAGCTCCGGTACCCGGCGGCGGCGGCGCGGCCGCCTTTGTGGGCTCCCTCGGAGTAGCTCTTGGGAGCATGGTGGGAAACCTCACTGCCGGAAAGGAAAAATACGCGGCGGTTGAGGAAGACATACAGGTCCTGCTGAGAAAATCAGAGGCTCTGATCATGCGCCTGAACCTGCTGGTGCAGAAGGACGCGTCGGTGTTCGAACCTCTGGCCAAAGCCTATGGCATGCCTGTTGATACGGCGGAGGAAAGGGCGGAAAAGGAGCGTGTGCTCCAGGACGCGCTGGTGCAGGCCACAAAGATTCCCCTCGCCATCGCGGAATGCAGTCTGGATGGAGTGCGCCTTCTGGAACAGTATGCGAAAAAGGGAAGCAGGCTTGCCCTCAGCGACGCCGGAGTAGGAGCCGTCCTGTGCAAAGCCGCGATTCAGGGTTCCAAACTGAACGTGCTGACCAACCTGAAGCTGATGAAGGATGAGGTGCTGAAAGGGGAACTGAAAAATAAAATGATCGCCGTAGAGGCCGAAGGGGTTGCGCTGGCAGATGAGATCTACCGTTATGTGGAGGAACAGCTATGCTGCTGAAAGGAAAACCTGTTGCGGATAAAATAAAAGCGGACATCATCAAAGCGGTAACGGATTGCAGAACTTCCGGCGGTTGTGTTCCAAAGCTGGCGGTGCTGCGTGCCGGAGAACGTGCCGACGATCTGGCCTATGAGGCAAGGATACTGAAAAATTGTGATGAACTGGGAATCGAAGCGGAAGCAATATCGGTTGACAATAATATAAATATGGTAGACTTTATGGACGTTCTCAAAAAGCTCAACGAGGACCCTAAAACCCATGGGATCCTCGTATTTCGTCCGCTTCCGCCTCAGCTGGACGAGGATGCGGTCAGCCGGGCCATTCGGCCGGAAAAGGATATCGACTGCATGAGCCCCGTCAACGCGGAAAAAATATTCTCGGGGGACAAGAGCGGGATTCCGCCGTGCACTTCCGAGGCGGTCATCGAAATATTGAAGTATTACCAATATGAGCTGAGCGGCAAAAACGTCGCCGTCGTAAACCGTAGCATGGTGCTGGGGAAGCCCCTTGCCATGCTGTTTCTCGCAGAAAACGCTACTGTCACCATCTGCCATTCAAAGACGAAGGACCTGCGGCAGACCGTCTCAGCGGCGGATATCGCTGTGACGGGGATTGGAAAGGGCGGCTTCTTCGGCAGGGACTACTTTAATCCGGATTCCGTCGTAATAGATGTGGGGATCAATACGGTTGACGGCAAGCTGTGCGGAGATGTGGATTTTGACGAAGTCTCGGAATCCGTAGCCGCGATCACTCCCGTTCCGGGAGGCGTCGGCACGGTGACCTCTATGATCCTGTTAGCTCATGTAATTAAGGCTATGAAGCTTTTATAAAGGCTTGAACTTGGACGATATGGAGGTGGTTGCCATGCCCGGACTGAAAGCCGGTGAAAAATCAAATCAGGTGAAGTCCGTAGCAAAAGCTTTTATGATCATGGATGAACTTGACCGTGCCGGCGAGCTGAGCCTCGGGGATCTGAGCGAAAGGCTCCTCATGAACAAAGCGACGGTCCACCGGCTGGTCAACACGGTCAAGGCGGCGGGCTTTGTAAATCAGGATCCTGAAACCAAAAAATATTCCAACAGCCTGAAGCTGCTTGCCATGGGCAACCATGTGATGGGAAAGCTCGGAGTAAAGGAGATCGCAAGGCCTTATATGGAGGAGCTCTCGGTGAAAACCGGGGAGACGGTCAACCTGGGCAGCATTGTAGACGGCCGGATACTCTATATCGATAAGCTGGAAAGCAGCTCCACCATCAAGGTCGATTTGAGCGTCGGAGTCACCGTCCCAAGCTTTTGTTCGGCCATGGGAAAGGCGATCCTGGCATATCTGCCGGAGTCCGAGCTTGCAGAGGCTTTGAACAGCATCGAATTTGTAAAGTATTCGCGGCATTCCATCGCGGATAAGGCCGCACTCACGGATGAGCTCGCGAAGATCAGGGAAAAGGGCTTTGCGGTGGATGATGAGGAGTATATCGAAGGCTTGATCTGCTTTGGAGCGCCGATTCTCGATTTTGAAGGACGTCCCATCGCGGCCATCAGCATCTGCTGTCCGAAATACCGCTATGATCCGAAGAGACACCTTGCGCTTTATACCGACCTGGTAACGGACGCGGGACGGAAGATCTCAACCATGATGGGTTATAAATAAAAAGGCGGAGACTTCCGCATTAAGGAAATGGAGGAAAGCGAAATGGCTAAAATCACAACATTGAAATTACAGGAGATGAAAGACAAGGGAGAAAAGATCAGCATGACGACGGCCTACGATTACCCGACGGCAGTCCTGGTTGAAAAGGCGGGCGTTGAGATCATCCTTGTCGGCGATTCCCTTATGATGACGGTCCTCGGAGACGATTCCACCGTAGCCTGCACCATGGATCAGATGATCCATCACATCCAGCCGGTCGTAAAAGGGGCGCCTACGCCTCATATTGTCGGAGATATGCCGTTTGGTTCTTATAACGTGTCCAGAGAGCAGGGCGTCGCCAACGCTACCAGACTGTTGAAGGAAGGCAGATGCGACTCCATCAAGCTGGAGGGCGGCAAAGAGGTGGCAGATACGGTAAAAGCCATCGTCGACGCCGGAATTCCCGTTATGGGACATATCGGGCTGACGCCCCAGACGGTTTCAAAGCTGGGCGGATTCAAGATCCAGGGAAAAGGAGACGCGGCTCAAAAGGTTTTGGAGGACGCCCTTGCACTGGAGGCGGCCGGAGCCTATGCCATCGTCCTTGAGTGCATCCCGGAGGAACTGGGAAAGCTGATCACGCAAAAGCTGTCCATCCCCACCATCGGTATCGGCGGCGGAAGATATACCGACGGCCAGGTCCTGGTTTTCCACGACATGATGGGCCTCTTTGAAAAGTTTGTGCCGAAGTTTGTAAAGCAGTATCTGAACCTGAGCCCGGAGATCGTCAAGGCCCTTGAACAGTTCAAACAGGATGTAAAATCCGGCGAATTCCCCGAAGCGCAGCATACCTTCGGCGGAGTATCGGAAGAGGAGCTGAAACGGCTTTATTAGCATGGATCCGTCCGAAAGAGGTGACGATATGAAAATCGCAATTATCGGCGCGGGCGCTATGGGATGCCTGTACGGGGCAAAGCTTTCCGCGGTCCCGTCCAATAAGGTTTATCTCATCGATGTCTGGGAAGACCACATCAGCGCCGTCAACAGAGACGGGCTTGAAATGGAGGAGGATGGAAAGCTTCTCCGGTATGACCGGCTGAAGGGAGTCGCGTCGGCGGAACATGCCGGTCCCTGCGACCTCGCAATTATCTTTGTAAAATCCACATTGACCGACGCGGCAGTAAAGGGGAACAAAGCGGCTTTCGGGCCGGATACCATCGCCCTCACCCTGCAGAACGGCCTGGGGAACATCGATCTGATCCGCGCAGAAATCGGAGACGAAAATGTGATCGCAGGCACTACGGCTCACGGCGCTACCATGCTGGGGCCCGGCAGGATGAGGCATGCGGGGAGCGGCAAGACCATCATCGGAGAGCTTTCCGGAGCCCGTTCCGCCCGCCTTTCCAGAATTGCAAGGACCTTTCAGGAGGCCGGACTTGAAACCGAGCTTTCAAATAACGTCCTGGGACTGATCTGGGATAAGCTGATGGTCAATGTAGGAATCAATGCCCTCACTGGAATCACAAAGCTGCACAACGGAGAACTGCTGGACCATCCCGAGATCGAAGAGCTTCTTGAAGCCGCGGTCAAGGAAGCCCACACAGTCGCCAGGTCCAAGGGAATCAGATTGAGTTACGATGATCCTGTGGGCCACACAAAGGACGTATGCCGGGCGACGGCAGCCAACAAGTCCTCTATGCTGCAGGATATTCTTAACCATAAACAGACGGAGATCGATATGATCAACGGCGCCATCGTCAGAGAAGGCGCCGCCGCGGGAATCGATGCGCCGGTCAATCTGGCGCTGACAAATCTGATCAAATTCATTCAGAAAGGAGCCGTACAGTGAAGAATTATCAACACGTTGCGGACTGCGTAAAATCTGACGAGCTGATCCGGTTTACACAGGAAATCGTAAGGATCAAAAGCGTTTACGATCCGGGAAAACCCGGTTTCAATGAAGCGGCAGTCGCGACATACATAGCGGATTTCTTAAAACAGGAGGGATTCGAGGTCCACATCGAGAATGTGGCGCCCGGAAGGCCGAATGTCATTGCATTTTTAAGGGGGAAAGAACCGGGAAAGACCATTTTGTTTGAAGGGCATACGGACGTCGTCACCGCCGGGGATCTGGACCGTTGGAGCCATGACCCCTTTGGGGCGGAAATCGTTAACAATAGAATTTACGGAAGAGGCGCCTGCGACACCAAAGGGAATGTGGCAGCCGCTATTTTCGCGGCTAAAGCGGTGAAGGATTCCGGCCAGGACTTCAAGGGAAATATTCTTTTGTGCATCCCATGCGATGAAGAAGGGATGATGATCGGCATCAAGGACTTCATCCGAAGAGGCTGGGCGGACCACGTGGATGCCGCGGTGATCTGCGAACCGGAAGAAAACCACATCTGCATTTTCCAGAAGGGCGCGGTGAGAGCCGAGGTGCGGATATACGGGAAGCAGAGCCACGGCGCGATGCCTCTGACGGGAATCAATCCGAACTGGAGACTGGCAAAGCTCATCTGCGAGCTGGAAAAGCTGGAGCAGGCGGAAAAGGACCGGCTCGGCTGTCATGAATTCCTGAAATGGCCCAGCATTACGCCGACAGTGATTCAGTCTCCGGCAAAAGGAGAGGCTCAGATCAACGTCGTTCCCGGAGAGGCGTATATGACTCTGGATATACGGACGGTTCCCGGGCAGAATCACAATGAATTGATGCAGAAGATCCTGGGTATTTATGATAAACTGGGCAAGGAGGATCCCGATTTCAAGGCGACCCTCACCGTTATCGAGGAAAGGCCATGGACGTCGACGCCTATGGACGCGCCTGTCACAAAGGCTGTATACAAAGCGGTGGAGCAGGTGACGGGAAAAGAGCCCGTCTGGCAGGGCGTGCCGGGAGCGACGGACGGAACTTTCCTCCATGCTTTGAAGGGAATCCCGATCATCGTGATCGGCGCGGGAAACACCTATATCCCGCATCATGCCGACGAATACGTGGATATTCCGGAATTGATCGAAACGGCCAGAATTTATGCCCTTTCGGCCATGTATTTTTTAAATGAAGAATGAAGAACGATAATGCACACATCTTAAGAGATAAGAGGATCCGGGTGATCGTCGGACATTACGGCAGCGGCAAGACAGAGTTCTCCGTGAACTATGCCTTTCGGCTGGCGGAACAGGGCCGGAGAACCGCTTTGGTGGATCTGGATATCGCAAATCCATATTTCAGAAGCAGAGAAAGGCAGAGCCCTCTGCAGGAAAAAGGGATCCGGGTCTACAGCAATACCTTCGGATACGATATCACCGCGGATCTTCCGGCCATTGCGGCTGGAATCAAAGCTCCGCTGGAGGATCCCGCTTGCGATACGGTGGTGGATGCGGGAGGCGACGATCTCGGAGCCAGGATACTGATCCAGTTCGACAAATACTGGAGAGGCGGCGAATGCGACCTGTTCTGTGTGGTGAACGCCAACCGGCGGGAAACGGGCACAGTGGACGGCGCGATGAGCCATATCATCAGGATCGAGGCGGAGACGAACCTGAAGGTGACCGGTTTGATCAACAACACGCATCTGTTGCGTGAAACGACGCCGGAGGACATTCTCAAGGGGTGGCGCCTCTGCCGCGAGCTGTCTGACAGACTGGGTATCCCGATAAAGTACAATTGCTGCGTGGAAAAGCTGATTCCGGAAGTGGAAAAGCTTATTTCCGGGCTTGAGATGAAAAGAAAGGGCCCAGATGACTTCCAGCTGTTTCCGATGCATCTTTATATGCGGGACAGCTGGCTTGACCGATAACAGAAAAAAGGGGAGGCTATATGGCAAAAGGATTGGTGAAATTTAACGGGGAGAGGTGCAAGGGCTGTGAGCTATGCATTTCCGTATGCCCCGTAAAGATATTGAAACTCCACGAGACAGAGTTTAATTCAAAGGGATATCATCCGGCATGTGTGGTGGACATCGATTCCTGCACAGGATGCGGCAACTGCGCCCTGATGTGCCCCGATGGGGCCATCACCGTATACCGCGAGGACTGAGGAGGGGCTACAGTATGAGTGAAAAGATTCTGATGAAGGGAAACGAAGCTTTCGCGGAGGCCGCGATCAGGAGCGGCTGCAGGTATTACTTCGGCTATCCCATCACACCGCAAAATGAAATACCGGAATATATGTCGAGGGAGCTGCCGAAGGTAGGAGGCTCTTTCGTTCAGGCGGAGAGCGAGCTTGCCGCTGTCAATATGGCGTACGGCGGCGCGGCGGCCGGAGGAAGGGTATTCCTTTCCTCCTCTTCGCCGGGGATCGCACTGATGCAGGAGGGATTTTCTTTCCTGTGCTCTGCGGAAATCCCGCTGGTCGTGCTGAACGTTTCCAGAGGAGGACCCGGGGTCGGGGGGATACAGCCGGGCCAGGCGGATTATTATCAGGCGACCCGGGGAGGCGGAAACGGCGACTATCATCTGATCGTCTATGCGCCGTCCTCCATTCAGGAGGCCGTCGACCTGATGCCAAAGGCATACGAGGTAGCGGAAGAATACCGCAATCCGGTGATGATATTGGCCGACGGCATGCTGGGGCAAATGATGGAGCCTGTGGTGCTGCCGGATCCGGTCCCTGCAATTGAGGAGAGAGAGATCCGGTCGCGGAAGCCTTGGGCTTTGACGGGATCGGGGAGTATAAGGCCTCGCAACGTGGTCAAATCGCTGTATTTAAAACCGGAAGAACTGGAAGCCAGAATCCTGGAGCTGGAATTGAAATACAACAGGGCGAAGAAGGAACTGGTTCAATATAAGGCGATGAATTTAGAGGAGGCCGAGGTCGTGCTTGTTGCCTACGGCTCTGTGGCGCGGATCGCGGAAGAAGCCATCGACCTTCTGGAGGAAGAGGGCGTCAAAGCCGGGTTGATCCGGCCGGTCAGCCTGTGGCCTTATCCCTACGAAGCCTTTGACGGGATCCCCGAAACGGTAAAAGCGGTGGTTTCCGTGGAACTGAGCAGGGGGCAGATGATGGACGACGTAAAAATCGGATGCCGCGGCAGATTTCCAGTCAGCCTGGCAAGCCGCGTAGGCGGTATTTTGATCACTCCGCCGGAGATTGCGGCGAATGCGAAAAAAGCGCTGAGGGAAGCCGAGGATATGAAAAAGACGCTGGAGGTGGCAAGATGAAGACAGTTTTTGAGGTGACAAGGGGAATGCTGGCCGAGGAAACCACCTACTGTCCCGGCTGCACCCACGGCATTGCCCACCGCCTGATCATGGAGGTGCTGGATGAAAAGGGCCTTTTGGGAGAGGCTATCGGAGTCGCCCCTATCGGCTGCAGTATCGTCGCGCATCACTATATGAACGTCGATATGTGTGAATCGCCTCATGGGAGAGCCCCCGCCATAGCGTCGGGCATCAGGAGAGTCCATCCCGACAAAATCGTATTTACTTATCAGGGAGACGGCGATCTGGCGTCCATCGGCGCCGGCGAGATCGTTCACGCCGCGCACCGGGGAGAGAAATTCACGACGTTCTTTATCAATAACGCGATTTACGGGATGACCGGGGGACAGATGGCCCCTACGACCCTGATCGGGCAGAAGACCACCACCACCGTGGAAGGCCGGAAGCAGGAGCTTGCGGGGAAGCCGCTTCGTATGGCGGAGCTCCTTGCAACCATAGACGGAGCGGTGTTTGTGGAGCGGGTTTCCCTTGACTCTCCGGCCAATGTCAGGAAGGCGAAGAAAGCGATTCAAAAAGCCATTGAAGTCCAGGAAAAAGGGCTGGGATTCAGCTTTGTGGAGATGTTATCCTCCTGCTCCACCAACTGGGGACAGACCCCTGTGAAAGCGCTGGAGTGGATTCGGGAAAACATGATCCCTTATTACCCCCTTGGAAACCTGAAATGCCCCGAGGAGGTGAAGTGAATGGAGACCCAAAAGATCATTATAGCAGGCTTTGGAGGGCAGGGCGCCCTTTTGATGGGCCAGCTCATCGCTTACGCGGGAATGCTGGAGGGAAGAGAAGTAACGTGGATGCCGTCCTACGGTCCGGAGATGCGGGGAGGCACCGCAAACTGTTCCGTCATCGTATCCGACAGGCGGATCAGCTCCCCGGTCATTCTGGAGGCTACGGCGGCGGCGGTGATGAATCTGCCGTCTCTGGTCAAATTTGAGCATGTCATAATGCCCGGAGGCAAGCTTTTTGTCAACACTTCCCTGATCAAAGAAGCGCCGACAAGGAGCGATCTGGACATTTATAATGTCGACGCCAATGAGATCGCGTCAGGTTTGCAGAATTCCAAGGTTTCAAACATGGTGATCCTGGGAGCGATCATAAGCAAAACAGGCGTTGTGAAGCGGGAAAGCGTCGAAAAATCCATGGAGAAGTTATTTACAGGTGATAAGGCTGGTTTATTACCTTTAAATAAGCAAGCATTGACAGCGTGGAAGGGCTGAAGGATATCTGCCGATTTTGTCTATTTTAAAAGAAAGGAAAGGTATGATGGGCACATCATACGGGGATTAAAATGAAAAAGAGGATAGCGATATTTTTAATTCTGGCATTGGTTGTGACGGCTTTTGCCGGGTGCGGCGGGGACGGAAACAAAGGCGAGGATACCGGAAATGCGGAAACCTTCAAGGTGGGAGCGATCTATCCCCTGAGCGGCGCAAACGCATTGCTGGGCTCCCAGTGTCTGGCCGCTGTTAAAATAGCAGTGGATATCGTCAATGAGAACGGCGGAGTCCAGGGCAGACAGGTCGAGCTGGTGAAAGCGGACGCCCCGGATCCGACCGCGGCTACGACGGAAGCAGGCAGACTCGTGGACCAGCAGGGCGTTCAGGTCATTTTCGGCTCCCTTGCCAGCGGAAACGCTCTGGCTATCGCGGGAGTAACGGAAAAGAGCGGCGTTTCTCTGGTCGAATCCGGCGGAATCGCGGACGCTTTGACGGATTCCGGTTTCCAGCACGTATTCCGGATTCTTGATAAAGGCGGACTGCGCGGAGCGGCGGGAGCGTCCTATGTCGGCGAATTTATCGCCCCGAAGCTCGGCCTTGACCCCAAGGATCTGAAGATCGCCATCATCCACGAGGAATCCTCCTACGGCACCTCGGTAGCGGACGGCGCGGAAGCGAAGATCAAGGAAATGGGAATGAATCTGGTGGCGAGAGAAAGTTATAATACCTCCATCACCGACATGTCGTCTCTGGTATTGAAGCTGAAAGAAAAGAAACCGGACGTATTGCTTTCCGTCAACTACATCAACGACGCGATCCTGCTGGTGGACACCCTGAAGCAGTATGACGCGATGCCGAAGGTATTCATGGGCTGCGGAGCGGGAACGACAGACCCCAACTTTGCGTCCACCATCGGTTCCGATTCGGACGGATTCTTCTGCACCGATATGCCCACCAACCTGCCTCTGGACGTATTCACGGATGAAGGCATGAGAAAAACTGTCAGCGATTTCAGAGACCGTTTCAAGAAGGAATTCCCGGACATGAAGAACGTATCCATCGCGGCGGAAGCCGCCTTTGCGGGATGCTACACGTTCCTCCACGACATCCTTCCCAACGCGAAAACACTGGATCCTGACGGAATTCGGGAAGCGGCGCTGACCACCAAGCTCGATATGACGACCCTGGGCTTTGGGTGGGACCTTGGAGACGACGGACAGAACTATGCGGCTTCAGCCAACATCAACCAGTGGCAGGGCGGATCGGTAGTTACCATCTATCCGGAGAAGCTGAAAAACGGGGAAGCAATCAACGTACCTCTTCCCATCGCAAGCAAGTGGTAATCGATTGAATTGAACGGAACGGAAAAAATTCCATTCCGGCTAAATCTGGAATGAAATGCCCACAGCCACTTTTCAATGAAGTGGCTGTGGGTTAAAATGAATATGAAAACATCTTGAGGAGTAGAAAATGGAACAAATTTTAAATGTTCTCATTTCAGGTATTTTGTCAGGCGGAATCTACGCCCTGGCGAGCGTCGGGCTGGCGCTGATCTTTGGCGTGGTGGGGCTTGTAAACTTTGCCCACGGCGAATATCTGATGCTGGCGATGTATATCTCCTACTGGTTTTTTAGTCTGGCGGGT
>DAITKX010000089.1:8380-13867 GCA_036835995.1 Bacillota bacterium | reverse complement strand
GCTCCTTCGCATTGCTGCTGTTTCCGTACTTTTTCAGCTTTCGGGTCAGGATTTCCCTCTCATAAAATTTGACCTGCTCATTGAGGGGGAGATCGCTTTCCTCGATCTGGATGGTGTTGGTATCGTTTTTCAAAAGCCTGGCGGGAATGGCGTCTACGCCGATTTTATCCCCAAAGGCCATATTTGTCCCGAATTCAACGGCGTTTTCGAGCTCTCTGACATTTCCCGGCCAGTCGTAGTTTTCGTAAATGTATTCCACCTCATCGGTAAATCCGATGATCTTCTTATTCATAAAGGTATTGTACTTGTTCAGGAAATGGTACATCAGGAGCCGGATATCCGAACGCCTTCCCCGAAGGGGCGGTATGACGAGAGGGATAACGCTCAGGCGGTAATAGAGGTCTTCCCGGAACGTTCCGCCCTTGATCATGGCTTCCAGATCCTTGTTGGTCGCAGCGATGACTCTGACGTCGACGATGATGACCTTGTTGCCTCCGACTCTTTCGAAGCGCATATTCTGAAGTACGTGAAGGAGCTTTACCTGCAGATGTAACGGCATGTCTCCGATTTCATCGAGAAAGATCGTGCCTCCGTTGGCCATTTCAAATTTTCCGTATTTTCCTTTGTCACTCGCCCCGGTAAAAGCGCCCTTTTCGTAGCCGAACAACTCGCTTTCCAGAAGGTTTTCCGGAATAGCGCCGCAGTTTACCGTGACAAAGGGGCCTTTGGCCCTGGCGCTGGCGTAATGGATGGCCTTTGCGAACATTTCCTTCCCGGTTCCGCTTTCCCCTGTGACCAGCACGGTGGAGTTTCCTCTCGAAGTGAGAAGCGCTTGGTTTTTCGCCCTTCTGATGGCTTCGCTCTCTCCCATGATATCGTCAAAGGTATATTTCAGCGCCCTGGTATTGATGTTGTAAACCAGCTTCTGGGCCTCCTCGATATCCCGGAAGGAAATGACCACGCCGGCCACCGTCTTATCTGTAAAAAACGGCTTGGCGGTAACGATCAGGTGAAATCCGCCCCGTTCGTTGGAATACACCTCTTCATTCTCCGTATAGCCGTTCCCCGACCGCAGCACCTCCAGCGCCGGAGTGCCGCGCATGAACTTGCTGATGTGACTTCCGACGATATCGCCTTTCGTCGTTTTAAACAGCTCTTCCGCCGCATAATTGCAGTGCTTTATGTAGCCTCGGCCGTCGATGGCAAAAATTCCTTCGTGGGTGGTTTCCAGGACAGTGTGCATTTCGCTCACGCTGAGCTCCACGTTGTTCAGCGCCCGCTTCTGCACCGCTTTGGCGCCGAGGAGATCCGCCATCTTTTCAACAAAGGTCACCATATTCTTGTTCTTGTCCAAAAGAATCGACCTCTGATTTTCATTTAAAGCGACGAGCCCGATGATTCCGATAATCTGGTCGTCCACCTTGATGGGGGTACAGATTTCCGCAAGCTCGAAGCTTCCGAACTCATCCACCGACGTGCCGTAGGTGATATCGTTCTGGGCGTCCGCTATATTTTCCGTATTGCCTGTCCGGAGGACCCGGGCATATAGATAATTTCCGTCAATTTCTCCTGCCTCTTCCTTTTGTCCGATCCGCTGAGTATAAACCGATGTTCCTCCGACAATGGTAAGCTTATTGTCAACGATTTCAACCTCAACTCCGACAGCTATGGCAATTGCCTCCGCCACCTGCTGTACGCTCGGCGCGATTTCTTTCAATAAAGACATTTTTTGCCTCCTAAAATAGTGGCTGCACCCACTAGATAGAAAGGGCTGAAACGTTTTTTGCCGGGAATCAAACTAGAAACGCATTCAGCCCCTTAATTTCTTCCCATTCTTCATTTTGGCTTTTTCCCGACTATTATTATAGCAAAGATTCTTCGGGAAGGAAACAAAATTGAGACAGGAATCTTATTTTTAATACAATCTTTTATTTTTCGCCTATTTTTAAAAGATTTTTGATCCGGTCGTTCAGCATCTCCAGGGCCACACTGTTATACCCGCCTTCCGGAATGATGATATCGGCGTTCTTCTTGCTGGGTTCCACGAATTCTTCATGTACTGGGTAATCACCGAGTCCAGGCTCCTTCCACGTTCACGAACGTCCCGGAGAATCCGCCGGATGATCCTGACGTCGGAGTCCGTATCGATGAACACCTTGATGTCGAACAGGTCCAGCAGCTCTTTGTTTTCAAAGATCAGGATCCCCTCTACGATGATCACCTTGGAAGGATCCACCCTGATCGTCTCGGCTTTTCTGTTGTGAATGACAAAGTCATAGACCGGCCGTTCAATCGCTTTTCCTTCCTTCATCTGCCTGATATGCTCGATCATCAGATCCGTTTCGAAGGCGTTCGGATGGTCGTAATTGAGCTTTTCCCGCTCTTCAAACGGAAGATCGCTGTGCTCCTTATAGTAAAAATCATGGCTCAATATGGCGATTTCATCGTGAAACTCCTTTCGAATCTCGTTGATCAGGGTGGTCTTCCCCGATCCGGTTCCTCCGGCGATGCCGATTACAATGGTATTTTTCATTATGATACCTCATTATGCTGCTCTATTTTGTTATTTCACCGGTGACCGGCCAGGGTCATTCTGTGATATCCTGCTTTGCCACAGCCGTTCCAAGTTTAAGGGTGCTCTTATCCAGTTCGAGAATGATATTGGATATCTCGTCGACCTTTTCCTGGGTCGTTCCGCTGTCCACGGCAAGGTGTGCATTGTACATGATGGCTTCCAGATCCCCGTGGACCCTGGACAGCCTGTCTTTCAGCTTCATCAACTGCTCCTGGTTCGCGATCCCGTTTCGCGTATCCTCGATGCTGAGCAGCACATCCGAATCCAGATCGAATTCCGACACGTCCTCCACCACGGTGCAGTCATAACCCAGGGCCTCCTTGACGGTAGCCGCAAAGGCCTTTTTCGAGCCTTCCTCTCCGTGAACCAGAAAGACCTTCTTCGGCGGAGTCAGGAATGATGAAAGCCAGTCCAGCAGATCGTCCCTGTCCGCATGGCCGGAAAACCCTTCCAGATTGTATATTTCCGCATTGACGTGTATCTTCTCGCCGAAAATGCTGACGTCTTTATCTCCGTTGACAATGGATCTTCCCAGAGTTCCCTCCGCCTGATATCCGACGAACACAACGCTGCATTTCGGGTCCCAGAGATGGTGCTTCAGATGATGCTTGATCCTCCCCGCGTCGCACATACCGCTGGCTGAAATGATGATCTTGGGGGCGGGGTTGAAGTTGAGCTCCCTGGACTCGTCGCTGGATCTTGTAAACACCAGGTTCTTAAAGTCGAGGGGGTTGTCCCCTTTCAGGATGTATTCCCGGGTCTCATCGTCAAAAACCTGGGCGTTCCTCCGGAATATTTCCGTTGCGCTGGTAGCCAGAGGGCTGTCTACATAAACCATGATCTTATCCAGTTCCGATTTCAGCTCCCTGTGCTCTTCGTAAAATATGTTCAAATGGTAGATCAGCTCCTGGGTTCTGCCTACGGCAAAGGACGGGATTACAACCGTGCCGCCGCGCCTTGTGGTTTTCAGAATAATATCGAAGAACCGGTCCAGGCTGTCGGCGCTGGACTCGTGGACCCGGTCGCCGTAGGTGGTTTCCATGATCAGATAGTCCGTCTCGTCGACGGTCTCCGGATCTCTCAGGATCGGTTTGTTCTTCACGCCGATGTCTCCGGAAAATACCAGCTTCGACGTATGCTCCCCCTCCCTGATCCAAAGCTCGACGATGGAGGAGCCCAGGATGTGGCCCGCGTCCCGGAAGCGGACCCGGACGTCCGGATTGATGTCGTACATCTGATCATATAACACTGGTTCCAGGTATTGAGCGGAATCCGCGGCGTCCTCAAAGGTATAAAGAGGCTCAACAGAGGGCTTCCCTGACCGCTCCGCCTTTCGGTTCACCCATTCGGCTTCCTTTTCATGAATGTAGCCGCTGTCCTTCAGCATGATTTCCACCAGGTCCGCCGTCGCGTCCGTACAGTAGATCTTCCCCTTGTATCCGCGCTTTGTCAGCAGCGGAATCCTGCCGCTGTGGTCGATGTGGGCGTGGCTTAAAATCATAAAATCGATGTCCAGCGGATCAAATCCAAACGGTTCTTCATTCAGCTTTTCCAGGGCTTTGCTCCCCTGAAACTGTCCGCAATCCAGTAATATTTTATACTTGTCCGTCGTAACGAGATGACAGCTGCCTGTGACAGACATCGCAGCCCCCAAAAATTTAACCTTCATTTCAGTCCCCTTTCTTTCCTTTCCTCCTTTGCAAACCTTGCTGTATCTTGTCAAAGGGGGGATAGTGTAGTTAGTTTATTATATCATAAAAAGCAGAGCTTTTTATGATATATGGCCATGTGCCTTTTCGCCGCAGGCGAAATTCTGGCACGGCATTTAATCCGTATAATAATCGCAATTATTACAATCTGTGATTATTATACACCTTTTTCCCCCGGGGGAAACGAAAAAAAACAGAGGAATCGCTCCTCTGTTTTTTAGCTGTATCAGCGCCGCGCCGCAGGTATCCCCCCGGGAGCCTGCTTAAAGCACCTTGCTCAAAAAGCTCTTCGTTCTTTCGTTCTGCGGATTTCCAAAGATCTCCTCGGGAGTTCCCTGTTCGACGATCAATCCCTCGTCCATAAACAGCACCCTGTCCGCCACTTCCCGGGCAAAGCCCATCTCGTGGGTGACGATCACCATGGTCATTCCCCGATGGGCCAGATCCCTCATCACCTGAAGAACCTCCCCCACCATTTCCGGGTCCAGGGCGGAAGTAGGTTCATCAAAGAGCATGATCTCGGGCTTCATCGCCAGGGCCCGCGCAATGGCCGCCCTCTGCTTCTGGCCGCCGGACAGGGACGAGGGGTATACTGCCGCCTTGTCCTGAAGCCCCACCATCCCCAGCAGCTCCATGGCCTCCTTCTCCGCGTCCGCCCTGGACATCCTGTTCACCTGAATAGGACTTATCGTTATGTTTTCGAGAGTCGTCTTGTGGGGGAACAGATTGAAATTCTGAAATACCATCCCAAGCTTTTTTCTCACCTCGTTGATGTCCACACCCTTTTTATTGATCTGCTCTCCGTCGATATAAATCTCGCCGGAGGTGGGAATTTCCAAGAGGTTGATACACCGCAGAAAGGTGCTCTTTCCTGAACCGGAGGGACCGATGACGCAGACGACCTCATTTTCTTCAATTTTCTCTGAAATTCCCTGAAGGACCTTCAGCTTCCCAAATTCTTTCGTCAGATTATTTACTTCGATCACTTTGAGCCATCCTCCTTTCCATGTACGCCACGAGTCTGGACATGGGAAGCGTAATGCTCAGGTACACAAAAGCGGTTCCCAGATAGGCCGGCCAGAACTCAAAGGTCGCAGCCGCCCACAGCATGCTTTTCCTTGTCACGTCGACCACGGTGATAATGCTCAACACGGCGGTCTCCTTCAACAGCGAAATAAACTCATTTGTCAGCGCCGGTAAAAT
>DAITKX010000089.1:0-8370 GCA_036835995.1 Bacillota bacterium | reverse complement strand
TGATGCGGAACGCCTGGGGAACGATGATAAAGCGCATGGCCTTACCGCGGCTCATCCCCAGGGATCTTGCCGCTTCCATCTGTCCCCGGTCCACAGCCTGGAGGCCGCTTCGGATGATCTCCGCCACATAGGCCGAGCTGTTGATCCCGCAGACGATTATGGATGCGACGACCGGATTTTCCCAGGTAAAGTCAAAGCCCATCGCCTGGGGTATCTTGGGAAATGCAAAATACATGATCAACGCCTGCACGATAAAGGGCGTTCCCCTTATCAGTTCCACATAAACGGAGAAGAGTATCTTAACCGGCAGAAAGGACGACATTTTTCCCAGCGCCACAAAGAGCCCCGCCACAATGCCGATCAGCACCGCAAAAACCGTGATTTCAAGGGTCACGGAAACACCGCTGTATGCAATTTTAAGTCCTGTTAAATAAATGTCCAAATTTTTGCTCCTTAAATAATCTCAAAGAAAAACAGTAGAGAGCTTGCCCTTCGGCAAACTCTCCGACCGATCATTTCTCACTTGTCGTTTCTTATTGCTTTCCGCCCTTACTCAAGCCATTTTGAATAGATTTCGTCGAATTTGCCGTTGTCTTTTAAATTCTGCATTCCCTTATTGATCTTATCCAGGAGTTCCGTGTTTCCCTTTTTGACCGCGTAGCCGTAGGATTCCGCATTCAATACGTCGCCGACGATTTCAATGGTTCCCGGTTTTGCGTCCATGTAGGCCTTAGTTACGGGAAGGTCGTTGATCAGCGCGTCGATGGTGCCGGTCTGCAGATCCATTACAGCAACGTCCAGGCCGTCATAAATTTTTGCTTCCTTTATTTTTCCCTCATCGCGAAGCTTCGTAGCGAGATCGGCTCCTGTAGTTGCTATCTGTCCGCCGACCTTCATATCGGCAGTCAGGTCGTCGATGCTCTTGATTTTCGTATTCCCCGCCTTGACCGCCACAACCAGGCCGGAATCATAATATGTGGTCGAGAAGTCGACCTGTTTTCTTCTATCTTCGCTGGCGTTCATCCCCGATGCGATAATATCGATGTTTCCGGACTGCAGTGCCGCAATCAAACCGCCAAATCCCATGTTGACCCATTCCAGCTTGAAGCCCTGATCCTCTGCGATGGCGTTCATCATGTCAACGTCAAACCCGGTAAGCTCCTGGGTACTTTTGTCGATGGTATCAAAAGGCGGGAATGTAGGTTCCATTGCAACCTTATAGGTAGGCACATCCCCCGCCGCATCTCCCGACGTCTCTTCAGACGGTTTGCTGGTTCCTCCACAGGCGGCAAAGGTCAGTGCCATTGATAATACGAGTAATATTGCTGTTAGTTTTTTCATGATTTCTTGTGCTCCCTTCTTCTTCCTAAAAGCGTCATTTTCCAATGCTAATCGGTAATATGTGTATAATAATACATTAAAAATAATATTTATTCAACCTTTTTCTCGCAATTTCGACAAAAAATACGAAAAAGCAGCTTCGCCACACCGGTGCGGCGCGGAATTTAAGGCTGCACTGATCCACGGACTTATTAACCTCACTAATCCCCGTCCCTTTGAGCTTTGAGAGGTCTAATTCTGTTCAAAAATCAAGCTATGAACAAAAAAAGTGGCCGCAGCCACTTTTCACAGATAACCTTCTCTTGATATTAGCTCCTTTAGGGCTTCAAAAACCGGTCCATCATCCGTTTTCCGGTTATTTGCCCTGGTAAGGTTGACGCTTGCTCCTGGAAAGCATTCGAGTAACTTTTCCATATTATCTGACGAAGGACTCGTATATTTTAATCAGTGGCGGCGAAGCCGCCGCTGCCAAAAAACACTGTTTGCGGACGCAGTTTGTTTTTTGGTATTAAAATATAGAGTCCAAGTCATTGATAATATAAAGGTTGCGAGTGTTTTCCAGGAGCAAGCGTAAAACTTATTCCATTTCGTAATTCCCTTCCATCGCAAACACCGTCTCCTCGCAGATATTGGTCGCGTAATCCGCGATCCGCTCCAGATGGGCGGCGATGAAAAGGAACATGACGCTTTGATTCGCCTTGGCGGCGTCCTTATCGACGAGTCCGATCAGCTCGTCGTAGATGTTTCGGAAGAGTTCATCCACCTCTTCATCGGCTTTCCAGACCTTCCTCGCCAGCCTCAGATCCATGTGGACAAAGGAATCGATGGCGTTTTTCACCATCTTGGTGGCCATGTCCGCCATCCGCGGGATGTCGATGAGCTCCTTCATATACTCTTCGTTTTCAAACCGAAGGGTATATTTTGCAATATCCTCGCAATGGTCGCCGATCCGTTCCAGATCTCTCACCATTTGCATGATGGAGATCATGTAGCGCAGGTCTCCGGCCAAAGGCTGCTGGGTCGCCAGAAACTTCAGGCATTTATCCTTGATCACGTCCTCCATATCGTCGATGACCTCATCGCCGTTGATAAGGCTTCTTGCCAGATCCGAGTCCTTTTCCACCAGAGACTTTATGGCGTTCTGGATCGTATCCTCCACCAGGCTCGTCATGTTCAATAAATCATTTGTTATTATGGACATCTCATGGTCCATCTGTGGTCTTGCCGCCATCATCCAAACCTCCCCGTTATATAATCTTCCGTCTTTTTATCCTGCGGATTTGAGAAAATAACTTCTGTCTTATCCGTTTCTATCACCTTTCCGCTCAGGAAAAAGGATGTGTAGTCGGAAACCCTTCCAGCCTGCTGCATGTTATGGGTTACGATAACGATTGTA
The DNA here is from genome assembly GCA_036835995.1 of Bacillota bacterium. Classification (GTDB taxonomy): domain Bacteria; phylum Bacillota; class Clostridia; order Peptostreptococcales; family Anaerovoracaceae; genus Anoxybacterium. Next base: position 5,633 of record DAITKX010000089.1, on the reverse strand, counting down.
TACCGCTCCGTCAGTTCCTCCAGAAGTCCTTCGATCTTCGAGGTCGCCACCGGGTCCAGGGCCGAAGTGGGTTCGTCCATCAGGATCACCTCGGGCTCAACGGCCAGGCACCTCGCGATGCAGAGCCTCTGCTGCTGTCCTCCGGAAAGCCCCAGGGCCGGTTTGTGAAGCCTGTCCTTTACCTCTTCCCAAAGGGCTACCTCCCCCAGCGTCCTTTCTACGATATGGTCCAGGCGGCTCTTGTCCTTTTCCCCGTGGACCTTCGGCCCGTAGACGATGTTTTCATAGATCGTTTTGGGGAAGGGATTGGGCTTTTGGAACACCATTCCCACCTTTTTGCGCAGCTCGATGATATCAAACCCGTTTCCGTAGATGTCGCCGCCGTCGAATTTAACGGCGCCCTCGATGGCAACGCCCGGAATCAGGTCGTTCATCCTGTTCAGGGTTCGCAGAAAAGTGGATTTTCCGCAGCCCGAGGGCCCGATCAGCGCCGTGATCTTGTTTTCATATATGGTCATATCGATGTCCTTCAGCGCCTGAAAGTTTCCATAATACAGGTTCAGGTTATCGATCGTAAATTTAGTATTATTTTTTTCGGTTTCAAATTTAGTTTCCATAGTTTCCTCCAAGTTTGCCGCTGATCAGGTTTGCGGCGGTATTGATCAGCAATACGATGATGATCAGCAGGGCGGCCGTCGCGTAGGTCTTTTCCATGGACAGACCCTCCGACGCCAGGATATACAGGTGTACCGACATGGTCCTCGTGGAATCGAAGATCGTAGTCGGCAGACGCAGGGAACCGCCCACGGTCAGCATCACCGCGGCCGTCTCTCCGATGGCTCTTCCGACTCCGAGGATGAGCCCGGTGAGTATCCCCGATTTGCAGCAGGGGATAATGACTCTCACGATGGTCTGCCATTTTGTCGCTCCCAGGGAAAGGCTGCCCTCCCGGTATGCCATGGGAACGGTTTTCAGCGATTCCTCAGTAGCCCGGATCAAAGTCGGCAGGATCATCAACGCCAGGGTCAGCCCGCCTGAGATGACGGACCAGCCCATTCCGAGAAAGATCACGAAGAATGCAAAGCCAAACAATCCGAAAATGATGGACGGTATCCCCGCCAGGATCTCCGTGAAAAACCTTATGATAAAAACCCCTTTTCCTCCTTTGGAATACTCCGTAAAGTAGATGGCCGCCGCAATCCCGATAGGCGTTGCGATGAGGAGGCTTACCCCGGTAACCATGAGAGTGCCGATGATCACCGAAAAGATTCCCCCCTCTTTTCCCATCCGCCTCGGCTCCTGGGTCAGAAATTCAAGATTGATATGACTGATTCCGTGGACAAGAATGTATCCGATAATTATGATCAGCGCAGCCAGCGTGATGGCGGCCAAAACTCCGATCACGCCGTAAAACACCGCATTTTTCGAAGCCTTTGCCCTTTTTATTCTATTGTTACTCCCATTTATTTTTTGATTGTTTTCCAAAGCTACCCTTTCCATCAGCTTGCCCTGCCTCCCAGTCCTCTCATGCTGAACTGCGCGATGATATTCAGCAGCATAATGATAATGAACAGAATGATCCCGACGGCAAAGAGCGCCTGCTGATGCGTCGGAGTCGCATAACCCATCTCCATGGCAATGGTTCCTGTCAGCGTCGCCGCGGGGTCCATGATTCTCCCGGGCATTTTCGCCATGTTGCCTGTGATGAGCAGCACCGCCATGGTTTCACCGACAGCCCTTCCCATCCCAAGGATGATGGACGACAGGATCCCCGACCGCGCGGCGGGGATGAGCACCCGCAGGATGGTTTCCATTTTATTGGCGCCCAGCGCCAGGGACGCCTCTTTAAATTCACCCGGCACCGCCGCAATGGCATTTTCCGAAATGCTCACGATGGTCGGCAGGATCATGACCGCCAGAATGATCGCCCCGGCGAGTATGCTGAAACCTGTCGCGGATGCGTCGGGATGAAAAATCCTGTAAATCGGCAGGATATAATTCCGGATGGCCGGAACGATTACAATGAGTCCGAAAAAGCCGTAAACCACCGACGGGATTCCCGCCAGAAGCTCAATAGCCGATTTGAAGGCCTTTGCCGCTCTCTTCGGCAAAATCTCCGCAAGGAAGATTGCGCAGGCAATCCCTGTGGGAATTCCGATCACCAGAGCCCCAAGGGTAACCGATAAGGTGCCGGCGATCAGCGGCAGAATTCCGAATTGTCCGTTGGTAGGCGACCAGGTCGTGCCAAAGATGAAATTGAATACGCCGTAATGCGCCAGGATCGGCAGTCCGGACTGAAATATAAAAACAGTGATCAACGCCACCGAAATGGTGGCGACCACCGCAGATATCAAAATCAATTTTTCAATTATCTTTTCATAAGCATTCATTCACTGTCTCCCTCTGCAGTTATCTTTTCCTTTTTATTTCACTTACCATGTTAGCGGAGTTTTGTTAAGAGCGAATAAAGCAAATGTTAAGAGAATGTTAAAAATAAAAGGTCTGTTATTTAAGCTGTCCTTTACGACCTGTCCCCTTAGGTATTGTCTTGGGCTGTTTGCGGATGTATAATAGCAAAAATAGCAAAGGAGAGTTTACTATGTTTTTCAAACAATTTACGATTATGGTCCGCGACCTTGAAAAGTCCATCGAGTTTTATGAAACATTTGCGGGACTGTCAATCATCCGCCGCTTTCAGGACGGCCCTGCGGACCTTGCCTTCCTCGCCAATAAGGCCGGAGAAACGGAGATTGAGCTTGTGAGTTCGGAGGGTATGCAAAAATTTGAGGGGAAAGGATTTTTTATCTGCTTTTTAACCGACGAGCTGGATGAGCTGCGGGAGCTTGCCCTTTCTAAAGGGCTTAACGCTTCGGATATTCGCACTCCCGATGAAAAAACCCGATATTTCTATATCTATGACCCGGATGGAGTTTCGGTACAGTTAAAACAAGTGCTGTAAATGTTGAAGTAAGCGCTGTAAAAGGCGCAGCTATTTCCAGATCGGTTTGAAAGCCCCATAGCGCGGCTGATAGTGGCAGTATCCGATAAAAGTGAACAATATTATATACAAAATTGAAATGGGCATAGCCATTGGAATGGAATAGGGACTCGAAACGTGTCCGGAAACAGCGGCCAGATGATAACTTGGGAAAAAGTATGCGACAGCCGGAAAGCGGTCACTGTGAATAAAAACGGCGGCTTCAATCAGCTCCATCAGGATGAACAGCAAACCGAAAACGATTATCATGGACTTTCCTCTAATGAATGTGGAAATCATGGTGAAGGCTGCTGTGTACGAAAGCAGCAATAAGGTTTGCGCCGCAAATATGATCAAGTAATCCGGCAGGCTTGTTTTCCCAAAGCCGAACAGAAAGGACAGGCCCACGGTATTTACAAAAATCCCCAATAATACATAGGTCAGCATTCCTTTTGCATTTGAAAAAAACATAGATAAATATGATTTTTTACCGCTGTTTCCCGCCGTTGCCCCTGCCGATATTGCCGCGCAGACTGTAATCAATTCTGCTGAGGGAGCTATTGTATATACTGCGTTTGAGCCGTTTGGAATAAATCCGTACACGGATAGAACGGTCAGTTTATGCCCCTCGATAAGCGGCGCCGTATCGAGATAGGAAATCGCCCCGATGGTGGCCAATGCGTATACGACTATTATGCAGTAGATCGGCAGGTTTATGTCTCTCATCTTCGCATCTCCGCCGGGGAGGATACCATTTGCAAACAGGCCGTAAAAGGCCATTAAGACGCCGCATAAAACCGCCCCGGGCACGGTGAAGGTAAAGTTGACGCGATCAAAAAAGAGCTTGATCGTATCATCTTCAAATATCATTCTAATTGCCATGTAGGTTAAATATCCGGCGCACAGGTTGTTTAGAATTGGAAATCGTTCTATCATCTTCGTCATTGTGTCGCTGAACAGCAGCAAAATAAACGCCCCGAAAAAAAGTCCGGCAAGAGCAGCAACCATTCTTTTCAGGTCCAACCCATTTCCATCTATGGAAATAATGCTCGATATGGCGATGGCGTCATCCAGGCTCATACTGAGAACAGCGACAGAAATAGAAATTACGGCTTCAAAAAAGCTGTCCTTTCCCTTGTCCCTCGATTGCAATCTTCTATCAAATGTCCCTTTGCTATGAAACAGCATATTAAAAGTAATGTAGAGCAATAACGCCCCGCCGACGATTCGGATATGCAGCCACGTTATATCGAACAGGGCGCTTGCAATGGCAATGAAAGTCAACTTAAACACCAATGATAAACCAACGCCGATTCGAAAAACTTTCTTTGCCATATCTGGCGGCAATCCATTGGTAGCCAATGCGAATACGCCGACATTTTCACATGCGATTATCAGATTGATCAGTAAAACTTGTATTACAAAGTTCAATTTGTAATCTCCCTCTCCCGCATTTATGTCCGTATCTAATTTAGTGGTAGTATAAAAGTATATTGTCATGTACCTGACAATATACTTCTCTTATTCCTCACCTTGTAATATTTTTTTACAATTATGTTTGTACGACTCCCGTTTTCACTGTCCATTATTTCACTTTGTGTTCTGCGGGCGACTTTTCCGTGGTGACAAGGGCAACGCCCACACAGTTGATGATAAGGCTGGCAAAAACGAAACCGGAATACAGCGAGTCGCCCAGCATTATTGCGGAGCTAAATACCCCCAGCACCGGCGACAAAAGAGAGAAGATCATTACCTTGCTCAAGGGATTGTACTTATAAAGCTGGTTCGAAAAAATGAGCGCAGCTCCGCTGGTCAATATGAGTACGACCATGGGGAACGCAGCGGAGCTTCCCGCCTCAAGGGAGAGCGAACCATTCCCGCAGAGGCCTATGATCATCAAAAGCGCACCGCTTATAACAGACTGCCAGCCTCCCACCCAAATGGCGCTGCGGCCTCTGGAAATTATCTTCAGATAGGCCGCGCCAAAGGATCCGGAGATCTGGCCGAGGAGAAGCAGGAATGCGCCGAAAAGCGAGGCGGTGACGCCCATGTTGATGTCTTTCCAGTTCAAAATGATGACAGCGATCACGCCCAGAACGCAGCCCAGAAGCTTTCTGGGCGTCAGCGCGTCCTCCTTGAAGATAAGAGCGGAAATAAGGATGCCGCAAAATGCGCCCGCGCTGGAGAGAATGGATATCTGCACACCTGATGAAAAGGCGGCGCCAAAGTTAAAAAAGATATACTGGGCCACGCCCATAATGAGTCCCAGCTTCGCGATCTGCCGGAAATCCGAGAAATGCTCCGGCATGAGACGCACGCCCCGAATGCGGCAGTAAGCGAGGCCTATTGCCCCCGCGCCGAAAAGACGGATGCCTGCAAAATTCATAAGCTCAAAAACATCTGTCCCGGACACACCGAAGCCGGCATAGCTTATCTTTGTCATAGGCCCGGATATGGCCCAAAAGAAATATACCATAATAATGAAAAAATAGAACGACGCGCCCCCAGCATAGAGCGCTCGCGCGCGTTCTTCCTTTATCTGAATTCCATTGTTCATTTACCGATGCCCCCTGTTGGTAGTCTTTGAAAGGATTTCACTCTATGGTCAATTGAAAAAGTGAATTCCAGTTTGGAAAAGCAAAATCCATGGAATTCA
>DAITKX010000088.1:10820-13932 GCA_036835995.1 Bacillota bacterium | reverse complement strand
ACAGAGTCTTGGACTTGCTGGTTACTAGCCAGTCCAAGAAAATGTCCGCACCCCCAAAGGTGCAAAAAATTGAGTTGTACCAAGAACATATGTAAATATATGTAACATCAATGTGCATTGGTCGAATTTTAGCTCTAACTAGCCATAAGGTTCGCTTCCGAAACGAAATATCAGGTACAACTCCAAAAAGTGAGCAAATGAACCGCTAAAACCGGACCTTGGTGCGTACAACTCTAAAAACTGCACCGAACGAATTTACACACAAAAAAGGGCTTGGCCTGCGGCCCAGTGCCTTGAGGCGTGAAGTGTTTATACGAGCGTAGACAAATATAAGGGGCTAATATATACTTGTTTTAGATGTTTTCATACCGACATCACTTCTTGATAAAGGTTTGCCAAGGTGGAGAATGAAAAACGCAGATAAGAAAAGAGGAGAATATATGTATACATGTGCGATGTGCGCCACGAAAGGCTGTGAAACGGGAAATCTTGACAAGGCGCCGCTGAATTGCCTCTGCAGGGAAGAGGAGCAGGAAGCCGTAAAAGAGCGGTACCTGAATGATGAAAACAAAAAGCTGGCATATTGCTCCGCCCTGACGGAGGCGGAAGGCTATTGCCAAAAGACAAGGCTTGAAGAAATTATGGACTTTGCCCACAGATGCGAATATAAAAGGCTGGGACTGGCTTTTTGCGTGGGACTGGCAAAGGAGGCAAACGTATTATGCAAAATCCTGGCCTGCAATGGTTTTGAGGTGCATTCCGCGGCGTGCAAAAATGGAAGCATCCCCAAGGAGTTTTTGGGGATCAAAGACAGCGAAAAAGTAGTGCCCGGCACATATGAGCCCATGTGCAACCCCATCGGTCAGGCGGTTTTTCTGAATAAAGCGCAAACAGAGTTAAATATCATTCTGGGGCTGTGCGTCGGCCATGATTCCCTGTTTATCAAACATTCCGACGCGCCGGTTACCGTATTCGCCGTAAAGGACCGGGTCCTGGCCCATAACCCGTTGGGCGCGCTCTATCTGTCTGACAGTTATTATCACGGTAAACTGTATCCTCAGAGCAAATAAAACAGCAAGGGACGCCGCTCCCGGGCGCTATCATTCGGCGCTATCATGAGGCCGCATCCGGCTTGGGCGTCGGCGCCGTGTCATGGCCGATCCCAGCCACCATGTACTGATAAAACCCATCCGCCAGATAGTCTCCCATGGCGAGGCTGGCCAGCAGCATCCTTTCAAAGATATCCAGCTCTTTTTCAAATTCGCGGGAACCTGTCGCCACGGCGTCTTGTATAATCAGATTGATATAATTATACAGCAGGGTTTTCCATTGCATTTCATCCCAGAATGGATTCATCTTTGCGTACTGGGCCGCCATAGCATCCGCATTTTCATATAAAAGCTGCGTATAGTAGTCCGCGGTCTCCTGATCCCCTGCCGCCATGGCGTTTCCCAGGGATAAAATATAAAAAATCTGAAGGGAAAATACGTTTAAAAACTCTTCGCTTAAAGGAGCGCCGAAAATCAGTTCGGCCTTTTCCTGAAACCTGTTGGGCAAGCTGTAAAGCTTGTCTGCGATGGCCTGGTCATCGCCGTACTGAGAGAATATCGACGTAAAATAAATCCTTGTAAGGTAAGCAAACTGAGCCATGAGATTTCTCATGCTCTTTGCCAGATTTAAATATCCGATGGATACCATCGGTTCCGTTCCCTGCCTGGCTGTCAGTTCCCTCCGCTGCTTTTTATATTGCATCTCGCCATCTCCTTCTATTGATCCATATATAATATGATTCCGGCAAGAGTTTTGATAAAGGACTCAAAAACGCGGCGGAATGCTCTGCTCAAAGGAGAATAGATTCTCGGGGTCGTACTTTTGCTTGACCCTGATCAGCCGGGGCAGATTGCTTTCAAAGTATGCGCGGGGCCAATCGCGGATTGCGGAGTCGCAGTAATTGCAATATGCGCCCCGTGTGTAAGGCAGCATGGATCTGCGAAACCCCTCGATCCATTTGATGTTTTTTTCCGCGTCCGCATCCTGTTGCCAATAGGATTGATAGTGCATCACGAACAGGGATTTGCGATGGGGAAATGCCGTTGCGCTTTCGGGTACCCGGCGGATCTGGCCCCCATAGGCATCGAGGGAGAGCACGTTGGAGGGGCCCGGGGCGGTCTGCAGGTTGCGGATCAGCACGCTGAGAGCTTCATGGGACAGCGGCTCGTAACCGTAGGCGGAGGAATTTTTAAATTTATCCTGCCGCAACGGCGTCCCCGCGAAGAAGCAAACTGCCTCGATCCAGCTGATAGACTGAAATTCGGCAGTCTTTGGGGGAACCGCCTCCTGAAGAGGTTCCAGGAGCTGCCGGAGTTCCTCTTCGGAGCCGACAAACACGCCGTTTGCCCGGAGATCGCCCTGATTCTGCGCGGGCAGAGCCAGGAGAGAGGTAAGGCGGGGATCCGCAAAGGGGGCCCATGTCTGCCAGTAACCTACCACTTTTTCGAGATCGGCAAAGTCCCAGGTTATTCTATAGCGGGAGACATTTCCGATGGGGTGCACGCGGAAGGTAAAGGATGTGACCACGCCGAAGCTGCCTCCCCCTCCGCCCCGGCAAGCCCAGAGGAGGTCGCTGTGCTGTCTGTCATTCGCGCGGATGATCCGGCCCCGGGCTGTGACCATCTCCACCTCAAGGAGGCTGTCGCAGGTCATTCCAAGGAGCCTTGACAACAATCCGTATCCCCCTCCGAGAGTAAGGCCCGATACGCCGACTGTGGGGCAAGTCCCGCCGGGAATGGCCATTCCGTGATTCCAAAGAGTTTCGTAAAGCGGAAGCAAACGGTGTCCCGCCCCGACCTGCGCCGTGCGGTTTTCCGGGTCGATTTGCAGTCTCAGCAGGCAGCTGACGTCGATGACGAGGCCGCCGTTGACGAGGGAATATGCTTCATAGCTATGTCCGCCGCCCCGGATGCGAAAGGGCAGCCGGTGTCTGCGGACCCATAGGATCGCGTTCACCACGTCCCGTTCGCTCTTGCAGTAAACGATGATCAGAGGAAACTTGTTAAAGTAGGCGTTATAATTTTTTCTTGCTTCGTCATAGCAGGGCGAGTCCTGCAGGACC
>DAITKX010000088.1:8658-10810 GCA_036835995.1 Bacillota bacterium | reverse complement strand
CCTGTCAGCCCTTCCAGATTTATCATAAAAAAATACCTCCTGTACGCAGGCGAAAATTTATACAATCTATGCGCAAGGAGGAAGAAAAATGTTTTCTACAGATATTTGAAATTCACTCGCGGGCTATATGCAGGCCCTTCGCATCTATACATTCGCTTTACATTTTGCGATGTATTCCGGCGTCAGCTCCACCCGTGTGCCGTCGCCTTTTGCGAGATACCGGAATCCTGCCTGCCAGAGCATCGTCCTGCACGCGGTCACGTCCAGACCCCGGCCTGCGGAGGTATCCGCCTTGGTGTCCCGGGGATTTACTCCGGTTTCCGCGCAGATGCTGTTAGCGCCGCTGACGAGCCCGATATAGTCCGCTTCATGGATGGGGACCCATGGGTAGGGATCGATGGCCATGACGGCCAGCGCGTTGACAGCCGCGATCTGCGCCAGGCGCGAGTTGGTGATCTCGTCTGTAAAGAAAGTGCCGGGAACCGGAGTCCGCTTCATGACGCCTGCGGTATCCAAACCTCTTTCAATGGTCTTGAAGATGTGATCCACCAGCACTTCCGGCGTGTGCTCTGTGCCGATAGGTTCCAGACAGTCCTGGAGCATCAGTCCCGCTTTTAACGCGTTATCCATAGTCTCCTGGCGGCGTTCGGGGCTGATGGTCGTATAAGTGCCCTCGCCGAGGCGGAGGACATGATATGCGCCGTCTGCGCCTGCTTCTTTCAACTTTAGGAATGTCTCGTAATCAGTGTCCCCTATGTTGGTGTACAGCAGCGTCTGGGGCGGAGTGACCTCTCTTGCGATTTTTACCGCGTTGATATAATAGTCCAGATCGAATTTATCCATGGTCATGAGCCACAGGCAGTACAGGTCGCCGTCTTTGGTGAAATCGTATACCTTCTTTCGGATGGTCTCCTCATCCAGGGTGATTTTACCCGTAAAGCCCGTGTGGGATTTTCCGAACGCGCAGAATTTGCAGTCTGCCTCGCAGGGGTACAGCTCCAGGCCGATCTGTCCGAAGAGCAGTCCCGTATTTCCGTTTTTCCGTCGCGAAATGTCGTTTGCCGCGCCCCGGGTAAAGGTCACTTCCGGCGTCGACTCGTGGAACCCCAACAGATAGACACATTCCTCCTTTGTTGGCGGAATGTCTGCGAGAGCGCGGTTTAATATTTCCGATACCTTCCGATCCATTGATTTTTTCCTCCTAAAACTAAATTGTGTCCATTGCGTTAATTGCGCGTGCAGCAGCAGGCACAGGCTTCATCCGATCCGTCTGACGGCTTCCATCCAAACAGTGTCCTGATCTGGCGCAGGCGGCGGTATATGTAACTCAGCGTGTGAATCGTGGATTTCATATTATCCAAGACATGATGCGGTCTTCTTCGCAGTCAGTATATCAGTCATATCGAAAAAATTCAATATGAAATTGAAATGAAGGGAGCGCCCTCTGGGTTCCTTCATTTTTAAGATTGCCAATCCTTAAAATATAAACTCGCTCATGGTCCAGATGCTCAGCACTCCAAAGAGGACCAGCAGCAGAATGGAGACGATCTGCGCGGTTGCCTGCGCCCTTTCTCTCTTCCTGTTTTCAGCTTCTGATTTCTTTGATTCAGCCTCTGCGATCTCAGCCCGGACATCATGCCTGGCCCGCTCCCTGATCGTTTCAGCGTCATAAATTTTCTGATCCTGAAAATCGTCAAACCGTCTCATCCAAAAGCCCCCTTCCGATTTCGAAATATTATAGCGAGAGAAAATGCCTGCCGCCGCTGCTTTACAATATATTGAATTTGCCGGGGGCTTATTCAAAAAAGTGTTGGATTTCCTAATTGCATTGATGTCCAAATAGTGGTAATATCAAGACAACCTGAAGAATAGTTTTTATTGCATAGGAAATATCGATTTCAGGGAACATCGTTTCAGAGCACCAACGATATTTCCCCATGCAACCCACGGAAGGAGGTTTTTTCATGAAAGGAGATCTCAAACTTATTGATTCTTTGAATTCACTGCTTTCCGATGAGTTGACAGCCATTAATCAGTACATCGTTCATTCCGAAATGTGTGCAAACTGGGGTTATGGTAAGCTTCACAAGGCAATCAGAAAGCAGGCGATGGATGAAATGTTCCATGCTGAGTGGCTTATTGAGCGAATTAT
>DAITKX010000088.1:5896-8648 GCA_036835995.1 Bacillota bacterium | reverse complement strand
ATGGCAAGCTGCATGACAGCTTTGAAAGACGGGCGATCGATGAGATGAAACACGCTGAAAAACTGATCGAAAGAATACTTTTCCTCGAGGGGATTCCCATCGTAAGCGAGCTGAACCGCATCGCCATCGGCAGCGAAATTCCCAAACAGCTTGAAAATGACCGCATAGCGGAAACCGGCGCGATAGCGGCGTATAATGCGGCGATCAAATTGGCGGGGGAAGTCAGCGATTACGCTACCCGTGAAATCCTTGAAAAAATTCTGAACGATGAGGACCGGCACATGGATGAGATCGAAGAGATGGAAGACCAGATCTCGCATATGACGCTTCCGATCTTCTTAACCACCAAGACCAGCTAAACAGGACTGGTTACATATCAAAATTAAACGCAAAGACTTGAGACGTGAAGAATCAAGTCTTTGTTTGCACTTTTCATTGAAATATTGAAATAAAGAGGCCGATATGGAAGAGAATTTTGTAAAAGATCTGCCGAATACCCCTGATATTCAGGAAATGCAGGGAGAAAACGAGGCGCTGGCCAACCGTCTGCAGTCCATGTTTGACCGCCATTCCGCTCTCATGCTGCTCATCGAACCCGTATCAGGGAAAATTGTCGACGCAAACACTGCCGCCTGTAATTTTTACGGCTATTCCAAGGAAGAGCTTCTGAACCTCACCATCATGGATATCAACATGCTGCCCGTAGATGAAACGGAACGCCGCCGCCTCACGCTGTATGAGGAAAAACAGCGGTATTTTCTTTTCCCCCACCGCCTGAAGAACGGAGAAATCCGGTTTATGGACGTCTATACGTCTCCGATTCCCGACGGCGATCATATGCTGCTTTATTCCATTTTCTTTGATGTCACCGACCGGGAGAACTACCGGAATGAGCTGGTCCGTGAACAGGAAATGCTCCGTACGACCTTGGAATCCATCGGCGACGGCGTGGTGACCACCGACGGCAGCGGAGTGATCACCAGCCTCAACAGCGTGGCGCAGAATATAACCGGCTGGAAATGGAAAGAGGCGGAGGGCAGGCCTTTCGCCGACGTATTCCGCCTGATGAACGAGGAGACGGGGCAGCCCGTGGAAAATCTCATCGAAAAGGTGCTGAAGACAGGCCGGATCACCGGACTTGGCAACCACACGGTATTGCGCCGGCGGCAGGGAGAGCTCATTCCCATCGCAGACAGCGCGGCGCCGATCCGGACGGATGACGGAAAAATTTTCGGCGTCGTCATGGTCTTTCGGGACATCAGCAAAGAGAGGGAGCAAAATGAACAGATCCGCTTTCTCAGCTATCACGATTATCTGACCGGCCTTTACAACCGGAGATATATAGAGGAAGCCATGGTCCGTCTGGACGCCAGAAAAAACCTGCCGATCTCCGTCGTCATGGGAGACGTAAACGGACTGAAAATCACCAACGACGTCTTCGGGCACAAGGCAGGGGATTCCCTTCTGAAAAATGTGGTCAAAACTCTTGAGGATAATTGCAGGGAGGGAGACCTTATCGCGCGCTGGGGCGGAGACGAATTCGTCATGTTCATGCCGCGGACGGAAATCCGGGATGCGGAGCAAATCATTCAGAATATCAAACAAAGCTGTGACGAGATCAGCGACAGCGCGCTCAGGGTGAGCCTTTCACTGGGGTGTGCGGTGAAGGAAAAGCCGGAGGAGGATCTGCGGAGCATCCTCCAATTGGCCGAAGAGAATATGTATCACCAGAAGCTTCTGGACGGCAAGAGCTACAGGAACGCCATCATCAACACGCTGCTTGCGATGCTCTATGAAAAGAGCATAGAGACGGAGGAGCATACGGAGCGGCTGGGGATATTCTGCCGGTGCATGGGAAGAAGGCTGCAGCTTTCTTCGAAGGAAATGGACGAGCTGTCGCTGCTGGCGGTACTGCATGATATCGGAAAGGTCGGCGTAAGCCGGCTCATCCTGCAAAAGCCGGATCAGCTTAAGTCCGTCGAGTGGGAGGAAATGAAACGTCATCCCGAAATCGGTTACCGCATCGCCCAGGCGACTCCGGAGCTTGCCATCGTCGCCGATTTCATCCTCTCTCATCACGAACGATGGGATGGAACGGGGTATCCGCGGGGACTGAAGGGAGAGGAAATTCCTCTTGTCTGCCGTATTTTGGCCATTGCCGACGCTTACGACGCCATGGTCAACGACCGCGTTTACCGAAACGCCATGAGCAGGGACGATGCGCTCATGGAACTGAAAAAAAATGCCGGAACGCAGTTTGACCCCCAGATCGTGGAACTGTTTATCGATATGTTCTGTAATACTCCGATCTATTAGAAAATGAGGTGGAGAAGATCCGCCGAAAATGTTGGAGTTCCATTTGGAACGGAAGAAAAGGACTCTGAGGGCTTATTTATCCTTCAGAATATCTAGAAACAGGGCAAGGCCTTGGCGCTGCTTAGGACGCAGGCTTCGGTAGCAGTCTATCAACGCCTGTTCCTCAGCGCACAGAGCGTATTCTTTTACCGCTTCCGGTTTGCGGCGGATATCCGTGCGTCCAAGCAGAAAATCCACCGATACGTCAAAAAAATCCGCGTACTTTTTGAGCGTCTCAATGTCCGGCTGGTAGCCGCCGGTTTCGTAGTTTTGTATCTGAGACTGTGCGACGCCAAATTCATTCGCGAGTTTTTGCTGACTTAGTTTTTTCTCTTCACGCAATAGCCGAAGATTATACATTTCAGCCACCCCCTAATGCACTAATTTTAACAAGTTT
>DAITKX010000088.1:0-5886 GCA_036835995.1 Bacillota bacterium | reverse complement strand
TTATCTTATCTGGCACAAAAAGATAGACTTGTTATTTTTAATAAGTTAAACTTATATATGTAGCAAGGTGCTAACCAGGTCCATGCGGATTATAAATTGTGACTGACCTGTGACCTTTATTTGCAATGATACGAATCAAGAGCCGAAGGGCTCTTAAAAAATAGCTTGTTATGTCGAATTTTGTAAATAATTTGTGAATAAATAGATTACTAGCATATTACAAAAGTCGTGCGAAAGGAACAATTCCGGTGTAAATACCCTGCGGCGGGCAACATTATTCTCTGCAGGAGAAAAAGAGGTGAGAAGGGGATTGAAGCAGCGGCAAAAATATTGCTTCCCGGACAGGCTCAAACGGCAGCTCGCCCAGATATCGCGTCACCCTGTTACCGTCGTTGAAGCGCCCTCCGGATTTGGAAAAACAACCGCCGTCAGGGAATATTTGAAGGAGAACCGTCCTGCCGGAGCTTGTGAATACTGGTACACATGCCTGGGAGAGTCATCCCCTATGGCATGGCTGGGCATCTGCGACCTGTTTTCCAACATCGAGGTCAAAGTTGCGGATGATCTTAAAAATTTGAAAATGCCCACGCTGGATACATTGTTTTATATGAAGTCGTATCTCGCAGACATCCGCTGCCCGGAGGAAACCTATTTAATAGTAGATAACTATCAGCTTGTCAATTGCAGCATCCCCCGGGAGCTGATCAGCGTTTTTTCCATGCACGGAGATCCAAATCTGCATATGATATTTATTACCCAGCCGTTGGAGGCTGAGAAGCTGGGCTCTGCTCACAATAACAACACTTATACCATCGGCGCTTCCGCTTTCTTCTTTGACAGGAAGGATACTGCGAGGCTGTTCCGCATGGGGGGACTCCATATCACGGACGATGAGATGGAGAAGGTATTTATGAGTACGGAAGGCTGGGTAGCCGCCATACGCCTTCAAATAATCAGCTTTATGGAGACAGGCTCGTTTACCTCTGCCGCCGGTATCGAGCAGCTTGTGGAAAACGCCATATGGAACCATCTTGCGCCCCAGGAAAAAGATTTTTTGCTGTCCGTTTCGGTGATGGACAGCTTCACGGAGCGCCAGGCGGCCATTATGATGGAGCAGGATATCCTGTCTGAAAAAATTCAGGAGCTTCTCAGAAGCAATGAGTTTATAAGGTACCTTCCGGATAAGCACATATATATTATACACAGTATTCTGCACGATTATTTGAGAAACCGATTCGATTATTTTACGGATGAGAATTATAAAAACCGTACCTATTATAAAGCGGGATATGCATGCTCGTCCAACGCACAGTACTATTCTGCCTCTATATTCTTCTATAAAGTGAAAGATCTTGACGCGATCTTTTCCCTGCCCTTCAGCCGTGAATATCTGGATAATCAGAGAGGCCAATATCCGTCGGACTTCATTGAAGTATTGATCCATGAATGTCCGGAGGACATCTTGCGGAAACATCCCTTTACCCTGCTTGTCTTTGGGTATCATACCCTTGCTCACGGACAGATCCAGGCATGCAAGGAGATACTCCGGGTTCTTGCTTTAACGGTTCGGGAGGGAAAGGGGTTTTCTCAGGAAGAGCTCAGGAGGATAAACGGCGAGTATAAGCTTTTGGCGTCAATGCTGGAATTTAACCATGTCGGAAAGATGCATGAAGGGCAGATGGAGGCATGGGAGATCCTGGGGGAACCCTCGACTCTGGTAAAAGCCAACACGCCCTGGGTGTTCGCCACAACCTCCGCCTTGAATATATTCTGGCGCGAATCCGGCAAGCTGGAAGAGGAACTGCTTGAAATGGATACGTTTTCCCCTTCATACTTTAAGTTGACCGACGGGCATGGATCGGGCTCCACGCACCTGATGCGCGCGGAAGCGATGCTCATGCGGGGCGAGGACGACGAGGCTGAGATTTTATGCCACAAGGCCCTTTATGAAGCCCGCGGGTATAGGCAGACCGGGATCTGCATTTCCATAGAGCTGGTCCTTGCCCGCATCGCCATTCTGCGGGGGGATGTTGAGGGATATTTTCGCGCAACCAGGGAACTCCAAGGCTATGCGAAAGAAAATTCCAGCCTGTATGTCTTGCGCATGATCGAACACAGCATGTCCATTATCAGCCTTGTGTTGGGTGTTCACGATTATGTCGCCCCCTGGCTCTATGATATGGAAAATCTGAAGGAAGCGGTATATGCTCCGGTGGTTCCCTTCGCACAGGTACTTCATTTAAAGCTTCTGCTGATGGAAAAGAGATATAATGAATTTTACGGAGTTTGCCAATGCGTGATGGACACTTCCGGAAATCCCGCCGAAAATATCAAATACAGGATGCCTCAAGTATATCAGCTCATCCTCCTCGCCGCGGCAAAACGAAACAAGGGAGATCATGCGGGAGCGCAAAAATACCTGAAAGAGGCCCTTGAGGCGGCGCTGCCGGATCAGATTTACCTTCCCTTTGCCCAACAGGAGCGCATGGAGGACTTTCTTTTCGAAATGAGTATACGTCCCTGCGGATTTCTCTCCACAAGAGATAAGGCTTTTGCGGATCTGTCGGCGCTTTGCAGGCGGCAGCAGAGGGGCGTTTGCGCGATAAAAAAGGCGATTCACCAGGAAAAGTCTCCACTGACGCCGAGGGAAAGGGAGATTGCCCTCCTTGCAAAAGAGCGGCTCAGGGCCCGGGAGATCGCCGATAAGCTGTACATATCCGAAATGACGGTAAAAGCGACCCTCAGGAGCGTGTACAGCAAACTCGGAATTCATTCAAAAATAGAATTAGATTTGATTGAATTTTGACGAAAAAGCTAATTTATCGGTTGAATTTGACGAAAAAGCTCAATTTACCACTTAAATAGGTATGAACCAATCCGTAATCTGCTGTATTATTTTTGCAGTAGATTATTTTTTTAACTCATGGGATGCAGTTCTGAAAGGAAAGGCATTATGTGGAAATGGAAAGACAGGCTCCTTTCCGGCAGAAAGAGGCTGGAGCAGGAGCAGAGGCAAAACGCCGCATTGGTTCAGAGGCTTCGGGCTATGTTTGACCAGCATAGCGCCTTAAAAGTGGTGTTTGATTCCAGGACCGGAGAACTTCTGGAAGCCAATCCTGCCATATTAAATTACTTTGGATACACGAGGGAAGAGGTGATCGGCCGAAGGGTCCAGGAATTCAACCTCTTACCTCCTGAAATACTGGATGAAAAGTTTAACAGTGAAATAAACGGAGTTTTGTTTTCCGCCGCTCCCCATATCCTCAGAAGCGGGGAAACAAGGCTTTTTGACGCATATGCATCGGTCATTTTAGACGGAGGGAGCAGGCTGCTCTATGCCATATTATTCGATGTGACCGACAGGGAGAAGTACCGGAGCGAGATGCTGCACGAAAGAGAACTGCTGAGCACCACGCTGAAATCCATCGGGGACGGCGTGGTCACGGCAGACGCCCTGGGTATGATCACCAGCATAAACAGCGTCGCGGAGAAATTGACGGGCTGGAATAGCGGCATGGCAATGGACAGGCCTTTTACGGACGTGTTTATCCTGCGGAACGAATACACCGGAGCGACGGTTGAAAACCCCATTCGCAAGGTGCTTGAAACGGGGCGCGTAATCGGTCTCGCAAACCACACGGAGCTGGTAAACAGACACGGGGAATGCATACCCATCGCAGACAGCGCGGCGCCCATCAGGATGGAAGACGGACGGATATTCGGCGTTGTCATGGTGTTCCGCGACGTCAGCGACGAAAAGGAGCACAACCGGCAAATCGAATTTTTAAGCTTCCATGATTCTCTGACCGGACTTTATAACAGGAGCTACATGGAAAGAGCTCTGAGCCGTTTGGATACGGCGGAGAATTTGCCGATTTCCGTGGTCATGGGAGATGTCAACGGGCTGAAGCTCACAAACGATGTTTTCGGACATAAAGCGGGGGATGCCCTGCTGTGGAATGTGGCTAAACTCCTCGAGGAAAGGTGTAAAGCGGGAGATATCATCGCCCGCTGGGGAGGAGATGAATTTGTTATTTTCATGCCCCGGACCGATCAGAACACAGCGGAGGAATTCATTCAAAACTTAAAAAGCGCCCATATCGGCATCAATGGAAGCAACTTGCGCCTCAGCCTGTCTCTTGGCTGCGCAACCAAAGATTCGGAGGATCAGAGCCTCCCGGATGGACTGCGGGAAGCCGAGGAATCCATGTATCACCAGAAACTTCTGGACGGCAAGAGCTATCGGAATGCGATTCTCAACACCCTGCTTGCCACCCTTTACGAAAAGAGCAATGAGACGGAAGAGCATTCAAAACGGCTGGAGCGGTATTGCCATTCCATCGGCCGGCAGTTCCGGCTTTCATCAAAAGAGATGGACGAGCTTTCCCTGCTTGCGCTCCTGCATGATATCGGCAAGGTCGGCATCGATTCAAATATTCTGAAGAAAACAGAGGCTCTTACATCCGCAGAGTGGGATGAGATAAAACGCCATCCTGAGATCGGCTACCGCATCGCTCAGGCCACGCCGGAGCTGGCGGTGGTAGCGGATTTGATACTGTCCCACCATGAGCGCTGGGATGGAAGCG
Organism: Bacillota bacterium; assembly: GCA_036835995.1. Lineage (GTDB taxonomy): Bacteria > Bacillota > Clostridia > Peptostreptococcales > Anaerovoracaceae > Anoxybacterium. Next base: position 1,300 of record DAITKX010000088.1, on the reverse strand, counting down.
GTTATCCGCGGGGATTGAAGGGCGCGGAGATACCGCTTCCCTGCCGCATCCTGGCGGTGGCCGACGCATACGACGCGATGATGAGCGACAGAGAATACAGAAACGCCATGAGCAGAGAAGACGCTGTTTACGAGCTGGAGAAAAACGCGGGAACGCAATTCGAGCCCGGTATTGTAAAATTTTTTGCCGGGGCTCTGCGAAAGTATACAGAATAAAAATAAAAAGGAGTGAGTGTGTTGCTGAAATCTTTTTCCATCAAAACAAAGTTAGTGATTCTGGTTGTCATTCCGCTGCTTGCGGCTCTGGCCGTAACCTACATCGGGTTTCACTATGTAGACCGGATCAGCTCTAATCTGAAGGGAGCTCTGTATGATGAGGGGTTCCAAAACATTTCGCTGGTTTTGAACGCCGACAGGGATTTTTATCAGGCCAAGGAGTGCATAGACGACCTCATCATCCAGAATTATCAGGGCCTTCTGACCGAGGATTCCAAAAAGGAGCTGCTGGCCGGCGTGGATGAAAATGTCGGTCAGACCGGCGACCGCCTGAAACAGGCCAACGATATTCTGTCTCAGGATAAGGAGAAGTGGGGGAAGCTCAAGAGTGAAACCACCGGCAAGACGGTCTTTGAACACTATGCCGACTTTGAGGATAAACTTGCGGCGTGGTCCAAGATGACGGATGATGTCGCAAATACATATGCAACATCCGAGAAATGGGAGGCTTCCTTCAATGACGCGCGGGACGACATAAACGCGATGGGCGAGCTGATCGAAGCCGGCATTCAGCAATCCATTGCCGCCGAGGGTGCGAATAAGGCCGCTATGGAGAGAATGATGGTGATCATCGACATCATCGTCTTAGTGGTGGTCGCCCTTTTGGCCGTTTTCATCATCGGGTCGATTACCGGGCCGATGAAAAAGACCGTCGAAATGCTTCAGGAGTTGGCAAAGGGGCACTTTGGCAGACGGCTCGATCTGGGCCGGAAGGATGAAATCGGAGTGATGGCGGATACCCTGGACCTTTATGCAGAGGGTATAAAGATGAACGTACTCGGTGCAATGAAGAAGATCGCCGGAGGCGACCTCGACATTGAAATAAATTCCGACGATCCTGAGGATGAGGTCAGCCCCACGATGAAGACGACGGTTGAAACGCTGAGGGCCTTGGTGAAAGAAGCCCAGATGCTGGCGGAAGCCGCGGTGGAGGGCAGGCTGGAAACCAGAGGCGACGCGGAGAAATTCCAGGGCGGATACAGGGAGATCATATCCGGAATAAACGGCACCCTGGACGCGATCTC
>DAITKX010000087.1:0-14163 GCA_036835995.1 Bacillota bacterium | reverse complement strand
CTGATAGTTTGCACCACCGACACGTCTTGCTCTTACTTCAAGAACAGGCATGATGTTGTTCATGGCTTTTTCAAACACCTCGACAGGTTCTTCACCGGTGTTCTTCTTTATCATGTCAAACGCATTGTATACGATCGACTGTGCTACTCCCTTTTTTCCGTCCAGCATGATGCCGTTGATGAGCTTTGCTACAACGACATTCCCGTAGACCGGATCAGGAAGCACTTCTCTTTTAGGTACATTACCTTTTCTAGGCACTTCTCTTCCCTCCTTGCTAATGTTTAGCTCGGTACTTGACGCCATTTCTGACGCCGTGGTGCACATGATAATAATATATATCAAGGGCACAACTTCATTCGCCGAATTTACATCGATTGAATAGTAAATTCTGGGCTAAATTTTTCCCGACTATTACTTAAATAATGCATAATGAGGCCTGCCCCATTATTTCGCTTTCGGTCTCTTTGCTCCATACTTGGAACGAGCCTGATTTCTCTTGGCTACGCCCGCGGTATCCAGAGTTCCTCTGACGATATGGTATCTTACGCCAGGGAGGTCTTTTACTCTTCCGCCCCTGATCAGAACAACGCTATGCTCCTGCAGATTGTGACCAATCCCGGGAATATACGCCGTTACTTCGATACCGTTTGACAGTCTTACTCTCGCTACTTTTCTAAGAGCAGAGTTTGGCTTCTTAGGAGTTACAGTTTTTACGGAAGTGCATACGCCTCTCTTTTGCGGCGCCTCGGTTTCCGTGGGCACTCTTTTGATGGTGTTCATACCTTTGAGCAGTGCCGGTGCTGTGGACTTCTTTACAGAAGTAGTTCTCCCGTCGCGAACCAACTGATTAATAGTAGGCATTTGTGTCTCCTTTCTTTGCATGTTAATATATTTTAAGCCGGAAACCCGGCTTAAAAACCGACGAAATGTAGTATATCACAGGATGAATCAGCCTGTCAATCTTTGCTTGAAAATTTCACGTATTGCTGTGTTGCATTCCGTGAAATTTTCTACGCAGGCTAATATTTATTTATTTGACTTCTCTATTCAACTTCGATGATGTCCGCCAGGTCGGTCATTTCGGACATGTCCGCCAGGTCCGCGACGTCGGAGGGTTCCATAGCCTCGTTGTCATAATCGTCATAGTCGTCATCCTCGACGGGCGGCTTGAAGGATTCCATCAGCTCGGTGTTGACTCCGTAATCCACACTGATGTTCTTGTATCTCTTCATTCCGGTTCCGGCAGGAATCAGTTTTCCTATGATGACGTTTTCCTTTAACCCGAGGAGCTTGTCGTTCTTTCCCTTGATGGCCGCATCCGTCAGAACGCGGGTCGTCTCCTGGAAGGATGCCGCCGACAGGAAGGAGTTGGTAGCCAGGGAAGCTTTCGTGATTCCAAGGAGGATCCGTTTGCCCAGCGCGGTTTCACCACCGGCCGCCTCCGCGGCTTCGTTGGCCTCATCCAGCTCAAACTTGCTGTAAAGTCCGCCCGGAAGCAGCGCCGTGTCTCCCGCATCCTCGATCTTGTACTTGGAAAGCATCTGGCTTACGATGACCTCAACGTGCTTGTCATTGATATCTACGCCCTGCTGCTTGTATACCCGCTGCACTTCCTTGAGGAGGTACTGGTATACGCCTTCCACGCCGTTTAATCTCAATATATCGTGAGGGTTAAGCGGTCCCTTTGTGATCTGATCTCCGGCGAGTACATAATCGCCTTCCTTCACGTTCAGCCTCGCGCCGTAAGGTACGATGTATATCCGCTCTTCTTCTCCTCTGACCTTGACTTCTGTCTTGTTATCTTTCCTCGCGTCGATGGAAACCACGGTGCCGTCGGCTTCGCAGATTTCCGCAAGACCTTTCGGCTTTCTCGCTTCAAACAGCTCCTCTACACGGGGAAGACCGTGGGTGATATCGCTTCCGGCTACACCGCCCGTATGGAATGTACGCATGGTGAGCTGGGTACCCGGTTCACCGATGGACTGCGCCGCCGTGATACCGACCGCCTCGCCGATATTTACCGGCTCTCCTGTGGCCAGGTTTCTGCCGTAGCACTTGGCGCAGATGCCGTAGACGCTGTGGCAGGTCATGACCGAACGGATGGCGACGGCTTCAATTCCGGACGCTTCGATCTCGTCGGCATGGGCTTCAAGGATTTCCTCTCCCTGTTCCACAATGATCTTGCCGGTCTTCGGATTCACAACGTCTGTCAGCGCGGTTCTTCCTATGATACGCAGCTTCAGCGGCTCGATGACTTCCTTGCCGTCGGTGAAAGCTCTGACTTCGATTCCTTCGTCGGTGCCGCAGTCGGTCTCTCTGACGATGACATTATGGCTGACGTCCACCAGCCTTCTGGTCAGATAACCGGAGTCCGCGGTACGGAGCGCCGTATCCGCGAGGCCCTTTCTCGCTCCGTTGGTGGAAATGAAGTATTCCAGTACGGACAGGCCTTCACGGAAGTTGGACTTGATCGGGATTTCGATGGTCTGCCCGGAGGCGTTAGCCATCAGTCCGCGCATACCGCCGATCTGCTTGATCTGACTCTTGCTTCCTCTCGCTCCTGAATGGGCCATGATGAACAGGTTGTTCAGGCTTCCCAGGGACTTCATCAGAGCGTCCGCCACATCATCCGTCGCGTCGTTCCACGTATCGATAACTCTTTCATACCGTTCAGAGTCGGACATGAGTCCTCTTCTGTATGCGGATTCATATTTTTCAACCTTCTTCTCGGCTTCCGCAAGGATTCCAGCCTTTTCTTCCGGGATTTCCATGTCGGATACGCTGATGGTGATCGCGCCGATTGTGGAATAATGGAAGCCCGTATCCTTGATATAGTCGAGCATGATTGCAGTTTCTGTGTTTCCGTGCTTTCTGTAGCACTTGTCGATGATCTGAGTCAGCTTCTTCTTGTCGCAGAGGAAGTCGATTTCCAAAGAATATTTGTCGGCGTCCCTGTCGACATAGCCCAGGTCCTGAGGAATTCCTTCGTTGAAGATAAACCTCCCTACTGTGGACTCGATGAGCTTCCCTCTCTCGTCGCCTTCAATATATCTTCTCACCTTGACCCTCGCATGGAGTCCGACGACTCCGTTCCGATAAGCCATAAGCATCTCGTCAAGGTCGGTGAAGATCTTGCCGTCGCCCTTTTCAGCGGAAGTGTTTCTCTCTTCCACTCCGGGGTGCGTCAGATAATAGCTTCCCAGGATCATATCCTGTGTCGGCGTCGTGATGGGGGAGCCATCCTTCGGCGCGAGGATATTGTTTACGGAAAGCATGAGGAACCTGGCCTCCGCCTGGGCTTCCACGGAAAGCGGAACGTGAACGGCCATCTGGTCTCCGTCAAAGTCGGCGTTATACGCGGTACAAACCAGGGGATGCAGCTTGATGGCTTTGCCCTCTACGAGTACCGGTTCAAAAGCCTGGATTCCGAGTCTATGAAGCGTGGGAGCACGGTTCAGCAATACGGGATGTTCCTTGATGACCTCGTCGAGAACGTCCCAGACCTCCGGTCTTACCTTTTCAACCATTCTCTTGGCGCTCTTGATATTGTGGGAATGCCCTCTCTGAACAAGCTTCTTCATGATGAAGGGCTTGAACAGCTCCAGCGCCATCTTTTTGGGAAGTCCGCACTGGTAGAACTTCAGCTCCGGTCCGACTACGATTACGGAACGTCCGGAATAGTCAACGCGCTTTCCAAGCAGGTTCTGACGGAAACGTCCCTGTTTTCCCTTCAGCATATCCGAAAGGGATTTCAGCGGTCTGCTTCCCGGTCCGGTGACCGGTCTGCCTCTTCTGCCGTTGTCGATGAGGGCGTCTACCGCTTCCTGGAGCATTCTCTTCTCATTTCTTACGATGATGTCGGGAGCGCCCAGGTCCAGCAGTCTCGTCAACCTGTTATTTCTATTGATTACTCTTCTGTATAAATCGTTGAGGTCGGAGGTCGCAAAACGTCCGCCGTCCAGCTGTACCATCGGCCTGAGATCCGGCGGGATGACCGGGATGACCTCAAGGATCATCCATTCCGGCTTATTCTCCGACAATCTCAGCGCTTCTATCACTTCAAGCCTTCTGACGATCCGGATCTTCTTCTGTCCGGACGCTTCGCGCAGCTTCTTTCTCATATCCTCGGACAAAGCCACGAGGTCGATATGGGTCAACAGTTCGCGGATCGCTTCGGCGCCCATAGCCGCCTTGAATCCGGTTCCGAACTTTTCTTTCGCTTCTCTGTACTGCTGCTCCGTGAGGATTTCCTTGTAGCCCAGTCCGGAATTGCCCGGATCGGTTACGATATACGCGGCAAAATAGAGAACCTTTTCCAGGTTTCTCGGGGAGATGTCCAGCACCAGGCCCATTCTGCTTGGAATGCCCTTGAAATACCAGATATGGGATACGGGAGCCGCAAGCTTGATGTGGCCCATCCGCTCTCTTCTCACCTTTGCTTTTGTAACTTCTACACCGCAGCGGTCGCAGATGATCCCCTTATAGCGGATCCGTTTATATTTACCGCAGTGACACTCCCAGTCCTTGGTCGGCCCGAATATTCTTTCGCAGAACAGGCCGTCCTTTTCTGGTTTCAGCGTCCTGTAGTTGATCGTTTCAGGTTTTTTAACTTCCCCTTTTGACCAGCTCAGTATCTTTTCCGTAGATGCAAGGCTGATTTGCAATGATTCAAAATTATTTAATTCGTACAAGAAGCTTCTCCCCCTTTCAATACTTTACATTTTCAACTTCTTTTAGTTCAGTGGGATCTTCCAGATACTTGTTTTGATTCTTATCAAAATCATCGATGTCGGTGTCTATCAGGTCAAAATCTTCATCTGTATCGTCGTCTTCCAAAAGCTCTTCAGAGAAACCGCCCTCCGCTTCGAAGATTTCACCTTCATCGGCGATGGGGTCCATTTCGATGATGCTTTCAATGCCGGAAATGCCGTCCAATTCTGACGACTCCTTGATCTCAATTTCCTCGTTGTCGTCTGTGAGCACCTTTACGTCCAGCCCAAGGCTCTGCATTTCCTTGATCAGAACCTTGAAGGATTCAGGAATTCCCGGTTCCGGGATATTTTCGCCCTTGACGATGGCTTCGTAGGTCTTGACACGGCCTACCACGTCGTCGGACTTCACCGTAAGGATCTCCTGGAGGGTATAGGCCGCGCCGTATGCTTCCAGCGCCCACACTTCCATTTCCCCGAATCTCTGTCCGCCGAACTGCGCTTTTCCGCCCAGAGGCTGCTGTGTTACCAGGGAGTAAGGCCCCGTGCTCCTTGCGTGAATCTTGTCGTCGACAAGATGATGCAGTTTCAGCATATACATATAGCCGACAGTGACCGGATTGTCGAAGGGTTCTCCCGTTCTTCCGTCCCGCAGGGTCAGTTTTCCGCTCCTGGGGTATCCGCACTCGGCCAGAAGGTCGATGATATCGAGCTCGCTGGCTCCGTCAAATACCGGCGTAGAAATATACCAGTCCTTATACTTGGCGGCAAGGCCCAGATGGGTTTCCAGAACCTGGCCGACGTTCATACGGGAAGGTACGCCTAAAGGATTCAGCATGACCTGAAGCGGCACTCCGTTCTCCATGAACGGCATATCCTCTTCCGGCAGAATCCTGGAAATAACGCCCTTGTTTCCGTGACGTCCGGCCATCTTGTCGCCGACGCTGATCTTTCTCTTGGTGGCGATATAGCACCGCACCAGCTTGTTGACGCCCGGAGGCAGCTCGTCGCCGTTTTCCCGGGAGAATATCTTCACGTCTACAACGATTCCGGCTTCCCCGTGAGGCACGCGCAGGGAGGTGTCCCTCACCTCTCTCGCCTTTTCGCCGAAGATTGCCCTCAAAAGGCGTTCTTCCGCAGTCAGCTCCGTCTCTCCCTTGGGAGTGACCTTGCCCACCAGAATATCAGAGGAGCCTACTTCCGCTCCGATGCGGATGATGCCTTCTTCATCCAGATCCTTCAGCGCGTCCTCTCCGACGTTGGGGATATCTCTGGTGATTTCTTCCGGCCCAAGCTTTGTATCTCTGGCTTCCGCTTCATACTCCTCAATGTGAAGAGAGGTGAGAGCGTCCTCCATGATCAATCTTTCATTCAATATGATGGCGTCCTCGTAGTTGTAACCCTCCCATGTCATAAAGCCGATGAGGAGGTTCTTGCCGAGGGCGACTTCACCCTGATCCGTGGAAGGTCCGTCTGCGATGACTTCACCTTTTTCCACATGCTCGTTCTTGTTGACGATAGGCCTTTGGTTGATGCAGGTTCCCTGGTTGGAACGCTTGAACTTCAGCATCTTGTATTCGTCGACGCCCAAGCCGTCAGCCCGTCTTATTTTGATCTTTGTAGCGTCTACATATTCAACGGTTCCTTCATTTTTTGCGAGTAAAACGACGCCGGAATCTCTCGCGGCGGTATATTCCATACCGGTTCCCACGATAGGCGCGTCCGTGACCAAAAGCGGCACCGCCTGACGCTGCATGTTGGAACCCATCAGGGCCCGGTTCGCGTCGTCGTTTTCCAGGAACGGGATCATCGCCGTCGCCACGGATACTACCTGCTTTGGCGATACGTCCATATAGTCGATGAGATCGCGAGGAACCAGGTCGATATCTCCGCCTGCTCCCCTGGACGCGACCCTGTGGTTTACAAATCTTCCCTCGGAGTCAAGAGGCTCGTTCGCCTGGGCGATGATGAGCATTTCTTCCTCGTCGGCGGTCAGATAGTCGATGATATCCGTTACAACGCCTCTGCTTTTATCTACGCGTCTGTAAGGCGCTTCGATAAAGCCGTACTCATTGATCTTTCCATAGGTGGTCAGAGAACCGATCAGGCCGATGTTCGGGCCTTCAGGCGTCTCGATGGGGCACATTCTTCCGTAATGGGAGTGATGTACGTCACGGACTTCAAATCCCGCTCTCTCCCTGGAAAGTCCTCCGGGTCCGAGGGCGGAAAGCCTTCTCTTGTGAGTCAGTTCGGCCAGCGGGTTGGTCTGATCCATAAACTGCGACAGCTGGGAGCTTCCAAAGAACTCCTTGATGGCAGCCGTAACAGGCCTGATGTTCATCAGCGCCTGAGGAGTCGTAACCTCGATATCCTGGATGGTCATTCTTTCCTTAACGACTCTTTCCATACGGGCAAGGCCGATTCGGAACTGGTTCTGTAAAAGCTCGCCCACCGTCCTCAACCTTCTGTTTCCGAGGTGGTCGATGTCGTCGACGTTTCCGATTCCGTGATTCAGGTTCAGGATGTAGCTCACGGAAGCGATGATATCGTCGATGATGATATGTTTCGGAGACAGGTTCGCCTTGTTCAAAAGCAATGCTTCCTTCAAAGCGGCTTCCTCCGTATTGTTCTGCAATATTTCCTGCAGCACAGGATAGTAGACCTTGTCGGGGACCTTAAATCCCTGCAGGTTGAAATCAACATAATCCGCAAGGCTGACGAAATTGTTTCCGATGATCTTCACAACCTGTCCTTCTTCGGTTCTGCTGTATGCATAGACGTGCTTCACACCGGCATTCTCTACCTTGAATCCGGCTTCTCTCGTAATTTTAGCGTCTTTCTCCACTAAAATTTCCCCTGTGTTGGGGTCTATGATGTCTTCAGCCGCGACACATCCGATGATTCGATTGGATAAGCCCAGCTTCTTATTATATTTATATCTTCCTACTTTCGCCAAGTCGTACCGTTTCGGATCAAAAAACAGGGAATCGAGAAGAGACTTGGCGCTTTCCACCGTGGGAGGTTCTCCCGGTCTCAGCTTCTTGTAGATTTCCTTTAATCCGTCCTCGTAGTTCTTGGTAGGGTCTTTTTCGATGGTCTTTCTCAGTCTGTCATCTTCACCGAGGATGTCGATGATCTCCTGATCTGTCGCAAATCCCAACGCACGCAGCAAAGTGGTAACCGGCTGTTTTCTGGTACGGTCCACGCGAACGGAAATGATCTCATTTGAGTCAGTTTCGTACTCCAGCCATGCACCCCGGTTCGGGATGATCGTGGTTGAGAAAAGTTTGTTATTTGATTTGTCGACGGTAACGCCGTAATACGGACCCGGTGAGCGGACCAGCTGAGTGACCACAACCCTTTCGGCTCCGTTATAGATAAAGGTTCCCTTTTCCGTCATCAACGGAAAATCTCCCATGAATACTTCCTGCTCTTTGACCTCTCCGGTCTCTTTGTTTACAAGTCTTACTTTGACTTTTAAGGGAGCTGCATATGTTACGTCGCGTTCTTTACACTCTTCTTGATCATATTTCGGCGAGTCGTTCAGGGAATAATCTATAAATTCTAAAACCAAATCCTCAAAGACTTCCCTAAGCCCTTCTTCGATAAACCAATTATACGACTCGGTCTGGATCTGGATGAGATTTGGCATTGCCGCTACTTCATTTATCTTCGAGTAGCTCATTCGTGTCTTTTTACCTATTTTAACGGGATCTGGCATATTCATCACTCCTTGCATTGAAAACAAAATAGTTCGCGTGGCAATGTACTATAATATCATAAGGGCATCAAGTAGTCAAGCAATATTTTCGCGACTTAAGATAAGAAAAAGGCGATTATTTTTAAGAATCGCCTCTTTTTGGAATTGTTATACATGTTTTCGAGAAAAATTATGGGCGGAGGGGTTACCGTACCGCCCATGAGCGCGGTTTTGCGATCTTGCGCCAACCGGCGCCAATCCTTTCGGATGCTATTTCATTTCTACGGTTGCGCCGACTTCTGTCAACTTCGCCTTGATTTCCTCTGCTTCCGCCTTCGCTATGCCTTCCTTGATGTTGGAGGGAGCTCCGTCAACCAGATCCTTCGCTTCTTTCAGACCAAGTCCGGTGATCTCTCTGACAACCTTGATTACCTTGATCTTTTCTGCGCCTGCGCTTGCAAGAACTACTGTGAATTCAGTCTGTTCTTCCACTTCTCCGCCTGCCGCAGCAGCGCCGGCTCCAGCTACTGCTACAGGAGCAGCCGCGGATACGCCGAATTCTTCTTCACAAGCTTTTACGAGCTCGTTTAACTCCAAAACTGTCATCGCTTTTATCGCGTCAATGATTTGCTGTTTATCCATTTTATTTTTTCTCCTTTATATATTTTTCTCAGATTTTAATTTTGTTTTACCCGGTTGGGTTATGCCTCTGCCTCTGCCTTTGCGTCTGCAACAGCCTGCAGAGTGCGGACAAACTTGGATACCGGCGACTGAATGCTTCCCATAAACTTGGCAATCAGTTCGTCTCTCGACGGAAGCGCTGCGATGGCTTTTACACCGTCCGCATCGTAGTAGGCGCCTTCAATAACACCTGCTTTGAATTCCATCTTTTTGTATTCCTTGATGATTCCGGCGATTTCTCTTGCCGGCGCGATAGCGTCGTCATAGCTGAACGCAAAAGCGCTGGGTCCGGCAAGAACGTCCTTCAAGGATTCATATTCTGTGCCTTCGATAGCCCTGTTTACCAGTGTGTTCTTATACACGGTATAGTCTACGTTAGCTTCGCGCAGTCTTTTTCTCATTGCGTCAGCCTGAGCTACCGTCGTTCCGATGTAGTCGATCACAACTGCGGACTTTGCCTTCTCAAACTTTCCTTTGATCTCTTCAATGACTGCCTGTTTTTCCTTCAGATGTTCTACTGACATGTTTTGTACTCCTCTCCCACACAGCCAAGGCTATGTGAATTTAATGTTCTCGCTTGCCGATGGTATTCCCACGGTTCAGCGATAAGTTTAAATCAAAATGGCCTCTCCCGCCATAGACAGGAGAGGCCGCCAAAACATTGGATTCAATATTTATGGGATACCTCGGCAGGAAATTAAGCAATTCGCACCTGCTGTCTACGGCTGGTATTCAATTTTATTTCGTCCACCATTCATTTTCACAAATTCCGGCGGGCTTCCGCTTCACTTAATTGGAAGCTATCCTAAGCGGGTTGACCTTGATTCCGGGGCCCATGGTTGAAACAACCGTAACGCTCTTGAGATACTGTCCCTTCGCTGCCGCAGGCTTTGCCTTAATGACCGCTTCCAGTAACGCATTGAAGTTATCGGCCAGTTTTTCCGGTCCGAAGGAAACCTTTCCGATCGGCGTATGGATGATGTTCGTCTTGTCGAGACGATACAACCTTACCGGCTTTGATCTCCTGGAGCGCTTTTTCAACGTCCATGGTTACGGTTCCGGACTTCGGGTTTGGCATCAGGCCTTTCGGTCCTAATATCTTACCGAGTCTTCCGACCACGCCCATCATATCCGGTGTGGCTACCACTACGTCAAAGTCAAACCAGTTTTCTGTCTGAATCTTTGTGGCCAGCTCTTCCGCGCCTACATACTCGGCTCCCGCGGCTTCTGCTTCCGCAGCCTTGGGTCCCTTTGCGAAAACCAGTACTCTCTTCGTCTTACCGGTTCCGTGGGGCAGCACGATCGCGCCTCTGACCTGCTGGTCCGCGTGTCTTCCGTCTACGCCAAGCTTGATATGAACTTCAACTGTCTCGTCAAATTTTGCTTTTGCAGTCTGAACTGCTAATCCCAAAGCATCATTTACATCGTATAATGTGCTTCTGTCAACTAATTTCGCTGACTCTTTGTAGATTTTACCTCTTTTAGGCATTCTGTTTACCTCCTTGTGGTACCAACGGCTCTTCGGCCTCCCACTTTACTTTACGACAATTCCCATGCTTCTTGCTGTGCCCTTGATCATTTCAGTCGCGCTGTCAATATTCGCAGCGTTTAAGTCGGGCATTTTGATCTTTGCAATTTCTCTGACCTGATCAACACTGAGTGTCGCAACCTTTTTCTTGTTCGGTTCTCCCGATGCTGACTGCAGGTTTGCCGCTTTCTTGAGCAGTACCGCTGCAGGGGGCGTCTTCGTAACGAACGTGAACGATCTGTCCGCATAAACCGTAATAACTACGGGGATGATCATTCCGGGCTGGTCGGCTGTCTTGGCATTGAACTGTTTGCAGAAATCCATGATGTTAACGCCCTTTTGTCCAAGAGCCGGGCCTACCGGCGGAGCAGGAGTCGCGTTGCCTGCCGGAATCTGCAGTTTAATCAATCCATCAACTTTCTTTGCCATCTCTATCGTCTCCTTTCTCTAAATTGTACAAGGGCTGCCCTTGCGTTTTATATCTTGTCGACCTGGCCAAATTCCAGTTCGACGGGGGTATCTCTTCCAAACATCGAGATCTTGACCTTCAGCGTCTGCTTATCCATATTGACCTCTTCGACAACTCCCATGAAGCTCTCGAAAGGACCGTTGATCACCTTGACGCTGTCGCCGGGCTCGATATCCAGCTGGATGTATATTTTTTCTATGCCCATTCTTCTTACTTCTTCATTGGTAAGAGGAATCGGTTCGGACCCATGACCTACAAAGCCGGTAACACCTTGGGTATTTCTGACCAGGTACCACGATTCATTGGTAACGATCATCTTTACCAGCACATAGCCGGGGAACATCTTTCGCGTCTTGACCTTCCTCTGGCCATTTTTCATCTCAACAACATCTTCGGTAGGCACAATAATGCTGAGAACCAGATCCTGCATTCCCCTGTTCTCAACGATCTTCTCAATATTCACCTTTACCTTGTTCTCATGACCGGAATACGTGTGAACCACATACCATTTGGCTTTTTTGGATTTGTCGCCTACGATATCCTCTTCGTAGGAGCCCGGCTTCGATTCGGTTTCCTCTCCGAAAGGCGCTGCCTCCATGGAGTCCCCCGCATTCTCTTCCTGCCCGGCTTCCTCTTCTTCCTCTGCCTCGATGGGCTCGGATATTTCTTCGGTATCGCCCTCGATTTCTTCCTCTGAATCGTCCTGGTCAAAATCATCAAGTTCTTCAAGCTCTTCGAGCTCTTCGTTTTTTTTACTCTTGGCCATTTGTGCCTTCCTCTACATTAGAAACTGATGTTTAACATATATTTCAGGGCAGACAGGAACGCTGAGTCAAAAGCCCAGATCCCCAATCCCAGGATAACACAAACAAACACTACGACGCCGGTAAAGGAAACGAGTTCCTTTCTTGTGGGCCATACCACTTTTTTCATCTCTGTCCTGATCCCCTTGAAATAGTCCTTCACGCTGCCTCTCTGCTTATTGTTGGCAGCGGCTACGGCTGCGGACGCGGTTCTCTTTGCTTTTTCCTTATCCTTCTCCATTGTATCACATCCCTTTTATTTCGTTTCTTTGTGTACAGTGTGTTTTTTGCAGAATTTGCAATACTTTGTGAACTCTAAACGATCGGGATCGTTTTTCTTGTTCTTGGTCGTATTGTAATTTCGCTGCTTGCAGTCTGCACAGGCCAGTGTTACTCTTACTCTCATGATTGTCCTCCATTCAAATCGACTTATCCGGGGCGTTGCCACCGCCGTCTAATCTAAAAGTCAGAGCCATATTTCAAGCTCCGCCTCTTATGTTGATATTTTATTTCGATATTACTGGCATAAATCACACGATTATATCATGTTCTTACCATAAAGTCGCTTGATAAAGATATCATAAATTCGACGGGCTGTCAAGACTATTTTGTGCTCGAGTTTCCGCAGTTTTAGCCGCAGGCAGGGATTTTATGCCTGTTTTTAAAAACAGCTTCCACAAAATGTCCAAAAAATAAGGAATCTTCTTCCTTTTTGATGTAAAATTAAGTTACACAGCAAAATCTCACTAAACAAAAAGTAGGAGGATTCCTTATGGCTAATTTTACAGCAAATACTTACATTTTGAAACGGGAAATTTTAAATTTTTCAAATAAAATCTCGCAGCGTCTTTCCAAGCCTGATCGAAAGTTTACCGCCGACATCACCTATGGCATGCTGGCTTCCGGCAGCTGCCTTCTTACGGATGTCGCGGATCAGCTTCACGAAGACGCTAAAAAGGTCAACAGCGTGGAAAGGCTTTCCCGTCATCTGAACAAAGGCACTTCTAAAGCGGCCCTGCTTTCGTATCTCGGCACTGTCCGCAGATGGGTTCCGGAGGAACCGGTGGTTCATATCGACGACAGCGATGCCGTTAAACCGGATGGCCTCCAGTTTGAAGCCCTCGGCCTTGTCCGGGATGGTTCCAGAAGTACTGCTTCCAGAAATGTCCATGAAAAAGGCTATCATGTGACAGAAGCCTGTGTCCTCACCAAAAGCGGCCATCCGGTCAGTATCTATTCCAGAATCCATTCTTCACAGGAGAAGAACTTTTCTTCCGCCAATACGGTCACCTTTGAGGCTATGGAGCGTGCAAAGGCTCTGCTTGGCAAAGCGGCTTTCGTCATGGACCGGGGCTATGATGACAACAAGGTTTTCCTGAAGCTTGATTCCATGAAGCAGGATTACGTCATCCGCCTCACTGCCAAAAGAAAGCTTCTTTTCCATAACAGATGGGTGCCTGCCACGGAACTGAGAAACCGCAGAAAAGGCAAAATCACCACCCCTGTATTTTACAAAGGCAAACAGCATCAGGCATATCTGTCCCATGTAAAGGTTCAGATCACCGCTTCCAGGAAGGACATTTCTCTGGTTCTTGTCTACGGCATCACAGAACATCCGATGATGCTCGCAACAAACAGGGAACTGAAGTCCAGGGACGATGTCATCCGTATTGCAAGGCTCTATTTCTCCCGCTGGCGCATCGAGGAATACTTCCGCTGCAAGAAACAGGTTTTTCAGTTTGAAAACTTCCGTGTCCGCAAGCTCAAAGCAATCAATGCCCTCAATTTCTATATTACGGCCTGCATGGCCTTCCTTGCCCTTATGTCCATGAAGTCAGAAACCAATGCTCTCAAGGTCTCTATTATTCAGACAGCCGATCCGATCCGGGAGAAGGTCTGCTTTCAGTATTACCGGCTGGCCAAAGGCATATCCGGCATACTGTCTTATGCCAGGGAGGGCGTCCGGCTGTGGTTCAAGACAAAACGGCCGGCATGCCGGCAGCTCTGCTTCAAGTTTATCCTCTAAGCATCCTGTTAATATTTATATCTAAGTCCGGTTTCTGGCGGGGCTTATTAAGCGTCTCTGGTTTTCTCTCCTGATGCCCCTATCCCTTCTCTTTATCCTCTAACTCCCTCTTTAATCAATTTGATTCACTTTTCTCTTACAGTTTGCGGAAACTCAAGTATTTTGTGAATCCCCCTGGGTCACATGGACCCAACTTAAATGAAAAAGTAAGTGCAATTTTTGATTTTTAAATTGCAGTTAGTCCTGC
>DAITKX010000086.1:8703-14220 GCA_036835995.1 Bacillota bacterium | reverse complement strand
TTTCCAGATTTCCGCCCTCATGGCTGATGTGCCAGATGTTCTGGTCTCTGCTGTAGATCTTTTCCTTGGACTGGGCCACGGGGATGTTATGCTTTTCCGCATATTCCAGCAGATCCTCTCTGGACTGGAAGTCCCACATCCTCCAGGGAGCGATGATCTTGATGGCCGGATTGAGGGCTTTGATGGTGGATTCGAAACGGACCTGGTCATTTCCCTTTCCCGTGCAGCCGTGGGCTATGTAATACGCGCCCTCCTGCTCGGCGATCTCCACGAGCTTCTTCGCCATCAGCGGTCTTGCCATGGAAGTCCCCAGCAGGTAATCGCTTTCGTAGACCGCTCCCGCTTTCAGAGTCGGCCAGATGTAGTCGGTGATGAATTCTTCCTGCATATCGATCATATAATATTTGGACGCGCCTGTGGCGTAAGCTTTTTCCTCCACCGCGTCAAAATCGTCCGCCTGGCCCGCGTTGCAGCAGACGGCAATGACATCGTAGCCGAATTCCTCCTTGAGCCAGGTCAATATGATGGAAGTGTCAAGGCCTCCCGAATACGCCAATATAACTTTTTCACCTGTCATTTTATTTTCCTCCTTGAATCGCAGATTTTCGTCGTTTTTTGGGCATCTTACTATTGGAAGCCCGTCCGCTGACCGCCGGATTGCCGGCAGACGGACGGGATGAAATGCGATGCGTAACTCCGTTTAAAAAAGATTATTGAAAAGAGTATATCACTCGAAGCAGGGGATTTCAAGAAAAAATTTAATATTTATTCATAAATTTTAATAATTATGCAAACGGAAGCTTTTCATGGTCTCCACGGAAATTTTCCATGGTTTACTTTGATCCCTTTATCTAATATAATAGTAGTGATTCGAAGGGCGGCCCAGGCCACCCGCGCAATGGCGGCTGCGGAGTTTTTCAGGCTCTGCCGCAATGGAGGAAATGCCTTGGACATCGATCAGATTTATGATGAATTATCGTTACAAATAGATAAGAGCAGAATGATTCCCGACGCGCCCATGAAGGAGCATACTTCCTTCCGGGCGGGGGGCAATGCCGCCCTTCTCATAAAGCCTGAGAACGCGGAAGAGCTCTCGTACGCTTTAAAAGTGCTTTCGAAGCGCGGCGTCGAGCATATGGTCATGGGAAACGGTTCCAACGTGCTGGTGAAAGATTCCGGATACCGGGGAGTGATCCTGAAGATCGGAGGACCGTTCCAGGAAATCAGTGTAACCGGAGATTGCCTGGAAGCGGGGGCGGGGGTTTCTCTTTCCGCCGCCGCTAAAGCGGCGCAGGACGCTTCCCTTACCGGGTTCGAGTTTGCCTCCGGAATTCCGGGCACCGTGGGCGGCGCGGTCTTCATGAATGCCGGGGCCTACGACGGGGAGATTTCGCACATCCTGGAAAGCGCGGAGCTCCTGTCCGCAGACGGTTCCCGCGTCTTCACGCTGAAAAAGGATGAGATGGAATTGTCCTACAGGCACAGTATTTTACAGAGGACGGGAGACGTTCTGCTGAAAGCGGTCTTTCACCTGGAAAAGGGGGACCGGGAGAAAATCGACGCAAGGATCAAGGAGCTTACGGCACGGCGTACGGAAAAACAGCCTTTGAACTACCCCAGCGCAGGCAGCTTTTTTAAGAGGCCCCACGGCCATTTTGCAGGAAAACTGATTCAGGACGCCGGACTTCAGGGTCTGACCGTAGGCGGCGCACAGGTTTCGACGCTTCATGCGGGATTTATCATCAATACCGGAGGAGCCACCGCAGCGAATATCATCGATCTGATGGAGATCGTCAGGAGCACCGTCTTTGAGGAATCCGGCGTATTGCTGGAGCCGGAAGTGCGGATCATCGGAGAATGATCCGGCGCAGGAGGAAAGGAACTTCATGAAGCAAGAGCAGAAGCAGTATCGGTTGCTCTACGATATTCATACTCACACCACTTTTTCCCACGGAAAAGGTTCTATCGAGGACAATGTCAAGGTGGCGGTCTCCAAAGGCCTGAAGGTCGTCGGAATATCGGACCACGGGCCGGGCCATGTGACCTACGGAGTCAAAAGGAGCAATCTCCCCATCATGCGCAGCGAGGTGGAGCGGCTGAAGCCGCTGTATCCGGAGATCGAAATCCTCCTGGGCATCGAGGCCAATATCATCAACCCGTCGGGAAGGCTGGACGTCACTGAGGAAGAGATAAAGCTGCTGGACTATGTTCTGGCGGGATATCATTACGGGGTTTTCGGAGAAAATCCGGCTTTGGCGCTTTCCATTCACGTCCGGAACTTCGTCCTGAACAACTGGCTCCACGGGAGCACGAAGGGGGAGATCAGGCGGAACACGGATCTGACGGTTAAAGCGATCTATGAAAACGAGATAAAAATACTGACACATCCCGGAGATAAAGGCGCTTTTGACATCGGCGAAATCGCTTTGGCCTGTGCGGACCGGGGAACGCTGATGGAGATCAGCACGTGGCACAACTGGCTCACAGTCGAAGGGATACGGCAGCAAAGACAAACGCCCGCTTCGTCATCAGCAGCGACGCCCATATGCCGGAAAGGATCGGGGACTGCCAGGGAGCGGTGGACCGCATCATAGAAGCAGGCCTGGATTTTGAGCGGGTCGTGAATCTGGTCGTTGAATAATTTGAAATTACTGCTATATAAATTGATAGATTTGACCGTAAACCGGTCGCGAAACACTAAAGAGGCAAAACGATGGACATGATCATTGTAACAGGATTATCGGGAGCGGGAAAGAGCCAGGCCATCAACTGCATGGAGGATCTGGGCTACTATTGCATCGACAATATGCCGCCGGCCCTGATCAGCAGCTTTATGGATCTGATCCTCCGCGACAAGGTAACCATCGAAAAAGCGGCGTTTACCATCGACATCAGGGGCGGTGAGTTTTTAAACGATTTGCGGTCGGTTCTGGAAGAGCTCCGGAAGTCCGGAATGAAGTTTAAAATCATGTTTCTGGAAGCTTCGGATGAGGTGCTGATCAGGCGGTTCAACGAGACCAGGAGGACCCATCCTCTGGCCCCTGCGGGCAACACCCTGGAGGGCATTGCCCGGGAAAGGAAACGCCTCCTTGAGATCAGAAAAATAGCCGATTATATCATCGATACTTCCAATATGAAAACAGCCCAGCTCAACGAAGAGATCAAGAAGCTGCTTCTTTCAGGCGAGGGAAATTCAAGCTTCACTTTGAGCATTCAGTCCTTCGGATACAAGCACGGGATACCTCTCGATGCGGATATGGTGTTCGATATGCGGTTTATTCCCAATCCGTTCTATTTAAAGAGCATGAGAAAGCTGACGGGAAACAGCGAGAAGGTCAGCAGCTATGTGTTGAAGTTTCCTGAAACCCAGGAATTTTTGCACACCGTCCATGATCTCATCGACAAGCTGATCCCCTTTTACATCCGGGAGGGCAAATTTCATCTGGTTATCGCCATCGGCTGCACGGGGGGACAGCATCGCTCCGTCGCAATCGCCAACGAGCTCTCCAGACAGTTTCTGGAGGAAGGAAAGCGCGTGATCATCAATCACCGGGATCTTTGACCGGCATCGTTTTCATGTTGCTCATCCGGCAGTCTTAACGCCCTGCATAGACGAAACAGAAAGGAACAGGCGACAATGGACGGACATTGTAACGGACCAAATATCGTTGTGATCGGAGGGGGTACCGGCTTGTCGGTCATCCTTCGTGGAATAAAAAGAATTACTGATAACCTGACGGCCATCGTGACGGTGACCGACGACGGAGGAGGCTCGGGAAAATTGAGAGAAGACCTGGGAATGCTTCCTCCGGGGGATATCAGGAGCTGTATTCTGGCTCTGGCCGACGTGGAGGGCATGATGCAGGAGGTGCTTAAATACCGTTTCACCGAGGGCATACTGGAAGGACAGAACTTCGGCAATCTGCTCATCGCCGCCTTAAACGGGATCTGCGGGAACTTCGAGGAAGCGGTGGCAAAGACTAACGAGATCCTTCGGGTCAAAGGTCAGGTGCTCCCTGTAACGGGCAGCGACGTCCGCCTGTGCGCCGAGCTTAAAAACGGCGCCCTCGTTCACGGGGAATCCCGGATACAGCCCGAGGTGATCCGCCAGGGCAGCCCCATTTCGAGGGTGTTTTTAACGCCGGAAACGCCGGCTGCCGCGGAGAAATCCCTGGAGGCCATCGCCGGTGCGGACTTGATCCTGATGGGTCCCGGCAGCCTGTTTACGAGCATCATTCCAAACTTTCTCGTGGGCGGTATCTCCGAAGCCATCAAGGATTCAACGGCCCAAAAGGTTCTGATCTGCAACATGATGACCCAGCCGGGGGAAACAGACGGATATTCCGTATGGGATCATGCGGTGAGAGCCGGGGAGTACTTAGGGGAAGGAATTATCGAATATGTCATCGCTAACAATGAAGTGATCGACGAGGCGACGCTGAAGCCTTATGCCGAAGACGGGGCGCGTCAGATCGTGCCCACGGATCAGGACCGGCGGATGCTCCGGGAGCAGGGGATCACCCTGATTGAAAACAATTTTGTCGAGATAAAAAAGGGATATATCCGACATGATGCCGATCGAATCGCAAGTGTGGCGGCAAGCCTGATTTGCGATTAGATAGATGCGGCGGAGCTTTAACCGCCGCCCACATAGTATTTTTAATCTAAGGAGAACAAACAAATGGAAAAACTCATTATCACCGCAGCAATCTGCGGCGCCGAGGTTACAAAAGAACAGAACCCGGCAATTCCGTACACTGTGGAGGAAATTGTCAGAGAGGCAAAATCCGCTTATGAGGCGGGAGCCTCTATCATTCACCTTCATGTGAGAGAAGATGACGGAACTCCAACTCAGGGTAAAGACAGGTTTCAGGTCTGCGTGGACGCGATCCTGAAGGAATGCCCCGATATCATCATCCAGCCTTCCACCGGCGGCGCGGTAGGCATGACCGATCTGGAAAGGCTGCAGTCCACCGAGATCGTTCCCACTCCCGAGTTTGCCACATTGGATTGCGGTACGCTGAATTTCGGCGGAGACGACATCTTTATCAACACCGACAACACCATCTTCAATTTTGCGAAGATCATGAAGGAAAGAGGAATCAAGCCTGAATTGGAAGTATTCGACAAGGGCATGATCGATATCGCCCTGAAGGCCCACAAGAAGGGGCTTCTGGTTGAGCCGCTCCACTTCGACTTTGTACTCGGCGTTCAGATGACGGCGACCCTCAGAGACCTGGTGTTCATGGTTGGAAGCATTCCCGCGGGCAGCACATGGACAGCGTCGGGAGTCGGCAGACACGAATTTGAAATCGCCGCGGCCACCATTATCATGGGCGGACACGTCCGGGTCGGCTTCGAAGACAACATCTATCTTGAAAAAGGCGTTCTTGCCAAGAGCAACGGCGAATTGGTCGCTAAGGTCGTCCAGATTGCCAAGATTCTGGGAAGAGAAATAGCGACGCCTGCGGACGCACGGAGAATTTTAAGTCTCAGCAAGTAATCAAATATTTATCA
>DAITKX010000086.1:4007-8693 GCA_036835995.1 Bacillota bacterium | reverse complement strand
GCCTGCCAGGGGTGTTCTCTTGGAAACCGCTCGCTCTCCAAATTTTCAGCTTATAAATAATGGTAAATTTTCGAGCTCGGACGGTTTCTTTGAGAACACCCACGGCGCGGCGCTTTTATAATATTTGATTCTAGTCCTTAAAATTCAAGCGACGCGGCGCTGTTTCTTATCCAGGAATTATCGTCCTCAGGTCACTGAGGGCAAGTGTGCAAAATCTTTGGTTTTGGCAGGCAGCTGAGCCTGGATGTGCAAAATTTGGGGTTTGGGACGGATATTCAACTACATGGCAAGGTTTTGAGGTTATGTCCGTATAATGGTGTAAATTAAAGAATAAGAAAAAAAAGAGAACATGTCTCTTCGTTCGGTTACAATGTAGTTACCACAACAAACACAAAACCGGAGGTGAAGAAACATGTCTCAAGTCAATATTACAGTAGATTACAAAGAAGTGGTAGCCCTTTTTTCAAAAGGCAATAATGAAGCATATGCCTACCTGATGGAGAAGATTTTAAATGCATTCCTTTTAGCTGAATCCGAAGAGCAGATTGGAGCAGCGAAACATGAACGCACAGAGGCCAGAGCCGATTACCGCAACGGAACCAGGAACCGGCCGCTTGTAACAAGGATCGGAAGTATTACGCTGAAGGTGCCCCGTCATAGAGACGTTCCTTTTACGACGATGCTCTTTGATACCTATCAGAGAAGCGAAACGGCCTTGCTGACAACTATGATGGAAATGGTCGTCCAGGGAGTATCCACCCGGAAGGTAAGCAATGTTGTGGAAGAGCTTTGCGGCGCCAGCTTCTCCAAATCAACGGTATCAGAGCTCTGCAAAAAATTGGATGAAGGCATTGCTCAGTTCAGGAACCGGCCGCTGGAATTCGTTTATCCATTTGTGATCGCCGATGCCAAATACTTTAAGGTAAGGGAGAACCATCGGATCGTATCAAAAGCGTTCATGGTTGCCATGGGAATCACGGAATACGGAAAAAAGGAAATCATTGGCTTCGGCACCTATGAAAACGAGTCGGAAGCCACATGGAAGCAGTTTCTGACAGGCTTAAAGAAGCGGGGACTGAAGGATGTAAGTATGTTTACCTCCGATGCCCATAGCGGCCTGATCGCAGCTCTTAAAGGAGTATATCCTGAGGCTGCCTGGCAGAGGTGCCAGTACCACTTCATCAGAAATATCCTGCAGGAAACACCGAAAAAAGAACAGGAAGGACTGCGGACGGAGCTGCGTGAAATGTTTACAGCCAAAACCATGAAGGAGGCCAGGGAGTGCAGAGATGATATTATCCATGACTACGGTGAGGTTGCGCAGAAGGCCATGGAAATACTGGACGAAGGATTTGAGGATGCAATGACTGTGATGCTTCTGCCGGAAGAAATGCGGGCCCCGCTCCGCACATCGAACCATATTGAGCGTGAAAATGGCGAATTAGAGAGACGTTCATCTGTCATCCGGATATTCCCCAATATGGAATCCTTAAATCGCTTAATGGGAGCCGTTCTCATGGAACGCCACGATTTAATGAGTGAAAGAAGGGCATTCTTCTCAAAAGCCAAATGTACTCTTGTAATCAGCGAGAACAAGCCCAAATTCATTAGGATCGCCCACGAGCAGATAAAACTTTTAAAAGCAGCTTAGCGCTTTTAAATATTGGCCGAACGAATTTACACACAAAAATGGACTTGACCGGTTTTGAGCTGAGTTTTGATAAATATTCGATTTACACGCATAATTTTGGAATATATTTGAATTTAAGCCACACAAAGCTTGAAATTTTGCACATTTTCACGTCCACATGGACGCAATACTCGAAATTTTGCCCAAAGCTAAATCTCAAAGGAGCACGAGGGGTCGCGCACAGAGAGCCACCTGCAAGACGGGTAGCCACGGCGCAATAAAGGCATAATAAAAAAGTGCGCTGCACTCTAGCAGGAGACTGATATGTCATTTTCGGCAAATACAAAAAATGAATTGTCCCGGGCCGAGACGGACCGGAAGTGCTGCCAGCTGGCGGAAATCGCCGGCTTTATTCGCATGTGCGGAACCATCAAGCTTTCCGGCAGCGGCAAGGTAAACGTGATGCTGCTGACGGAAAATCCCGCTGTGGCGAGACATTTCAAAAGGATGATCAAGAATTACTTCGGAACCAACGCGTCCCTGATAATTGCAAAGACTACCATTCTGAAAAAGGGCCATTATTACGAGCTGATGATCGACGCGGAAAAGAACGCGGAGCAGATTTTGAGAGAGACGGGCATTCTCATGGTACGGGAGGGCTGCAACTACATCAGCGACGGCATTTATTCCGATCTGATCAAGACGAAATGCTGCCGGAGAGCCTACCTGAGGGGCGTCTTTCTGGGCGCCGGAACCCTCAGCGACCCGGAAAAGGCCTATCACCTCGAAATCGTGTGCAACAGCGAGGTCCTGAGCAACGACGTTAAAAAGCTGGTCAACAGCTTCGGCCTCCACTCCAAGTCTGTCGTCAGAAAGAACAGCCATGTGGTTTACCTTAAAGAGGCGGAGCAGATCATCGACTTTCTGAACATATTGGGCGCCCACGGGCAGCTTCTGGATTTTGAAAATGTCCGGATCGTAAAGGAAATGCGGAACAAGACCAACCGGATCAACAACTGTGACAGCGCCAATCTGGACAAAACCATCAACGCTTCGGTCCGACAGGTAGAAAACATCCGACTGATCGAAAAGGCGAGAGGGCTGTCCTCCCTGCCCGACAAGCTGCAGGAAGCGGCGCGTCTCCGGCTGGAAAATCCCGAGTCCTCGCTCCAGGAGCTTTCGGAACTGATGGACCCGCCCATTGGGAAATCGGGCATTAACCACCGATTCAAAAAGATCGAAGAAATTGCGGAGAAGATCCGCGCCACACAGAAAACAATATAGCGATACAAAAGAAAATAAAGCCGGATATTCCTGACATAATGTTGAGATAAATATGGATGTTAGGGGTAGGCCGGTTTTTATTTTAATAAATTCTGCCGGACAGTTTTCAGGGGGAGTCCGGACAGAACACAGAATATCAACAAAAAAAGGAGGGGAAAGAAGAATGAACGGACGAAAGGGTCATGCACTACTTGGAGCGGCAATCGCCATGGTTCTCGTTCTCAGTTCATTTACGGCTTTTGCGGCAGCTTCGGAGACAGAATATCCGCTGCCCAGAAACCAGGCTCTGTATTCTGAGCTCAAAGCGCAGTTGAACGCTTTGGAAGAAAAGAATCCGGGTCTAATGGATTATGAGGTGATCGGCCAATCCGCAGGGGGAAAAGATCTTTATTTTGTCACCATTTCCGACAGGCAGGGAATGCAAAACCTTGCCGGTTATCAGAAATTTATGCAGGACGCAGTGAACCGCCCGAAAGAGGCAAGAAAAGCCTTAAAGGCCGGCGACACCAGGATTCCCGTTTTCTTTAACGCCAGCGTTCACGGCAATGAAACCACGGGAACCGACGGCGTGCTGAAGCTGATGGACCGCCTGCTCACGGATAACAGCGCGGAAACGAAATACATATTAAAAAACTGCGTCGTTCTGATCAACGTGTGTCAGAATCCCGACGGCAGGATTTCAGGATACCGTGAAAACGCGACGGGCACGGATCTGAACAGGGATTTTATCACCCAGAGCCAGCCGGAGATTCAGGCGGTGGTGAACAACATCGCCATGAAATGGTTTCCGACGGCGATGCTGGATCTTCACGGTTTTATGAACGGCGACAATATCCTGCTGGAGCCCTGTACGGGGCCCCATAATCCGAATTATGAGTACGACCTGCTGATCAAATATGCCCTTCCTCATGCGGAAGCCATGGCGGCGGACATCACCGCCATGACAAGGCAGAAGGTGGATATTCCATTTAAGGTCTGGGAGGACGGCTGGGACGATTATCCGCCGATCTTCGCACCGCAGTATTTTATGTATCTTGGCGCCATCAGCCATACCCTTGAAGTAAAATTCCCGAACCGGCAGGGGATCGATACGGCTTATGCAGCCTGTTATTCTTCTCTGAAATATGCGTCGAAACATAAGACGGAGCTCATGGATAATCAATTTGCCGTCTTTGAAAGAGGCGTAGAAGGGATCAGCGCGGAAAAGGATGTCGATTTTCCAGAAGCCTACATCATACCCATGAATGAACGCCAGCAGAGGAATCCGTTTGAAGCGTCGGAGATGGTCCGGCACCTTCTTGCGAATAAAATCATCGTCAAGGAGGCTGACGCGGCCTTCACAGCGGACGGCTCCGAATATCCGGCGGGAACTTATGTTGTGCCCATGAAACAGGGATTGCGGGGGCTTGCGAACACCATGCTCTGGAAAGGCGAGGACATCAGCGGCCAGGCGTCTGCCATGTATGATATTTCCGCCTATTCCTTCCCGGAGCTCTGCGGCTTTGACGCGGTGGCGGCAGTGAAGAGCTTTTCCGCCGATCTTTCCGACGTGACGGAGGCTCCTGTTCCCAGAGGCAGCCTTGAGGCGGGAAATCCGGCAAATTACATCATGCCTGTGGAGAACAATCAGGCCTACGAGGCTGCCAACAGCCTGGTTCGGGACGGCTTTGCGGTATACAGGACCAGCGCGGCAAACGGCAATTACGCCCCGGGTTCCTTTGTGATTCCCGGCCGGAAAGGCGTAACGGCCGAACTGGCGAGGCTGGCGGCTG
>DAITKX010000086.1:0-3994 GCA_036835995.1 Bacillota bacterium | reverse complement strand
AGATAAAGGGGATCGCATCGGTGCAGGGAAAGCTTTTGCCGGTGCGCCTGCAAAAGGTTGCGGTGATCGGTAACGACGGCGGCATCGCCACGGAAATAAAAGCTCTGGGTTTTGACGTGACGGCGGTCCCCTATTATGCAGTAAACAGCGGTTACGATCTGGAGAAAAACGGCTTTGACGCCCTGGTGATCAGCGGAACTCAGGGATTCTGGGACGAAAGCTATGAGGCGACTGGGGTGACCTGGTCGCTGGATGCGGTCGGGCAGCAGGAGGTCGCCGATTTCGCGAAGAATCACGATTTCATCGGCGCGGGATATGCCGGAGCGAAATTGAACGAGTTGACTGGAAAGCTAAAAACATCCTATTCCTTTACGGGAAGCGATGAAACGGGGCAGACCGCCGAAAACGGCATCTGTGTTATAAACGGAATCCCGACGGATCCCATCACCTACGGCTACGGCGCCAATGAAACGGTGTATGCCTATGCGCCGGTCTGGTTCGGGGACGGATCAACGGGAACCGTTACATCTGCGAACTTTGCTGAGAAAGGCATGTACCTTGCGGGATTCTGGAAGGATCCGGGAGCCGCGGCAGGCGCACCTGTCATCATCCATGACGACAGTCCTTCCTATGACGCGGTGCTGTTTGGCATTGAGCCAGCCTTCCGAAGCTATACGCCGGAAACCTTCGGCCTCATGGCAAACGCGCTGTACTACCTCGGTTATGATGAATAAACCTTGCGCCGCTGCTCCTTCAAGGGCTTGAGCGCAGGGATTGAAATGAGAGGGCCCGCGGGAACGCGGGTCTTTTCTTATGAGTTATTGATATTCGGAACATTTTTATCGATAAACGATAAAAATATGTTGACAATCAATAATAAGGTCCATATAATAAAGCTGATGAAAGTTCAGGAAACGAAAGGCTTTAGATATTTGAGAAGAAAGGAACAAAAAATGTGGAACCCAGGTAAATCGGTGCAGGCGTCCTCGATCTGCACCAAAATTGTGATCGTCCTCGTCATTTGCGCGGCCTTTGCGGCGCCCTTTATGGTGAAAGGTTACGCGGCTTACGCCGGCAAGAACCCGAATCTCATCGGCCCTCTGCTCGCTACGATCTATGCTGGAACCGTGCCGGGGCTTATCGCGCTGTTTTCCCTTGACCGGCTGCTGGCAAATATAAAGAAAAAGAACGTATTCATTGAGAAAAATGTGAAGTATCTGCGGGTGATCTCGTGGTGCAGCTTTGCGGTGTCGGCCATCCTGTTCATATCGGGGTTTTATTATCTGCTGTTCCTGGTTGTAGCCGTCGCCGCGGCCTTCTTCGGCCTCATTCTCAGAGTGGTCAAGAACGTCATCGAGCAGGCGGTGGCAATCAAAAACGAAAATGATTTTACCATTTAGGAGGGAGGGTTCGATATGGCCATTTTGGTGAATCTGGATGTGATCATGGCAAAGCGTAAGATTTCGGCCGGCGAGCTGTCGGAGAAAATCGGAATCACGCCGGCGAACCTTTCCATTCTGAAAAACAATAAAGCAAAGGCGATCCGGTTTTCCACCCTGGAGGAGATCTGCAGGGCGCTGGACTGCCAGCCGGGGGATATACTGGAGTTTAAGCGGGATCAGGATGAAGCTGGTCAGGAGTGATTTGGACCAAGGGAAGAAGGAGTGATTGGAGAAATGAAAGGGGAATTATCAGGGGAAATGAACGGAAAGGATATTGTATTTGCATTCTGCATGCTGGTTTGCGGGTTTCTGTATTGGAATCTGATCAACGCCGCCGGACTCGGACTCGGCGTAACATTGTTCGCGGCGGCGCTCTGCGCGGCGACCCTTGTCTACTTGAGAGCCTCGGGATTCCGCCAGTCAAAACAGAGCCTGATCTTTCTGGGGATCATCGCCCTGTCGGCGGCGAATTTCACCTTGTTCGACGGAACTCTGATCAAGGGGCTGAACTTCATCTTTCTATCCCTCGCCTTTGTCTACTGGGTTTGCATTTCCACGGGAATGCGTCTGGAAAACAGGATATCGATTTACGTGATCAGCGATATGCTTCGTCAGCTTTTCATGATTCCTTTCGGGAATTTCGAAGGGTGTTTTCAGGGAGTCAGGCAGGTCTTTGCAAAGAACAAAAAAGGGAAGGGCGTTCTCGGCGGGATAGTCGGCATTCTGATCTTCCTGCCGGTGCTGATTCTGGTAGCCTCCCTGCTGACCGACGCGGACGCCGCCTTTGAAAGCCTGATCGATAAGCTTCGGTTTTCCGTTTCGGAGAACATGATGGAAAACCTCCTGGATGTAATCCTGGGACTGCCGGTGGCGTGCTATCTATACGGCTTGATCTACGGGAACCGCTATAGGAGAAAGGCCGGGAATGCGACGCTGAAGTCCGTAGACGGCCGGGTCAAGGCGTTCCGGTTTGCTCCGGGGGCGGCGGTGTTTTCCGCCTTGACGGCACTGAACCTGATTTACGCCGTTTTCTTCCTGGCTCAAACGTCTTATCTGTTTTCTGCTTTCCGTGACAGCCTGCCCCAGTCCATGACATATGCGGAATATGCGAGAAGAGGATTCTTTGAGCTTTGCGCGGTATCAGGGATCAACCTGGCGGTAATTACGGCGGCCCATCTCATCGCAAAGCGGGATCACGTGAAAGTTCTCAGGGCCGAGACGGTAGCGCTGTGCATTTTTACCATTGCGCTGATCGCAACCGCCATGAGCAAAATGGGGATGTATGTCAGCTCTTACGGCCTGACACAGCTGAGAGTCTACACTTCCTGGTTTATGATCGTGCTGCTGCTCGTCTTTGTCATCGTACTTCTCCGTCAGTTCAGGAGCTTCAACGGAACGAGGATCGCCGCGGCGGGTTTTATCTGCCTTTTCATGATCCTGTGCTATGGGAATGTGGACGGGATGATCGCGAAGTATAATATCGAGCGGTACCAGGCCGGAACCTTGGCTTCGCTGAACGCCGCGGACTTTTCCGGGCTTTCCGACGGCGCCGTTCCCTACCTCTATGAAGGATATCTTAAAATCGATGACCCGAAGATAAAGGAGGAGCTGAGCCATTATGTCATAAAGGGACCCACGGAAATTCGCCCTGAAGGAAACTTCCGGGATTTCAACTTTCAGAGCGACCGGGCGGACAGAATCAGGGAAGGGCTTTAGAGAGGTTTCCTTCTTGCCGGACAAGTGATATAATGAATTTGGTCATTGCTATTCGGCAGACAGGAGGTACTTCATGATTGAGCACAAGACATCCGTCAGAGTTATTTATGCGGATACGGACGCTATGGGCGTCGTATATCATACAAATTATATCAAGTGGTTTGAAGTGGGCAGGTGCGAGCTGCTCCGCGGCATAGGCTATCCTTACGCGCGAATGGAAGGAGCGGGCCTCATGCTCCCCGTTGTGGAATGCGGCTGCAAATACAGGCTGCCTGCGGTTTATGACGATCTGCTGGAGGTCACGGCCCGCATTTCCGAGCTGAAAGCGGCCACAGTCACATTGGATTACGAGATCAGGAGGCAGGAGACCGGCGAACTGCTGGTAACGGGCTTTACGAAGCACGGGATTACCGATACTAACTTTAAACCGGTCCGCCTTCGAAATAAAAACCGGGAGTTATACGACCGGTTATTGGAGGAGTAAGAATTGGATATTCATTCACAATTTGATAAAAGCGCGGAATTTCACGGGCATAGGTGCCCGGGGCTTGCCATCGGCGTCAGAGCGGCGGCGGAAGCGCAGAAATTGCTCGGGATCGACCGTTCCGGCGACGAGGAGATCGTGTGCGTGACGGAAAACGACGCCTGCGGAGTCGACGGAATACAGGTGCTTCTCGGCTGCAGCGCCGGAAAGGGAAATCTTATTTTTCGCATCAGAGGGAAGCAGGCTTTTTCTTTTTTCAACCGGACGAGCGGAGAAGCCGTGCGGATGGTCCTGAAAAATCTGCCTAAAATGGAAAGCAGAGAGGCGAAACAGAACTATATTCTGGATGCGC
>DAITKX010000085.1:0-14589 GCA_036835995.1 Bacillota bacterium | reverse complement strand
GATGATGGTCTGGGCTTCCTCCATAATGCGGATGTTGTAGATCCCGGCGGTATCGCCCCTGGCGTAGCCCACATTTTCGAAATTTCCCGTCATCTGCTTCTGCCGGTATAAATAATAGGGCTCATAGCCCGCCTGATCCAGCATTTCTTTCGCCCGGTCCAGCATAGTTCTGACCCGTTTCCCCTGTTTATAGCTGTATGACCCGTCGATCTCCTTCAGCCTTGAGGCCCGCTTCAGAGCCAGGGTGTGAACGGTGATGTTCTCCGGCCCCAGAGCCAGGACTTGTTCCATTGTCCGGACAAAATCCTCCGCCTCTTCCTCCGGCAGCCCGGCGATGACGTCGGTGTTGATCATCGGAATCCCCGCTTCCCTCGCCAGCCCGAAGGCTTCTTCGATATCCTCCGGCCGGTGGGCCCGTCCGATCCGTTCCAGGGTCGGCACGTTCATGGATTGAGGATTGATGCTGATGCGCTGTACATTATGCTTTTTGATCACCGCGAGCTTTTCCGCCGTAATGGTGTCCGGACGGCCCGCTTCCACGGTAAACTCCCTCAAATGGCTCAGATCAAAATCTTTTGTCACATGATCGAGAAGCTCGTCCAATTGCTCCGGGTCCAAAGTTGTGGGGGTCCCCCCGCCGATATAGACGGACTCCGGATACCAGCCCTTCTCTTTCATGTGCTCCGCCGTGAAGGAAATCTCCCGATGAAGGGCATCCAGATATGCGGCGATATCCGCACCCTTTCCCTGATTGGAAGGGAAGGAACAGTAGACGCACCTGGTGGGACAGAACGGGATTCCGATGTAAAGGCCTATCGCCTCCCGAGGGCTTGCATTCAAAATCCTTCTCTGATATGCGACGAGATCCAGAAGCAGCCGTGTCTTTTCGGCTGTCAGATAATAGTCCTGAATCAGGATATCTCTCACTCTCTCTGCCGAGCCCTCCCGGTCCAGCAGCTCCCCCGCAAGCTTTACAGGCCTCACCCCGGTCAGGATTCCCCAGTCGGGGGTCTCTCCCGTACAGCGCTGCAGTTCCCGAAACAGGAACCGTTTGAATTCGTTCTTGTCTGCGATATCTTTCACTTCCGGCGATTCGACAAATTCATAATCACCGGGTTTCAGGAATACCTTAACCAGCTCTTCAAATTCATACTTATTCTTTCCCTGGGGTAAACGGATTCTATACAAAAGGATTGTTCTCCTTTTCAAAACCGATGGTGGTGGACCCCATATGCCCCGGCAGGACCTTCGTCTCGTCGGGCAGGGTAAAGAGCTTTTCCCGAATGGACTTTACGATATCGGAATAGGAGGAGCCCGGAAAATCCGTCCTCCCGATGGACTGTTCAAAGAGGGTGTCTCCGCTGAAAACCGTGTCTCCAACCAGGATGCTGATACCTCCCGGCGTATGCCCCGGCGTGTTAAGGACCTTCAGTTCCATATTTCCGACCTTCAGAGTTTCCCCGTCGGTCAGGCAGAGATCAGGCGTAAGGGAAACCGGATGTCCGAAAATCATCGTCGACATGTTCAAATCAGCGTCTTCTAGCATAACTCTGTCGAAAATACCTATTGCAAGCTTCGCTTTTGGAAACTCCCTCATCAGGTCCGGCACTCCGCCGATATGGTCGCCGTGGCCGTGAGTCAGGATGATGTATTCAAGTTCAAAATGATTGTCTTTGATATAGTTTACCATATCAATATTATGTCCGCCCGGATCGACGACAAAAGTCTTTTTTGTTGTCTCATCCGTTGCAACATAGCAGTTTACAGCCAAAGGCCCTGAGTGAAAGCTCTTTACGATCATGGGATTTCCTTTCCATTGCATGGGACGGCTGCAAATCTCACAGCGTCCCGCTAAAACACTTTTTTACTGTCTATCAATATCGTAACAGGCCCGTCGTTATATATCCTTACCAACATCTCGGCCTGAAATATTCCTTCTTCAACGCGCAGCCCCTGCTCCTGGCAAAGAGCTACAAATTTACGGTACAACCCGTTTGCCTTCTCCGGCCTTGCGGCTTTAATAAAGCTCGGCCGCTTTCCCTTCCTGCAGTCTCCGAACAGGGTAAACTGCGATACTGCCAGAAGGTCGCCGCCGACGTCCTTGACTGATAAATTCATTTTTCCTTCTTCGTCTTCAAAGATGCGCAGGCCTGATATCTTTTCCGCCATATAAGCCGCGTCCGCTTCTTCATCTTCATCCTCCACTCCTAAAAGCACCATGAGGCCCTTTTCGATGGAACCGGTGACCTTTTCTTCGACGGTTACGTCGGCTTTTACCACTCTCTGAACAACTGCCCGCATAAATAAAACTCCTCTATATGATCGCCCGGTAGACGTCCGCTACGCCCTGGATGCTGCGGAGCGATCTCAGGACCTTTTCAATCTGTCCCGTGTTGGATATGGACAGCGTCATTGTGATGTTCACAACGCCGTCCTTGGCGCTCTTCGCGTTGACGCCCGCAATGTGGACGTCCATGTCCTCGCAGACTCTCGACAGGTCTGAGAACAGGCCCTTTCTATCCTCCGCCAGGATATTGATATCGGTGTCATAGGACATGTTTTCCTTCTGCTGATCCCATTCAACCTCGATAAATCTCTGTCTCTCCTCCTCCGGAAGGGATAGGACGTTGATGCAGTCCTTCCGGTGAACGGAAATGCCCCTGCCCTTTGTGATAAACCCAATGATCTCATCGCCGGGAACCGGGTTGCAGCATTTGGAGAAACGGATCAGGAGATTGTCGACACCCTTGACGGTGACTCCTGTCTGTTCCTTATGTTTGATTTTTTTCCTGCCTTCTTCAGCCTGCTCGGCTTTCTCTTTTCGCCTCAGCTCGGACTGCTTATCGTCGTGGTAGTAGCCCAGAAGCATAGTCAGGACTTTGCTCATGAGGACGCCGCCGGAGCCGATGGCGGTGTAGAGGTCGTCTGCCGACGCAAGGTTGAAGGCCTTTGCGCATTTATTGATATATTGGGATTTGAGGATCTGCTGGGTTTCGTAACCTTTCCGCTTGGCGTACTTTTCCAGCATCTCCTTCCCTTTATCCGTATTATCGGATTTGCTTTCCTTCTTCAGCCACTGCCGGATCTTGTTCCTGGCGTTGCTGCTCTGGGCGATCTTGAGCCAGTCGATGCTCGGTCCCTTGGAGTTGGCGGATGTCACGATTTCAACGATATTCCCGTTTTTCAGCGTGTGGTCGATGGGAACCATCTTTCCGTTGACCTTCGCGCCGATACACTTTACGCCGATGGCCGAGTGGATCTTAAAAGCGAAGTCCAGAGGCGTGGACCCGGCAGGAAGCTCGATGACGTCTCCCTTCGGAGTGAACACGAACACCTGATTGGAAAAGAGGTCCACCTTCAGGGTCTCCATAAATTCCCGGGGATCGTTGAGATCCTTCTGCCATTCCAGGGTCTGCCGCAGCCAGGCCAGCTTTCCCTCTTCCTTGTCCTCCGACACGCCCTCTTTATATTTCCAGTGGGCCGCGATGCCGTATTCCGCGATGCGGTGCATCTCATAGGTTCGGATCTGTATCTCAAAGGGCTCTCCGTTATCTCCGATGACGGTGGTGTGCAGAGACTGATAACGGTTTGGTTTGGGCATCGCTATGTAATCCTTAAAGCGGCCGGGAATCGGCTTCCACATGGTGTGGACTACACCAAGAACCGCATAGCAGTCTTTTACGGTATCTACGATGATGCGGATCGCCGTCAAATCGAAGATCTCTTCCAGCTGTTTGTTCTGATATTTCATCTTCCGGTAGATGCTGTAAAAGTGCTTGGAACGGCCGGTGATATCATAGTGGATATTCAGGTCGTCCAGGCTTTCCTTGATCTCGCTGATGACCTTGTTGATATAGTCTTCACGCTGCTTTTTTTTGGTCTTTACCTGAGAGACCAGATCGTAGTAGGCCTCCGGATCCAGATACTTCAGCGCGATATCCTCCAACTCGAACTTCATGGCATAGATACCGAGCCTGCTGGCCAGAGGAGCGTAAATTTCAAGGGTTTCCTTGCATTTCTCCCTGATCTGGTCTTCATCCATATAATTGATGGTCCTGAGGTTGTGAAGCCTGTCCGACAGCTTGATGATCAGAACGCGGATGTCCTTGGACATGGCCAGAAACATTTTTCTCAGGTTTTCCGCCTGCCGTTCCTCCTTGCTCTCGTAAACAAGGGTTCCCAGCTTGGTCACGCCGTCCACAAGGAGGGCGACTTCCTCCCCGAAATCAGCTTTCAGCGCTTCTTCTGAATAGGAGGTATCTTCAACAGTATCATGGAGCAGCCCTGCGACGATGGTGTTTTCATCCATGCCCAGCTCCGCCAGTATCTTTGCAACCTCAATAGGGTGAACCAAGTATGGTTCACCCGATTTTCGCAACTGTCCTTCATGATAACTCTCTGCTTTTTTGTATGCCCTCTCGATCAATTCAACGTTGATGTTTGGGTTGACCTTCAGCAGATCGTTTAAAAATACCTCCATCTGATCCATAAATTTTAATCCCTGTTTTCTTTATTTCTTCTTCCTCGCCTTATACTTTGAACCGCCTGTCGCTACGCATAACTGATAGTAAAGCGGGCTTGCGATAAAGATGGAAGAGCAGGTTCCTGCAGCAATACCGATGATCAGAGGCAGGGTGAAGTCCCGAATGGTTTCACCGCCCAGGATGCACAGCGGGACGATTGCGACGACGGTTGCGACCGACGTCATCAGGGAACGTCCCAGGGTCTGATTGATGCTGTGGTCGATCAGTTCCTCCAATTTTGTCCGCTTCATAATATCGAGATTTTCTCTCACGCGGTCGAAGATTACAATGGTGTCCATGATGGAATAACCCACGATGGTAAGCACCGCAGCGATAAACGGATTGTTGATGGGCATATGGAAGATCCCATAAAACGCCAGGAGAACGAAAACGTCGTGAAGCACCGCGATGATGGACGCCAGGCCGAATTTCCACTCAAACCGGATGCTGATATAGATCAGCATACCGATGCTGGCGATAAGAACCGCTTTCACGGCGTTCTTTTCCAGCATCTCCCCTACCGACGGTCCAAACTGTTCTATGGTCATGACGGAATCGTTGTTAAGGTTGAATTTCTCAAAGATATGATTCAGCGTCTTGTCCCGGGCATCCGTGTCAAGGGCCTGCACCATCTTTATGATCACCTGATCGTTATCTTTTCCTGCTACGACGATGTCGGCATCGAGCTTATCGCTATGGAGAACCGTCTGCAAATCTTCGATAGTAGCTTCCGTCACAGGTTTTCCCATGTCGAGCTGCATCATGGTACCTCCAGTGAAGTCGATTCCGTAATTATAACCTCTGATCATTCCGATACCGATGCCGAGCACGATAATTGCAACTGAGATAATGTAGTAAAATTTCCTGTATTTCATAAAGGAAAACTGATGTTGAATATCAAACATTCTCATGCGCCTCCTTTATTCCAAAATATTTCTTTTTGCTGAATGTTTTCGATTCCGCAATGACGTCCACATAGATCTGCGTAACGACGACCGCAGTAAACAAGCTGGTAAGGATACCGATCATCAGCGTCATGGCAAAGCCCTTGACAGAGCCTGTCCCAAGCTGATAGAGCACAATACCGGCGATGATGGTCGTGATATGGGAGTCGATGATCGTTCCCAGCGCCCGTTTAAACCCGGAGACAGCCGCGACTCTGACCGTTTTGCCGTTCTTGATTTCCTCCCGGACTCTGGAGAATATGATGACGTTTCCGTCAACCGCCATGCCGATGGATAGGATGAAGCCCGCAATTCCAGGCAGCGTCATTACGCCTCCCAAAGCCACGTGGATCCAGAAAACGATTGGGATATACATCAGCAGCGCGAGGTTTGCCGCGATTCCCATGATCCGGTACATGGAAAGCAGGATGATAAAGATGAGGACAACACCGATAATCCCTGCGATGATGCTCATCCAGAGCGCGTCCATACCGATGGAGGGACCGACGACGGAAGTCTCCACTTCTTTCAGTTCCACAGGAAGCGCGCCGCCGCGGATCAGCGCGGACAGATTGGTCGCTTCATCCTGGGCAAATCCGCCTCTTCCGCCTGCGGTAATGACAGCTTCCCCGTTGGGAATTACATCATGGACCACAGGAGACGAGATGACTTGTCCATCCAATATGATCATAATAGCGCTATCCGGAATATTTTCATGAACAGATTTCACCTGACCGTTTATGATCTTGCTGGTCGCGTTCTTAAAAGCCTCCGCGCCCTGGCTGGTGAATTTCAGGCTGATGGCATACCCGCCGTTCTCCTTGTCCTGAGTGATTCCGGCATCCTTGACCTGGCTGCCGTCCAAAACGATGGTATCATCTGCCATAACAAACTGCAATTGCGCGGTTTGACCGATGGCTTTGATGGCGTCTGTAGCGTTCTTCGCTCCGGGCAATTCGACTCTGATACGATTTTGCCCTTCTATGGTAACGACCGGCTCAGACAAGCCCAGCTGATTAACCCTCTTTTCGATGACTGCCTGTGTCTGCGTCATTAGTTTTTTCAGATTATCACCTTTTTCATTGGTCTGGGCCTCCATAACGACATAAACTCCACCTTCCAGATCAAGTCCCAGCTTCATCTGGTCCTTGATGGGGGCGAAAGAGCCTATACCCGCAAGAGTGACATACCAGCCAAAGATAATGATGACAGACAGAATTATTGCCAATGTCTTCTTCATTGTAATCTTCACCTTCTCTTTTCTTGCATGTAATTAGTAATATATCATTCCGCTTGATTTTATATTACAGAATATTCTACTACGATTTTGCTCCTCCTACAAGCAAAATCATGAGTAATCAATGAAAATGCTCCCATTTTTATTCCTGGATCACCAATTTTAAGCCCTCAGTTTTTTAAGTTGACGCCGATCATTCCCCCGACGCTGCCGGTTAGCACCGGGATCAGAAATTTCAACATTCCCATGCCCATATCCAGCTCCGTAGAAAACGCCAGCATATAAAACGCCAGGAGTATGAGCAGGAATATGACCGAATACAGGGCCCCGTAGACAAAACCCTTCCTCTTTATGTAATTCCCGATGTAAACTCCAAGGAACAAACAGGAGACGCTCAGCACACCGACCATGTAGTACAGAGCCCATCCCTCCGGCGCCGGCGTCAGCTTCACGATCACGCTTACCAACAGTGTTAGCAGAACGAATAAAATAAATGCATATAATAAGCCTTTCAGGTTTTTTACCACCGTTCCCATCATATCCTCCTTTTCAAGACAGCCATATTTCCGAATAGTGGACAGTCTTACCCAAATATATTCTTTTACATTATATTTTTCGCCAGAGGAATTATACAAAAAAAATCCCCAATCGCAGCATAATCGAGGATTTTGACCATTTCTATTTCAACACTTAGTGAAGCTTCATCGTTGCGATATTTTCACCTCACCTTGCTATCCAATAGAAAGGTAAGCGCTGTATGAAATTTCTCATCCTGAACCGCGGATCTTTTCTTGGGCCCTTTCAGCCTGCCGCCTGAGTTGCGGATTTTTTTTGAGGTATGGCGGGCAAGAAGAAGCGCATCGATGTTATCGGCGGTATATTCCATTCCGTCCTGATTGATTACGACGGCCTTTTTTGCCAGACACATGGCGGCAAGTCCGTAATCCTGAGTAATGACAATATCGCCGGGAGAAACGCGATTGACCAGCGCAAAGTCTACACTGTCGGCCCCCTTCGAGAAGATCAGCGTCGTTGCCCCGTCCCTTTCCAAAATATGAGCAGTGTCACATAAAATAAAGCACTCGATATATCGTTCTTTCGATATCCGTGCCGCGATATCCACCACCGGGCAGCCATCGGCATCAATCAGTATTTTCACAATGAACTCCAGGCCGCGGATTGTAATGGCTGTCTGTTTTAAATCCCATAACCTCAGTGTAAAACCGGATCGACTCCGCCATGCCCTTAACGATCATGGTGGCATACTTTACTTTAATGTTCATAACTGGCCTCCTTATTCATATCTATTTTAAAATCCTTCCGCTGTTGCATAAAACGATCAACGCTCCTATGTTATGCAGGAACGCGCCGAATATAGCTCCTATGATACCTCCCGCCGCGAGGAAAATCATCACAAAGCTGATGAGAAAAGCGATTATCATATTCTGATAGATGATTCGCTTCGTTTTGCGCGCCAATTCCACCGCAAAGGGAATATTGTCCAGATCGTTGTTCATCAGAGAGATATCTGCGCTCTGTATTGCCGTATCCGACCCCATAGCGCCCATTGCAATCCCAATATCCGCCTCCGATAGAGCGAGGGCGTCATTGATTCCGTCCCCTACAAACGCAGTAGTATAAACTTGATTTAATTCCCTTACCTTCTCAAGCTTTTGTTCCGGCAAAAGACTGCAGTACATCTCATCGATTCCTACCGCTTTTTTGATTCTCTCCGCCGCGGTTATGTTATCTCCCGTCAGAATACAGCTGCCGGTGATTCCGATCCGCCTCATCCTGCCGACCATCGATCTCGCGCCTTCCCTCGGAATATCCCTGAACAAGACGCAGCCCAAAACCTGCCCGTCGCGTACCACCCAGCTCGCGCTGCCGTCCTCATCATATCTGTCTGTCACTTCATAGCCCATTCCGCCGACCCAGCGGCTGTTTCCCACGATAATTTCAGAGTCCCCTTTTTTGCCGATCAGCCCTTGGCCCACATATTCCTTCACCTCATAGCCCGAATCAAATTCGATATCCCTGCTGAGCAGCAGCATGGATTTTGAGACAGGATGCAGCGAGCTGCGGGATACGGCCGCAGCTGTGGAAATCAGTTTTTCATAGGACTCAGCCTGATCCAGATAGTAATTGCTCGCTTCCAGGGTTCCGTTTGTCACTGTCCCCGTCTTGTCAAATATAACATAATCCACATCGGAAAGCTTCTCAATAAATTTGGAATTTTTTATTAATACGCCCCTCTTCGCCGCCGCGGCCAAAGACGCGATGACAGGCGCAGAGTTGACCAGCATCAGCCCGCAGGGGCAGCTGACCACGAGAACCGCCACGGCCCTCGTGATATCCTGTGAAAATATCCAGGCAAAAAAGGCGACGATCAATACCAGTGGAATATAATACATCATAAATCGATCTATGATTTGAATTTCGGGGATTTTAATTTTCTCCGCCTCTTCCAAAAGCTTTACGATTTTCTGAAAGGAAGTGTCCACGTAAGGCTTTTCAACCAAAACCATCAGCTCGCCGTCCATGTTGACAGTTCCTGCAAACACCTTGTCTCCCTTGCTCACGCCCTTTGGCAGCGACTCCCCCGTAAGGGATTTCTGATCGATGCTGGAGCTTCCCTTTACCACAGTACCGTCGATGGGCAGCGACATGCCGGGTTTGACTATGATCAGATCGCCGGAGATCAGATCCTTTGCGTCAACTTCCCTTTCCTTTCCTTCATCGAATAAAAAAGCGGTGGAGGACTGCATTTTCTTCAGCCCTTCAATGGCGTCCTGTCCGCCCAGGATGCTCTTTTCTTCCAGAAAATGAACCAGATTTAATATGATGGGGATCAAGATCGCAAGGAGGAACTGGTTATCCAATACACAGATGATCATGGCGATAGAGACCAAAATTTCCATAGCCGAGGTGATTTCTTTTTTATAAAACCCCTTTACCGCCGTAAAAATGATGGGTATCCCCACAATCAGGGTGCCTGAAAGGTAAATCAACCCCGCCACCACATCCTGTTCCGGGCAGAACCGCCCATAGATCAGGCCCGCGACAAGAAAGGACAAAGCGCCGGCTGAACTGAGAATTTCATTGCCAAATTTCTTTTTATCCACATTCGATATATATTCCTGTGATCTCTCTTTCACAGCTCTGTCCACCAGATGATCAATCTTCTTCATGACGTTTCCTCATATTCACTAGGGAAGTAAAAGCCTGGGAGGCTCTCCATCCTGCGGCAGCACGGCGGACATTCCCATCTTGGCCAGCACCTTTCCGATGCGCAGGCGAAATACGCTGTCCATAATCATATTCGGGTTTTTCTCATACTGCTTATATAAACCTTCAAATTCCGCAACCTGGGCTCTTGCCTTGCTTACCGCCTCCACCTGATTTACAGAGGCTCCCTGAACCAGAGCGCCGGCCTGGGCCTGGGCCTCAGGAATGGCGGTGGCTTTAAATTGGTTCGCCTCCTGTATCAGCGTTTCCTTTCTCACCGAAGCCGCATTTACTTCTTCAAAGGCGGCTTTTGTCTCTATGGGAGGCTCCAGATCCGTAAATTCGACATTGGTGATAAGGATGCCGCAGTCAAGAGCCGATAAAGCGCTCTGCGCGTTTGCTTTCAGGGTCTCCGCCAGCTGTGCCTTCCCGCTGGTCAGGATGCTGTCCACGCACATGGAGGTTACGATTGAATTGAGCTCTCCGCTTACGGCTCCGTCGATCATTTTGGCCGGATCTTTGACGTGCAGCGCGTAGCTCACCGCATCGGAGATTTTGTATTTCACCCGGACCTTGATCCGCACGATATTCTGATCTCCCGTAAAGACATAGCCGCCAATCAGCGGGCTGTCCCCGCGGTTTTTCTGCTCCCGTGAATTCTCAACGACCCTTTCCTGGCTGTCGTAATGAGTGATGATGGTCTGCTCCTGCACTTTCCCTACCGGCACCTTGATCACCTCATCGATCATGTAGGGAAACGTGAAATGCAGCCCCGGTTTTATGACCTGTTCCTTGCCGCTCTCAACGATTTTCCCAAATCGAAGGATCACCGCGACTTCATCGTTTTCCACCACGACGACGCCCGAAAGCAGGGTCAGTATTAAAGCCACCGCCGCAATCCACATAAAATATTTGATGATCATGTTCAGAACCGTTTCAAAAGCTCCGTAATTTTTGCTTTTCATAAAACGCCACCTTATTTCCGCGTCGAATCATCCAGGATATCAAACGGAGAACTTCCGCCCTTCATGATGATGATCGTGTTCTCATTTACCGAATTTTCAAGGGCAATGAGCTTCCTCAGGAATGTGAAGAGTTGGGAATCCTTATTGTAAGCTTCGCTGTATATCTCCGCAACCATCCTCTCCGTGTCGGCGTCGATCCCGGCCGCCTTCAGCTTGCCTTCGCTCTTTATCTGCGCCGCCTCCGCTTTGGCATTGCCGATGATGATCGCCGCGTCCCGTTCCCCCTCTGAAATCAGCTGCACGCTGTACTTTTTCCGCTCTGCGATCATCTGCTGATACACCTTGGATATGTTTGTTCCCGGGACGGTCAACTGTTTCATTTTAACCGCTTCCACCCTTATCCCGTAGTCGTCGCTGGCGTTCCGGGCAACCTGCTCGCCGATTTCTCTTGAGATATCATCTATCTTTACATTTCCCGGGTCCGTTGAAACCAGGGCTGAAAGTGGATACTTTCCCAATGTGCTGTTTTTGGCGTTGGCGATCAGGTCTCCTAAATATTTTTCCGCAGTCGCATTGCTCCCGATGCTGGTGTAAAACTTCAGCGGATCTTCAATATTCCACGCCGCATAAACCTGGAGGATGATGTTTTTCTTGTCGTTGGTCAGGGTTTCCACCAGCCCGGAATCCATATATTGGCTTCTGATGTCATATGTAATTATCTTTTCAAAGGGCCAGGGCAATTTCATATGAAGCCCCGATTCCGTGTAAACCTCCCGAACTTCGCCGAACCTGGACACAATTGCAGCAGAGCCTTCCCTTACCGTAAATGTAAAGCCAAATCCTGCAATTATAACGATAAAAAGCGATACGAATATCCATTTATAGTATTTTTTCATCGCAAACTTTCCTTTCACTGGACTACAACTGTCTGTCCCTTGCTATTATTGATGATATAATTTGACAGGTCTTTGCCAACGTTCGGCGAAAACACGTAGACTTTATGCCCTGAGATTATCTTCTCACAGGTGTTCAAATACTTATCCAGCCGAAAGCTCTCCGGATTTATCTCATATGCTTCGCAGGCGGCTCTGTATACGGCCATCTCATAATTGGCTTCCGCTGTTTTCTCGGTTTGGTTCTGCTGCGCTGAAATGATCGCATACTCCTTTTCCTTTTCCGCCTCGGCGATAAGCTTGTTCTCCTCTGCCTGAGCTTCCGTTATCAGCGACTGCTTCTGAATTCCGGCTCCCACCACCTCCTGATAGGCGTCCGCCACCTCCACTACCGGATGAATGCTTTGAATGGCAATATTTTTTATCTCTATTCCCAGCTTCTGTTCATGGCAGTATGAATTAAGGTCGTCTTTGACCGTTTCCGCGAGGCGGCTTCTGTCTTCTCTCAGGAAGTTATCCAACGTCGTCGTCACCGTTTTACGCATCAGTATCTCGTAAGCCGCGGCCGAAAGCAGATTCTCCGGTTCCTTATAATTCAAAAGATAGGCGTAAAGGTCCTCGATGCGGTAAGTCAATTTAGCATTGATGGCCACGAGTTCATTTCCGTTTCCTAAGAGCAGTGTATACTCGCCGCCTTCATGGGATGAGGTCCAGAGGAAATCCCCGCTTGAAGAGCCTTTATATCCGATCTGCAAGCTCTTCTCCCTTTGGACATCGTAGACTTCCAGCTTATCGATGGGCCAGGGCAGCTTTACATGAAAGCCCGGTTCGGCGATGGAAGCTTCGCGAAGTCTTCCCAGATGATATACGGCGCCCTCCTGATAGGGTTCAATGACGTATACGCAGGTCGACAGGAGGATCAGAAAAACGATCGACACGATGACGCCCGGAAATATGGCAGACACGTATCGGATGCTCCAAAGGGATTTAACCGAAATGTTCGTATTTTTCTCCAGAAGCTCTATAAAGTTTTTATTATGGACCGTTCTGTTGATAAAGGGAATGTAGATGAGATAATTTTTCCGGGCGTGCAGACCTCTTTCAAAGAGCGATAGCAAAATTCCCAGGCCAAGGGACAGCACGATGTATACCCCTGCCCCGCGGAAGAAAAATATCAGCCACTTGCAGGTATCAAAGGCGAGCATCGCTCGGACGACCAGGAAAAACGCCGAAATAAAGCACAGGCAGCCGAAAGCGGCGCAATAACCCGCGGCCGTATGGTTTGCTCTTCTCTTCTTTCCCGTCAGCGCAAATTTTCTGATTACAAACGCGGCCATCGCCAGAATGATCATCCCGGAAATCTGAAAATATCCGTAGGTTTCCCGTGGGCTATCGGATAGACTTGTAAACAGGCCACGTAAAAAGATATACGCGATCCCCGCTTGCAGCAAAATATACGCTGCATTGTTCAGAATCTCCGCTTTCCTATGGAGCCTTGCCCTCTCAGGCCCGTCCGTACTGTCCGGCCTTGCTTCGGAAATGGCATGAAGCTCAGACCCCACGGATTCCGCGAGATCTCCTTCGGGCTCAGTTTCCCCACCGGCCCTCTCCCCCTGCGGCGGCAGCTCTCTGCTGTATCTTTCTTCTTTAAAATTTCGGTGTATTTTGACCGGCAGCCTGTCGATGCGGCAGGACTTTTCGAGCATGCCTGTGACCCTGGGCAGATATATCTTCAGCCTTTTCCATATCTTAAAGCCTTCAAAAATATTAAAAATGATAATGATTGCAAAAATACCTGCGATATACTGCCCGAAAACCTTCAGCATGTAAACGATTGGGGAATAGTTGACCGCCTTCAGAAAGAGATCCATTATCCCCGCCGCGAACAAGAAAAAGAAAAGGACGATAAGGTTGATTTCATCCGCTTTTTTAA
The DNA here is from genome assembly GCA_036835995.1 of Bacillota bacterium. Classification (GTDB taxonomy): domain Bacteria; phylum Bacillota; class Clostridia; order Peptostreptococcales; family Anaerovoracaceae; genus Anoxybacterium. The sequence goes on along the minus strand of DAITKX010000085.1, from coordinate 866 downwards.
TGATTTTAAACACGACAGCTCCTTATCAATGCAGCTTGGCGGGGAGGCATGAAACATGCCTCCCCTGAATTACGCCAAGCGTTATAATATTGAATTAATGGAGGAAATAAACTGCTGCAGATCGTCAGACTGCTTTGCCGCGATCTCATTCAGCTTCGTCTGTTCGTAATCCATGCCGGATTTCAGCGTCGCGATTTCAGCGGAAAAGTCCGTAGCGCCCGTATCGTTTTTGGCTTTCAGGGACTGGATGACGTCAAACAGGTCCAGATTGCCGTATACCATATTGGCTCCCCAGGCCAGCCTGTCGGCGGGCTGCTTCATCAGCTGGTCGATGAAATACTGGCAAGTCGCCCTGTCGAAATTATATGCGCCGTAGTTATCGTCAACAGCCCATAGGTCATCATCCAAAGCCGGACCTGCATTGCCCTTTTCCAGCCCGCTGATCGCATCAGCCAGGGCTGTCAGGTTTGCCGTGGGCACCTCAGCCGGGAAGACAATGCTGATATCGTTGTCAAGCTTCGTAAAGTCAAGGGTGGTCTTTTTATTGATGGCCGCCAGCTTCAGGTTAAGTTCTTTCGCTTCGGTTCCAATGCTTTCGATCTTCGAGCTGTTTCCGGATTTGAGCGCCGCCGCGTAGTCGCTGTTCATTGAAGCGATCTTCTGGTTCAGCTTTTCTCCCGCTGCCACGGCCTGATCCAATAATTTGACCGTCGCTTCCGCGTCTGGATAGTAGTCGGCGTTGATCGAATCCTTCATCGCCTCAAACCTTGTGGTAAAATCAAGGGGCCGCACTGCCATCCTGTCAAAATCCATCAGCATCTTGCCGAAAATCTTGTGAGAGTAAATGTAGTTTTCCTCGCTGTAGG